>CALRGE010000001.1 GCA_943357175.1 Candidatus Peribacteria bacterium
TCCTTCTGCCATGTTTTTTCACTTTTACTGAACCGCAGACACAAGCCTTTTTTTAGACATAGATTCGTACATAAAAAGATAAACTCTATTTAACAGCTTACATAAGCCAAAACTAAACATAAATAGCAACCAGTTTTTCCCTATATCCCGGATTTTTATATATTTGTCGCCTTTTTTTAGGCTCCAAGAAATTCCGACCCAACTGCCTGCGCTGACTCCTAGAATTAATGGGGCTGCGAAATTTAAATTGATTAGGCCGTCTTTGAAAAATACTAGCGATGTCACGAGGCAACTTAGGAAAATTGCACTTTGATTTATGCCGATTGCTTCTCGAAATGTGTAGCCTAGCATGATTGGAGCAAAGATTAAAATTGCTCCCGCTCCCATGCCAAATGCACCTGTGTAAAGACCAACGATAGAAATAAATAAAATCACAATCGTGAGGTTTTTCTTGCCGGCCACATGTAATTTTTCTGAAAAAATATTTAAAAATATGGCGGTAATCATCGCGCCAACTGCCAAATATTTCATCTCTTCATTTGTGAGATATTTTAAAGCAAAAGTCCCAAAATATGAGCAAATGGTAAATAAAATTGCGACGGGAATTGCTGTCTTAAAATGGATTTTTTCTTTCTGTGAATATCTTAAAAGCGCTACGCCGCTCATAGCGGCTGCAACTATTCTTCCTGTACCAATCGCTTCTTTTATTGGAAGACCGAAAAGTAGTAGAAGTGGAAGTACAATAAATGCTAATCCACCAACGCTTGATGCGTAAAGTGCTGCCACAAAACCGCCGGTGAAAAATACAAATGTTCTGAGAATTTCCATGCTGATGGTATAAATGGTTTTATCTCAATGTACAAATTTTTATTTATATAATATAGTGACTTAGACAAGTCTGGTTGTGGCACACTGCTACACTAAAAGGACCTCATAAGGGTCCTTTTAAATGTGTCGTGTTCGGGTGGTGGAGACAAGGGGATTTGAACCCCTGAGACCAGAATGACAAGTCCGGTTTGTGAACCAACCACTGTCCCCACGCTGCCGAACAATCTAAAATTAGGCTTGAAAGCTGAATAAGTCCTGAATTATTCCTGCAATCGGCATCAGGTTGTTGATCTGTTGTTTTCTTGAATTTCTCTTCCCAAAAAATCGTATCAATGTTTTAATAGGCTAGCTAAACAACACAAATGGCTGACCTATCGGTAGAATTCTGCGGCGTAAAATTCAAGAACCCAATCGTTCTCGCCTCAGGTATTTTGGGTGTAACCGGAGATTCAATGGCGCAAGTTGTGAGAAATGGGGCTGGTGGGGTGACGACAAAATCACTCTGGCCACATGAACATTTGGGGCATGCGAATCCAACAATAATTTCGACCCAAAACTGGATGTTGAATGCGGTGGGAATTCCTGATGGTGGACCGGAAAAAGCAGCTGAAGAAATTGCGCGATATAGAAAAGCGGTTTCAGCACCACTAATTGCAAATATTGTTGGAGGAGTCATGGATGATTATGAGGCTATTGCAAGAGCGGTTGTTTTGATGAATCCGGATATTATTGAAATAAATATTTCTTGCCCAAATGTTGAAGATGAACTTGGAAAACCGATGGCTTGCTCGATTTCGAAATCTGCAGAAGTTACGCGGCGAGTGCGATCGATTGTCGGGCAAATTCCGCTGATTGTGAAACTTTCACCGAATGTTGAAAATATTGTTTCGATAGCGAAGTCGGTGATGGATGCAGGAGCTGATGGAGTGACGGCAATCAATACTGTTGGGCCTGGAATGGCCATTGATATTGATTCCGCTCAGCCGATTTTGGCGAACAAATCTGGCGGGCTTAGTGGCCCTGCAATCAAGCCGCTCGCGGTTAAATATGTGTACGATATTTACAAGAATTTGAAATGTCCGATTGTTGGAACTGGTGGAGTTTTAACAGGTCGTGATGCGATTGAAATGATGATGGCAGGTGCGACTTTAGTTGGTGTTGGATCTGCAGTTTGGTATCGAGGCCAAGATGTTTTTGGAAAAATTGTGGCTGAGATGGACGAATGGTGCGACGCGAACGGAGTCAAAAAAATTCAAGATTTAATCGGAAAAGTTCATGCTTGATACAATTCCAAGAATGGCGCGAGTGAAGGCGATTTTGCAAGAAAATGAAATCGTAAAAACTTTTGTTTTGGATATCACGGTTGGCGCTGAGCCAGGGCAATTTGTGAATGTTTGGATTCCTCGTGTTGATGAAAAACCATTTTCTGTGGCTTATGATGATGGTCATGAATTGCATTTGGCGATCGCGGCGGTTGGGGATTTTTCACGAAAAATGCACGATTTAAAAGTGGGTGATAAAGTTGGAATTCGAGGTCCGTTCGGATCGAAATTTAAAGTTGCGAAAAGAATGGCATTTTTGGGCGGTGGGTATGGGGCAGCTCCTTTGTACTTTTTTGCCAAGTCTGCAAAAGACAGTCAGATTGATTTTATTGTGGGAGCGAGAAGTAAAAATTATTTACTTTATACAGATAGAATTTCGAAGCTTGAGAACGTGACTTTGCACATTGCGACTGATGACGGAAGTGTTGGATCGAAAGGCTATAATACCGAAGTTTTAAAGACGGTTTTGGCCAGTGGAGGCATTGACTGTGTCTACACAGTTGGTCCTGAAATTATGATGTACAAGGCGGCGATGATGGCGAAGGAGGCCGGAATTGATGCGCAGATTTCTATGGAGCGTTACATGAAATGTGGCTTTGGAGTTTGTGGAAATTGCTGTGTGGATGGAAGCGGAGTGCCGACTTGTGTTGCAGGACCAGTGATGGATTTGGCTGAGGTTTTGAAGATAGAAGATTTTGGTAAATATCACAGAAATAATTTAGGTAAAAAAATTAATTTTTAAAATATGGATTACTCAAAAAAAGTCGCAGGATATTTGCTAAAAGCAGGTGCATTCAAAGTCTCTTTGGATCCACTTTTCACTTGGACAAGTGGGATTAAATCTCCTGTTTATTGTGATTTACGAGCACTCATTTCAGATGTGGCTGCGCGTGATGAAATTGTCGCGGCTTTTGTGGAAATGATTCCGTTAGATGTGGAAGTTATCGCCGGAACAGCGACTGCCGGAATTCCTTGGGCGGCTTGGATTGCGGAAAAAATGAAGAAGCCGATGATTTATATTCGCAGTGAGGCGAAGGAACACGGTACTAAAAAACGAATCGAGGGAATGCTTTTGCCAGGTCAAAAAGTTGCTTTGATTGAAGATCATATCTCGACCGGGAAAAGTAGTATTTCTGCTATTGCGGCTTTACGAGATGAAGGCGGGGCAATTGTTGATAGTGTTTTTGCTATAAATACTTACGAGCTTAGCTCAGCGGCTGAGGTTTACAAGGCGGCAGGTGTGAAAGTTTCGACAATTACGAACTATTCGGTGATTTTGCAGGAGTCCGGTTTAGATTCCGCAAAAGTAGAGTTGTTGATGGATTTTAGAAATGATCCTGCGGCTTGGGCGGGCAAGCATGGGTTGTAGTTTGTTACATGCCCATTTCTTCCATAGTTTTTTGAACTGCCATTTCATGCGCGGATAATTCAGGTTCTGGACTAAGCTTTCTTGCAATTTTTTCTAAGGCGATTGTGGCTTTCTCTAATTTTCTCATATCAGGTGCATTTTGGTATTTGTAGAATTTAATCAAGAATCGGAAAAATGCCGATTTGTTGCTGAATCCTTCAAGAGCCATTAATTCGTAAATTTCTTTTTCCTGCTCGGCATTTATTCTTAGTAAAACTGATGGCATATGACAAATTGTTATCAAATATATGACAATTGTATGACTATTTGTTATATGGTCGAATTTTACAAAGTCTAATTATTTGCCGCCGATCAATTTTCAGGTTTGATTTAGGAAAAACTAACAAATTTTTCCTGTTGTCGGAGGCCTGACAACAGTCATGCTTGCATATATGTGGTAAATCTGTTAAAATCCGCACTTATTTTACAGTTTTATGAAGAATTTAGATGCTGCTGTTGTGATTCCGGCCCACAAGGAAGGTAAAAGTATTTTGCACACACTTGCTTCAATTGGAAGATCGACAGGAGTAGAGCAAAGTAAAATCGGTATTTTTGTGGTGATTAATCAAACGCGAAATGCTGTTGAGGAAGTAACTCATTCGAATAGAGAAACTGCAGAGGTAATTAGAAGTTTGCAGGAAAGGAAAATGCCTGGTGATCTTTCAAAACAGCCTAGGAAAGTGATAAGTAAAATGGATCCTGCTATTTTCAAAGCTGAATTTGGAGATGTAGAAATTTCTGAGCAAAGAGCAGCAGAGGAGTTTTTGGATTCAGGTATGAAAATTAGAGAGATTAATAGGTGGGAAGGTTCTGCCATACCGAAATATTCTAATGTTGGTAATGCCAGGCATGTAGGAGTTTGGCATGCAATTCCATGTCTTTCTGATAAAGGTTGTCCTGTTTTAAATACTGATGCTGATTCGTATTTCAATTCAGCGAAAATTTCATCAATTATTAATATATTGCGAGATCAACCTAAGGTTCATGGTATTACAGTTCAGCATATGGAATTTTCTGCAATTGATTTTGGAGATGATTTGCAATCTGTAAAAGAAAATAAGTGGGCTTTAAAGCTATCCGATATATACGCAGATTATACTCATATACTTGAACAAATTGGTTCATATTTGCGTGGGAAACGATTAGTGGAAAAACATCCTATTTTCAAAAAACAACTTTACAGAGCTCGAAGACTTTCGTTTTGGGGCTGTGATACGAATTTTAGAGCTTCAGTTTACAAAAAAGTGCAATTCTCTTGGGTAGGTTTTGGTGAAGATACAGAATTTGCAACTGAGATGACTTTGAAAAATCTTAAAATTATTGAAGATGAAAAATCTATTACCGCTTTTAGTGGTAGATTTTCAGACAGATGCGACCATGGCTATGGGAATTCTATTGCTGGGTTTAAAGATGAACTTGGTTCCTTGGAGAAAATAAAAGTTTTTTCTACTGATAAAATTAGATTCGATTATGCAATCAGAACACTTTGCTTCAAACTTATAGAGTATCCGGATTTTAAAATTGATGAATTATATTTAGAACTGGAGAAACTCAATTTAATTTTAACTGATGAGGAAAAATTAATAATATCTAATCATATTGAAGCTTCAGGTTTTAAAGGTGGTCATGAGTATGCTTCTGAGATGGAGAGAATTATTAGTAATATTTCTCAATGGCATTTTCATGCATCTATGCCTCAAGCTTTTTTGTCTGCAGAGAAAGATATACTGGGTATCATCGCACAAAAATGTGAAAAACAACTCAAAATGCGGCGTAAGGAATCTGAGAAATTACTTCGAGCGGATTTGGATATCATTCATAGAAATCTTAAATCCTTGAGGGAACTCAGTGAAGAAGCTTTGGTTGTAAATGCTAGGCAAATTCGCTAATATGCCGATAATTATGCACTTCGCAGATCATCTCATTGCCGAAATGAAAAAGAAAAATAGCGCGGTTTGTGTTGGGCTTGATCCTCGGCTGGCGCAACTTCCTGCTTTTATCGTAAATGAACAAAGGGAAATTCATGGTGATACTTTTACTGCGGTTGCAAATGCATTTTTGGTTTTTAATAAGGGAATAATTGATGCGGTGAAAGATTTAGTTCCTTGTGTGAAAGTGCAAATCGCATTTTATGAAGAATATGGATTTCAGGGAATTTGGGCTTTTGAAGAAACTTGTAAATATGCAAAAGAGGCGGGTTTGATTGTAATCGCAGATGCGAAAAGAAATGATATTGGCTCAACGGCTGAGGCTTATGCAAAGGCTTTTATCGGAAAAACAGAATTATTTGGCGAGAAAATAGCAGTTTATGATGCTGATGCTGTAACAGTGACTCCTTATCTTGGCTACGACGGTATTAAGCCATTTATTGAAGCTTCGAATCACGGAGAGAAGGGAATTTTTGTACTTGTGAAGACATCGAATCCTTCAGCGGGAGATTTGCAGGAGCGAGTTACAGTTGATGAAAAAATGAGTGTTGCGGCCTTGATGGCGCACTTTGTGGAATCTTGGGGATCTGAAGATTTGGGCGAATTCGGCTATAGTAATGTGGGTGCCGTGGTTGCAGGAAATTCAAAAAAAGAAGCTGAAACTTTGAGAAAAATTATGCCAAGTACTTTCTTGCTTGTGCCAGGTTATGGAGCACAGGGTGGAGGTGCTGAAGATGTTGCACCTTGTTTTGATGAAGATGGATTTGGAGCGATTGTGAATAATTCTCGAGGAATAATTTTTGCTTCAAATGGCGTTGATTATGCAGAGGCGGCGAGAGATGCCGTGATTAAAATGAATGAGGATTTGAATGTAGTTCGTTAAACAACTTCTGCCATTCCTCAAGTGTTAAATCTTCTGCTCGAACATCCGTATTGATTTCGCAGCTCGTGAGAATTTTGCGGATTTCATCTTTGTTGATTTTGAGGGGGCCTTCGAGATTGTTGACTAGTTTTTTACGTTTTTGTGAGAAGGAGATATGCATCAGCCAGATTAGTTTTTTCAGGTCACCAGTGAATTTTGGCTTATCGTAAACGCGAATTTTTATTACAGCGGAGTCAACTTTTGGGCGAGGTTCGAAGGCTTCTTTAGGAACGTAAGTTACTATTTCCGGTTCGCCGAAAATTTTAACTTCCATTGATAGTACTGAATCTTTTTCTCTCTTCGCGATTATTTTATCGGCGACTTCTTTTTGCACCATGAAGACAATCATTTCAGGCGGATTTCCTGATTGGAATTGCTCTAACAGGAAATGGTTTAAGAGGGGAGAAGTTATGTAATATGGGATGTTTGCCACGATTTTGTATGGTGTACTTGGAGGAGTGAATTTGAGTGCGTCGCCGTGAACCAATTTGAAGTTTCTGTGATGGCAAAATTCGACTCGCAAAAGAGGAATAAGTCTTTGGTCGAGTTCTACAGCGATAACTTCACCGGCGACTTTTAAAAGTTCCGTTGTGAGTGCTGCTTTTCCAGGGCCAATTTCTAAAATTGTATCGGTAGGTGAAATTTCAGCAGCATCGATAATTTTCTTTAAAATCGAAGCGTCTTTGAGGAAGTTTTGGCCGAGAGATTTTTTTGCAGCTACTACCATGGAATTTCTGTATTATCAGGGATTTTAAGAAGTTTTCTTGGATCTGTGTGTCCGGAAATTATTTTGATTGAGTCTTTTGAGATTTTGAGTTCGACTGAGAGAAATTCTATTAATTCATTATTTGCGCGGCCTTTTTCTGGTGCTGATTTGATGCGAACTTTATAAGTTTCATCGTCCATTTTTTCCATGAATGCAGTTTCACGACTTTTCGGTATTACTTTGATTTGGATGTACATAATTTCCAGATTTCAATAATAACTATACCGCTACTTGTTGCTAATATTATGTTTCGCCAATCTTCAAGATTTAATGGAACCGTTTTGAAGATTTCCTGAAAGACAGGAAGGTATATTGCCATAATTTGAAGTAATAAACTAAAGAAAATGCTGAATAGTAATAATTTATTAGAAAAGAAATTTGTGAAGTAGTGCTGTTTTTCATAACGCACTGAGAAAACTAATAGCAGTTCGAAAATTACAATACCTGTGAAGACGATGGTTCTTGCATATTCAATTCCATACTTTTCATAGTAATAAAGGAACAATAAGAAACAAATTATAGCGGCTAGTAAGCCTGTAAAAATGCTAAAGCTTAATAGCTCACGGAAAATATTTTCATTCGGTGAGCGAGGTTTACGCTTCATTATTTCTTTGTCGGGACTGTCGACTCCGAGTGCTATGGCCGGTAAAGCGTCGGTTAGAAGATTTATCCAAAGTATTTGAAGCGGGATAATTGGAATAGGATAGCCAATTAGAAAAACCCCACTAATTAATAAAAGCTCGCCAAAGTTAGCGCTGAGTAAAAATCGTACGAACTTTTTTATATTTTCATAAATAACTCTTCCTGTTTCAACGCTCGCAACAATTGTCGCAAAATTATCATCAATTAAAATTATATCACTGGCTTCTTTTGCAACATCAGTGCCCGTAATTCCCATAGCCACACCAATGTTAGCTTGTTGAAGGGCAGGAGCATCATTAACTCCATCGCCGGTCATAGAAACAATTTTTCCTGTTTTTTGTAAGGCCTCTAGAATTTTAACTTTATGAGAAGGATTAACTCGCGCGAAAATTTTAATTTTATGAATGATTTTGGCTAACGCTGCACTAGTCATTTTATCTAATTGTGCACCTGTTAAAAACTCATCACCCTTTTGAAAAATTCCTATTTCTTTCCCAATCGCGATTGCTGTATTTGCGTGATCTCCAGTAATCATAACAACGTCTATCCCAGCACTTTTACATTTCATAACTGCATCTTTTACTTCAGGTCGTGGAGGATCGATCATTCCCATTAAACCCAAAAAAACCATTTCTGATTCGGTACCGTTTTCCTTTTCTTTCAATCTTTTGTAGGCAAATCCCAAAACGCGTAAGGCGGAATCTGCGTATTTTTCATTTATTTTCAGTATTTTTTTTCTTCCAGCTGAATCAAGTTTTATTTCTTTTCCATTGATAGAAATTTTGTCACAAATATCTAGAATTGAATCTGGGGCACCTTTTGTTATTAAGAAAAATTCATTTCCTATTTTATTTTTTGTAGACATCCTTTTTCGTTCTGAATCGAAAACCATTTCATCAAGTCTCGGGAATTTTTTGCGAGTTTCTTCAAATTTTACTCCCCATTTTTCAGCAATTGTTAGTAGACAAGATTCTGTTGGGTCGCCGTTAATTAATCCAGAATTATTACAAAGAATTCCACTTGTTAGAAGGTAAGTAAGCTCGCTCGGCATATTTTTTACAATTCCGTCTTCAAGTAAAAATTCAGTTTCATTTGTATAAATTTTAGTCACTGTCATTGAATTTTGTGTAAGTGTTCCGGTTTTATCCGTGCAAATTACACTTACACTTCCAAGTGTTTCAGCAGCCGGAAGTTTTCGTACTAAGGCTTTTTGTTTAGATAATCTTTGAACACCAATTGCTAGTGTTAGAGTCACAACTGCTGGAAGCCCCTCAGGAATTACACCAACCGCAAGGCTTATATTTAAAAGCAGCATTTCCATAAGATCTTTTTTCATCAAAATTCCAAAGCCAAAGTTAAAAGCACAAAGTATAATTACTAAAATTGCGAGAATCTTACTTAGATTATTTAGTTTTGTTTGAAGTGGAGTTGGCCCATTTGTTTGATTTTCAATCAGTCCTGCAATTTTTCCAAACTCAGTATCCATTCCGGTGGCAGTAACAATCGCAACGCCGTGTCCTTTAACAGTTCTTGTTCCAAGAAAAATCATATTCTCTTTTTCACAATTCTTTCCTACTGGAGTACTTTCACCTGTTAAACTTGCTTCCATTGAATAGAATTCTTTACTTTCAATGAGTTTTGCATCAGCAGGAATATTTGAGCCTTCTTCAATAATAATAATATCTCCTGGCACTAATTCTTTTGCATTTATTTTAACTAATTTACCGTCGCGCATTACAAGAGCTGATGCTGCCGTCATTTTTTTCATTGCCTCAATGGTTTTTTCAGCTTTAAATTCTTGGAAAAATCCAATTATCGCGTTGAGAATTACTATTCCCAAAATTAAAGCAGCATCTACATATTCTTTGGCAAATAAGCTAATTCCACCTGCAATAATTAAAATCAGTACCATAATATTTATGAATTGCCTCAAAAATATTTCGTACCATGTGACTTTTTTTCCTTCTTTAATTTCATTCGGCCCGTATTTTACGAGCCTGAGTTTTGCCTCTTTAGAACTTAATCCTTTGTGATTCATTATCTTAAGTTATTAAATCGCCATTTTTTTATCTTTGCATGATCACCCGAAAGTAAGATTTCCGGTACTTTTAAACCTTCGAATTCTGCTGGTTTTGTATAATGTGGATATTCTTTTTTGCGCCCAAGGGCGCTGCCAAAAGATTCTTCTTCACTACTCTCATTGTCGCCTAAAACTCCGGGAATTAACCTGGAAACTGCATCTACCACAGCACAAGCCGCAATTTCGCCGCCAGTTAGTACAAAATCACCAAGAGAAATTTCTTCATCAACAAGTTCATCAATAACTCGCTGGTCAATTCCTTCGTATCGGCCGCAAAGTAAAATTAATCCCTCCGATTTCGCTAATTTTTCAGCTTTCTGCTGTTTGAATCTCTTTCCTGCCGGGCTCATGAAGATGACAGGCCCGGAATTCAGCATTTTGACAGCTTTTATACAGTCGAAAAGTGGCTGACAGGTCATAAGCATTCCTGCACCACCTCCGTAAGGTGTATCGTCAACTTTCTTATGTTTATCTTTGGAATAATCTCGAATGTTATGAACTTGAATTCCAATAGCGCCGGATTTTATCGCGCGTTGAAGAATTGAATCTTCAAAATAGGGAAGGATAAGATTTGGGAATAATGTGATGATGTCGAAGCGCATGGCTACATTCTACCCGTTTTTACGCAGTTTTTAAGTCCAATTCTTTTTCTTCAGCTTCAATTTTTTAAAAAACTTTTACAGAATTTTTTGCAGAAAGTACTTCGGCTTGAGATTTATCATCAGTAAAAATAGGTATTTTTTTGTCATATATGAAAATTTTCCTCATAATACTAAATATTTTTCCTTCATAATCCAGTTCTTCAGGTACATAAGAAAATGCAAAATTTTCAGAATTACTTCCTAATAAAATGGTATTACCGCTCGAAAAAATTGGTAGATATGATATTTCTGTAAATACTCTTGATAAAGTATTAGCCAATCCTAGTAATAATTCTTGATTGAATGTAAGAACATTCATTCCGATGAGACCATCTTCAGTCAGATGACTTTTTACAAGCTCAAAAAATTCTACACTTGTTAGATGAATCGGAATGTCTAAAGAATTATATGTATCAATCAATATAAGATCATATTTATCTTCGTTGTTTAGTAAAAAGGCTCTTGCATCTGCATGAACGATTTTAGTTTCAGAATTTGTTAGCCCCATGTATTTTTTTGAAATTTCCGTGATTGCCGGATCAATTTCTACACCAGTGACTTCAATTTGAGGATAGTAAGTATTAATAATTCTACTTAATGAGCCTGAAGCATTACCTAAAATTAAAATTTGTTTAGCATCTTCCCTCAAAGAGGGCAGTACTCCCATATATGAGATGTAGTCATGTAATACTATTTTCTCCGGATTATATTTAGAATGTACGCCAAATGGATTGTCTAGCATCAGATAATTTATTCCATTTCCTGCATCTTTTATAAAAATATAATGATATGGAGAATCCTGCTCATAAACTATGCCATCCGCACTGAATACTGATGGCACGAAGGCAAATAGAGCGAATGTAAGTATTCCTAGTGAACGCACTAGCCAGCTTGATAGTCCAATACCAGCGGTTAGGACTAAAATTATGCCAACCAATAAAAATGTTTTGGTTGTTCCCAAATAAGGAATTAAAAGAAATGCAGGTAGAAATGTTCCGATGATACTTCCAACTGTCGAAATAGCCGATACTCTTCCTAAAACTGTTCCTATATTTTTTATATCTTTTGTAATCAACTTCATAGTAAATGGTACAATCATTCCTAAAAGACTCATTGGCACCACCAATAAAATTAAAATTGCTAAAAATGAACCGTTAGTTGAGAAAGAACCCGGCACCATTTTTATTATTGCTTTGAAAATAATTTCTGAAACAAAAGGAATTAAAATAATCCAGATTCCGGTAAAAAAAACTATGGAAAAATATATATTTTTACTGGCATTTCTATCAGCAAGTTTTCCACCGAAAAATGCTCCTATCGCCAAGGCTGTCATTACTAATCCTACAATGTTTGTCCAGGTATAAAGTGAATTCCCAAAATAAGGAGCAATTAAACGTGATGCACTCATTTCTGCAGTCATGACTGCAGCTCCGCAAATAAAAATGGTTAAATAATATATTCCATTTTTTTCATAAGTTCGTGCAGTTAATTATTTAATGAAAGATTAACATCTTTAATTGATCCTAAGCAAGAAATTCAAAAGGACCCGTTTCCGGGCACCTCTTCTTTTTCCCCTTCGGTGTACTTGAAATTCGTGAAACTATTCAGCAGTACTTTTGCTCTCGTAAATATACTTTATAAAAGTGTGTTTTTCTGTTATAATGTTATGATTAATTTCACATATGGCAAACTTAGCAAATTTAAAAAGTTTATTGAATAGGAATCCACTTTTGACTTCTCAGGTAAAAAAAGAGATTTTGAAGAAGTGGGAGTCATCTGATCCTGTTGGAAAAAAGGGTATAGAAAATATTTTATCTAAAACTGAAGAAAAGCTGAAATTATCGCTAGTGAATAGCTTTAAATTAAAACCGGCTAAGGAATTCATGAAAGCTTGGAAGGAGTTTGAAACAAAACTGAGGAAAGAAATATCAGGTGATGAAGAGACAAAATCAGCTTTAACTGCCGAGGAAGATTTAATAAAACAATTAAATTTACAATGAGTGAATTTCAGAAAAATATTGACTCTGAACAGGATAGAATTAATAAAAGTATTAAAGAAGATACTACTGTCATTGATGAACCGGGTGAGAAGCTTAAAGCATCTGAAACCTATCTCAAAAAAGTTGATGCTTTCCAGGCTACTTTGAATGCAAGTGTACAAGATCCGGTTATGAAGGATGCATTGAATGGAAAGGTATTAAATTTTTTAAAAAAAGCGATTTCTCCGGAAATAATTGAAAGTTTGCAGGGTGAACTTGAATCAGCTTTGAAAAATTATGAGAAAGCAATAAAAGCATATGAAAAGTGGAGAGAGAATAAATATGAGGTAAAAAATGGTGATGATTTGTCAAAAATTGTTGAGGAAAAGCTTGGTGTATCGTGGAAGATTGATCCAAAAACTCATTTCGCGATTGTTGATGAACTACAAATGCAAAGGATGGAGGGTAGTTTTCCAGAAATTGATGAAAACGGTAATTTCCTTCCACAAAAAATAGACAAAGGTGCAGAGTTTTTAGATATTGGAGAATATTTGAATTTGGAAGATGCCAGAAGTAAAGCGATACCAAGTATTGAGGCAATTCGTAAATATGCAGGTGGATATAAGCAATTACTAAAAATTGCGGATGAATTGTCAGCGAAAGAAGAATTGGGAAAAACTAGTGATGTATCTGCTCAAGAAATTAAAGATGAGGAGATTGTTGCTGAAACAATCCGACCATCATTTATCATGGAAGTAAAAACAAGCGGAGATGATTATAGTCAAAAAGCTGGAGAATCAGCGGAACTAAGTTTCGAAGAAGATTTTGAAGAAAACTTTCAGGTTGATCCAAAAATTCATGGTTATATCCCGGCCTTTGAGAAGGCGATTTTGGCAACGCAAGATGTGAATAATCCATTTGGTGATAGTGATGAAAATGAACATCGCGCGCTTGAAGATATTCGAATTTGTTGCCAATCGAATCTTTCCGCATTCTCACAGAAATTGGATGGTGCAAATGATAAAGAAAAACAAAATAATGATTATAAAACAGCAGAATCAAAATATGTAGAAAGTGCGAAACGTTTTGTTGAACTATGTGCTTCAGTTGATGAAAAATACGAGAGTACAGATGCAAGAAGAGTGAATTCGGCAATCGAGACTGCGAATCAGTTAATGCCGCGCATGAGTCTTGAGGAGTCAATTACTTGGTCAACTGAGATGTTAGCAAAAATTGACTCGAATGATTTTCAAAGTTCTGCGATTAGCACTGATTATCAAAAGTTATTTGAGGTGTTGAAAGACAATTTAAAACAGAAATTGGAGAATGAAAAAAATGGCGGCGACTATGCAAGTTATTCGAAGTCTTGCATTACATTGGCCAAAACTTTCAGTGGTAGAAGTGGTGCAATTGACTCGGCATTATGTGATTCAAAATGGGCGGGAGAGTTGGCTCTTGAGGCTTCAAATACTAGTAAAATTTATATAGAAATATTGAATAAAAAAGTAAATGTCTTACCCGGAATGGAAAAATTTCAGGATGCGTATGAGGAACGAAAGGGAGAGACATTAACTTACTTGAAAAGACAAAATCCTGTTATAGAATCTGCAATTCAGGTTTTAGAAGGGCCGGTAAATTCTCAGGAAGATCTTATGCGTCAATGGTCGGTAATTGTACCGGTCAAATTTTTAATAGATGGGAAGGAAATGCCTTCTCAAGAAGTGTTAGAAGGATATATACAAAATAAAGTTGCGCCTGTAATGATTGAAGCACATGGAGCATTTATTGATCATATAAAACAAGGTGAGGGAACAGATCCTGCTATCCTTTCAAAAGAACTTGGTGTGAACTTGGATCCATATCAAATTGAAGGAATTAATTTGCTAAATGATATTGAAGGAAATGGATGGTTTGATTTAAGCGATCAGAGTTGGGACTATGCTGAAGCCGGAGCAAAAATTTGCGCTTCAATTGCAGTGGGTGTAGCTGCAGCAGTGCTTACTGCTCCATGTAGTTTAATAGTTGGAGCCGCTGCGGCTGGATTAGCGATGACTGCAAGTAATGCCGTAATAAATCAGACGGGTTTTGAAGATGGCGCACAAGGTTTTGTAGATGCATATGGTGCGGATATGATTATAAATACCGCAACAATGGGATCCGCAAGATATTTGGCTGCAGGACGAGCAGTGCTTCAAATGAAGAGCGCTGGAGCAATTCAAGGCGGATACGGCAAGGTATTCCTTTCTCCACAAGGAAGAGAAATCATGAAGTTAGCCAGTCAAAGAGGAGGGATGAGAGTAATTTCTTCGCTTGATGAAGGAATGGGCTTAGGAAATCGACTTGTTGGTGCAAGTTTGGAAGGTGCGGCAGATGTTACTATTGGAGCAACTTTGGACACGGTTTTTACCGGCGGAACTTTTGAGGAAAATTTACAAAATAATGCAATGTTTTTCGGAGTTGGATTTGGAATGGAATTTGGAGGACCGGCCATGGGTAGATTTATTAAAGGTGCTGAATTTGCAGATGATGCAAGTTTAGGATCAATAAAAGCATTGAATGAAGAAGCCGTTATTCTTCAAACTGACATGTCAAAATTCTGCAAGGAAAATGGTGTGAAGCGGAGTGACTTTGAAAAGATGTTGAAAGAAGGAAAGCTCAGTGATGCTTTAAGAGATAATGAGGGTGCTGTCCCACTTTTCCGCCGTTATCAGGAAGGTAAAGAAAAATATAAAAAAGCATTAGATAAAGTCTTAAAGCTTGCAGATGAGGTAAAAAATGAAGTGCCTGGTGCAATCGATGAAGAACTATCTGCTGATGGAGTGGAAAAGAATGCCTCACTATTACCTAAGCCACGCTTGAGAAAAGCCGAAGAATTATTGAGGAAAGAATTAAGTCCCGCTCAAAAAGAGGCGATACTTAAGGCACATGAAGTTGGTGCCGGAGGTGAGGGGAAATTTACCAAAGCCGAATTACTGGAAAAAGCCAGAATTCTTGAGGAGGCCGGTTTCACGAAAGATGAAAGGCGTGTATTGATGGAGAATGGGATTACGGGTGAGGAGGGAAGAGTTGCAGCATTTTATTCTGAGAGGGGTAGATCTGCACCATATAGTGTCGATGAATATGTTATTGTTCTAAGAAGTGACGGTTCTTCATCAGTCGGTAAGATAATTAGAATTTCACATGATGGACGTGAACCTATTTATGAAATTAGAGTTCAGATGGGAGATGGGAGAACGGGTCTTAAAACTTTGACTCAATCTGAGCTTAATTCACACAATCGTAAGTATTCCGAGGGGATGAAAGTAAATACTGAAAATGGAGAGGCAACAATTGTTAGGCGGAATTCGGATGGACAGTATGAAGTTAAAATGAAAGATGGTAGTTCCAGTTTGTTTGGTGAAATGTATCTGGATAAGATGCGTATGAGTACGGGACCTAGTGGTAGAATAGAATCCACTAAAAAGTTAGTTCTGGCTCTGGCATTCGAGACAAATAGTATTCCATTGAAAGTAGGTATTGGTGCAGATTTGGTCGCTTTGGGTAAGAGGCGACTTCTAGTTTTTAAAGCTTTAGAAGAAATTGATAAAATCCCAAAGTCTGAGCGTGATGTAAGTCTAAATTCATTGGAAAGGCACTTTCAACTTGAAAAGACAGATTTGCTTATTCTGGAAGTGAAAATAAAAACAGAAACTGCACTTTTTAATAAATTGTATCCACAGGGTCAAAGCCTTGAAATTATGCAAGGGCAACGAGGTAACTGTTATTTATTGGCATCAATTAATGCAATTCGTAAGACTTCACCTGATCTGTTTTTTGAAATGATACTTAAGAATATTAAAGAAGTATCGCCAGGTTTGTGGGAAGTTACTGTCCCTGGGTCAGAGTTCCCTGGACCATACAAAATTAAGCAATTCGGAAAAGATGAAATTGTTAACGGTGTGCAAATAAGAAGCATTGAGTCATGGCAAAAAGAACACTCTGGTACAAAAGCACCTTTGGGGGATCTAATTCTTGAGCTAGCTTCTGCCTCAGATAGAAGCATGAACCGTTCAAAGGTACGTGGGCATACAATCATCCCATTTGGTTTGGCTGCAGATGACGGAGGATTTGGGCATCGTGCTATGTATGATATGTTAGGTAGTGAGTATGTTGAGTCGAAAATCGCTACCTCTAAATGGCAGGGTAATGCAACTCTCAGACAGCAGGGAGTAACAATGGCTAATAAAGCGGGAGGGTTTTTGCAGTTGATGGCTGAAAACGCCAATCACTATATTATGACGGCAAATACGAAAAACTTTGGTAATGGTGTTAGAATTAAGGTAAATGGAAGAGAATTGGTGGGACCTCACGCCTATACAATACTTAAATATGATAAAACTAAAAAAGTGGTACAATTAGGAGATCCACATGATACCTCTCGTCCATTTGAGATTTCGCTCGATGATTTTTTGGATAATTTTTCTCAATTATCTTTTGTCAGTTTGACTGAGCAAGCTACACCGCTTGGACAGTTCATATCAGGTTTCCGTGATTTACACAGTCCTGTGTTGATGCAACAAGCATTAAAAGAGAAATTATTAGGAGCTGACATTTATTCTTTGACTGGAGTTAAGGCAGGGGACACAGTTAATCTAAAGCGGGTTTTGGAGAAATTAGTAGATTCCGAAAAAAATCCCATTCTAGCCTCAGTTTTAAAGTGGGAATTTCAAGATATTGCTGGAAAAATAGGCTTTAGCTTAGCTGCTTAAAAAATATTATGAATATTCCATCTACGGAAATATTGCATGAACATACTTTGGAAGAGCTACGAGCTATGTGTGCCGGATTCATTGAGCCAGAAACCACGCCGGATATTATTTTGAGCAAGTCTGCTGAATTAGTATCGGAATTAAGAGATGATGATGCTTGGAATCTACTTAATTATTTGCATGCAATTGAAATTCCAATTCCAGATGACTTACAACATGCTTTACTTGTTCTAAAGGACTCACAGGTTTTAAGAGTTCGCAGATCTTTTTATAGATTGATAGGAAAGGGAAAACTGTCTATTGATCCGCTAGTCTTAGCACTCATGTTAAATACTGAGTCTGATCCTGTAGCACAAAGTCTGATAGTCGATGGGTTTGATTCTCTTGAAACTCGAGAAGTACTGCCACTTTTGAAAGCTCGTTTGTCAGAGATTGATAATGCTCAAAATGATGAGTTATTTCTGGTCAAAAAAAGCTTGGAAAAAACAATTGCTTCACTTTTAACAAAATAAGCTTGGGTTTTTTCAGCGCCTAGCACGCCTTCTGCGGGCTGATTAACGCTTACTGAACTGTGGAGCACGTCTAGCTCTTCGTAGACCGTACTTCTTTCTTTCTTTGATACGGCTGTCTCGAGTTAGGAAGCCGATTGGTTTCAATGTTTGTCTGTTTCCTGCTTCAGCGATAACCAAAGCCTTTGAAATACCGTGACGAAGTGCTTCAGCGTGAGCTTGCATTCCACCACCAATAATTTCAGCGCAAATATCCCAGTTCTTCTGATTGTTTGTTGCAACTAGAGGAGCCATGAATACATCAATCATGTCTGCAGTTCCAAAGTATTCTTTTGGATCTTTCTTGTTAACAATAACTCTACCTGTTCCTTTGTATAATCTAACACGCGCAACGGCAGTTTTTCGCTTTCCGTTTGCGTAGAAGTAAGTGCCTTTAAATTTGATTTCTTCTGTCATTATTTAAGAGTGATAGTTTTTAATTTCTGTTGTTCATGAGGGTGTTTTGCGCCGGCATAAACTTTAAGTCTTTCAAGCATGTGTTTTCTAAGTCTGTTTCTTGGAATCATTCCATGAACTGCGCTTTCAATAATTCTTTCTGGGTGTTCAAGACGCATTTTCCCAGCTGTTTTCTCTTTAATACCTCCAGGGAAACCTGTGTGGTGGATGTAAACTTTTATTTCATCTTTATTACCTGTTAGAACCACTTTTTCAGCATTGATTACAACAACGTAATCTCCACAATCTGTTGAAGGAAGCCAAATAACTTTGTCTTTTCCTCGTAAGATTGATGCAACTTTTGTTGCAAGCTGACCTAGAACGATGCCTTCAGCATCTATCACAAGCCATTCTCGCTTTTTATCTACGTCCTGTAATGTTGGGTGATAAGTTGTCATACTAGTTGAATTGATACGGTTGGAGCGGCATCACCACTTCTGAAGCCGGTTTTAATAATTCTTGTGTAACCTCCATCTCTTTCCTTATATCTTTCTTTTAGAACTTCCATAAGTTTCTTTCCTGCATTTTTGTCGAATACTGTTTCATTGATTTGTCTGATTGCATTCATAATATCTTTTGTCTTCGCAGCAGTAATCAAGTTTTCAACGATTGGCTGAACTCTTTTAGCTCGGCTAGCTGTAGTTGTAACTTTTTCGTATAGGATGATTGATGTAGCAAGGTTCCTAAGCAGCGCAGCTGCATGGTCCTTCTGCATATTCATCTTCAAGCTTTTTTTATTGTGTCTCATGGTTTTTTAGTGAGTGCCCTGTTCGGGGCAGTAGTTATAGCGTCTAAGACGCCGGATGTCAATTATTCGTCCTTAGTAAGTGTTAGACCTCTTTTTTCTAGAGCATCTTCAACTTCTGTTAATGCCTTCTTTCCAAATCCTCTCAAGTTTGAAAGTTTTGAATGTGTGCATTTTGTAAGTTGTTCGATAGATCCAATGTCTCCGTTGATTAGAGAATTCAATGTTCGAGGTGAAAGACCAAGGATTTCGATAGGAGTGTAAGACTCTTGTCTTGGTTTTGAACTTTCTTCCTCCTGAGCTTTTGCAGCAATCTTTTCGAAATCGCTCATAAATTCAGGTTCAACAGCTTTTTGATCTCTATTGAAGATATTGAAGTAAGATTCAAGTACATTCGCCGCAAAACGCATAGCATCTTTTGGAAGAATTGAACCATTTGTCTTAACTTCAAGAGTCATTTTATCTAAATCTGTTCTTTGACCAACACGAACCGCTTCAACGCTATAGTGAATCTTCTGAACTGGAGTAAATACTGCATCGATTTCGATCATTTCTGCATCATTGTCAGTTTTTTGACCGATTTGAGCTGGTCTGTAACCGATTCCTTTCTCGATTCTGATTTCCATATCTAGACCTGCATTCTTCTCTTCTAGAGTTGTAATGTATAAATCTGGATTGTGAATTGTAATATCACTTGGAACTTCGATGTCTGCAGCAGTCACAACTCCACCTTTCTTTACTTTCAAGTGCACGATAGAAGTTTCTTTTGTCTCTTTGCTAACAGCCAACTGCTTAAGGTTAAGCATGATATCCAAAATACTGTCTTTTGCTCCTTTAACAACTGTGTACTCATGAGTAACACCTTTAACTTTAATTCCTGTAACGGCTGCTCCTGGTAGGGAAGAAAGAAGAACTCTTCTTAAACCATTACCTAAAGTAGTACCGTAACCTGCCGGAAGCGGGCTGACCATGAAGGTCGAGTGAAAATCTCCCATTTTAGATTCTGCAATCTTTGGGAGCCCGATTTCTTCTTGTATGATATGCATATGAAGAGGGCGTTATTATGAATTATTTAGAATAGAATTCTACGATAAGGTAAGCTGCAATCAATTTATCAATGTCTTCATCAGTTGGAAGAGCTTTTACAACAGCCTTTAATGCTTTTTGTTCAGACTCTATCCATCTTGCTGATTCAAAATCTTTTTCTTCTTTGACTTCATTGAATAGCGGGCTTGATTTTGACTTTTCTCTAACCTCTAGAACATCACCTTCTCTTACTTGAATTGATGCGATAGAAACTCTTCTTCCATTCAAGTTGAACATTCCGTGACCAACCATTTGTCTTGCTTGAGCTCGAGTTTTTGCAAATCCAGCCCTGTAAACAACGTTGTCCAATCTTCTTTCAACGCTTTTCATCAATGCAACGTCTGTTGCTTCACTTCCTGATGCCGCCTTCAAGTAATAATTTCTTAATTGTTTTTCTGTAATTCCGAACATGAAACGCATCTTCTGTTTCTCAAGAAGCTGCTTCTTATATTCAGAAGCTTTTCCGGCTCGGTTATTTCCATGCATACCCGGACCGTGAGGTCTTCGTTCAAGGATTTTGTCGAGCTTAGGAGTATTAAATATATTTACTCCGAATCTTCTTACTAGCCTGGCTTTTGGTCCTGTATATCTAGACATATTAAATTAAAATTATACTCTTCGTGGTCTTGGCTTTTTACAGCCATTGTGAGGAACCGGAGTTAAATCCGCAATTCTTAAAATTTCGATTCCCTGAGCGATCAACCCTCTCAAAGCCTGTTCTCTTCCACTTCCTACACCTTTTACAAATACATCTGCTTTTTCGAATCCAAATGCTTTAGCTTTTTCAGCAGCATTTTCAGCAGCCATTTGGGCAGCGTAAGGAGTCGATTTCTTTGTTCCTTTGAACCCGCAAGCACCTGAACTTGACCAAGCGATTGCATTTCCGTCTGGATCTGTAACTGTAATCAGAGTGTTGTTGAAACCTGCATTCACATAAACTTTTCCGTGAGTTACGGTTTTTTTCTTGCTCTTTTTCACTTTCTTAACAGCACCCTCAGCCATAACGTCTGCTGCAGATACTGCAGTAGCGCCAGTTGCTTCCGGATTTGCGACTGCTGCCGCTCCCTTCTTGTTTTTAACTTCCTCTGTCATATTATGTGTCGCCCGAGGGCTGTGTTAGATTATTTTTCTTCTTTCTTTCTACCGCTACCTACTGTTACTTTTTTACCTCTCTTAGTTCTTGCGTTAGTCTTTGTTCTCTGACCACGTACCGGTAATCTTCTCTTGTGTCGGAATCCTTTGTAGGAACCGATGTCTTGAAGTCTCTTTATATCTAGTTGGATTTTTCTTCTTAGCTCACCTTCACTCATCACTTTAGTTAGTGCATCACGTAATTTTGCTAGGTCACCTTCTGTAAGTTCTTTAACCTTAGTATTCAAGTTGATATTCAACTCGTTAAGGATTGACTTAGAGAGAGGTCGTCCGACTCCAAATATATATGTGAGTCCGATTTCTACTCTTTTGTTATCCGGTAATTGTACTCCACAGAGTCTTGCCATAGTGATTGATTTAATGCCAAGGATTATCCTTGTCTTTGTTTATGCTTAGGTGATTTAGGACAGATAACTCTTACCACGCCTTTTCTTCGTATAACTTTGCAACTGCTGCAAATCTTTTTTGTTGATGCTCGTACTTTCATAGTATTATTATTTAGTTTCCTCAGTGGCAATCTCTACGTTATCTTCCGGTATAGGTCCGCCCTTTTTATGACGGAAAACTATTCGCCCCTTGTTTAAGTCGTAGGGTGTTAACTCGACCGTAACCGCATCTCCTGGGATAATTCGGATGAAATTGATTCTCATCTTGCCCGAGAGGTGACAAAGCACTACGTGGTTGGTCGGATATGCCGGGTCGTCCAATCTTACACGGAAGGTTGTATTTGGAAGGCATTCCACCACAATTCCGTTTACCTGGATGACTTGCTTCGCCATTAATTTGAGGTAAAAGCAGATGGATTCTACACAGCGGTCTAGACAATTGCAAGAGCATTTTTGTCTACTTTTCAGGTAATCGTTTTGACAAATGACGAGTTTTATAGTATAAGAGTTGTAATTTAATATAATTACATGTCAAATACACCTGTTGAGAGCCAGTTACCAGAAGTATTAGGAGAAGATGATTTGAAAAGATATCAAAGAATTTTGAGTGGAATACTTGAAAGACGAAGTATGCTAAATCCTGCTGATCCTAATATGGGTACAGTGTTTTTTCAGGAAAAAATTGGAGTACTGACTTTGGAAAATGGTATTTATGAGATTAGTGTTGACGGCCACGGTAGAGCAAAAATTTTTCCTGATGGAAGTGTTATGGGGGCTTTTGAATCTTTGACGCAATGGCTCGTGCTTGCTGATGAAGCAGCATCAGTTATACCAACATTAAGTGTGGAGGAAGTGCTTGAATATTCAAATACTCTAATTGATATTCATAATAGGTTATCAAATGATGCGAGTGGGATTATTAGTCTCTCTTATGAAGGTAAATCAGGAACTTTGAAATTTATTGATGATAGAATTATCATGAGAATTGAAGGAATGGGTGCATCCACAATTTTTCTTGATGGTTATGTTGAAGGTGATGCCACTACTTTTGTTAGCTGGTTCAGTGCTGCATATGAAAATGTTAAAGCTGAACTTGAAGTATTTTCTGCATTGAAAGCAACTTCAATTGGTGTAGATGAGTCTTTGAAAGATAAGTAATTTGCTATATATTGTGGCGGCTTAAAGTGCGCCAATGAAAAAGATTAGCAAAATAGGAAAGTT
Organism: Candidatus Peribacteria bacterium; assembly: GCA_943357175.1. GTDB lineage: Bacteria > Patescibacteriota > Gracilibacteria > UBA1369 > 2-02-FULL-48-14 > CALRGE01. Next base: position 22,859 of record CALRGE010000001.1, read on the forward strand.
TTTTAAGACAAACCTTGTCTATCTTCTTTTATTTTTGTTGATTGGCATGCAGGTGTGGCAGGGTTACAAGTTCAAAAATACTCTGGCACTTTTTGATTCCTTGGGTGGTGATAAAAATCAGGTTATTGAGGAGCTTTCAAAAACGAGATCTTATGTGAAGGAGTTTGGAGCTGATATGAATCAGATTCGAAAGTTTTTACTTTTACCAACTAAGGATTATGTTTTTGATAAAGAAGAAGATGAGGTAGTAGCGAGTGATGATATTACAGCTAATTTTTTCGACTTTATTACTGCTCTTCAAAAGTCTGATCAAGATGCGAAAATGTTTAGTGATGCAATGGAAGCAATTAAATCTTGGGTTTTGACTGATCTTGGTGGTGGATTGAGCGTTGTGAATGATGGGTCGATTTTCAAGTTTATGAATAGCTCCGGTAGTGAAGTTGCTAAAGTTGTTTTGTCTACTGAAGGTGAAATTGAGGCGACTTCATTTGGTGCTGAGGAAATTTATTCAGGTGGTTCTGTTGAAGATTTGATTGCTGCTTTTAAAGGTTTTGTTGCTGGAGATCTAATCCAAGTAGAAAAAAATATTGAAGCTGTGCGCGTTGCTAAGTTGAAATTAATAAGTGAAACTTTACCATCGGCAGAAGTTCAGGCTGTTCTAAATTCCAAGAAAATAATTTTTAGTGCTGAGAAGGAAAATGAAACTTCATATTATTATGATCTGACAAATTCATCAGGTGATTTAGTGGGGACTTTAAGTATAAGTAAAAGTTCTGCATGTTTAACTTTGAATGATGCTTGCGTGACTGATTTGCTTGGAGCGTTGACTACTTTAGATGTGAGAAGTGCTTTGGAGAAAAAAGTGGCTGATCGAAAGAAGCAGATTGATGATCTACTTTTAGATGCCGGCTTTCAGGCCACATTGAAAAAATCGTCTATCAGTATAAGTTTTTCTGATGAAACAGATAGCCGAGTGAATTATAAAGTTAGTTCCGGTTTGCAGGTTTATACTATATTTATAGACAAGTCGACAGGGCAGGTGATGGTGGAAAAATCTGGCGGCGGAACCTCAACTCTACTCAGCGCAACCGATGAGCTTAGGCTCAAAAAAAAAGCCCCGACTTCTCTGTTGAGCTAGCAAGTGAAGATTTAACAGAGAATCCGACGGATTTTAACCTTTTGTTGCTCGGTCAAAACGGTACAAATGTGGACACGATAATGTTTGCGAACGTTAGTATCGATAATCGTAAGATCAGTTTGGTCAGCATTCCGCGTGATCTTTATTATCAAGATCAGAAAATTAATGGGGTTTATGCAAAGTATGGAATGTTTGAATTTCAGAAGGAAATTGAAGATATAGTTGGAATGAAGATTCAAAAATATATAATGGTAGACATGTATGTTTTTGCCGACATCATTGATTTGATGGGTGGGATTGATATGACACTAGATGAAGATTTGGTAGATCCAACCTACAAAACTTGTGACAATGGTGTTTGCTCCACTCTTTATTATCCGGCTGGTGATTATCATTTTAGTGGTGTGCAGGCTTTGCGAGTTGTGCGTTCAAGACACACAAGTTCAGATTATTCTCGAGCAGCTCGACAGCAGTTAGTATTAGAAGCAGTAAAGTCAAAAATTGCAGGTTTGCAATTAGGTGATGGAGCGAAAGTTTTGGCAATTATCAAAACTGTTTTGGCTTCAACTCAGTCAAATATTACACTCGACGAAGCGCTTTTATATTACTTCCGCTTCCAGAGTTTTGATCTAAATGGTGGCAACGTAATTAGTAGCGGAAATGTTTTGGATTCGGTTCAAGTTCCTGTCGATTACACAACTAATCGTACTCAAGAAATTTGCTCAGAAGATGGTGCTTGTGAAGAGGGTTTCGTGATAGATACTCTTTCACCACGTGGCGGCGACTGGGAATTGATTAAGAAGTTTGTGAGATATTCGATTGAGCAGTGACTATTTGATTTCTGCTTCGGTCCAAGTTAAATCAGGTTTCACTGTGATTTTGTAGCGTAATGTTTTTTCTTCTTCCGTCCAAGTAGGGCCACCCATCAGACCACCATTTTCATCAAGCACCCTCATACTCTTATAACTTCTTGTATAGTGAATGATAAGATTTCCATCTTTGTTTTCTAGAATTGCATTGGAAGGGCAGGATATTGCTGGTAGCAGTTCTTTTAATTTGCTTATTACAGGTGAGTATTTATTATATAAGCTATTGGGTCTTCCTGGTTCGTTGAAATTGATCTTATCAATTTCATATCTGAGTGAACGTAACTCTTTTTTATCTGCTTCTAATTTAATAGTCTTTTCTTCTTCAATTTGCTTTGCAGTTAATGGAGTAGGTGCAGGAGCGAAGGGACTTATGGATGAATAGGTACCCAAACGACTCAAACCGTTTGATGGTTCTGCTTCCCGTATGATTCGTTTCTGTTCACTTATTACTTTTAATGCTGCACGATCGTAATCTGTTAGAGATTTTATTTCATAAGTAAAATCAGGTTTTATTATAGTCTTATTGTATGCAGTATAAATAACTATATTTCCATTTTGTGCGTCTAAATCAATATCAGCTAAAATTTCCAGTTTTGTTCGATCACGTAATTCTTTTAATATTCCCTCTGTGTAACCATATGGATCTGAGCCCTTAACTCTTATGGAAGAAATCTTAGAAAGCATATCACTATGACGCCTTTTTATTTTCTCAATTCCATCATCTTCAACAATTTTAATTTGCTCCGGAGTAAATGTAGCGTCGGTTTCGATTGTGAAATCCGGTTTTATTACTAGTTTAATAAATTCATTAGAATCATAAGAACCACGAACTTTACCAAAAATAACTATGTTATCACCTTCTACAGTAAGTGGAAGCGGAGTTGGAAGGTTATAATGAATTTTTGAGCCGAACATGGCTCTAAGTTCAAGTGAAATTTCTTTTTTATTACCAGTATTAGTTGCAATTTGGTCTTTTAGTTCCAGCAGGCGTGTTTTATTTCTTTCTAGCTTCTCTATTTCATCAAGCTTTTTCGAAACTTCTGCTTGTTCAGGAGTTAACGGCTTTTCTATTGGCTCTCTTTCGCCACCTGATTCTAATCCTGACATATTTGTTTTTGTTAAATCAGATAATTATAACATGAAATACCCCCCCCGCAAGGTTTGGTAAAATTAACAGGGAAGAATCTACCGCTGGCGGTAAAGTTGAACCTGTAAAATTTACTTAGCCTATTCCATACAAGAATTTATCCGTATTTATAGCTATGTCTTCTTTCGTTTTACTGTCAGATTTTAAGATATGCTTTTCATCAAGCTCGTGACTGACTGTACATTTCGAGTTATCTTTACAGACAAAAAATTACTGATATCATGCGTCCATGAAAAATGCGCCTAGCAATCTTGATACAAATGGACAGCTCATGCTTCTTGGGTCAGAACTTGCTGAAAAAATTGATCCAAGAGTAGATTGTGCAATTGAAGATCCAGAAATTCGTGACGCAGTAAAATGGGCAAGGGAGAGTTTGTATGCAGGTACGATTGTTGAATTTACCGAAGAAGTTACCGTTGCTTAAGCTGAAACTTCGCCTGGTCTGAGTGTTAGAACTTCGACTCCGCTTTCTGTAACAAGAACGGTGTGTTCATGTTGAATTCCCCAAGAACCGTCTTTTGTGGAAAGTGTCCAACCGTCTTTTTCAGTGTAGATTTTTGGATTACCGTTTACGAGAATTGGTTCGATTGCAATTGTTAGGCCTGGTTTCATTGCCGGTCCATTGTGAGGTTTTCCGTAATTGTAAACGTAAGGTTCTTCATGCAGCTTGTAACCAATTCCATGTCCTGTTAATTCGGGTACAACTCTGTATCCACCTCCACGCACAACTCTTTCTATTGCATGGCCAATATCGCCAATTTTATTGCCTGGTTTAACTTGCCGAATGCCGGCCCAAGTTGCGCGGATACAAGTATCTACGAATTTTTTAGTTTCCGGACTGCATTTACCAACACATACAGCTACCGCTGAATCTGTATTTAGATTGTCGAGAATAACTCCGCAGTCTATTGAAAGAATGTCGCCATCGTTCAAAACACGCTTGTTTGGGATTGTGTGTACAACTTCTTCATTTACGCTTGTGCAGAGAATAGAAGGGTAGCCATGGTAACCTTTGAATCCTGGTCTTACTTTGTATTGTTCAAATAATTTTTCCGCGGCATGTTCAAGATCGAGAGTCGTAATTCCAGGTCGTACTAATTTTTCAAGTTCAGCTAAAATTAGGCCGAGAATTTTCCCGCCTCTTCGCATTGAATCGATTTCTTTTTCTGATTTTAAAGACATTTGAAGTGCGGGCTTAGTACTTCAAATATTTCTTTAGTTACATTCCCGATTGATTCTCTTCCATTCACATCTAACATTAAACCGCGTGATTTATAATCATTAATTACAGGCAGAGTTTTTTCAGTGAAAGTTGAAAGGCGAATCTTGATTGCATCAGGAGTATCATCTGAACGAGTGATAAGTTCTCCACCGCATTTCTCGCATACCGGCTTATCATAAAATGCAGGATAAATTTCTTTGCACTTTGTACAAATTCTTCTAGTTGTTAATCGTTTCATTGCTTCTTCTTCAGTGAGGTTAATTGTTAGCCCCATAAAAGAGCGACCCTCTTTTTTCATAAGAGCATCGAATTGTACTTGTTGATCGTCAGAACGTGGAATGCCGTCGAACAGCGCGCAAGCGCCTTCCGGTAATTGGTGCAAGAAATTCGCAACAATCTCCATCACGACTTCAGTTGGAACTAGTTTTCCTGATTCAATTATACTTTTAACTTTCTTTGCTAGTTCAGTATCAAGGCTGGAAAGTTTTCTTAGTTCGCCGCCGGTTTCAAAAATTTGTAGATTAAACTTCTCAGCGATTATTTTACTTTGTGTTCCTTTCCCTGAGCCTTGAATGCCGAAGAGTACTAGATCCATATTAGCCTTTATAGAATCTGTCGTAGTGGTGAGTGAGAAGCTGTGAGTTTATTTGTCTAACTAGATCTAAGACAACACCTACTACGATGATTAGTCCGCTACCGCTTATTAAAACTTGAATTGTTCCAAGGTCTAGGGAAGAGAATACAGATTGTAATATTAGAGGTAGAACTGCTATGAAGGCAACCATTGATCCTCCGAATAGATTTAATCTGTTTGAAACTTTTCCAATGTATTCTGCAGTTTCTTTTCCAGGTCTTAATCCAGGAACGAAACCACCACGTTTTTGAATGTTATCTGCAACCTGTGTTTCATTAAATACGATGCTTACATAGAAGTATGTGAATCCAATGATAAGTAAGAAGAAAGTTACTCCATAAAGCCATGAACCTGGGTTGAAAACTGTTGTCATGAATGTACCGATATCTTTCACCCACTGGCTGTCTGCATATATAAGGAACTGACCGATAATTGATGGGAAAGTTACTATAGAAACGGCGAAGATAATTGGAATCATTCCGGCCTGGTTAACACGAATTGGCAAGAAAGATTGTTGCCCCTTTGCCTTTCCTCGCTGCCCCGCATATGTTATTGGAATTCTTCTCTGACCTTCCGTAAACATAACTATGAGTAGACAGAGTATGATAGTTATTAAGATGATTCCTACTAAAGGAATTAACCTTTCTGATTCTGAACTTGCAAGTGCCAAAGTTGGCCCTACAATTCCCGGTAAACCAGCAACGATACTTGCAAAAATTAATATAGAAGTTCCATTTCCAATGCCGTGCTCCGTAATAATTTCACCAATCCACATAAGTACCACAGTACCTGTTGAGATTGTTAACATTATTGGAAGAACGATTGTCGGATCACCTATATTCTCAATGATTGGCACTTGTGCTTGAGAGTTGATTAATGTGATCATTCCAAATGATTGCAATAGCGCAAGAGGGAAGGTTAACCATCTAGTGTATCTGTTAATTGTTTTTCTTCCGCTTTCACCTTCTTTGGAAATTTCTTCAAGTCTTGGAACAATTACTGTAAGAAGCTGCATTATTACTGAAGCGTTGATGTATGGAGAAAGTCCCATCAAAACGATGGAGAAATTTTCTGCACCTCCACCTGTTAAAACGCTAAAAGCTCCAAGTAATGAATTCTTATTGAAAACATATTCTAGAGCTTCTCGATTTACTCCCGGGATAGTGATGTGCGTTAAAACTCTGTACAACACAATCATTGCAAGAGTGAAAAGAATCTTTTTTCTTAAATCTTTAGAACTCCAGATTTGCTGTAAGTATTTAAGCATTTAATTATTTTTTAGCTACTTCTTTCTCTTTCTTTGGAGCAAGTTTGCTTACAATCACTTTTCCACCAGCTTTTTCAACAGCAGCAATTGCTTTCTCTGATGCTGAATCAACGTGGATTGTTAGTTTTTTAGTAAGTTTTCCTGTCGCTAATAGTTTAAGTTTCATTGTCTTCTTTGTAAATAGTCCCTTCTCTTTAAGAGTTGTAGCATCTACAGTAGCTCCTTCTTCAAAGAATTTTTCTAGTCTTTCAAGATTGATAGGGTAGTAATGAACTTTATTAATGTTCTTAAATCCTTTCAACTTTGGCATTCTTCTTGAGATTGGAGTCTGTCCTCCTTCGAAACCTCTTCGGATTTTTCCACCTGTTCGAGCTGTCTGTCCTTTACCACCACGACCAGAGTAATTACCTCGAGTTCTTCCTCGGCCAATTCTTTTCTTAGCTTTTGCGCTACCCGGATTTTTTTTAAGTGTATTCTGTTTCATATTTAAGCTTTAGGTTTTTTAGGAGTTGTTGCTGGTTTTGCAGCTGGTTTTGAATGAGTCTGACCTGCTTTTGCCATTTCTTTAGCTTCTGATTTGTTGATTTGTTTAACTTCAGGAGCAGCTCGGTCTTCACCTGTAACTACAGCTTTTTTCTTCTCTAATTCAGGCCTTTCTCTTAGTCTTGAAAGTGCAACGTAAGCTGCCTTTGTATTGTTTACACGGTTTGAAGAACCAATTGTTTTTGACAAGATGTTTTTGATTCCACAGATTTCCACAACTTTTCTTACTGCACCTCCGGCAATAATACCTGTACCTTCACTTGCTGGCTTCAAAAGAACAATCGATGCTTTGAATTTGATTTGAATTGTGTGAGGAATTGTTCCGTTGTAAATCGGAATCTTGATCATGTTCTTTCTAGCTTTTGAAACAGCTTTTGAAATTGCATTTGGCACTTCAACTGATTTACCAATTCCGTATCCGATTCGTCCTTTTTTATCTCCAACAACCACTGTTGCTCTAAATCTTAAACGACGTCCACCTTTAACTACACGAGTTACCCTGTCGATTTGGATTACTTCCTCTTCGAACTCTTTAGGTTCTCTTTTGCCGTTGAATTGTTTTCTTTCAGGTTTAGACATATAAGGTTAAGATTTTTAGGGGGTTAGCTCACCTTCGGTGAGTATTAAAATTGTAGGCCGCCCTCACGAGCGCCTTCGGCTAGAGCTTTTACTCGGCCATGATATTTGTAACCGTTTCTATCAAATACACAAGTTTCAATTCCAGCTGCCTTTGCTTTTTCAGCAAGTTCCGCACCAATTTTTTTAGCATTTTCTACTTTTGTTCCTTTCTTCATCTTAAGATCACTTACAGATGCAATTGTTTTCATTGAAGTGTCGTCAATCAGCTGAGCATATGTTGCAGCTAGACTTCTGAAAACTACAAGTCGTGGACGAGCTGCTACGCCGCTAACTTTAGCTTTAATTCGAGCGTGCCTTCTTTTTCGTTGTGTGATTTTAGTGTTTTTCATAATAGGGTTAGTTTCTTAGTGTAGCTCGACTTCGTCGAGTATTACGCAGCTTTAGCCGCTGACTTACCAGCTTTTCGTCTGATATGTTCATCTTGATATTTAATACCTTTTCCTTTGTAAGGTTCTGGAGGTCTGTAAGCTCGGATTTCTGCACAAACTTGTCCAACAAGTTGTTTATCTACACCTGAAACTGTTAGTAGGTTTTTCTTTTCTTCATCTAGTTTGAATACAATTCCTGCTGGAGTTGGGTATTCAACCGGGTGAGAAAAACCAAGGTTCAAAATAAGTTTTGTTGGTTGAACCACAGCTTTGTAACCTACTCCGTTGATCTCCAATTTCTTGAAGAATCCAACTGTTACACCTGTCATCATGTTACTGATCAAAGTTCTTGTAATTCCGTGTAGGCTCTTCTTGATCGCTGTTTCTGCATCTTTAGTCACTAGAACTTCGCTGTCTTTGATTTCAACTGTTATTTCAGGGTTGATATTCAATTTAAGTTCACCTTTTGGACCTTTAACTGTGAGAACTTGTTCTTCTCTTGTTACAGTTACTCCTGCAGGGATCTTTACTGGTAGTCTTCCAATTCTTGACATAAAATTATTTAATTTATATTAGTAGATTTCGCATAAGTATTCTCCGCCCAAATTCTGTTTTCTTGCTTCTCTTCCGCTCATAACGCCTTTTGGAGTGGACACAATTGCCATTCCTAATCCGTCTAGAACTTTTGGGATTTCGCCGGTGTGAACGTAAATTCTCTGGCCCGGTTTGCTAACTCTTCTTAAGTGAATATCTTTTCTATCAGGTTTAAGTTCGATTAGTAGTTCTTTTGTAACTCCTTCACCTGTAACGCTAACGCTTTCGATGTATTGGTACTTTTTTAGTACTCCGCAGATTGCCTCTTTGATTTTTGAATACGGAACATGAACCATGCTTTTACGAGCACGAGCCGCATTTCGGATTCTTGTTATCAAGTCTGCTATTGGATCTGTTGTCATATTATTATTAATTGTTGAAGTTTATTGAGGGGGAGGGATCTTACCAAGAACTCTTAGTGATTCCCATTAGTTCTCCTTTCTGGGCAAGTTCTCTGAAGCAAATTCTGCAAATGTCGTATTTTCTCATGTAACCGTGTGAGCGTCCGCACATGCTACAGATGTTGTAGACCTTAGTGCTTGTTCCTGGCTTTGGTTTTAAACCTAGAGCCAAACGGTGCATTACCGCTTTTTTCTTATTCCTTTGCTTAACGATCATTGATGTTTTAGCCATGTTATTTCTTAGGGTTAGCTGGAGCCTTCGCTGCTGTAAGAGGGAAGCCAAGAGCTTTTAAAAGCTTGTATCCTTCATCAGCATTTTTTGCAGTAGTACAGATATTGATCTGAACTCCGTGAGGTCTTTGTAGATTTTCCGGATTAATTTCTGGGAAAATTGTACAATCCTTGAGTCCAATACTGTAGTTACCTTGTCCGTCGAACGCTCTACCGTTGATACCTCGGAAATCTCTTACACGTGGAAGTGCAACATTCACAAGTCTGTCTATAAATTCGTACATTCTTTTTCCTCTAAGAGTTACTAGTAGACCAACTGGCATTCCAATTTTTAACTTGAAGTTAGAAATTGATGTTGTTGATTTTCTCATTACCGGCTTTTGACCTGTAATGGCTTCTAGATTTGCAATTACTGCAGAGAAGTCTTTAACAGCTTCATGAGAAGCCATTTTACCAATTCCAATGTTTACGCTAACTTTTGTAACCTTTGGAACGGCATTAACATTCTTCACACCCAATTCTTTTTGCAAGCTTGGAGCGATTTCATTTACGAATTTTTCTTTAAGTCCTTTCATGATTATGCTTTTTTAGATTTAGTTTTTTTAGGTTCTGCTACTACTGTTGGTAAAGCGCTAACTGTTACTTCTGTGCCGCTCTTCTTAGCTATTCTTAATTTCTTGTCGCCTGTGATTTTGTATCCAATTCTTGTACCTTTCTTTGTTTTTGGATCTAAAACCATGACGTTTGAAACGTGAATTGGAGCTTCGAATTCAATCTTTCGGCCTGCGCCTTGTTTAGATTTTCGAACGTGTCTTGTAACTTTATTCAAGCCCTCAATAACAACTTTATCGTTTTTGATATCAACTTTGATAATTCTTCCGGTTTTATTTCTATATTTTCCGGCTATTACCACCACATTGTCTCCAGTTTTAATTTTCATAGTACTTCTTGGGCAAGAGATATAATTTTTTGGAATCCTTTATCTTTTAATTCTCTAGATACAGGTCCAAATACACGAGTTCCTTTAGGCATAAGATCTTTACCGATGATAACTACTGCGTTCTCATCGAATCTTATTGCTGTTCCATCTTTTCTCTTAATTTGTTTTGTTGTTCGTACAACCACAGCTGTTTGAACGCTTCTTCTCTTAACTGCTCCCTTTGGAGATGCTTTCTTAATGCTGACGATAATTTGATCGCCAACCTTAGCATATCTCTTGTGAGAACTACCTAGAACTTTGATGCACATTACTTCTTTTGCACCGCTGTTGTCGGCTACCTGTAATCTTGTTTGTTGTTGTATCATGTTATTTAGTTGTAGTTGTTGCGATAGGAGCTACAGTTGTCCATCTCTTCATTTTAGATAATGGTCTGCATTCGTAGATAGTTATTGCATCTCCGACTTTATAAGTATTGTCTTCGTCGTGAGCATGAAATTTCTTTGAAACTCGGAATCGTTTTTTATACTTAGGATGTTCTTTGTAGTAGTGAGATTCAACTACAATAGATTTGTTTCCTGATTTCGATACTACTGTTCCTGTTTTACTTCTCATATATTATTTTTTAGTGTTAGTAATTGGGGTTTTCAGTCTAGCAATATACTTTTTAATTGCCCCAACCATGTGATTTTGTTTATCTTCTCCCAATCTTACTTTGATTCTTTTCTTAGCAAGCTCTGTTTCTGATTTTATTATTTCAGCATTCAGATCCTTTGGGGAAAGTTTTTTAATCTCGTCTGTATTTAACATTTTGTAAGCAGCCATTTTAATCTAGTTTTACGAATTTAGTAGTTACGGGAAGTTTTGTACCTGCGAGTCTCAATGCTTCTCTTGCCTGAACTTCTTCAATACCATCCATCTCAAACATTATTACACCCGGCTTCACGATTGTTGTGAATCTCTCTACACTACCTTTACCGGAACCCATCGGAACTTCCGCGGCTTTGTTTGTAATAGGCATGTGAGGGAAGATTCTTATCCAGATTTTTCCACCTCTCTTTATATAGTGAGACATTGCTCTTCTTGCGGACTCAATTTGTCTTGAAGTTACTTCTTTAGTACTTGTACTCTTCAAACCGAATGTTCCGAAAGCTAATCTAGTACCGCTTGAAGCATTACCCGAGAAGTTACCTCGGAGGCGATGCCATTTCCTGTATTTCATTTTCTTAGGTAGCAGCATGTTTATTTCTTAGTAAATACTTCTCCTCTGTTGATCCAAACCTTCACTCCAATCGCACCATAAGTAGTGTGAGCTGGAACACTTGCATAGTCGATGTCGGCTCTGAAAGTATGTAGTGGGATTTTTCCCTCTGCAGTGAATTCTGTTCTTGCGATCTCAACTCCGTTTAATCGTCCGCTTGCCTTTACCTTGATTCCAAGTGCACCAGATTCCATAGCTTTTTTAACAGCCATCTTTGCAGCACGTCGGTAAGATACACGTCTTTCAATTTGTTTAGCGATACTATCACCAACCAAGAATGCATCTAGATCAGGTTTTTTAATTTCTTTAACGTTGATTGTAAATTTATTCCCAAATTTTTTCTGTAGGTCAGCCTTTAGAACTTCAACTCCAGCACCTTGTTTACCAATGATTACACCAGGTTTAGAAGTGTGAACGTTCAAGATTGTGTCGTTAGCATTTCTTTGAAGTTCAATCATAGATACACCGCAGTCATCTAAAGATTTTCTAACCTGAGCTTTGATAGCTAGGTCATCTTTAAGCATCTTTGCGTAGTTCTTTTTATTAGCGTACCAGCTTGATGGCCAGTTCCGGATAATTCCGGTTCGCATTCCAATTGGATTTACTTTTGTTCCCATAGTTTATTTGGTTTGGGTTTCGCCTTCGGCGTTAGGGTTAGGTTTAACTACTTTAGTCTTTTTAGTTTTAATGCCGCCTCCGGCGCTGACATCTACAATTACAGTAATATTACTTCTTCTAACCAAGATTGGGTGAGATCTACCTTTAGATACTGGCTGACTTCTCTTATACATTGCACCTTTATTCACAACGATTTCTTTAATGTAAAGTTTTGATTTATTCTGTTTGAAATTGTTTGTTGCATTTGCAGCAGCAGAAGCAATTACCTTATAAAGAATTCCAGCACCTTTCTTTGGAGTGAACTTAAGCTCTGTTAGAGCTGTTTCAACCATTTTTCCTCTAACCATTCCAGCAACTAGGTTTGCTTTCTTTGGAGAGATACCGATATTTTTTAGGAATGCTTTCATTGTTTTAGTTTATCTCGCAGTTGGCGAGTGATTGATTATGATTTTGATGGGGCAGGTGCCGCACTTTCCGCTTTCTTGATTGGGTGACCCTTGAACTTCCTCGTTGGAGCAAATTCTCCTAGTCTGTGACCAACCATTTGTTCACTCACGAATACCGGAATATGATCTTTTCCGTTGTGCACAGCGAATGTGTGACCAACGAATTCAGGGTGAACCTGACAGTCTCTAGACCATGTTTTGATAATTCTTTTATTAGCACCCATCATCTGAACTTTTTTCATCAGCTTAGGATCTATGTACGGACCTTTGAATGAACTTCTTGTCATAAATTTATGCGTTATCTTTAATTAATGCGCGGCCCTTTCTTGTCCTTACGATCAAACGATCAGAAGATTTAGATCGACGTCTAGTTTTTACACCAAGAGCGTGCAATCCCCAAGGGGTTTTTGGATACTTCATACCGATCGGGTTCTTACCTTCACCACCTCCGTGTGGGTGATCAACCGGGTTCATAACTTTACCTCGAACTTCAGGGCGCTGTCTTCTCCATCTGTTTCTTCCGGCTTTACCGATAGAAACGTTCTGGTAGTCGGCGTTTGAAATTCTTCCGATAGATGCGTAGCAGTACTTGTGTACAAAGCGCACTTCACCAGATGGAAGTTGGACCTGTGCCAACTCTCCGTCCAAAGAAACAAGTTTTGCACTGTTACCTGCAGATTTTGCCATTTGGCCTGTCTTACTTGGATTGATCTGAACACAATAGATTTCAAAACCGATTGGTATATTGATCAATTGCATTCTGTTTCCAAGTTTCGCCTTAGCTCTCTTTGCTGTCAAAATTACATCTCCAACTTTAATTCCTTCTGGAGCGATTTGATATCTCTTCTCGCCATCTTTATAGCAAACTAACATAATGAATGCATTTCTTCCTGGGTCATACTCAACAGTCTTAACAGTTGCCTCGATATTCAATTTATCAATACTTCCGAAATCAACAATTCTTATTTTAAATGCATTGCCTGAACCTCGGTGACGAGTTGTGATTCTACCGGTATTATTTCTACCTGCAGCCTCTTTTCTTCTTAGTAGAAGATTTTTTTCAGGTACATCAGTCGTCAACTCTTCGTATGTGAGTTGGCTCATCTGTCTTCTTCCTCCGCCAGTATTTTTTAGAATTTTGATTGGCATGTTATTCTGATTTCTTATTAAGGTCTATTTTCTCACCTTTCTTGAGAGTTACGATAGCTTTTCTCATCTCATGTCTTTTCTGTAGAGGATATCTATTCTTTCCCATCTTGAATTTGCTGTATCCTTTTGTAATGTTCACTTTAGTTGGCTTGATTCCATATAATTCTGATAACGCGATTTTTACATCGATTTTAGTAGCATCTTTTGCAACGTAGAATGAATATTTATTCATTGCTTCGCCACGAACGCTTTTCTCTGTAAGTATCGGCCGAATTATAATTTGTGCGATTTTCATATTACTTTTTAGCTTTAGCAGCACCTTCTGTGCTGTGATAAGTAGTTTCAAGATCTTTCAGAGCTGCCTCTGTAAACATCAAGTTGTCGTATTTAAGTAGATCTGCAGGATTTAGGTAACCACTCATAACGATTTTAGCGTTCTCATGGTTCCTTGCTGATTTCTTCAATGTATCCTCAGATTTGTTCATAACGACTAGAACATTTCTTACGATTTCGATCTTCTTAATTAGATTGTCGAATTCCTGAGTTTTTGGAGCATCTAGTTCGAATTTATCAATTGCAACAATTTTTCCATCTTTAGCTTTTGTTGTCAGGATTGAGAACAAAGCAGTTCTTCTCATTTTCTTTGGCATCATCATTTCGTAGTTTTCCCATTTCTTTGGACCGAAAGCTACACCTCCACCTTTCCAGTGTGGGTTTCTGATAGAACCCTGACGAGCTCTACCTGTACCTTTTTGCTTCCAAGGTTTTCGTCCTCCACCTCTTACATCAGCCTTTGATAGAGTATGAGCGATTGTCATACGAGCGTTAGCTTGCTGATATAGAAGGTATTCGTGCACAAGGTTTTCTTTAACCTCAATCTCGAATATATTCTTAGCAAGGCTTACTTCGCCTTTCTTGTCGCCTTTCTGATTGTAAAGTGTTGCTTTCATCACGCGTTAGCGTTATTTATTATTAACTTTTTCTGATGATAATTAGTGAATCTTTTCCTCCTGCTACTGGACCTCTTAGTCCGATAAGGTTCTTTTCAGCGTCTCTATATACGATTTGTGTGTCGATTGTTTTTCTATCGTTACCCATTCTTCCGGCCATCTTCTTTCCTTTATGTACATGTCCAGGACGTGCACGTGCACCGATTGAACCAGGCTCTCTGTGAGCATGTGAACCGTGTGAACCAGGGCCTCCTCTGAAGTGCCATCGTCGTACAACTCCCTGGAAACCTTTACCCTTAGAGATTGAAGTGATTTGAACTTCATCTGCATCTCCGAATAGGTCAACGTTTACAGCATCTCCGATTTTGAAGTTTATGGCTTCAGCCTCAGGAATTGCGAACTCTCTTAGGTAACGAAACTTTCTGTTCTTCGTTGGTTTCTTTAACGCATCAAACCCCAGGACGAGCGCCGGATATCCATTTTTTTCAGTAGTCTTTACTTGTACAATCGTGTTAGGAGTGCACTCGATTACTGTTAGAGGGATCACGCGGCCATCGTCTTGAATTAGACGTGTCATTCCGATTTTTCTACCAAGTATTCCTGGCATACATTTTATTGATTATGACCCGAAGGTCTGAAATTCTTGGTCTTTGATTCCCAATGGGAGCCTCGAATTTCGTTTATAATTTGAATTGCCTGAGGATGTTACTCGGTGTCTAGTTTTGTGTCAACACTATTTTTCAGCTAAATACAAATATCATTGTTTTCTCGATACGGAGCGGAATAACTCGGATCATGATCCTCATTATTCCTTCCTATAATTAGTATCTCTAAAACAAAGATATTTGTATTTAGCGTTTTGGAGTGGACAAAAAAATCCGCTTATAGTTTTACAGATTTATCTGTTCTGTCCCATTCGCGGTCAGATCCAAGTCTCCCCTTGTTGATAACTATAAACTGACCGTTTATCATTTTTCCTGACGCGGGTCGATTTAATTGTGAACCACATATGTCATCTTTAGCGCCAAAGTAATCAAAGTATTTACCTAGATCTTGGTATTTTGCTCCAGACCGAGGCATTGCCCATGCTTTGCCATTTTTATCGACTAAAATTGCAATACTTCTGTTTTGTCCGCTTATCTCGATAGACTTAAATGACGAATCTATTCCCATCGATTCCAGTACTGTTTTTATGTCTTTAGATGTGAAGTCTTTGTGCAAGTCATCGCGTAACTTCTTTGTAACTTTTTTTATTAAGTCTTCATCGACAGGGTTTTCATTGACTTGAGTGGTTGCAATTGCTTCATCGTGAGTTCCTTCGTTAATTTTTTTAATGACACCACTAATTTTCTCGATTGATTCCTGGCTCAGATCTAGTTTTGGATTGCTTAGAAGTGCAATTAGATCTTCTTTTGATGTTTTTGGCATAATTTATTGTTAGAACTATATAAATTATAACATTAAATACGCCCCCTCGCAAGAGTTGGCAAAACTAACAGAGAAGAATTTACCGCCGGCGGTAAACTTTAACCTGTAAAAAAACCAAAAAAAAGACCCCGATGAACGGGGTCTGAATTGGCCGAATGTGCTGACTTCTACTATTTTCCAGATTTCTCTGCTTTCTCCTCCATAATCATTTTGATTTCAATGTCTACTCCAGATGGAAGTGACAAACTTGAAAGCACTTCGATTGTCTTTGAGTTTGAATTTGTTATATCGATAAGACGTCTGTGAGTTCGGGATTCGAACTGTTCACGGGCGTTCTTGTGTACGAAAGTTGATCGGTTAACGGTAATTTTCTCAACGTGCGTTGGTAGGGGAATTGGTCCCATTATAATCGCACCTGTTTTTTCAGCAGTGTCGATAATAAGTTTTGCAGCTTCATCGATTACTTTGTGATCGAAGGCTCTGATCTTGATTCTGATTTTCTGTCCTGCCATTTGGTGTTGGGGTTAAATTACCGAAATGTGCGCCACGCACTTTAGTGCGATTTTTCGTCGGAGGAGCCGACTAGCGGTATGTGTGAAAAATCTCTCACATACAATTTTGTGTTGTATTTCTACTTGTTGTTGAGAGACTTGTCAAGAAATTTTATCTTAAGATTATTGCGCCGAATGGAACTTTTAACTCAGGTAAGACTTGCTTTAGTCCATGTATTCGAACATCAGACTGTTGACTTACATAAGAAAATAAAATCATATCTACATTCTTGTGCTTAACCGAAAAATATCTAAAATCCTTGTCATTACTAACAATTATCCGTTTTTCTTCAGCTGCAAAATTTATTATTTGCAAGTCAGACATTTCAGGATTTATATCGCGTACAAATTTCACATGGTATTTAGCCTTTTGCAAAAAAATGCCGACTGATTTGGGCACATTATGATCTATTATAAACTTAAGCATAAACTTTGCCTGTTGTATTCAAAAAATGAGTGCCTGAAACAGAGTGATAAGCAAAATCTATACATGCTATGATATCCTCATCGGTTATATCAAATTCTGATTTAATTTTTTTGTTAGTCCAGCCCTCAGCTAAACATCCCAAAACTTGCTCTACGCTTATTCGCGTACCTTTTATTCTAGGTTTACCAAAGATAACATTTGGAGAAACTAATATGTTCTTATTATTCATTTTAGTAATTATTTCTTCCTAACTTTACATCACAATAATAAAAAATTCCACCAACAAAAAACCGCCGGTCCGATTAAGGGCAGGCGGTTAATATTTTCTTAGAGTGCGCGCCATTCGGCGCTAATGCTCACCTTCGGTGACTGTTAAGCTATGATCTTAGCAATTACTCCGGCACCAACTGTTCGGCCACCCTCACGGATAGCGAAACGTGTACCTTCGTCTAGAGCGATTGGGCAACCAAGTGTAACGATCATAGTGATGTCGTCACCCGGCATAACCATCTCTACTCCAGCTGGTAATTCGATTTCTCCAGTTACGTCAGTTGTTCTGATGTAGAACTGAGGTTTGTAACCTTTGAAGAAAGGAGTGTGTCGTCCACCTTCTTCCTTAGAAAGAACGTAAACTTGTGATTCGAATTTAGTGTGAGGTTTGATTGTTCCTGGTTTACAGAGAACTTGTCCTCTCTGGATTTCTTCACGTTCGATACCTCTTAAAAGGATACCAACGTTATCTCCGGCTTGACCACGATCAAGTTCTTTCTTGAACATTTCAACTCCGGTAACAATTACTTTTCTTGAATCAACCACACCTACTAGTTCAACTTCATCGTTAACGTTTACAACACCTTGTTCAATACGTCCTGTTGCAACAGTTCCACGTCCTTTGATTGAGAACACATCTTCAACCGGCATAAGGAATGCTTTGTCCAACTCACGTTTTGGCTGAGGAATGTATTCATCAAGAGCCTTCAACAATTGAATGATTGGTTCAGCATCTGGTCCACTTGGATTTTCAAGAGCCTTAAGAGCTGATCCTTTAATGATTGGTGTTGTATCTCCTGGGTATCCATATTTGTTCAAAAGTTCTCTTACTTCCATTTCTGAAAGTTCAGCGATTTCAGGGTCAGCCATGTCCATCTTGTTCATAAATACAACAATGTGTGGAACGTTAACCTGTCTAGCCAAAAGAATATGTTCACGAGTCTGAGGCATTGGTCCGTCTGCTGCAGAAACAACGAGAATAGCACCGTCCATTTGAGCGGCACCTGTAATCATGTTCTTAACGTAATCCGCGTGACCTGGACAGTCAACGTGTGCATAGTGACGTGCGTCAGTTGTATACTCCTGGTGAGAAGTTGCGATGGTAATACCTCGCTCTCTTTCTTCTGGAGCATTATCAATTTGTGCATAACCAACAGCTTTGTTGAACTGAGGCCATTTTGCTGCTGCAACGTTTGTAATTGCTGCAGTAAGTGTTGTTTTACCGTGGTCAACGTGACCGATGGTACCGACGTTTAAGTGCGGCTTTGATCTATCGAATTTTTCTGCCATAGGAATTAAATGATTTTTAAAAGCTCCGTGATTTTAGCGCACGGTTTTTGCTTATGCAAGCTGAAATTGCCGCTCTGCATGGTTAAATATTCTTTTGTGATTAATTCATTTATTTATGCAGATTTTATTCAGGACTAATTCAGCTTTATACATTTATAATTAGGATTACATAAATTTAAATATATGAATATTAAAAGATTTTTAGAATGGATTGGTTTGAAGGAGAAATTGGATTCAATAATTCACAAAGCACCTTATGTTTCTGAAGGTGAAATATGGTGGGCAAGTATTGGTGAGAATGTGGGTGCAGAAATTAATGGTAAGAGCCTGGATTTTTCCAGGCCCATTGTCATATTTAGAAAGTTAGCACATGGCTTCTATTTTGTAGTACCTCTAACTACACAAATTAGAAATGGCAGTTGGTATGTCAATTTTATGGAAAAAGATAAATTGGTTTGTGCTTGCCTACACCAAGTTCGTACGATTGATTATAGAAGATTAAGGAACAGACTTGGTGAGTTAGATATGGATGATTTTGAAAAAATTAAAATTGGTTTTAGAAAATTATATATGTAAAAAATTCTCCCTCCCATTCCTGAGAGGGTCGCGGGAAAACCCGAAAAGTACTTTTCAGTACCAGCTCTGATACTACTATCTCTAAAAGCTACAGTCAAACTCCAAAAGTCCTTATTCTCCAATTTGTTAATCGTTCGCAGAAAGTGGGATCCGGTGGTGTAAGTTGAGGTTTGTTTTCATCACTCTCATCACTTTTCTCAACATAAGCTCCCGCACGTGCTGCGTCTGAAAGGGAAGGATATCCTGCACCATCGCCATACATACCGTCCGTATCGTATGTGATATGGAAAGGAAGGTCCGGAGTTTGAGTTCGTTTACCCATAATATTAAGCCTTAGCCCCTCTATCAGTCTTGATCTTTTCAGCAACGTTAGTTGGAACTTCGAAGTAGTGACCGAATTCCATTGAGTAGCTGGCACGACCTTGAGTCATTGAACGAAGATCAGTTGCATAACCGAACATTTCTGAAAGTGGAACTGTTGATTTGATGATTTTGGCCATACCTCTATCACCGGTTTCAATAATCTGACCACGTTTTGAAGAAATATTTCCCATTACATCTCCGAAGAATTCTTCAGGAGTAACAACTTCAACTTTCATGATTGGCTCAAGAAGAATTGGAGTTGCTTGTGCAGCAGCTTTTTTGAAAGCCATTGAACCTGCAATCTTGAATGCCAACTCAGATGAATCGACTTCATGGTAAGAACCGTCGTAAACTTCAATTTTAAGATCAACCATTGGGTAACCTGCAACGATACCTTTTGTCATTGCTTCTTGAATACCTTTGTCGATAGCCGGAATAAATTCTCGAGGAATTTTACCTCCAACGATCTGGTTGTCGAACTCGTAACCTTTTCCTGGTTCCTGAGGGACAACTCGAAGTAGAACGTGACCATACTGACCACGACCTCCTGATTGCTTAGCGTATTTCTCTTCACCAAGCGCCATCTTTTTGATTGTTTCTCGGTAGGCAACTTGAGGTGCACCGATATTAGCTTCAACTTTAAATTCTCTTCTCATACGATCAACGATGATGTCCAAGTGCAATTCACCCATTCCGGCGATAATTGTTTGACCTGTTTCTTCATCTGTATTAACTCGGAAAGTTGGATCTTCCTCAGAAAGTTTCTGAAGAGCCATACCCATTTTTTCTTGATCGGCTTTAGTCTTTGGTTCGATAGCGATTCGGATAACTGGTTCTGGGAATGTGATTGATTCCAAAATAATTGGTTTATCTTCATCACACAAAGTGTGTCCTGTGAAAGTATTTTTTAGACCGATTGCCGCAGCGATGTCTCCGGCTTCAACCTCTTTAATTTCTTCACGGCTGTTTGCATGTAGCTGAACAAGTCGTCCAACACGCTCTTTGTTTCCTGTGCTTGAGTTCAAAACGTATGAACCTGCAGCAAGTTTTCCTGAGTAAACACGGAAGAAGCAAAGTTTTCCAACGAATGGATCAGTTGCTACTTTGAAGGCAAGAGCCGAGAATGGCGCACCGTCTGAAAGTTCACGAGTTTCTTCAAGATCTGTATCAGGATTGATACCTTTAACAGCATCGATATCGTTTGGGGAAGGTAGGTAGTCCAAAACCGCGTCCAACATAAGTTGAACTCCCATGTTCTGAAGAGCTGTTCCACAAAGTACTGGATAAAGAAGATTGTGAATTGTCGCATGTCTAAGTCCTTTTTTAATTTCTGGAATTGAGATTTCTTCACCATTGATGAATTTTTCTGTTAGGTCATCGTTTGTTTCAGCAACTGCTTCAACCAACTTAGCTCTGTATTCTTCAACTTTATCTTTCATGTCTTCCGGCATAGGAATTTCTTTCACGATTTCTCCCATCTTTCCTTCAAACATGTAAGCCTTTCTTTCTACTAGATCAATAATTCCGCTGAAGCTGCTTTCTTCTCCGATTGGAAGTTGAATTGCTACTGCTGCTTTTGTTAATCTCTCCCAGATAGAACTTAATGACATGTAAAAATCCGCACCAATTTTATCCATCTTATTAACGAAGGCAATTCGAGGCACAACGTATTTATCAGCTTGTCTCCAAACTGTTTCAGACTGAGGCTCAACACCTTGTGAACCGTCGAAAACTGCAACAGCTCCGTCAAGAACACGCATTGATCTTTCAACTTCAACAGTGAAATCTACGTGACCCGGAGTATCGATAATATTAATTTTGTAATCTTTCCAGAAGCAAGTTGTACAAGCTGCTGTAATTGTAATACCTCTTTCCTGTTCCTGCTCCATCCAGTCCATTGTGGCTTCACCCTCATGAACCTCACCAATTTTGTGAGTCTTTCCTGTGTAGAAAAGAACACGTTCTGTTGTTGTTGTTTTTCCTGCGTCGATATGTGCGCAAATTCCAATGTTACGAAGATTTGCGAGGTCGTGATGAATGTTGGCCATAAAAATTTTACGAAAAATAAATGCGAGGGCATTATAAGGAAGGGCAGGAGGAAGTCAAATAAATTGGCTACTTAGCTGTGATAAGATCCGGATTATTTCTATATAAGTGCGGAGTCGTAAGGTTTTTTACTGGTAGGTTTTGATGGTGTCTCTCCATGATTTCCATCGGAAGAATTTTTAGATCTGAAAGTCCTGCATCAGCAACTAAATCTCTCGTTTCTTCAATTACTGAAAGTGGCACTTCTAAATATGAAAATTGATCTGGTGTTATTGGCTCATCGCTTCTTATTTCATATCTTCGAACATACCCGTATAGGATTGGTACTGCTTTAACGGCTCCAGGTTTGGTTCCAATAATCATTCCGTGGTTTCCGGATATCAGAGATCTCCCATAGCACATTAAGCTCATTGGAAGCCTGTTATATCTGTCATCATTTCTGGTATTTTTTTGCCATGAATCAATACGACTCGAAACCTTATTTGAGACTTCAATACGTTTTTTGAAATTTGAATGATTGTTTATAAATGATCCTAGCTGTTTGACCCAAGCTATATACCATTTTGGATCAGTGAACATATCTAAAATTATTCGTGAAAAAAAGCATTTTGCCCAAAATGCTTGAGATCCATATTCATATTCTAATTTACCATTGTCTTCTTCCTCAAATAGACTTGCGTAGACACGCGCGTACATTCGTTGATGTGTAAGTGAAATAGTTGATTTATCTTCTCCTGTGAAAACCTCGGAGAACAAATCTTCTTGAGGTCGAAGTCCATCTTCTAAAACTGTCCCAAGAATATCAACTCCTTCTTCATCACTTACACCATCATATTTTGAATTTCCTTTAGGGAGATATCGATATCTTCCCGTACCGTGAAAAAACTCTGTGCCGCTTAAAACACTCTCAATCTCAGCGCGTGAATTTTCATACATCTTTTCTAATTCTGGATTTAGAACAAGCCCGCTTTTTACGTGTTCTCTTCTCAATATAAGCTCTGCCAATGCATCTAACATATCGCTACTATACGCGAAAACTATATTTGTCAAATACTTGTGGTTTATTTTACAGGTTAAGAACTGCACCCTGGTGCAGTTGATTAAGTTTCTGACTCCACGAAGGAATCCAAAATTCCCACTAAAGTATTGTTCTCTTCAATGAAGGCGCTATAAGTAGTGTGAATATTCTCATCCAAGTCAGTTACTTTTGAAACGTCAGTTTTATATTCTCCGCTGCCGTAATAATCTAACATGATTTGGTAGGCGGCGAGGTAGGCTTCAGTTTTTGATTTGTAGATTTCCAAGGCTTTTAGGACTGCAGCTTGTTGTTCTTCATTTTTACTTTCTAGTGTTGAAAGTCCATCGATTTTCTTTAAAAGGTCTTGCGCGTTGCTTAGGTCGGCTTTCATTTCATCGCTTGAAATTTCTGTGCTTTCTGTGACTACGGTCGGAACACTTGTATTATATGTTGTCGCTGTTTTTTCTACTTGAACGGAAGTGGCATTAACTTGCTCTACAATTTTATTATTATATTCAATGTTATTGAGCTTTGAGAAATAGGCGCATCCTGAAAGAACTGCAAACATTGAAAGTACAACAAGGATTTTTTTCATATTTTTTTTGGGTGGATTGGTAACAAAAAAAGTCTACATTCTCATGCAGACTTTTCCAAGTTTAAATTTAAGTCACGAATCAAGTGAATCGAGCCAAATGTGCGAAGGCTTTGTTGGCCTGTGCCATTTTGTGAACATCATCACGTTTCTTGATTGCGTTTCCAGTTCCTTCATTTGCTTCAAGAATTTCTTGAGCGAGTTTCTTGTACATTGGAATTCCTTTTCTAGCCTTAGCGCTCTTCAGAACCCATTGGAAAGAAAGCATTTGCTGTCTCTTTGGATTAACTTCGAATGGAACCTGGTAAACTGCTCCACCAACACGCTTTGGACGAACTTCCATGCTTGGCTTAATTGATTCCATAGCATGCTTGAAAGTTTCTTTTGGATTTGCATGACCTCTTTTTTCCATTTCTTTAAGCATATCTGCGAAGATTTTTCGCGCGATAGTTTTCTTTCCACCATCCATTATGTAACAAATGAATTTTTCACTGATTGGATCAGAATTCGGTGGGATGTACTTTGTAAGTTGAATTGTCATAATTGGTAGTTAGTGCGCGCCCTTAGGCGCTAATGCTCACGCTATGCGTGACTGTTACTTTTTAGGTTTTTTAGCTCCGTATTTTGAACGCGCTTGTTTTCTGTCGCTTACACCTTGAGTATCTAAGCTACCACGAACGATGTGATAACGCACACCCGGCAAATCCTTAACACGACCTCCACGGATTAACACTACAGAGTGTTCCTGAAGATTGTGACCTTCTCCACCAATATATGCATTAACTTCCATTCCGTTAGTTAACTTAACACGTGCGTACTTTCGTAGAGCAGAGTTAGGTTTCTTTGGAGTCATTGTTGTAACCTTTAAACAAACACCTCTTTTGAAAGGGCAGTTTAATGGTCGGTTCACAGTATTAATTGTGTTCAAAATTGTTTGCAATGCCGGAGCCTTGCTCTTAACAGTTACTTTCTTCCTAGCTTTTCTAACGAGTTGGTTGATTGTAGGCATATTTTCTTTATAGTGTGCCGTTCTTTTCGGCTAATGCTGGAGCAGTTTAGTAAATTTGTGTGATTAATGCAAGGGGAATTTTATAGTATTTGACATGATTTATATTTTAGAATAGATTTCTGACTTAAAATTAATTAAAAATATGCCTGATGTTTTACCTGTTTCAGAGTATGAAGCTATCGTGCAGAGCAATACTGCTTTAAGTATAAATAAAGGAGAAATTGAAATAATTGATGGCAAGCCCGTTTGTAATTTACAAACTGCTTTAAGATTGATTGAAGAATATAATCGTGTATTTGCTAGCGGGTTAAAATTTACAATTCTAAGTCGTGACTGGGTTCCGCTTCCGGGGGAGGATGGTGTATTTATGAATGCTTTTACTTATAAAATGGATGAGGCTAAAAAATTACTTGGTCTTTCTCCTCAAGATAAGATTGTGGATCAACCTGAAGAGATAAAAGATAAATACTCGGCTTTGGCTTTTCCACATTATGATGATTATTCAACACCTAATCTTATACGTCTCTTTGAAGATGGAAAGGTGAAGAGTTTTGAAGATATCTTTGCTTTGATTGATGATGAGAAAGATCCACTTGGTCGTGTATATATTGAAGCATGTCTTAGAGATGCGAGAGTAAATGGTCAATCTCTACTTGAACGTATGAGTCAAAGAATGGATATAAGAGATCTTTTTCCAGATGTTCATGGTGAAACGGAAGAAATGAGGGAAGAGTTTAGACAGTTAGTTGATAAAATAATGGGGCATCTTGGTTTTGGACCGGTTAAATCTTCGATTGCAGTAGTAAGAATGTAAAAAAAAGACCCCGCGATGGGCGAGGTCTTTGAAATGTGTCGGGATGGCTCGACTGCGTCGAGTACTAATCCTCTCTTGTATCCACAACTTCTCCTCGGAATTTCTTTCTGAACATTGCACCGGCAGGGATAAGTTTACCGATGATAACGTTTTCTTTAAGTCCGTCGAGAGTGTCGATTCTGTGAGTTGTTGAGGCTTCAACCAAGACACGGATTGTTTCCTGGAAGGAAGCGGCAGACAACCAACTTCGAGTGTGAAGAGCGATTCGAGTAAGTCCGAGTAGTAATCTTTCGTATTCGATTGGAACACCACCTTTCTTTTCGATAGCTTCATTTTCTTCGATTGCTGTTTGGAAATCGATTGTTTCACCAGGTAAGAAGTTTGTATCTCCTGGTTCAACGATTCTAACTTTAGAGAACATCTGACGAGTGATAATTTCGATATGCTTATCGTTAATCGTCTGACCTTGAGAAGCATAAATGCTCTGTACTTCAGTCATGATGTATTTCTGAGTTGTGTAGATATCTGTTAGTTTCATCAACTTTCGAAGATTGATGTGACCTGAAGTCAAAATTGTTCCTTTTGAAACAAGATCTCCAGTCTTAACTTTTACCTTTCCACCTTCAAGTTTGTAATCGAATTCTGGAATATCTCCCTGAATAACAATTTCTTTCTTGCCGGCTTTAATCACTTCACCCACAAATTCTGAACGAAGTTTAGATTTACCTTTCTCTGCAAGCACATGCTTGATGTCAACCTTGTCTCCCTTTGAAACAAGAACATCGAAACCTTCTGCAACTTCATAAGTGTGAGTTGGAACTTCTGTTGGAGTGATTGTAACTGTAACTTGGTGACCTTTTGAGGTTACCTTAACAATTCCATCAACTTCAGCAAGAAGAGCAGATTTCTTTGGAGAACGAGCCTCTAAAAGTTCTTCAACACGAGTTAGACCTTGAGTGATATCTTCTTCCTCGGCAACTCCTCCCATGTGGAAGGTTCTCATTGTTAGCTGAGTACCAGGTTCACCAATGGACTGAGCGGCGATAATACCAACTGCAGTTCCAAGATCAACTGATTTATTCGTTCCAAGATCACGACCGTAACACTTCTGGCAAACACCATTTAATGTTAGACATGTCATAACTGATCGAACTCGAATCTCTGCAACTTTTTCGCTTACAATGATCTTAAGGATTGATTTGTCGATCTCAATTCCTTTCTTGATTAGAACTTTTCCACCTTTGTCTTTTAGATCTTCACCAACTGTTCGTCCGAAAATTCTGTTTTCAAATGCTTCTCCAATTTCTTCAGATTCAGCACGAGTAACAAGGTGAGTTTTAACAGTTCCACAATCAACTTCTTTAATAATAATATCTTGAACGGCATCAACTAGACGACGAGTTAAGTAACCAGCCTCAGCTGTTTTAAGAGCTGTATCTGATTTACCTTTACGTCCTCCGTGAGTAGCAATGAAGTACTCAAGAATTGTGAATCCTTCTTTCAAGTTTGATTTAATCGGCAATTCGATTGTTTTACCTGCCGGATTCGCAACTAGACCTTTAATTCCACAGAGCTGAGTGATTTGTCCCCAGTTACCTCGGGCTCCAGAATCGATCATGTAGAAAATATCATTTTCCTTTTCGAAACCTTTAATCATTTCGGCAGTGATAAGGTTCTTTGTCTGAACCCAAATCTTGATTGCTGAGTGGTATCTTTCATCTTCACTTACGAAACCTTTGTTGAAGTTATCGTAAAGTTTATTAACGATTTTTTCTGCATCTTGCATGATTTTTATCTTTTCTTTTGGAATGATCATGTCTGAAGATGCGATTGAAATTCCTGAAACAGTCGCATATTTGAACCCGATTTCTTTCAAATCATCACAGAATTTAGCTGTAGCTGCGATGCTGCAATTTTCGAATGCTGTACCGATTGCCTCAATGATGTCGTTTTTCTTGAAAACTTTATTGTTGTAACCAAGTTCTGGTGGAACAATTTGATTGAAAATCGCTCTTCCCAATGTGGTTTCAAGAATTTCTCCAGAAATTCTAATTCGGATTTTTGCTTGAAGGTGAATTTCTCCGAATTGATGAGCAATTTGAGCCTCTTCAAGACTTCCAAAAACTTTTCCTTCACCCTTCTTTCCGTCATTCATTCTTGTGAGATAATAAACTCCAAGAACCATATCTTGCGCTGGAGTTGTAATTGGTTCTCCGGCAGAAGGTTTCAAAAGGTTTTGTACTGATGACATAAGCTGAGCTGCTTCTTCTTGAGCCATATCTGAAAGTGGCACGTGAACGGCCATCTGATCTCCATCGAAATCGGCATTGAAAGCCGCACAAACTAGTGGGTGAACTTGAATAGCTTTACCTTCAATTAATACTGGCTGGAAAGCCTGAATACCAAGACGGTGAAGAGTTGGAGCACGATTTAAAAGTACGTATCTGTTTCTAGTTACGTCTTCTAGAATATCCCAAATTACTTTTTCACCAGTTTGCATCATTTTTTCAGCATTCTTGATGTTGTGAGCGTAACCGTCGTTGATCAATTTTCCGATAACGAAAGGTTTGAAAAGCTCAAGCGCCATAGATTTTGGAAGACCACACTGATTCAATTTCAATTTTGGACCAACCACGATAACTGAACGTCCGGAATAATCCACACGTTTACCAAGAAGGTTCTGACGGAATCGTCCTTGCTTACCTTTAAGCATGTCTGATAGGGAACGAAGCTTTCGCTTGTCACCAGAGTTGAACACTGTCTTGCCCTGACGAGCACTGTTGTTCAAAAGTGTATCAACTGCTTCTTGAAGCATACGTTTTTCATTTCTGCAGATTACTTCAGGAGCTCCGATTGCGATAAGTCTCTTCAAACGATTATTTCTGTTGATAACTCTTCGGTAAAGATCATTCAAATCTGAAGCGGCGAAACGGCCACCATCAAGTTGAACCATTGGACGAAGATCCGGTGGAATAACTGGAAGTATTGTCATGATCATCCACTCAGGTTTGATTCCTGATTTTTGTAGTGAACCAAGAAGTTTCACACGTTTGATCAATTTTACTCTCTTCTGTCCGCTGGCTTTTTCAAGTTCTACTTCAATGTCTGCAACTTCTTTTTCAAGATCAATTGCAGCGATAATGTTTCGAAGTGATTCGGCACCTGTACCTGCTTTGAAAACATGACCGAATTTCATTGAAGTATCTCTGTATTCAAGCTCTGTCAAAACCTGACCAGCCTGAAGGAATTCTAAATCTTTCTTTGCTTGCTCATGCTGTTGAACTAATTCCTCAACTTTCATTGCTTGTTCTTTTTCAACAAGATCTTTAGCTGAAGTTCCTGTTTTCTTTCTTTCGTCGAATTCATTTATGATGTCGTTTTTATACTGTTTGAATTCTTCTTCCAATTGAACAATCGCTTCTTCTTTTGCCTTATGATCAACTTCAGTGATTATGTAAGCCGCGAAGTATACAACTTGCTCTAGTGTTTTAACTGGAAGGTTCAAAAGTAGACCGATACGACTTGGAGTTGAACGAAGAAACCAAATGTGAGTAACCGGAACAGCCAATTTGATGTGGCCCATTCGAGTTCTTCTCACGATTGATCTTGTTACTTCCACTCCACATTTTTCACAAATCACGCCTTTGTAACGGATTCTTTTGTATTTTCCACAGGCACATTCCCAGTTTTTTGTTGGACCGAAAGTTCTTTCGCAGAACAATCCGTCTCTTTCTGGTTTTTGAGTTCTGTAGTTAATTGTTTCCGGTTTTTTTACTTCTCCGTGAGACCACGAAAGAATTTGCTCCGGTGAAGCAACGGAGATGGCAATGGCATCAAATAGGGCAGGTGCCTTATTTTGATTCTGACTCTGGTTGCCACCAGCCGGATTTTTTTCTTGCATATTCATTTGGTTGTATAAGTTAGAAGTTTTGGGAATTGCGCAACATTGCGCTTAAGTGCGCCCCGCCTTGGCGGGGCTAATGCTCAGCTCTCGCTGACTCATTCTTCATCGCTTTCAGCTGCTAAAGGCTCACCCTCGAGTTCTGGAAGTTCGTCCATATCTTCCTCGTCGAGACTGTATTCTTCTTTAAGATTCTCTTCGATCTCAGGTGAAATCGTAGGTACTTCTTCTTCAATAGGCTGAATGTATTCTCCTTCTTCAACAACTAATTCGTCATCTTTGATCTGCATTAGATCAACGTTTAGACCAAGTGATTGAAGCTCCTTAACGAGAACGTTGAATGACTCCGGAGTTCTTGGTTTTCGAATTGTTTCATTTTTGATGATTGATTCGTAAGCCTTAGCTCTTCCATAAACGTCATCTGACTTGATTGTAAGCATTTCCTGAAGTGTGTGCGCTGCACCGTAAGCCTCAAGAGCCCAAACCTCCATTTCTCCGAATCTCTGACCTCCGTGTTGTGCCTTTCCTCCAAGAGGCTGTTGCGTAACAAGAGAGTAAGGTCCGACAGAACGAGCATGAATCTTATCTTCAACAAGGTGAGCCAGCTTCATTATATAAGTGATACCAACTGTGGCCTTGTGATCAAAAGCTTCTCCGGTTTTACCATCGAATAGCTGAATCTTTCCATCCAGAGGCAATTTTGCCTCTTTTAATAGTTCAACAGTTTGTTCGCTTGTTACTCCGTTTAGAGCAGGAGTAGCAACGTGGATTCCCAATTCTTTAGCTGCCCAACCTAAGTGGGTTTCAAGAATCTGACCAATATTCATACGGCTTGATACACCGAGTGGATTCAAAATGATATCCACCGGTCGGCCGTCCGGCATATATGGCATGTCTTCTTCGGCAACGATAATTGAGATAACACCCTTATTACCGTGTCGTCCGGCAACTTTATCTCCAACTGAAATTCTTCTTGTTTGTGCTACTGAAACTCGAATTTGTTTGTTTACTCCGTTTGGTAATTCATCTCCAGCTTCACGTGTGAAAATTTGAACGTCGACGATTTTTCCGCCTTCTCCACCCGGTAGGCGAAGTGATGTATCTTTAACGTCACGAGCTTTATCTCCGAAGATTGCTCGAAGCAATCTTTCTTCAGGTGAAAGTTCAGTTTCTCCCTTTGGTGTAATTTTACCAACAAGGATATCTCCTTCACGAACTGAAGCACCAACACGTACAATTCCCATTTCATCTAGATCTTTCAATCTAACTTCACCAACGTTTGGAATATCTCGAGTTACGATTTCCGGACCTAGTTTTGTATCTCGTACATCGATAGTGAAATCTTCAATATGGATAGAGCTGAATCTGTCGTTTTGAACTAGTCGAGTAGACAAAATTACCGCATCTTCATAGTTGTAACCTTCCCAAGACATGTATCCAACAAGCAAGTTCTGACCAAGACCCAAATCACCTTTCTCAGTTGAAGCTCCGTCGGCAAGGATATCGCCTTTTTTGAACTTCTGATTGCTGTCACAGATTGGTCTCTGGTGGAAACAAGTTGCCTGGTTAGTTCTTGCGAAAACGTTTAATTCGTAAGTCATCTTTCGGCCTGAATCGTAAATTACAGTGATTCTTTCACCATCAACATAAGAAACTGTACCGTTTTCTTCAGCAACAACAGCCTGACCTGAATTCATTCCGGCTGTCATTTCCATACCTGTTCCAACGATTGGAGCTTGAGGTTTTAGAAGTGGAACTGCCTGACGCTGCATGTTTGAACCCATTGATGCACGAGTGTTATCGTCGTGCTCCAAGAATGGAATACATGAAGTTGTAACTGAGATAATTTGTTTTGGAGAAACGTCGATGTAATCAACATCTTTAATGTTAACTGCAAGAGGCTCATTCCTTTTTCTTGAACTCACTGTATCTTCTGTGAATTCTCCTAATTTGTTTACTCCACAGTTTGCCTCAGCGAATACTAGATCACCTTCATCTTCAGCATCGAAGTATTTCACTTTTTTACCAGTGAAAGCACGAACTGAAACCTCTTTTAGATCTTTATCTTTTGCTAAAGCTTTTGCAGCTTTTGCATCAATTTCTTCACCTTCTTTTACAATTCCTGAAACTGTTTCAGCTGATCTGTGACCGACTGCAGCTTCACCATCGTTCTTAACAGTGTGAAGAACTTCTCTAAATGGAGTTTCAATGAAACCGTATTTATTAACTTTTGCATAAGTTGCCAAGTGAACAACGAGACCGATATTTGGTCCTTCTGGTGTAGCAATTGGACAAATTCTTCCGTAGTGAGAAGGATGTACGTCACGTACATCGAATGAGGCACGTTCTCTTGAAAGACCTCCAGGTCCCATCGCAGACAAACGTCGTTTGTGAGCTAGTTCTGAAAGTGGATTTGTTTGATCCATGAACTGAGAAAGCTGTGAACTCGCGTAGAATTCACGAAGCGCCGCAGTAATTGGACGAGAGTTGATTAATTGAGTTGGAGTTACGGTTTCTAGATCCATAACTGTCATACGGTCTTTTGCGATACGATCTGTTCTTAGAAGACCAACACGGAATTTATTCTGAACCAATTCTCCAACCGGACGGATACGTCTGTTAGATAGGTGATCAATATCATCTGGTAGAGCCTCTTTATTATTAAGTTTGATCAAGTGCTTCAAAATCAAAATGAAATCTTCAACTTGGAAAGTGTGGAATTTCTTTTCGTTTGGAGTCTTTAATTCAAATCTTCTATTCATCTTGTATCTTGCAACAGGTCCCATGTCGTACTTTCTGTAATCGAAGAACATTGATTGAATCAATGCCTTTGCGTTTTCAGGAGTAGCTAAGTCACCTGGTCTGATTTTCTTGTAAATTGCTTTGTAAGCTTCATCTGCTGTTTTTGCTGAATCTTTTTCAAGAGTCATCAAAACATAATCTCGAGTTGGGTCTAAACTCATGTCTTCGAAGAGATCCAAGATTTTTTTATCTGAATCAAATCCGAATACTCTTAGTAGGGAAGTCACGTAGATTTTTCTCTTTCTATCGATTTTCACTGTAATTACACCTTTCTTATCAGTTTCAATTTCTAACCAAGCACCACGTTTTGGAATGATTTTTGCATTGTGCATTCCTGCAGCGGCAGCATTCTTTGAGAAGAATACACCTGGAGAACGAACAAGCTGTGAAACCACAACTCTTTCAATTCCGTTAACAATGAAACTTCCCTGAGGTGTCATTAGAGGCACCGGTCCAAGGAAAACATCCTGCTCTTTAATTTCACCTGATTCTTTGTTGATCAACTGAACGTGCACTTTTAATGGCGCTTCATATGATAAGTTTTTATCCTTACACATTCTTGGTCCATATTTAGATTCACCAATAGAGTGATCTAAAAATTGAAGCTCAAGTTTCTTTCCTGAGAAATCTTGAATTGGAGATATTTCATCTAGCAATTCACGAATTCCCTCTTCAAGGAACCATTTATATGAATCAGTCTGAACTTCGATTAAGTTCGGAAACTCGAACTGATTGTCGTTATCGACAAAAAATCTCCTCTTTAGTGGCTCCAGATTCGCCGCTTTTCTTGGCGAAGAAGAAGCTTTCTTTTCAGGAGCATTCTTAACTGCTTTAGGCATATTTAATTGAATGTTGGGGAAATAAAAGCGAGCCTTTTTATCGGCTTGCTCCCTTTCTCATCACACAATCGAAACCGGAGAGCCGTAATTCGACGGTCATTCTACTGGTGTCTAGACATATGTCAACATGAATTTTATTCCTTCTGAACCATCTTTATCTCTCGGTTCAATTTCCACCACATATATGCAAGTAGTGGGAAGACGCTTAAAATCAAAATTGGCACGCCGGACATCAGTAGGAAATCGTAAAAGCCATGAAAGAAAACTCCGTAAAAGAGGCCACGTTGAATTAATTCTTTTTCATTTTTCTTATCAAATTTGGCACGACCTATATAGAAACCCATCAAACCTGAGAAAAGTGCGTGGGCTGGAACCGCAGTGAAGAAACGCAAAATTCCTGCGCTTGGACCATAAAGAAACATATAGGAAATGTTTTCTGCAAATGCAAAGCCCATGCTTGCGATTATGCAGTAAGTAATTCCGTCCATTAGTTCATTGAATTTTGGGTGATCAAATGCATATTTTTTTACTACGTAGAGTTTTCCTAGTTCTTCAGGAATTGCTACTAAAAAAAATGGAACTAAAAATCCGTATGCAATTGTACCGTTTTCAATTCCCAATAA
This sequence comes from Candidatus Peribacteria bacterium, assembly GCA_943357175.1. Taxonomy (GTDB): domain Bacteria; phylum Patescibacteriota; class Gracilibacteria; order UBA1369; family 2-02-FULL-48-14; genus CALRGE01. The sequence goes on from CALRGE010000001.1 coordinate 55,822, forward strand.
TTGTAAGCCAATCAATAAAAAATATTCAAGAATTCCAACCGGAATGACAATTAAAATACCGTGCCAGAAAACTTTTTTCATCAATGGCATTGGTTCTTTTTCACCGTGATCTTTTGTCCAATAATAATAAAGAAGAATGGCTATCGGAGCAGCCGACAAAGCAAAATACATCAACAAATTTAGCATTTTTCAATTTTAGTTTTTCCACCCATCCATGGTCGAAGAACTTCAGGAACTGTTACGCTTCCATCTTCATTTTGATAAATTTCTAGAATCGGAATTAGAATTCGTGGAGAGGCGATGCAAGTATTATTTAATGTGTGTGCGAATTGGATTTTCCCGTCTTTGTCTTTATAACGAATGTTGAGACGTCGTGATTGAAAGTCGAGAAAAGTTGAGCATGAATGAGTTTCACCGTAAGAATTTCTTGAAGGCATCCATGTTTCAATGTCGTTTTTGTAATATTGACCTTGGCCCATGTCGCCGCTGCAAACTGCTACTACTCGGTATGGAAGTTTCAAATCTTGCAGGACTTCTTCAGCATTTTGTAGGAGTAATTTGTGAATTCGTCCGCTCTCTTCCATGTCATTTTTACAAATTGCAACTTGTTCAACTTTCTGGAATTGGTGAATTCGGTAAAGTCCGTGAGTGTCTTTTCCATATGTTCCGGCCTCTCGACGGAAACAGTTTGAGTAACCCGCGTAAAGTTTCGGCAATTCGGATTCTTGAAGAATTTCTCCGCCGTGATATGACGCAACAGAAACTTCGCTAGTTCCAATTAAATATTTTTCGTCGCTTTCAATGTGCTCTTCAGATGGGCGCTTTACGCCTACTGCATAAGCTTGTTCTTCTCCGCCCGGAAAATAACTGGTTCCAATCATCGCCTCAATGTTTACAAGAAGTGGTGGAAGGAAAGGAGTGAAACCCTTCGCAACCAATTTGTGAATTGTAAATTGCATGATTGCGAGTTCGAGTAATGCACCGTCGCCTTTTAGAAAGTAATTTCTGCTGCCGGCAACTTTAACACCTCGTTCCATGTCTACAATGTCGAGATCTTTTCCAAGTGCCATGTGATCTTTCAGAGCGAATTTAAATTCAGGAATTTCGCCAACTTTATACATTTCCACATTCTCTTTATCATCTTTTCCTTCAGGTGATTCAGGTGAAATTAAGCCTGGAGCAGTTAGCAAAAGATGCTTCCATTCCAATTCGATTCTTTGTAATTTTTCCCCGGCTGCTTTTTCTTCTTCACCCTTTTTTCTCATTTCCGTAATTATCTGTTCACGTTCTTCACCTTTAATAGTTTTCATTTTCTCATTCACTGCATTTTTTTCAGCACGAATTGAATCTACTTCACCTTGTAGTGCTCGGCGTTTTTCATCGAGTGCTATAAAAGCATCAACATCGAATTTGATATGTTTTTTCTTGGCTGCTGCGCGAACTTCATCTGGGTTTGCTGCAATGAATTTTGGGTCTAACATTTTGTTCGTTTAAATCGGCGAATAGGATAGCGGAGAAGGGGATTTACTTCAACACCTTAAGTATTTTCCTTTTTAAATATCATATGCAGATTGCCTTTCTCGGCAACATATGGTTAAATTTCTTCCTTGATTTAAGTATATGTCTAAGTTAGCTCAATTAGTTTCTTTGTTCCCTGAGGCGGATTATCCACGCAGGCCTTGTATTGAAACAGTAATGAAAATTTCCGAAATTGATAAAGCTGTTGAAGGTGGAAGGGAAGAGCTTCAATTATTATTGAAGAGCTTGGAAGATAAAAACAGGGATTCTTGGAGCTTGGGTAATGAAGAATCTTGGCAGAATTTTGTTGGTAGCCACTATGCGGCGGTTCCACATCATGACGGGGAGAAATTTATTCACTTGGATGAGCTTATTGCTGAACACAGAAAACGTTTCGCGATGGTTGCTGAAATTTTTTCCGATGATGAAGTTACTTTCCAAGATGGAAAAGTGAAAACTGTACATCGTGCACTACATAAATCCCGGAAATTTGATCATAAACATGTCCCTGATTTAACAAGGCTAAGAGTCATTAGTCCAACTCTAGATTGCCTAGAGCGCTCTAAAAGTAAGCTCACAGAGCAAATGAAACTGGCTCAAATTTCTAGCTCAAATTGTTATTGGCATGGACATAAACTGTCTTACCCAACTCCATTCCGAGGTGTGGTCACTGCATGGTGTGGTATGGATTCTGAACCGAAAACAAATTATCTTGCAACTGAGGTTCAATTTATAACGGATAGAGTTTCGGCTCCTATGGAATTGAATCATCCTTTTGATGTTACTCAAGTGTTGAATTATCCTGATGAGGATGCCAAAGATTACGTCACCTGTTTGCTCTTGAAAGCATCAATTCTCGATTTTCAGGAAAAGTTTGGTGGATAGTTTATATTTCGTGTATTTTTTCTTCCAAAACGCGGCCATTTTTTCTGAAAACTTTGTAAGCATTTTCACCGATTACGCGCATTTTTTCGCCTTCGTAAACTATGGCGCAGCCGTTGTCGACCGCGAAGCCTGTACCTCCAGATTTTGCTATCATTTTTTTGAAGCTTGCTCGACGTGCAATTCCCAAGGTGCGGCCGTTGTAATGTGGGCAGTGAATGCCTTTCAAAAATCCTAAGCCGCGAACTTTGATGTAGTCCCATTTTTTAGGGCTGTAAAATGACATTGAATCGCTGTGGCCGAATTCGTACCAACAGATAGAACCTGCACTAATTCCGCAAAGAACCTTCTCATTTTTCCAGGCGGTTTTTAGCATTTTATCTACTTCAAGTTTTCGCCAAAGTTTCATCATTTTTAGTGTGTTTCCACCGCCAACGTAAATGATGTCAGCTGCGGAAATTTTTAGAGCGATTTCTTCGTGACTTGGATTTTCGCGAATCAAAAAAAGTACGTCGGTTTTGCAGCCGAGTTTTTTGAAATGTTTATCAACGCGCTCCCAATATTTTAAATCATCCTCACTTGCGGTTGGAATAAATAATAGGCGAGGGTGCGCCTTTTTTGAGAGCCTTACGATTTCATTATCAATCGCTAAAGTTTCATCTTTAGACATAGATCCGCCGCCGATTGTGATTATTGGCATAAATTTTACTTCAATTTGAAATATAATGCCCGCGTTTGGCTTCGTCAATTATTGTTCCCTTGAATTTCCGATTCCACGTGACCCGATATTGGTCATCAATGCTCTCTTAATTTCCCCACGAACTGCTTCACGAATTGCCTCACTTTCAAAATGGAAACTGTCCATGTTTTTTTGAGTTTTTATCATTTCCGCTACTACTTCTGCGATCTCGTCTAAGGTTGGCTGACGTCTGTTTCTAGCTTGCATAATAAGTTGAAATTAGAGGCAAAGCTTATTGGAATTTTATGCTAAGGTCAATTTTGTTTTGAAATTTTTCTGCACTAGTAGTATCTTCGTTTCTTCTAATATAAAAATATGTCATTAGATTTTAAAAAAGTAATGAGTGTTGAAGAGCTTTTAGAAAGTCATAATTTTAGATTGCTGAGACACCCTGAATCGCGTCTTGATGATGTTAAATTTACAGATGAAAATAGACTTGAAGTTGCTCAACGTATAATCGATTTTTTAGATTCTACCGGGCAGACACTTGATGAAGATCCTGCAAATCAAAAAGTTTTTTTAATCGTCAATAAATTTACTCCAAGTGCATCAAAGATTGGGGGAAAGGATTGTGACGATTTGGATGCAGTTATTTTCTTTTATGCGGAAGAAGGTGCCCAAAGAATTCCGTATCAATTTGTCTTGCCGGTAGAAGATATTTTGGTGATGGAAGATGAGTAGGCTAGTCATTCAAATGCTTCTTTCTCAGTTCGTAACTAATTACAGTTGGAATGTAAAAAATTATGTCTGCTGTAATTTTGCCGAAGAGCAATCCGAGCTGTAAATTGTTGAAGAAATTCATTCCAAAAAACATTGTGGCCGGTCTTACAAAAAGTGAATCAAGTGTTTCTGCGAGGCCGAATTCCAAAAATATATTTCTTAGGTTTTTCGCGAAAGAGATGTGGGTATATTTTTTGCCTTTGATTTTATATGTCTCCAAAATTTCGCGCGTTAATATAGTTCCGTAAAATCCAAGATTTTCTCCCCAAGCCCCCACAAAAGCGATTAGAATTTTATTGTCTGAAAACAATGCGAAAATTGTCGGTAAAAGTATTGCAAAAAGTGTTCCTAGAATTTCTGCTGGGAGGTAGCGATGGAGCCAAATTTTGAGTTTGGTTTTCATGGAGTGATTATAGCATGTGGCGGTTTTTTATTTGAAATCTTAATAATGGGGATGTACAATACTAGCGAAAAGGGCTTTCGGCCGTAGTTTATACACTACAAATTAGCGGAGAGTCTTTTTTATTTATAATCTGATGGGAATATTGATATAAGGAATTTTTCTCCACTCTGTTTGTCCTCCTTTATTTGAACTGAAAAGTGTTCATTTTCTGATGTTATTCCTGTGAAACGATGTAGAAGTTCCGATCTTTTATTGTGATTTTCCTTTGATTCTGGATCGAAACTTGTAAATTTTATAAGCTCAATTCCACATGGAAAGAATTTCATTCTTCTAACTTGCTCCTTGAAATGTTTCTCATGTAAATGTTGCCAGAATAATCCTAAGAAAATTTTATTCTTTTTAAAGTATATTGACCGAATATGCGGGCGTCTTTTACTTCTCCCGTTTATTTCTTTATATAGGTTGAAAGCTTTTTTATGGATTTCTTTAAAATCCGTTCCCGCAAGTTTTTTACTTTTTACTCTGTAAATCTTGGTGTTCATGTGTATTTTGTTTGAGTCCTAAAACTTCAAACTAACACATCGACCTGTATAAGTCCTGAATTTTTCCTGTAATAAATTTACCTATTAAAAAACAGACTACCCTTGGTTTTGGGAAGCCTGTTTTAAATCATATCTATTCTTATTTTGTATCCCCTTCCTCCGCCTTCTTGTCCTTCTCATAAACCTTCACATCCGGATCATCTGTCGCGCCAGCTTCTGAACCCCCGTCGACGGGACTTTCTTCACCAGCCGCGCCTTCAGCTCCAGGAGTACCAGCAGCAGGTTGTTGGTACATCGCAGTTCCAATCTTCTGAATTTCGATTGCCAATTCTTCGTGGCATTTTTTGATTGCGTCTAAACTGGATTCTGGTGCTGCCAATAAGTCTTTCATTTCTTTCAATTTTGTTTCAACACCGGTTTTAACTTCTGCTGGAACTTTGTCTCCGTGTTCACGGAGAGTTCGTTCAGTTTGTGAAACTACTCCATCAGCGCTGATTCGTACTTCTGTAGATTCTTTCTTTTTCTTGTCTTCTTCTGCGTAAAGTTCTGCATCTTTTTTCATCTTTTCGATTTCATCTTTTGAAAGACCAGAAGAGCCTGTGATTGTGATGTGCTGTTCTTTGCCGGTTCCTTTATCTTTAGCGCGAACAGTTAAAATTCCGTTTGCATCGATGTCCAAAGAGACTTCGATTTGAGGAAGTCCACGAGGTGCTGGAGCAATTCCGTCTAGTACGAAATTACCTAGCAACTTGTTGTCGATTGCCATTGGCCTTTCACCCTGGTGGATTTTCACTTCCACGGAAGGTTGGCTGTCTGCGGCAGTTGAGAAAACTTGAGATTTTGTTGTTGGAATTGTTGTATTTTTTTCGATCAATGGAGTTAGAACTCCGCCCAAAGTTTCGATACCAAGAGTTAGAGGAGTCACGTCCAAAAGTAGAATATCTTTCACATCTCCCTGAAGAATTCCGGCTTGAATTGCGGCACCAAGAGCCACAACTTCATCCGGGTTAATTCCACGGTGAGGTTCTTTTCCAAAAATTTCCTTAACCTTCGCTTGAACGGCAGGCATTCTTGTCATACCTCCCACCAAAACAACTTCAGCGATGTCGCTCAAGAAAACCTTAGAATCTTCGATGGCTTTTTTTGCAGGAAGCGCAGTTGCTTCAATTAAATCTGCAACGAGATCTTCAAGTTTTGCTCGAGTGAGTTTCATCACCAAGTGCTTTGGACCGTTTGCATCTGCAGTAATAAATGGCAGATTGATTTCTGTTTCGTGAGTGCTTGAAAGTTCGATTTTTGCCTTTTCAGCTGCTTCTTTCAAACGCTGAATTGCAACTTTGTCAGAAGCAAGATCGATTCCGCTTTCTTTCTTAAATTCGGCAACTAGATAATCCATGATTCTGTTATCGAAATCATCACCACCAAGTTGAGTGTTTCCGTTTGTTGATAAAACTTCGAACACGCCTTCGCCCAATTCCAAAATTGAAATATCAAAAGTTCCTCCTCCAAGATCGTAAACGGCAATTTTTTTGTCGTTTGTATGTTTGTCGATTCCGTAGGCAAGTGCAGCGGCAGTCGGTTCGTTAATAATTCTTTTTACGTCTAGTCCAGCGATTGTTCCTGCATCTTTTGTGGCTTGTCTCTGCGCGTCATTGAAGTAAGCAGGAACTGTAATTACAGCTTCTGTCACAGTTGTTCCCAAGTATTTTTCTGCATCAGCTTTTAGTTTTTGAAGAACCATTGCTGAAATTTCAGCAGGCCTTTTTTCTTTTCCTTCGAGCACAATTTCCACTTCGCCATTTTTACCTTTCACAACTTTATATGGAACACGTTTGATGTCTTCTCCGGATTCGCTAAATTGACGACCGATAAATCTCTTTGCAGAGAAAATCGTGTTATCTTTATTCATTACTGCCTGACGTTTTGCAGCAGCACCCACAATTCTTTCGCCGTCTTTTACCGCCACGATTGAAGGGGTTGTTTGTGCGCCTTCCGAGTTAGGAATGACAACGGCTTGGCCGCCTTCCATTACTGCAACGCAGGAGTTTGTTGTTCCAAGATCGATACCAATTATTTTAGACATATAGTTTTTGGTTAATTTGCTATTGGCACTCTAGTGTAGTCAGTGCTAATCGTCAAGAGAATTTGTTTGATTGAAAATTCGACCGTGTATAGATATGATTGTTTTATGAAGAATTTTATAGTTTTTTCATTGATTGTTTTTGAGGCAATTTTTGCCGTTCAAGGTTATAAAAAATACTGTACGGAAGATCTTTGCCATCTTTTTAGTGTTAACTCTTTTTTTGAGGATTATCCAAATGTTTCAGGAATAGATTTTACTAGCGTTGCAGACGGTGTTTCTATTAATATTTCTCTGGATAGGGAAGTGCCCGGCGATTCTCTCGAGCTTTTTATTGATTCTTCCGAGACGCCATACAGTGTTATAGACGGCAAAATTGTTGTTGAAAATTATAAGCTAGACAATGATAAAGTTGCTTATTTTGTATGGCAGGGTGTGAAGATGCCGGATTTTATTATTGAAAAGCCTTATTTGCTTTTGAAAACTTTAAGTTATTTGGGTGATGGAAAATTCGCGATTGCTCAAAACGCCGAGGTTTTTTACTCTTACGGTGAAGATTTTGTGAGTTTGGGATCTGTTGTGGATACATTTCAGGTTCCGGCCGGTTCCGGCAATTTAAAGCTTCTTTTTACTTCCGGCGGACTGACTTCAAAAAATATTTCGATTTATTTTGACATGAATTCGAGGCCAATTATTTCTGAGCTCATTTCAAATGGTGGATTTTTACCGGGTAAGGAAATTAAGGTAAAAGGTGTTAATTTGAATTCAGTGACGATTGATAATAAAAATCTTACAGTTATTTATTCCGGCGCTAATGAAGTTGGCTTAAAAATGAACAAAAATTTGAATCCCGGAGATGAAATTAGTTTCAGATTATTTTCTGATGCTGGTTATTCTAATGCTGCATCTTTCAAAGCATTCAGTTTTACCAGTAAGGTGCTTGGCGCTCCTGTTATTACAGGTGTATTTCCGGTAAAAACGGGAGTGAAAATCAGCGGAACTTTTGTTCAGGATGTTGCTGTGAATTACAATGGCAGTCCGCTCGAAATTTATAAAGTTTCTCCGGGTTGGGTTAGTGTAAGTACTCCGAAAGATTCAGGTGGTTCTTTTACTGTTACATCACAAGGATTGATGAGTGATCCTGCCGGTCAAACTTGTAATTTAAGTTTATTTCAAACCTGTTATTTCTCTAACTAATTTTTTTATGCCACACAAAAAATCATCCACGCCGGTAGCATCAGTAGCAACGCATTTGGAATATCACTACCGCGGAACTCACCCTTTTTTGGTATTTTGGTTAGGGCTTATAACGGGGGCTTTGTTAGTGACGATAACTTTTGCTTATTTATTTTATCAATCGCAGACAATCCAAAAGACCATTTCTGAGAACATCAATTAGCCTTCCATTTCAGGTTTAAATCTGGTATAATGGCTAGATCTAAATTTGTCTTTCAATGGCTTTCAAGGCGGTAAAAAAAATTTATGTGAGTTTGGCTCTTGTTTTGACTGTTTGTTCCGGTTTTATTGGTGACTTTGGGATTGAGAAGTATTTGAAGGCGGAATCTTCCATAACAACGTCTAATCTAACTATCATTCCTAGTCCTGCGCCCCCGGCACCATTAATTTTGAATCCTGTCAGTAGTGTTGCGGCATTTAGCTATATTTTGCAGGTTCAAAGTGAGTATCTAGCTTCGATATATCTTAATGACAGTCTTGTAGGAGTGGTGAATTCTGCAGATGGTATAATGGCCGTTACTGTACAGCTACCAAATTCTAGTAATATATTTACTATGAAGGCAGTGGATTATTTTGGAACATCTTCTTCTTTTATTCAGTTTACCATCAATAATGGAACAAGCTTAAGTCAGGTGAGCGGCGCTCCTCGTAAAGGTGAGCCGAGAGAAATAATCACAGCGGATCCAATTGGCACTGTAGAAACAACTATCACAGAGCCTGAAGCTGAATCTGAGCCTTTAGATGTTGGAATTCCGACTGAACCTGAAAGTGTGGCTATTCCGGATACCACGATTGCTGATCCGTTGTCTGCAGATTTGAGTTCTGTAATTACTTTTACACCTCAAGCAAGCTCAGTTGTATCAACAAATAATAATGTTGAAGCATCTGCGTCCGATTCTTCAGTTGTCAGTTCCGATCTGCCAGTTGTAGATGCTGCTGATGGAAATTCTTTACTGACTGCTGAGCAGATTGAGATGAATAGTCTTTTTGAAAAAGGACTTGATGATGGTGGAATATTTACTGAGAATAAGTTTCAGACTTTCGGACACGGTGAGCCAAATATTGATGTCCAAATTTATTTAGTTAGATCTGATGGAGTTGAAATTTATATCGGTACTGTTAAGACCGATGCATGGGGAAATTATTTTCATACCGGAGTTTTTCCGGCACCAGGGATTTATCAGGTTTTTGCTAAATATCTAGATGGGAAGGGAAATGCGATTATTAGTAAAGACAAGAAGACCCTTTCATACCAAGAAATTCCACCCACTCCTTTGGATATTAGCGGGTTTGCTTATTTTGAGGCGAATATTTTTAATTCCTTCCTTGATAATTTCTATGTTTTGGAGGAGGAGCAAGCAACTCTTCGTGGTGAAACTCTTCCTAATGCTCAAGTTAATACATATTGGAATTTAAGCGGGAAAATGATTATGGTTCAAACAATTGCGGATTTAAAAGGAGAATTTTCTTTAAAAGTTCCGAAGGGCCTTGTGCCCGGTAAAAATCACACTGATGCCCAGGCTGAAGATCTTTCTACAAGGGTATTTAGTCATATTGTACCTGTAGATTTTGTTTTAGCGGAGGATGGGGGCAGCTTATTTGTAATTTATATTTATTTCAAGGAGTTCCTGGCACTTTATGGATTCATAATTTTCTATTTTATAGTATTGATTATTTATGCTTGGAGATGGCCGGAAATAATTTATTTATTTAGCGTATATACAATTTTGATTTTGTTGGATGAAGTAAGAGGACCGATTAATATATTTGTTCATGAGCATATTTTGATAGATATACTCTTCTTCTTTCTGGCTTATCTGTTAAGGAAATTATTCATATTAAAAAGAAGCAAATATGAATAAAAAAATAAAAATTTTGATTATGGGAATGGTGCTTGTTTTGACTTTTGCTCATGTTGTTTTCAGTTCTGATTCATCAATCTTACAAAAAATTCAGCTTAGTGATGAAGGTGGTGAGCCTGCACCTGCACCTGAACCCGCGCCTATTCTTGAACCTACTCCTGCACCGGAACCAATATTGATACATGAGCCTACTCCTGTTCTACAGCCTGAAGTTGTAGCTCTTGAGCCGGTTGTGGAAGAAGTGATTGCAGAGAGTGTGCCTGTTGAATCCGGTACCGGAGAATCAAGTACAGGTCAGGTGCTTGAATCTACTCAAATAAATCTAGTACCCGTAGAATCTCTTGAAAGTTATATGGCAAAAGGTGAGAAGCCTTTAAGCTGTCTTGATTTGCTGTCAAAAATTAAAGATAAAAATGAGCAGCCAAAAATTATTGATTGGTTTACAGGTGACACAAAATGGGAGAGTTTTTGGGAGAGTTTTTGGGAGAGTTTTAAAGAGAGTATTAAAGTAGCGTTTGAGTATATTTCCACTAATCTTTTCTCTTTATTCTTGAAAATTTCAACACTTGAGACTCCTGCAATGCCTGTTTTGGATAAACTATATACTCAAGATGAACTGTTTAATCGCTTGTCTACAATAAATTCCGCATCAGAGTGCATTGATTTCTATAATACAATTTTTGTTAATCCCGATTATAAAATATATCAAGATTATCTAAAGACTTATAATCCAAATCTGGTTGCTCAAACTTTTGTAAAGGTTGAGGAAAAAGTTGAACTTACACCTGAGACTCAAATTACGGAAGAGGTGATTGAAGTGATTGTTCAGCCTGAAGTAACGAAAGAAGCCTCGGTGGTGATACTGCCCAAAGTTACTTCCGCAAAAATTAGCCCGTCAGGGGCAAAATCAGGAGATGACTTGTTTGTTTCGGATGTTGTTTTTGAGAATAATCCAAATGATAAATATACAATGTCTTATCAGTGGCAAGAAAAATATAATCCTGATGGATATTATGATAAAAAATATCTTAACGCTGCCGATTTGAGGTCATTTTCTTTTGGTGAATTTACTAAGAAAAAATATACTTATAATGTAAATGTATCTAGTGTGGATATTGGTTTCGATTTTAATTTTTATGGAGTGAATTACAGTAAAATTAATGTTTCTTCAAATGGCTTCTTAAGTTTTGCGCCGTTTCATGATGCAACTGATATAAGTAAGAATCTTGATTTACCTGTGATTGCACCCTTCGCCCTTAAATCTATAAAAATTACCGATTCAGAATTTCAAACTCAAACATTTGGTGATGCGCCAAATCGAATTTTTGGACTTATGTGGGCGAGCAAACTTAAAACCGGAGATAAAATGAAGATTAAAATGCAACTTTATGAAAAAGATAATTCCATTTTAATATCATATAAAAATTCATCACTTTCTAAAAAAGTTACCGCTGATGACTTAGGAATGTTTATTAGTGCCGATTCTACTTATGATTCAAAATACCCAAGTTTCAATTTTGATTTTAAGGAAATTTTTACGGATAACCGTGATATACATATTTTCCCAAAATCCAACTTTTTGAGCCTGCAAGATCAAGTCAGCAATACTTTAACAAGTGATATGTTAAAGCTTGGAGCCTCATATAGAGTTATAATTAATGAATCTTACACAAGTGCTCCTGTGATTATTCTTAAAAAAGGAACTGAAAAAGTTGGAAACATCAGCCCCACAGAATCTAAGAAAATAGGGAGTAATGAGAATGGAAAAATAGATGATGATCTTGCTCTTAGTGGAACTGGTGACGTTCAAGTGAGCACAGGTTTAGTGGCAGATACAACTACAACAGTTGTTGAAATAACTCCTACTGTAAGTGAAACGACGATATTAAACACGGCTATCTCAAGTGGCGTATGGGAAAGTTTCAACCCGTTTAATTTCTTGAGCTATCCAGGTAATCTCAGAATCAATGTTCAGAACTTCGATCAATTAATTTATGATGAACAGACATTATCTTTTACCGGATCACCTGGCTACATTGTCATTAAATTATCTGATTTTAAAGATAAATATTCTCCACGTTATATCGATAATGATGTTATTTATATAACGTTGAATGGTTTGAAGTCTAGTGGTACGGAATCAAATGGATATAGATATTATATGTTTCCAATCATTTCAGTTATAAATCAACAAGTAAGTATAGGTACATTTGTTAACTTCTTGGCGAATACAATTTCAGGCGCATACGATCTGGAGGCTACTTATACATTTGTAAATCAATAACAGATCCTGCTTTTCCGTTAAATCTTCTGGTAAATACAGCGTCGGCAGTTTATTATTTGTATAATTAATAATTGTTTATGAGTTCGAAGAATCAGCTGCTTTTAACGGTAATCTCTGTTTTTTTTGTAACGATAATCTATGTCAGTTATCCTGCGGATGCGGTTACCTGTGTAGGTGGCGGTGCTCTAACAATCACTGGGCTTCCGGCATCTGTAAATTTCCCGACACAAAGCCCAAGTGTTACTTCAACTACTACAGGGATTGTGTTTGGATCATCACTATTTTTTGAAGATATGAGGAATACATCAGCAGGTTTTACATTGAATGTAACTGCTACCGACTTTACAGACGTCAATAATATAAATAACACATTCGCCATTGCGAATTTGGCAATCACAAGCGACGGTAACGATACTATTGGATTTGTTGATTGTGACCCGATAACAGGTATAACTGCAGGCGCATTAAATTTCTCTGATTTTATAGACTCTGATCTCAACGGCATTTCTGATGCCAAAACTCTTGTTACTGGTGATGTGAGGGCCAGAATAGGGAAGTATTCTATCGAGCCAGAGTTACAAATTACTATCCCTGCGAGAACTCCGGCTGGTAATTTTAGAACCACACTAACATTTTCTATACAATGATCTTGAGATTGGCATCAATATTTTGGATTTGTTTTGTCGCACTGTCCTACTTTGTTACGAATAAGAGTCTATACATTCATTCATTTAATAAATATTGGGATGTCCCAGGTATTTTGACCTTTGGAACTTTCATATTTATTTTGATATTCGGCTTGGTGTTTCTTCTAATTAGAAAAGTTCAATCTTTAAAAGTCTGGCATCTTATTCTACTGTTTATAATCCTTCTGCCAATTATTGGGACAATAAGATTTGAAGCAGACACTTTTGCAATTTATAGAGGTATACCACTTGAAAGCGAAGGGGAATTATACTTACAAACTAATGATCCTGTTGTTAATCCAGAGCAAAGTAAAGCTGTAGCATGGCAAGAATACCGGCAATACTTTGAAATACAATCTACGCAAACCGCATTTTTAAATATTGCCGAAAAAATATTTGTCGCGACAGGATTTGCATTGCTTGTTTTATTAATAATTTATACAATCGGTTTTTGGTTTTCCAGGCTTATAAAAGAAGGAGTGTCTCCATTGATAAAATTCGGGCTTGGAACACTCACCCTTTCGCTAATTCTTTTTTTGTTGGCGAAGACTTCTCTTCTAGATAAAAGTACTCTGGCAATAGTTGCCATGCTCGCTATAGCATCTTCATTTTCTGCACTTAAAGAAATTGTCTCTATTTTAAGTCAGAAAATTTTATTGGGGAAAATCGAATCAGTTTTACTTTCGGCTGGTTTTTTTATTTTTGCTTTTAACTTTATCGAAGTAGTTGAGCCACTTCCTGCCGGTTATGATGACTACTCTTACTATCTTAATTTACCCAAACTTCTGGCGGAACATGGTGCTTACGTTCATAGCTACTATCCTTATGCGTTTGCGCTTATTCAGAGTTTTATTTTAATTTTATCCGGTAGCCTGGCTGCAACTAAAACCCTCTCATTATTTTTTGCGATTGCTTCTTTGCTTGCTTGCCATTCCTTTTTCAAAAAATTCTCACCGAAAAATTCCGCGGCTCTTTTGACACTGATTTTTATAGCCATCCCAACAATTTTTGTTCACAGTTATCTTCAGTTAAAAACGGAATTTCCTATGATCTTTTTCAGCATACTTGCTCTTCAGTGTTTTTATGATTTTCTTAAAAATAAATCTCTTAAATGGATTTTTCTCGCCGGACTTTTTGCCGGCTTTGCTTTCTCAATTAAATTGACAGCTGCACTCTTGGCGGCTGCTTTGTTACTAATGCTGCTATTCGAATTTAAAATAAAATATGTAGTGATATTATTTTTAGGACTTGCCATCACTGTTTTGCCATGGGGGCTTTCTAACATGTCACTGAATCGGCAAATTTCATGGGCTTCTTTAACCAGTGATTCGCAAACGGATCTACCTGTCTATAATAATCAGGACTTAAAAATTAACCCTGATTATTGCATTGCAAATGGTGCTGCAGATGCAGATTACGACCGTTATATGGGTGAATATGACAGCAAAATTATAAAATATCTTCTTCTTCCTTGGGACAGCACAATGAAGATTTCCGCCAAATCATTTGTTACAAATATAGGGTTTATTTTACTGGCACTTTGTCCTTTTGCCTTACTAGGAATAAGAAAGAAAGATAAAATTCATAAAATCTTTTTCGCCGGGGCTTTGTTTTATTGGTTTCTTTGGCTATTGCTTGGAAAAGGTGTGATTTGGTATGGGATGAGCGGTTTCCTTTTTCTTTTAATTTTCATGTCAATGAGCTTTGAATTCTTTAAGGAGATTAAAGCAAGAAAAATTCTTTTTTTTACAGTCACCATTTTTATTGCGGCATCACTCTTCCTTAGGACAAATATGTTTTTGCAAAGATCGCAGGTCTTAATGCCTTATCTTTCCGGCATGGCGAACGAGACTGAATATATAAACTATCAAGGCCCTAATATTTTATATATGGCTGCATTACTCAACTCTGAACCTGATTCAATAATTTACATGTCGAACCACGCAGTTCTAAAGTATTTCATCAATAAAAGTGATCAAAGGGTTATTTTCGATCCTTATCTTGATAATTTCACATGTCTCTATCAAGACAAAAATGACGACGCACTTCTTGAAAGATTCAAAATTATGGGTGTTGACTATTTGGTACTGATTCCATCTGAAGACTTTTCCACATCATTCGTTAAAGAAGCCCAGGCTGAAGCTTTGAAATTTGCAAACGAGAAACTACAACTTGTAATAAGTTATAACTCAACTTACATATATAAAATAATATGAAAAAAAATCTCCTTGCAAATATTTTCAAACTTTATCCTTTATGGATCATTTTTGTAGCCGGATTTTATTTTTGGACAAATCGATCTTTTTTTGAATCTTTCAATCCTAATGTTGGCTTCGTCCACATTATTTTATATTTCAATTTGATAGTTGTTAGTGGTTTTATTTTCACTATCGTTACGCCGTATTTAATTAAGCTTTCGAAAATAAAAAAGCTTAATCTACTCCACTTTCTTGCCTTTCTTTTCTTAACAACCATTTTTGTAAATGTTCTAAGCTTAAGTAGAGGCTACAGCATATATAATGGAGCGCCTCTTATCAAAACCGTAGATGGTGTAAAATTTTACGAAAATGAAATCATAAGTTATGAAGATATCATTCTCAAAAATGGTAAAATTTTGAGTGATGAAAAAAAGGCCGAATTAAACTTACCTGTAGAAATTGCAGGATCATTTGAGAAGCTCTCTTTTAGTAAAGCTTTATACAGAATCGGAATCCACATGTCTGTGGAATATTTGAAGCTGTTTTTCATTTTATTCTCAATGTTGGGCGCCGGACTACTGACTTTTAAGCTTTTTTCACGTGAAATTAATTTAAAAAATACAATTTTTGCCTTTGGACTAGGAACAATAATTTTTTCAGAAATATTATTTTTATTAGCTAAATTTTCTTATTTAAATCTCACAAGCGTCAGCGTAATAAGCGGAATATTTTTTATTGCCGCTTTAAGCCAATCAAAAAATTTGTGGAAAGTTATTAATGAAAATAGCATGGAAGAAAAATTATTTGGTCCACCTTTGCTTATTTTGATATATGGTCTTGCTGTTTTTCTTTCCTGGAATTTTTCGGAGGCAATGGAGCCGCTCCCAATTGGCTTCGACGACGTTTCTCTTTACATGAACTTGCCAAACCTAATTGCTCATTTTGGAAGTCTAATAAATATCAACTCATTTTATTCCTTTAGTTTGATACAAGGCGCTGCGGAAATACTAAATCCTGCAGGGTCACTTAAAAAGGTTCTCATTTTTGCTTTTGGCACGTTGTCAGTTTTTCCTGTTTACTTCCTTTTAAAAGAATTTGTATCAAAAAAATATGCTGTGTTTGGTGTTGCGGCATTACTACTTACCCCGACAATTTTTGCACATAACTTTCTACAGATAAAAGTTGAAATGTCATTACTGTTTTTCGGAACTTCTTCAATCTTATGTACTTATCTTTGGATGAAAGAGAAAAACTTAAAATGGCTTGCTTTGGCAGGTCTATTTTTAGGCTTCGCTTTCACAATAAAACTTACCGCATTTTTTTTGGTAGTAGCAATCATATCAGCTGTGATTTGTAAATTATTCTCAAATTACCTTGGAATTTGGAGTTTTTCACTACTTCTCACTATTTTTATCTTCACTCAGAACTTTAGCGGTGAAAGACTGAGTTGGCTTGAAAATGATTTTTTCAGAATCATATTCTTTTCACTGCTATTCATAACTGGAGTGGCTGTTATGATTCACAGCATAAAAGATAAAATCTTCAGTCTTAAAAAGCTACATGCAATTGTAATACTCGGTGTTTTTTTACTCCTACCCTTAATTCCGTGGGTGATTTCCAATGTTTTGATTAATAAGGAGCTGAGCATTTCATCAGCGATGTTTAATAACAAAGCCGATTTTAATGTCGAAGATTTATCCCAATATGTTTGTGTGAATGAAGGTATTACCGCCACTGATTATGAAAGATACATGCCTGAGCACTCAGGGCAATTGATGGATTTTTTGTATCTACCATGGGATTTAACAATGAGCACTTCGTCAAAATCAGTTATCACTAATATTGGCTTCTTATTTTTGGCTATTTGTCCGGCCTTTTTCTTCACATTTGAAAAGAAACATGTCGCTGCATTTGCACTCTGTGGAATTTTCTTTTGGATTTTCTGGGCAATCTCAGCCAAGGGAATAATTTGGTACGGCTTTACAGGCTTCGCTTTTCTTATTTTACTTTTTACGAAAAGCTTTGCGGCACTATGCGAATCGAATAAAGTATCAAAATACTCTGCCACAATTGCTGTCTTAGGTTTTTTTATAATCTCATTTTTCTTCAGAAGCAATATGTACATTTCCAGGACACACAGTTTTGTTCCGTACTATGCAGGTTTGGCTACTTATGAAAACTATGTGGACAATTTATATCCTGAACATCGAAAAATGGCTGATATCTTGAATAGCGATCCAATTGCAAAAATATATCTCACCGACAACGCTTTCCTTTTCTATTTTATCAATGAAAATAATCTAAGAGTATATCGTGACCACTACCTTGATACATTTGACTGTCTAGATTCAAGCGGCAAGGCAGTGGATGAGTTGAAAAAGAACTTTGATTACATAGTAATCAGCGCACCGGTGAATGATCTTGATTTCGGCCAAGGTTTACACGGGAGGACCGTAAAACTTTTTGACTTGGCAAATCAAAATTTTACATTCATAACGGGAAATAAAAATACCTATCTTTTCAGGGTAAATTGATTATTTTCCTGTTTTCTTCTTTTTCTTGTCTGATGAGATTCCTCTTTCTTTACTCTGATGAATAGCCATTACTATTGATGCAACAAGTATTAAAAGACCTGGGATTATATATTTACTATAATTATTTGAAGTGGTATCTGAGTTAATGTCATCTAATGGAGCAGGCTCTACATATGCTTCTTCTGCAACAACAGTTAAATGAACTCTTAGGCCAATTCTTGCAACAGATGCTATTGTTCCTTCGGTGCTAGGGTCAGCAACTTCTATAGCTGTAATGCCTCCCCAATATTCCCCTAATGCTTGAGTGGCAGGAACAGTAATTGTTCCCTGTAAAATCTGATTTTCTCCTGCCAGAAGGCTTATCATAGGAGTTGGCAATTTTCCCCAAAGTCCTAACTCAATCTTTGCTTCACTTGCGTCTTTTAGGGCAAAAGTTCCTGTATCTGACTTCGTGGAATCAACAATATCAATCTCAAATGTACTATCGTAATCATTGCCATTAGTGATAATAAAGTTTAAATCTACGCTAGCACCAGGGTAGGCACTCACTTCAACATAGCCATTATTGTCATCTGCTCCATTATATGGAGCAAGTCCTATGCTAGTTGCTCCTGCAATTGGTATTGATAAAAAGAACGATGATAGGAACAGACTTGTAAAAAAGTTTTTCATAAGGGGTGGTTAATAATTATTTTTTGGTGGAAGAAAACTGGGATACAAGAATAAAGATAAGTGCGACAGAGCTGATTATAATGGAAGACAATATATATTTCCAATATAATTTAAATTTATCAATCTCCATTTTCTCAATAATTTGAGGATTATCAGTAACCACTACCTTAACTCTACTAACTATTCTCACTTCTGTTGCCACTCCAATAGACTCATCAAGCCCGTATCCTTCCGTCGTAGCCGCACCACCCCAGTAAACTCCATTTTTAGTGTCAGCTGGAATCGTGAGAGTAAAGCCAATATTTTCCGTGCTCTCAGCTTCCATGTTTATATTCTCTTCCTCAAAGGTTAACCATTTACCTATATTGGATTGTTCTTCTCCAATAGATTTGAGAGAAAAATGTTCTTGTGTCGATCCATCTACAACGTCAATACTTGAGATAGAAACACTTGTCTTGTAGCCATTTCTATTTATAACAGTTGCGCTGTCGGAAATAGTTTCTCCCGCCTTTAGTTCATAAATAAAATAAAAAGGATTTTCAGCGCTTGGAAAAGTGGGCACAATACTTACACTACCTAATAATGTGGGATTCAAAATTTTATATACAGCAAAACCTCCAATAAGGAGGACTGCTGTACAAATAAGAAAGATTATTTTCTTACTATTCTTTTGATATTGGCCTAGTATGTGGGATAAGAATTTTGGCACCTTTAGTGATTATATATGGCGAAGCTATTCTATTGATTTTTGCTAATAATTTCCAGTCAATTTTATTGCGACTTGCATAAGTGATTAAGCTTTCATCTTTTTTGGCAACGGACTCTTTACAAGAAGCAATCAGAGCCATGAGCTTTCTATGTCTCCAAAAGAAGAATATGAAGGAAATAACAAATATTGTTAATCCTGCAGATAATTCTTTTACAGGGAGTATAAAGAAAGAAAGTGTTTCCGTTTCACTTCCGCTGTATTTTGTCATTTCTTCATCTGAAATTTTTCCTACTGCAGAACTGGGTTTATAATTAAGAGTGCTTGTCGCTGTAATATAACCAATTTTTGGAGCTTGCCCCCAATTTATTTTAGGAGTGCCTGTGGATCCCGGTAGAAGTATCCCCATCTCTGTGTTTACAGAGTCAAGCTTAAAGAAAAGATTCTTTAATTCCAAAGTAGAGTTTACGGTCATGTTCATATTCCCTTCATTTTTGTAAGAATAGTTAAAATTATGAGATCCGTCCTCTTCAATACTATGTGAATAGGCGTCTGTTCCATCTGGACCCATAGTAAATTTGAATAATTTTTCACCAGACACAGATATATACATCCTAACTCCAATACGTACTACAGAAGCCATCGTTGAGCCGCTGTTACTGGATGATATGGCAGTTACAACCAATCCTCCGGCATAATCACCCGGAGATACTGAAGAAGGAATATTAACTGTAAATTTCACTGGTATTGAAGTATTTGCTTTCATACTCAGTATATTCTTTTCAAGTTTGACCCAAGATCCTAAGAGAGTCTGCTCTTCGGAATTATCCTTTAGAGCAAAACTTCCCGAGTCAGACATAGTTGCATCTACAGCTAATACTGAAACACCGGTGTCGTAGCCTGTAGCGTTTGTTACAACAGCAACACCGCTCACACTTGCACCGGGGTCTAAAGTATAACTATACATACCGCTGGCGCTATCCTCCGGCATAATTACAACGCTACCTGCCGCAAAAACAGAAGGAACAAAAAGGGTCATTATAAACAAACTCGTAAAAAAATAGTTTATTTTTTTCATTTTAGTATTGATATGAATAATTATCCGGATCCACTATCTGTATGCTAACTTTGGTTTGAGCACTAACGCTGGCTTCAGGTCTTGCATCTATAATCGTGCCATCCTTGCCTAAAAGTAAAGGGTAAGCCTCTGATTTGCTTTCTGAATTGGACTCATCTGATGCAAGGGAAACAGTACCGCTTTTAATCAAAGCGAACTCAGCATCACCTTCTTTTGCATCTGTCGAAAGTAGTGACTGTCCTCCAATTAATCCTGCAACAAAAACTGCGGAAATAATTATAGAGAATATAAAGGATTTAATCATAGTGTCCGGTTAGGAATTGAATGCTTACGAACGGTGATAAGAAGATCTTAACACCGTCACGTTAGAATTCAATGAATTTTAGCCTCAAACAAAGATGATTGGTAAATTTTAGAGAATGTTAGCAGTTAAGATACTGTGTAAGTAAGTGTAGTTGTGTAGGTAGCCGCTGGTTCGAAAGCAGGGACAATAAGTCGAAGAACAGGTTCAAAAGTACATGACATTACACGTACTACAGCAGTTCCAACCAACAGATCTTTAGCTGTTGAAGCATCATCAAGAGCACCATCTGCTCCTAGGTCAACTGCATCCTCGAATGCACTGAAGGTGTCCTGAGATCGAGTAATACCTGCTGTACAGTCAGAACTTGAAACAGCTGTTAATGCATCATTGGCGTCAGTTTCAATTGAAAGTACAGTGTTATTCATTGAATTAGCATATGGGTTCAGACTTGTGTCTTTAAAGTCATTAGCTGTAACTTGCATTGTAAAGCCTAATGCTCCACCTCTAGTGTCTGCAAAGGCAACGCTATTGTTAGCGTACGCTTGTGTAACAGTTGTTGCTGTCACAGACGGAACAATGTTAGGAAAGTTTTGAGATACCGGAGTAGTTAGTGTGAAAGCACCACCTGTTAACTGTGCGCTTGATGTTGTTTCAGCAGCGCTTGCCATTGCAACCAATCCAAGGTTTGCAAGCAAAGCCATACCGATAACAACAGAAACTAATTTTTTATTTTTCATTTTTAAGAAATGTTAGTATTAATATATATTATTAACTAGTACTAGTTAATTTCTTTGTTTGAGTGCTGAAATTTCAAGGAACAAATCTCTTTAAAATCTACCGAATCACATAACTATATCATGAATTGCATGGCCAGTCAAACCCATATTTTTAAATTAATGTAGCCTATCTCAAAGATAGGCGATTGATAGATCTAAGTGAACACAATATTTTTTACTTTCCACGTGCAATTAGTGCTTTTTTGTGCTAAAAATTTTAGGCATTTAATTTGTTTGTAGATGAGGAAAATTGCCCTATTAATTTCTTTTAGTCTTGTTTTCGGGCTATCTCCTTTGGTTTTTGCATCTGGTGAAGGATCAATTACGTCAATGATTGAAGGTGAAGGTTTTGGTGGAGATGTTGCGCCAATTTTTGAATTGCGTGCGAATGATAAGAGTGCCAATTATAATGCGGAAACGGAAACTTATGAATTTGATTATGCTCCGGGTGCAAAATTTTCAGATATGTTTTATCTAAGTAATTTAACTTCAGATCAAACTTTGAACTTAAGTTTTTTGACTCAAGATGCATATACTGATTCTTTAGGTCAGGTGTCTTACTCTGCAGATACTCAGTATCATATTGGTAAGTGGACAACGGTTCCGAAATCTGTGGATCTTGCTGCAAGCGCAGTCCAGGAACTTCCTTTTGAAATTAATTTGCCTAATGTAGCTTCACCGACAAATGATTTTTCAGGAGCAATTTACGTAAAAATTCAAAACTCTTCTGACACAAGCAAGTTTGCTGTGAAAATTAAAATTAAATCAACAAGCACTGAGGCGGCAGCTGGTCAGTTTAAATCTGAGTTTACTCGTAAATCTGACGGCGAGACTTATAGTGAGTTCAATTTAAAACTTACAAATGCAGGTAATACCTTCTTAAGAGGTAGTCACAAATTGGCTTCCGGTACTAATGTAATTGATGATTTGGCGCTCGGTTTGATGCCTGGTGAAACCTTAGAGAAAATTATAAAACTCGAGAAGTCTTTCGGTTCATATAGAATTTTTTCTAAGTTTGAAAATGTGAACGGAGAGCTTACAGAGAGTTTGGTTGGGACTTATTTTCTTTTCCCGCATATATATTTCTACCTTTTCATTTTCTTGCTTCTTGTTGGAGTCGGAGTTGGAGGATTCTTTATATATAGGTGGAATCCAAAGTACGCGATTATTTATGGCGTTTCGATTTTGCTTATCTCACTGGTTTTGATTTACTTTTACTATCCACGAGAAAATGCAGCGGCTGATGATAATTCTGTACTTTTGAGTCAGTTGGATTCGAAGAGAGGATCAAATTTGAGAGTTCCCGCTCAATATTCTTTGAATGGTTTTGAGCAATATTTCTTTACTGATGTCTTACTTCAAAATACTGAACTGATAAGAGATGAGGATTTTGTTTCAACGTCTAAGTCTGAAGATTTTTCTCTTGGTGATTCACAGGAAATTATTTGTGAAGATTTGCCTGATCCTATTGTAAGTTCCGAGCCGACGATTCAGGCTGATTCAAGTTTTAAAACTCTTGACTGTGGAACTGACGCCGCTTTTACTGTTTCCTCTGATTTCCAGCCTGATTCACTATCTTTATCTGAAGTATTCTTGGCCGGACCCGCAGGGGCAAGGTTTATTTCAGGAGTTGAAATTGCAAATAATAGTGAGAAGGCGATTCCATTAACTGATTATGCTTTCCAGATTGGAACAAAACAGATGAACTTTTCAGGAGCGATTGCCGCAAAACAAAGAAAACTGCTTTATTTGAACAGAAAGCTTGGCAGCGTTGCTTTTGGTATGAGTTTTTTGTATAAGTCAGCTGTTTTGGGAACTTTCACCTACGATCCTAAAAATGTGATGTATGCAAATACTATTTATTCCAGTGTAGCTAAATTAGGTGAGGTGGCTGCAAAAAATTTAATTCGTAGTCAAAGTGTTGCAACAAATGATACTCAAGGTGCAGGCGAATGGATCTTTTCAATTCACTCTACCCCATTCAAGGATAATATTTTTGCGAATACAAGGCCGAAAGCCTCTTTTCAATTGTTGAGCTCTGAGGAAACTCCTGATGGACTTAAACTTAGTTTTACAGCAGCGGCCTCAAGTGATATCGATGGGGATTCTCTGAAATTTAAATGGTTTTTCAGTAATCATCAACAAGGTTTAAATGAAACTTTAAGTGGGGAAGTGGTTGATGTATTTGTAAAAAACAACAAGAATATTTCTATTGAGTTGACTGTGAGCGATGTTTTTGGTGGTGTAGATGTTATGAAGACTCAGTTTAATTTAGACAGAGAGTTTGATTTTAGTGATACAGCTCTTTTCACCCTTTACGATAATTTTAATACAGCACCTGCAAGTAATTATGCACATGGTAAAATCAGGTTTGATGATGTTTCCTCCGGTGAAACAAAAACTGCATATCTAGATAATCTTAGTGATGTTGCTGCCACTAAGATTTATTTTACGCTAGGAGCATTTGAAGGTGAAGATTCTCAAATTCTTATTCCCGCATCGTCGGTTTTGATTCTAAATGGTTTGAGAGTTGAGGGTGGTTCGGTTACCGGTGCTACAATTTTTGATATCACAGAAATTGTACAAGAAATGAGAAAACTTGAGATTGAGAATATTTCTCCGATACTTCAGGTGAAGTTTCCTGATGAAGTTTCTGAGGGTTACTACAGTGCATCTGTGACTTATACTTACTACTAAGCGAAGAGTTCTTCGGGTAGACTTAGCATTATTTCTTTTGCATCGTCTTTGAGTCCGACAAGTTTTTTCCAGTGTCTTTTCCTAAGTGCTTCTTTTTCCGGACTATCAAGGCCGTCTATTTCTCTTTCATGATTTTTTATAAGTCCATGTAAGTGCTTGTAAAAATCATTCACTAATTCAAGAAATCTTCTTGTACCTTCGTGATCTTTGATTGACCTCAATTGATTTATATCTCTTTCATCTGGATTAATTTCGAATGTGAATTCTTCTGAGCTCATTTGAAAAAGACTGTCTACAAGCATTATCATGCCTGCCATTGCACCTGTTATAGAATTTGCTTTCGAGCGAGCTTCGATTCGCTTTTTCTTGTTCTCGGCCGGTTCAGGTTTTATTAAAAACTTAGTATCTAAGCTGTGGCTTTTTATTGTCACAGCCCACTCAGGAAAGTTTTCTGTGTTTGCATCTGCGCCTGCTTCAATTCTACCGGCAAAATCAGCAATCAAATCGCCGAATTTGACACCGTTCGTTGCTTTATTTATAAGGTCGCGGTTTTGCGCACAAAGCTTAAGAATTTCTAAGCCTCGGCGGATAATCTCAGGGTTTTCTTTGTTTTCTATTATCCTTTTTGCGACGTCGATGGGTCTTACTGTTTCCATAGAGGTCGATCCTATACCTGTTGGAGAGTTTTAGCAATAGTTTTGGAGGAGCATGATATTACCCTGCTCTTTTGTCGTTTCGTAATATTTTTCGTCTGCTGTTACAAAAGTAGCGCCCTCACTAATTGCAAGTGCGTGATAGGCTGCATCATAAAATGAGATTTTTTTATATTTTTTCATTAAATCTAAAGCCAAGGTAATTTTTGATATATTCAAAATTTGTTCCCGTATAGTTGAAACTTTTAGTTTTGAGATGAAATTTAGTGCAAGTTCAGGTGCTTTTCTAGATATAGTGTTAGCCACTTCCATGTAACAATGCCCTGGTATAAGTATCTTTATATTTCTTTCAATAAGATCATCCTGTATTTTTTCAGCTTGTTCCATGCCATTTTGTTCTTCTAATAACCATTTTATAATGATTGAAGCATCAATAACCATAAGTTTACTCTCTTCCATAATTTTTTAATTTAATAAATTCTTCAGTTGTCATCTTTAATTTTGCTTTTTTTCGCATTTCTCTAATTCCCTCAAATGCGACCTTATTCCTAAAATCTTCCAATCCTCTTTGTATAGAATAATTCAAGAAATCGCTTCTTTCTCCATCCGGAATAAATTCTTTTATTTCTTGAAGAACATGAATATCTATCATGAAGTTAGTTTTCTTCCGTTTTGATAAGGTAAGCATAGGGGGTGTAATTATTACACCCTAAATATTACACCCATTATGTCAGACTAGTCAAGTCTGTGTAAACTACTCACCACTTCCAACTTGAACTTTTGCAGGGCGGATTGTGCGACCGTTGAAGCTGTAACCTTTTTCGAAGATTTGTAAAACTTGATCAAGTGGTCCCGGTGCTTGAAGAACGACTTCGTGCTTATTTGGATCCGCAGGCACACCTGTTTCTGCAATCACGGAGAGGCCTAGTTTTTCGAGTTCGCCGAGTAAGTTTTTCTCGATTGCTTGAACACCTTTTAGCCATTCATTGTTTTGCAGTTCTGCAGGAACGGTTTCAAAGGCGCGGGCGAGATTGTCTATAACAGGGAAAATGGCTTGAAGTAGACGCATATTCGCGAAAACTTGAATTTCGCCACGGTCTTCTTCAGCACGACGTTTGTAATTTTGAAAGTCGGCGAGGGTGCGTTTTGCTGTTTCGGTCATAACTGCAAGTTCTTCTTGAAGCTTGGCAAAGTCAGCTTGTACTTGTTCAATGTTAATTTCGTCTGTCATAGTTCGTTTGAGTTAAGTAAGTCGCGGATTTCTTTGAGTACCGCGTTGTTATATGCGTATGGCATACGCTTTGGGCCAAGAATTCCTATGTATCCTTTATAGCCTTCATATTGGTAACTTGTCACTATTAGAGAGCAACTTTCGATTGTCGGGAGAATATTTTCTTGGCCAATGAAGATTTTCACCTCGTTGCCGATGTCGAGTGTTGCAAGGCCTTTAAGAAATGCGTGGTCATCTTCAATTACTTCCATAACTTGGCTGGCTCGAACTGGTTCCATGGCGAATTCCGGTTGGAGTAAAATTTTTGAAAAGCCCATAAAAAATGTTCTGTTGTTTTCAGGGATTGTGGCGAAGGCCATATTAGGTGTTGCTTCGGATAGTAATTTTACCGCACCGTGAACTTTTTGCTTCACGATTCCTGCAAGGTGAGATTTTCGAAGCTCGTGAATTTTTTTGCTTGCGATTAGAGTTGCACGGTCCCAATCTGCGAGTTCATCAACGTAAAGGCGGTATCCTGCATCTGTTGGAACTCGACCTGCGGAAGTGTGAGGTTGAAAAATCAGTCCTTCCTCTTCGAGTTCGGCCATGTCGTTTCGAACGGTGGCTGGAGATACATCGAACTTGTAACTAACAATTATTGTTTTTGAACCAACAGGTTGGGCTGTTTCAATAAAGTGTTCTACAATCGCGCTGAAAATTTGTTTTTTTCTGTCCATCGCGATATTTATACTTTAAATCTCGTTTTTTCACAACCGGAGGCTTGCTTTATCTTAAAAAACATGTATAGTACCTCTCACGAAGATCTATAATAAGCCAAAAAAACCACAAATGTTAGAAAATGAAAGTTTACCATGGACGGATGTATATAGACACGCTTTGGACGATCATTCCAGGTTTATTCAGCTGTCCGACGGTTTGCTTGGTGCTGCTTCCGTAAGTACTTTTTCCGAAGGATACACGACGATTTTTGATTTGAGTGGATATACAAAAATTGTTAAAGATTTGGATAAATGGCAGCAAATGAAGCTTTCTGAGGCAATTGTTAATGGCGCATTGGAATTTGGTAAAAAAATTAATGCTATTTTAGTTCAACCGCCTGCAGGTGATCAGGGGATATATTATTCGCAAGAAGATCCTGGGGAATTACCTATTGAAGAGATGGTAAAGCAAATCGAAGAAGATGCAGATCTTAAAAGAGATTCTTTGTCTGCTAAAGCTGTGATTGTTCCGCACGACAGAAATTCACTATTCTTAGGCACTTTTTTGAGCCCGCGTAAAAGAGGTGAACAAAGTGGATACACGGCACTGATGGGGCCTGCTTATACTCGTGGTCTTTCTCGACTTTCCAGAATTGCAAAAGATGAAGTTATAAGAACTGAAAAGCCAAAACCTTTTAATGAAGGATATTTTAGAGAACTTGATATGAATAAAAATAGAACTTCTAAAAAGTATGTTGAAAGAGCGGTAAATGTTTTATCTGCTCCTAAAGTGCCTGAAGGCCCATATATGCATGCTGTTTTGAAGGCTTGGGATATTCGTGGTCGGGCGAATCTTGTTGATCCATCTATCTCTGCAACTTTGGCGAAGGCATTTTTGGAAAATAGAAAATCTTGGCAGCCTGTTAAGCAAGATGAGGGACATCTACATATTGTTTCAAAAGAGCAGCCTGAGGATGCAAGAGTTTCATTGAGTCATATGTTGGAGTCGATAGAAAGAGAGGCGGGTTTGCCAGGTACAAAAATTCAATTTGCAAGCACCAGTGTTAGAAACTCAGTTAGATTGCAAGTGCGAGATCACGTTGATTTTGCGGGAATACAAGTGATTGATCTGGTTCATCAATTGAAGGGAAAAAACGTTGAAAAGACTGATGAACGTCATCTGTAAAATTGCAAAGAAATAATCTATTTTTCCTTGCTAGCAATGTAGGCCACTAAGTCGATTACTCGGTTTGAGTAACCCCATTCGTTGTCGTACCAAGCGAAGACTTTTGCCATGTTTCCGATAGCTAAAGTTTCAGCTGAGTCAACGATTGAAGAGCGCATGTCTCCTTTGAAGTCGACTGATACAAGCGGCAAGTCAGATACACCTAGAATTCCTTTTAGTGGACCTTCTGAAGCGGCTTTTAATGCTGCATTTATTTCTGCAGGTGTAGCTTGTTTCGCTAATTCTACTGTTAAGTCTACTAGAGAAACAGTTGGAGTTGGAACTCGAACTGCCATTCCGTTTAATTTTCCAAGTAGTTCAGGAATAACCAATCCGATTGCCTTTGCAGCGCCTGTTGAACTTGGAATCATGCTTTGAGTTGCTGCACGTGCTCTACGATAATCACGGTGATCATTGTCGTGAAGATTTTGATCGTTTGTGTACGCGTGGATTGTTGTCATCAAACCTTTCACAATTCCAAAAGAATCATTTAATACTTTTGCTACCGGTGCCAGCCCGTT
Organism: Candidatus Peribacteria bacterium; assembly: GCA_943357175.1. Classification (GTDB taxonomy): domain Bacteria; phylum Patescibacteriota; class Gracilibacteria; order UBA1369; family 2-02-FULL-48-14; genus CALRGE01. The sequence continues at coordinate 84,067 of CALRGE010000001.1, forward strand.
AGTTGTGCAACTTGCATTTGAAATAATGTGATCTGTTTCAGGATTGTAAGTGTTTTCGTTGATCCCCATCACGATTGTTCTATCAATTTCATCTTTTGCTGGTGCGGAGATTACTACTCGCTTTGCTCCTGCTGTGATGTGTTTTCCGGCACCTGCACGATCAGTAAATACTCCAGTACATTCTATAACAAGATCTATGTTTAGATCTTTCCAAGGGAGTTCTTCAGGGTTTCTTGCAGAAACCACTTTTATTTCCTTTCCATTGATTGTGTATTTTCCTGGCTCACCCTTCACATCCATGTTTAAAGTTCCGTAGTTCGTATCGTATTTCAAAAGGTGAGCTCCCATTGCAGGATCTCCCAAATCGTTAACGGCAACTATGTCGATTTTTGGGTTCATAAGGTTGGCACGAAAAACCATTCGTCCAATTCTACCGAATCCGTTTATTGCAACGCGCATGTGTGTGGGGTTATTTTAAAATCGGGCATAGTATAATGTGAGATTGAGAAAAATCAAATTTAGGATTTATTGTCGGAATGAAATATTTAATATCCTCTATTCAGCAAGGGAGCGTTTAGATAAAGTTCATGAACTTTATCTAAACTTCCTAATAAATTTATTGCTTCAATAGTAACTCTAAATCCTGTTAATAAAACCCTACTAAATTTGTTTATTTATAAATAGTCTATTTTAATACAGAATTTATAATTTGTTACTTGGAAAATTTGATTTTGCTGCAGCTGGGTGTTATTAAGATCTACTATAATTTAATAAATATTATATGGGAACAATTGATGTTACAGATGTGCCTGAACGTGGTGAAGGGCCAGCGAATTTTGATGTGATTGAAGAAGCTGATCTTCAGCCGGTTGCAGATTTAGTTCAAGATCATCTGACTAAAGTATTAGGTGGCTCATTTGAAATTATATTGGATACTCGTCGAGCTGTAGTTAATGTTAATAAATTGGAGACTGATGTTCAGCCAAATACTTCAAGTATTCCGCGTATTATGTTTCATGAAGATGCGGCCGAGGTTCTTGGGGAAAGAAATGTAATGGACCGATTAAAAATGTCACCTGTTTTTGTCGGAGTTGGTCTGAATACTTTGAAAACTATTGCTCAAAAAGCACAGATTTTACGAGCTGATGAAGGCTCTGAAATAATTTCTAAAGGTGGTCTTGTGAAGGGTTTATTGATACCAATGGTGGATGGTACAAATGTTAAGATTGTAGTTGAAGAAGAGGCTATACCAAATAAGCAGATTACAGGAAGAAATTTGCAAAAAGATGAATTTTTGGGTGAATATATGATGGCTTTGGGGGCTAAGCCTACCAGTTCGGTTCTTTGTGTAAAAGAAGGTGGAGCAGAGTTTTTATATGTTCCGCACGAACTTTTTGAAGAACTGCATAAGAGATCTCAGCAAACAGTTAAAGAAAATATAATCAAAAAGACACCATTATCAAAATTTCAAAATCAAAATCTAGATGAAGTTGATCTTGAAATGGCGGATAAGACATATGTTTACATCCCGACAAGACCAAAAGTCTCAAAAATTATTAAAGATATTATCTTAGCAGGCTTGGGGGCTGAGGGTGACGCTAGTTTTGCTAAAGAATATGTCGCGGGTGATGAAATCATGACTCCAAGTGTTGGTTATTATGGTTTAATCTCTAGAGGTGCTGTGATCGTTGCCAATGAGACCATTGAGCCATTTAATCATGAGGTTTTAGCTGATGTTGCGGATGGGAATATTCTCTTTGAAGCGAATGCTGTTGGAGTAATTCCTCCAAAAAATATTAAAATCAGTGCAGGCATTCTTGGGGCAACTATTGTTTATGTATATCTCAATCCGGATCAGCCAAATTATGAAGAATCATTAAATGCACTATTAGATGGACAGCACTCAAAGCTTACAAAGGCTAACTTAAGAAGAGCAGCAATTCAAAAATCTTAATAAATTTTCTATGCCAAATCCAGATGATGAAGTAGTTGACCCAGAAGCGGCACCGATTCCAGATGGTTTGGCTTCTCATCTTCCAAGCAGAGCTGATATTAGAGATGAAGTTTCAATAGTTGGGCTTCATGATGGTGATCCAAATATTTCTCTTAGTGATTTAAGGGACTTTCTTCTTGAATATGAAGATGGTTTTTATTCTGATCTTGATGATGAATTGACTGAAACTCGAGATGAACTTGCTGAAATTATTCCTGATGGTGGAATCGATGGCGAGGTTTTGGCAAATGTTTTGATTCCAAAAAAGACATTAAAACATGCAATAACAAGCAATCCGCTTTTCGGAAATGTTGGAATGGAAACTAAGGAGAAAATTTTTGATAGAGCTGAGATTAGGTTTGTACCTCATGCTTCAATCATTATTGGTCCGGATACTAAGGATCAGGGAATGTTTATGCCTGTTAAAAAAGGTGTAGTGGAAATTTTTGATGTTGAAGGTAATAAAGTTGGAAGAAAAGTACTTGATGAGGGTAATTATATTGGTGAGTATGCATTGGTTGGACTTCAGCCGACGGCTAATATTGTAAATATGTCTGGAGAATCAAAATTTATTTATATATCTAATGAACTTTTTGAGAGTTTACATATTGAATCAAGGCTGGAAATGTTGGAGGAATTGTTAAGAAACTCACCTTTAGTTAAATATTCTCAAGAGAATCCTGCTGAAACTTCGAGCGAAATTATTTCTGTTTCAGAGCCAAGGCATGATGTGGCAGCTTTATTTTCCAAGTTACTCTTGAAACCTTCTAAACATGAAGCATTTCCTTCTTTTAAAGTTGTAAAATATCAAGTGGGAGAAGAAATTACGCCGCCAGATAAGAATTTTTTGGGGCTTATATCTGAGGGAGGTTTGGTGTCTGTAAATAGGGTGAACGAAGGTGGTGTTGGAACGCAAATTGCAGAGATTCAGCATTTTAATACTTTATTTGAGGCGAATGCAGTTGGAGTTCAGCCTCACTCCTCAATAAAACTGATTGCAGATAAAGAAACTACGGTTGTGTATGTAAACGTAGCTCGTGACAATACTAATTATGAAAAGTGTATGGCTGTTGCTTTGAGAGGCCAGGCGGCAAAATTGTCCGGTTCGAATGTAAGAGTTGGAATGCTTAAGAGAGACTAGCGCTTTGACTAATGTCTGAAAATATGTTATTATTATCTGATTACATATTTTATAACTAAAACAAATATGCAAAAACACGTTCATGTTGATGCGCAAAAACACAATAAAATTGTGGTTGCCGTCATCCTAGTAATTTTGGCACTTGCCACGGTTACAGTAATGTATCTTCGTTCGACAGGTGATGTTGACCTGAAAGATGGCGAAGGTAGAATACAAAAAACTTCTATATCTTTACCCGTTAACTCCATTCAAGGAGAAATGAATTAATATGACACCTAAAACACTTAAAATTCTACTTATCATCTCTATCGTGGTTCTTGCCATTGTATCTGTCTTGTATATGAAAACATACAATGAGCTTAAGTCTTATAAAGAAGGGTCAACAAGTATTCTTCAATTGAAATCTTCTAGTATACAGGGTGAGATGGGAATTAAATAGTTAAGAAATTAAAATCTTAATTCAAGAGGTAAAAGCTGAACTGCTGTTGCGAGTTCGGTTTTTATTTGTTCATTTTCATTTCTGATATTTTTCTCTCCGGCTCCTTTGGTGTGATGTAGTTTTAAGCGGACATAATTGTTAGCCATATGCTCATTTATTGAAATCGTCTCTTTTACCAATTCTTTATCTGAATCTATATTTGGATATTTTGCTATAGCTCTAATTTTATATTCACAGAGCGCGCAATATCCTAACATTGCATTCGCTCTATTTAGCATGTCACCTGAGAGAATTGCAGATGATTCCAATTTACGAATTCTTTCCTCCAATCCCTCTAACATTTCAAAAGTTTCTTCTCTGCTTGATTCAGGTGAGTTTGCTTTTTCTCTGCATAAATAATCGTAAGCTTCAACAACACCTTGGAGCGTGTCATTTGTTTGAAATAAATCAGGAGGATTAATATTTGCAAATTTCTTTCCAGCTTGGTCAAAAATTTTAATTGCTGCCTCGTGATCTCCAAGTTGATTACTCGTACCACCACATAACCTTAAAAATGTGGCTTGAGTTTCTTCTGATCCTTTTGAGCCAAATTTTATCAATGCATCCAGTTCATCTTTAAATGCCGTTTTTTTCTTTTTGTAATATTCTTTCAATTCATCTTTTTCTATTACTCTCTTATCTTTTAAAGAACGTAGTGTGTAAACTTTTCTTAGTAAATTATCCATTTCAATTGTAGCAATTACGCCATCTCTTTCGTTGCTAATAGAAAGTGTTTGCAGTTCAGCAATAAGTTTTTTGAAAATCGTTTGTCTTTCGCGCATTTCAAATATGCCATCAAGTTCTTTTTCATCGAAGGAATTTTCGAGAGTTGAAACGACATTTCCAGGTACCGCATTATTCTTTCCATCTAATGTACACAACCTGTATTTTCTCCAGATCAGCTTTAATTTTATGCCTTCCAATGAGCTTGAGGAATCTATTGTTGCATATATTTCCTCTGCGATTTTGCGTTGCTTTTCGTCACTTGTGTGGAAGGTTTGGGCCATGTCCATGAAGAAGTCAAAATTTTCAGGTTTAATTTTTTGGAGGCCGGATTTTTTTAAGTAATCGTAGTAGGCTCTGCGGGATTCAGAAACGAAACCTTGGCCGAAGTAGTATTTTGCGACTTTTGAACATGATTTAATTAGGCTTTGTTCATTTACTTGGCCGGCGTTCAAAAGATGCTGAAATTTTGCTTCAATTGAATCAATTTCTTCGCCTTCGAATGCGTTTTGAAAAATTAGCATCCGTGAGAATTCGGTTTCATCTTTTACAGCAAGAAGCAGTGCAGAATTTCTTTCATTTTTATCTTTGAGATCGTAGTTTTCACCTATTTTTTCCAGTAAACCTTTGTCACATAAATATTCAAGATCTTCCGAAAATGTTTTTTTCATTTCAGAATTTTCTTGGCGAATATTTTTAAGATTGCAATAAATTGGCCAAAGAATTTTTATGCTAGTTTTTAATTTTACTGAGGCTACTAGACCTAAAATAAATTGTCTTTCTTCAGAAACACCTTCACGAATTTTGCGTCCGATTTCTCCTGTTCTTATATTTTTGGTTTTACTTTTATCAAAGAAAATTCTTCCACCTTCTTTTGTTAGAGCTTCGTTCAAAATATATATTAAATTTCGTGGTGTAATTTGGAAATTTTCTTCCTCACAGAATTTTTCCAAAGCCAAAGTCAGCGGTTGTAGGTCTGTAATAAGGTCTAATTGTATTATATTGATGTCTAATAACATGTCCGCTGCATCTTCAATGGTCATTGCTTTAACTTCAATGGTTTTTCCGCCAAAATCACCACTGTGAATCAGACCTGTCTTTGTTGTTACTATTGCTGCAGCGAATCGCTCAAAAAGTGGCCTTTCGTTTGGATTAATTTCTTTAATATCCAGCACTAATAAATTTCTTTCGTTTAGTGTAGAGGCATCCAGTAAAAGTTCATCGAATTTTACCAGTAAATCTTTTTCCGCTATATCCTTTCTAATGTTAGGATAAAAAGAACAGACAAGACCTCGAATTAAAGTGTAAGAGTCTTGCCCCAATTTCTCTATATTTGAAGCTTTTATACCTTTTTCTGTTGCGTGTTTTAATGAGTGTCTCATCAATGCCGAAACACCTGTACCGCTAAGATTTGAATAAATTTTTAGGAAATTACCATTTGTTCCTAGATTGGAAACGAAGTCTTCGATTTCTTTTTTTTCAACGTCAACACCGACCAGTTCTTTACCCGAAATTTTTTCCGGATCAATGTCATGTAGATCAATTTTTAAACACATTATGTCTCCACCTTTGGCTCTTACAACGTCAAATTCAAATATATTTCCAAATGCTTTTCTACAAAACTCAGTGTCAATTCTAAGGTCACGACTTTCAGTTCCAAGTCTTACTGATTTCACAATTCCTGAGCCAGCTCTTTCTTCAAGTGAGCTACCTAGCACTCGAGTTCGAACCATGCTTTCTGTGTATCCCACGCCAATTCCAAGTTTGAATCCCTCGGTAGAAATCATCTCCGCCATGTCTCTGCAAAAAGCTAAAATTTTCTTTCCGTTTGCTTCGTTCAAAGGAAGTTTTGTGTGAACATGTAATTTCTCACCGTCTTTTTTAAATGTGAAAAAATCAGGGTAGTTTTTAATTATTTTGAAGTATTTTTTTATTACTGATTCGTATCTTTCTTGTCTCATTCCTAGATCCTCAAGACTACCAATTTGGAATGCTATCGAGGTAGCATCGATTGCAGGTAGTTTTTCCTTGCCACGATTCATATTGTCGACGGTGCTTATACAACCACGTGTGTGTGTTGCCTGAGCTAGTGCCGAGATCAGGGCGATTGATTCCTTGTAACTATCTGGCAAGCAATCTCTTATCAAAGTGATATATTTGCTGCCTGGTTCTTTGATGTATTTAATATCTTTAATCTCTGGCATTTCAACATTAGCTAAATCCTCATCTTTAACTTCGTAGCCTTTTAATATAATTCCTAAATCTTTCAAATATGATTTTGTTTCGCCATCTACTTCGAGCCTGTTTTTTCCCACATTTTTTTGGCCATGAATTGCTCTAACATATGCATCTCCGTCAACGTCGATTAGTCCATCTTCTGTACCTTTTGGTGATGTATATATAGAAAGCCTTAAATCACCATCTGCTTTTGCCACACCAGTTGAGAAGGTAAAATTCCCGTCTGGATACAGCTTTTTGTCAGGATTATTTAAGGGAACTTTAATCTTAACTTCGCGAAGTGCTTTCAAGAAAGCAGGCAAATGCTCTTCAACATAAAATACATATGCGTCTCCGGCCGGTGCTTGTAAAAGTTTAACATTGAATTTCTTACAAAGCTGAAACATAGTTATTTGATAACTTTCATCTAGTGCGGTCTTTTGTGAGTCGGTTGCTTGATATTGAAAATTTGAGTAGCCATTTAAATCTGCGACTATTGTAAAACCTGGTTTTAGTGGGAAATTAAGGTGAATATCACTTATAGCATCGTTGATGCTTATGTTTGGATTTTTGCGAAATCTCTCAACAATTTCTTTTTTTAGTGGATCTATATATGCTTTTATCCAGGGTGGGGATGTTATTAATTCCCAAAGTTGATCGATGTTGTAAGTTTTTAGAGCATCGGTGATGTTGTCGATTCCACTAATTTTTCCAATTGCAGTCAAAATACCAGTAAGAATATTTTTACGATTTCCTTCAGCGATAACATTAATAATCTCAGATCCTGTGCGTGTGTTTAAATCGAATACACTGTTAGAGACTAGGGAAGGCTCCTTTGTTTCATCTGGTAAATCTTCGCTTTTATCTTCTCGGCGATCAATAATTTTTATATTTCCCATAGTTGCCCGCACCATACAATGGTTTTGCAGTTTTGTAAAGACTGTGATATAACTTTTATATGGATTTTTTAAAGGCAGTTCAGGCGTTGCGGGAAGGGAAGGTTGTGGCTCATGCAACTGAAACTTGTTATGGTTTGGCTGTAGATATTTTTTCTCATGATGCTGTTTTGAGATTATATGACATGAAAAAGATGGATTTAGATAAGCCGGTGAGTATTTTATGTACTTCACTTGATGAGGCAAAGAAATACGGCGAATTTTCAGAAAAGGCGTTGAGTTTGGCAGAGAAATACTGGCCCGGGCCCCTTACGATTGTTGTGAGCAGGAAGGCGGCATTGCCTGTGTGGATAAATCCGGGTGTTTCTACGATAGGAATCAGAGTTAGTTCAAATGAAATAACTCGTGAATTAGTTGAAGGTTTTGGAGGTCCAATTACTACTACAAGTGCAAACATTCACGGTTTGCCCCAGGCTTATTCTGTTGATGAATTTGCTGAATTGAAACCAGATTTTATTCTGGATAGTGGAAGGATCCCGCCAATTTCTCCTTCTACTATTGTTGAGGTGATAGGGGATAGTTTGAAAATAATTCGACAAGGTGATCTGAAGATTGGGTGAGTATCTGTGCGCCACTATATTTCGTGGCGACTTGCTTTAATGCACACAAAATCAGTTCATGGTGCACATTTTTTATACAACAGTGGGCGAAGCCCGCAAGTGCTTTTGCTCGACACATTGGTAGCACGAATTTCAGGTTATTTGAGGCTAAAAATCGAGTTTTATGCACACAATTTGTATGCACTATTTTGTGCTGTTTTGTAACAATCTAGAAGATTTTCTTGACGGACTTAATTCTCCGGAATACTTTTCTGTCACTTCCACGCTCGTTCAAAAAACTTATCCACTAGTGTGCACAAAACTTGCGCAACTCATGATCCGGTAATGCTTAAAGAGACAATAGAGTCTCTTAACCTTAAACCGGGCCAAATTGCCGTTGATTGTACGCTTGGATTAGGAGGACATTCCATCGAAATTCTTAAGGTAATCGGACCGAAAGGTTCACTATTCGCCTTTGAAAAAGATGAAAGAAATCTCGTGCCAGCAAAGGCGAGATTGGAAGAAGTCGCAGAAAACTTTGAAATTTTCCACGACTCATTTGCTTCTTTGAAAGATCGGCTCAGAGGGAAAGGCTGCGATCAAATTAACGCAATAATCTTTGATCTTGGACTCTCCTCCCCACATGTTGACCAACCCGAAAGAGGATTTTCTTTCAGAAAAGATGGTCCGCTCGATATGCGCTTTGATGCCTCCAAAGGTTTCACGGCCGCGGACATTCTTAATTCTTGGCCCGAAGAAAAAGTCGCTGAAATTTTCTGGAAATACGGAGAAGAAAGGAGATCTAGAAAATTGGCTAAGGCTGTAAAGATGCAAAAAATTCACACAACTCTCGAATTAGCGAGATTGGTGGAAAAAGTTCTCGGTGAAACTAGGGTGGCGGCAATATTTCAATCACTGCGAATCGCAGTGAATGAGGAACTAGAAGCTTTGGAGCTTGCTCTTACTCAAGCTATTGAGTTACTCGCTCCTCAAGGACGCGTGGTCGTGCTAAGTTATCACTCTCTTGAAGACCGGATTGTAAAATCCATCTTCAAGCAATTTGCCACTGACCTCCGCGATCCAACTGATATATTTGGTGGCAGAGTCCTAAGACACAAAGTTCTTTCCCTCCTGAGCAAAAAACCGATCTTACCTTCGCAAGAAGAAGTAAACATAAACCCTAGAGCAAGAAGCGCAAAAATGCGCGTAGCAGAAAAACTATGAACAATTTCATCTCAAAATTAGAAGAATTCAATCCTGTGTATATAGGATCAACACTCCTTGTTGCAGCGGTTCTGATGGGAGCATTCTCAATGACTTCGCTCAATGAAAAAGCAACAAAAGGTTATCAAGTTAACAAGCTTGAGGCTGAAAGGCAGGATCTAGTTCGAGATGGTGAGATTACAGATATGTTAAATTTAAGAGCAAGATCACTTGAATCAATAAAAGAGACAGACAGGGTTTCAGCAATGGTGAAGCCTGGCTTTGAACAGATTGTGTATGTTTCACCAATTACTGTAGTGGCTCAAAGGTAAATTACGAAACCCAATTTTTGGGGTTAAGGGGAAATCGCATAAAGCTCGCTGAAAGGCGGGTTTTATGTTGGGATTGACAAAAATAAAGTAATGCTGAATAATGCCGTCTTAAATTTATAAATTTTTATTATGACAAACGTAGACGATAAGTTAAAAGATTTACCATCAGGAGAAGTTCCAGGAAAGACGGGTGATGTGAAATATGATGTTTTAGCGAATGAAATCAGGCAGCTTAAGAGCAAGGGTAGAAGACAAGCTATGGCTTTATTTTTGACTTTAGCAGGTGGAGTCGCTTATTTAGCGAAAGATACGGTTGAAGGTGCTGCACTTTCACGACTTGATTCTGCTATGGATGGGATTGAGGAGGCTGATGCAGTAAAACTTGATAAGATTGAGGCAGATTTAATTTCAACATCTGATAAAGCTACAGCTACTAGCCTGGCATCTAGAGCTAAAATTGAAGCAGCTGCATCTCAGGAAGCTATCGATTTTGCTGCTATGCATGAAACTTATATTGAAAATATTGTTGAAGAATCAAAAGAGAAAGTTGTAGATTTACAATCTGAAGATGCTTCAAGGACTGCAGATTTGATACTGAAAAAAGAGGTGGAAATTGCAGCTATAGTAAAAAAATATGCTGATTTGGAATCTAAAATTCATGAAGAAATTGCAGGTAAAATCACTGAAGTTAAAGTGCAATCTTCACTTGATTTGATTGAAATTGAGAATACTCCACAGAATATTGAGTCAAAGAAACTTAGTGATTTAGCTGCAGTCGATTCAAGTTTAGAATCTGTTTTGGGATCTGCTCAATTTGAGGCTGAAAAGGGAAAGAAACTTGTTACTGAAAATCCAAATACAGCATTCTCAAAATCAGTGAATTCTACCTTAGAGGCAGGCTTGGGCTGGGTAACAGGTGTTAGACGTTTTCAAGGTGATTCAACAATTACAGAAATGATTGATTGTAAGGGTGACAAAAACACAGTTATTCTTGTAACTTGTGAAGATGGTCAGGCTATTCCATCTCCTGAAGATGCTGGTCCATATAGCAGTTCAGTTTCAACAAATGCAGAAGGTTTGCACAATGTAAGAGTGCCTGGTTTCAAAAAATTTGATGCCGACGCTCTATGTGAAGATGTCGATGGCAAATGGGCTGTTAAGCTAGAGCAAAACTAATCCTCGTTAGGATAAGTTGTTGTTCCTTTTATATAAGGCTTTGGTGCTGGTGCAGGTTCATCTAGTTGTGGGCCAAATGGAACTATCCTGCTTGGTGCTTGGGTAGGTGCTGGAGGAGCAGTTTCCGGCCAAGGCAGTAAATCTACGCTTATTCTAGTTCCAATTTTCATTACGCCGTTTACAACTGAAATCTTCTCTCCCGGTTTTACAGTATTAATATCGATATTTTTGTTTACGTTCATGTAAGTAAGGCTGTATAGGAACAAGTCATTATTTTTTGCGAAAGTGGGTATTTTTTTTAGAATTGCGCCAATTGTGTCGTTAGACTGTATTGTATATTGCTTCATTTCAAAGTCTTTTCTCGGGTAGCTGCTCGCTTTTAACTGAGTATCGAGTTTTTCAAAAATCTCCTTTTTTAAAACTTGAAGTTTCTTCATATAACTCTGAGCTTCGTTTGTCTGTTTTCCACTTTCAACCCATGAACTTGGTTTTTCTAGGTATACTCTGCCAGCTGGACTTTCGAAGTGGATTTTATGTTTTAGGTATGTCATTTCCGTTTTTAAATCTTGGTATTATACCATGATTTAAACCATTCTACAATGGGTGGCAAAGTCGATAAAATAATTATTCCGAAAATTACCATCGTAAGGTTATCTGCTATTATCGGCACATTCCCAAAAAAATAACCTGCTAATCCGAAAAGAAATACCCATGTTAGACCACCTGTGATGTTGTAAAAGATGAAGTTTTTGTAATCCATTTTGCCGGCACCTGCAACAAATGGCGCGATTGTTCTTACGATAGGCACAAATCTTGCCATGAAGATTGCTTTTTTGCCGTAGCGGTCGAAAAATTGCTGCGTTTTTTCCAGATATTCTTTTTTGATTATACGGTTGCCTGTTTTAAAATACGCTCCTGCGAAGTAGTTGAGTGTGTCTCCTGCAATTGCTGCGATTGAAAGCAGAAAAAGTATCCATCCGATAGAGAGCGAGCCTTTTGCCGCAAAAGTACCGGCAATAAACAGCAGAGAATCTCCAGGTAAAAGTGGCATAATAACCAGACCTGTTTCACACAGTATTATAAGGAAAAGAAACAGATATGTGAGTGTGCCGTAATTTTCAATAACGATTCCTAAGTAGCGGTCAAAGTGGAGAATGAAGTCGATCATGGCTGTACTTTAGCAGGTGAGTAAGGTTGATTGCTAATGGAAAAATGATTCGATCACTACGAGATTAATGACGCGCCGTTGACAGATTAATGAAAAGTTGCATTCGAAGTCCTCGCGCCCTAAATTTGCAAAAGTGTTCCCGCTGGCGGGGGATTTGCGGTTTTGACAAATACGCAAATATAGTATATTTTAGTATCTTGCTAAAATTCTATGCACTATTGCTACCTGAAAAACGATTTAAGAGGCTTCATTACTTCTTTGCAAAAAGGTGAATTCGATTTAAGTCTTGAACAACAGTATGAGCTCGCTCAAATCTCAGATGAGATACAAGGTCAAAAGCATTCCGTCAGACTGCGCATTTTTACCACTCATATAATTGAATCTGATAATTCAAGTTTAGCTTCTTTATTTGAATCATACAATGAACGAGTACATGCCATCTCTGATGCACATTTCAAAGCTTCTGACACATTAAAAACACGCAAGAAATTTGCAGGACTTGATGAGATAAATGAGTTATATTACAAAGATTCGATGAAGATTAGAGCAGACTTGGAAGCCTTTGCGAAAGTAAGTGGGAAAAATGTTCTTGAGCTAAGCACCACTGATTATCCGAACGAGGCAATTTGTTCAAATGGAAAGAGTGTCAAATTTCAGCTATACATAAGCCGCGCTAGGGTGGCCTTGTGTCTTGCAAATAATATTACTGAAGCACATTCCAAAGGTTCTGATACTGTAAAGTCACTCAAGAAATTGGCGGGATTTTATGAGAGGGATGAGTTATATTACAAAGATCCTGTGAAAGTTAAAGCTGACTTAGAGGCTTTTGCTCAGGTGTGTGGGAAGAGCGTGTTCGCATTAAATACTAGCGATGACGGCGTTGAGGCAATCTGTTCAAATGGAGAGAGTGTTAAATTTGGTACATACGTAAAGAATGCAGGGGTGCCTCTGGGACTTGCAAATAATTATATTGAAGCAAAGACCAAAATGGCAGGTACTTTAACAACACTTAAGAGATTAGCTGGAGTTGATGTGATTGATTTGAAAGAGCACGATAAGAGGGATGAGTTATATTACAAAGATCCCGTGAAGGTGAAAGCTGACTTAGAATCATTTGCGAAAGCATGTGGTAAAAATATTCTTGAATTAAATGCTAGCGATCATGCTACTGAGATAATTTGTGCAAATGGAAAGAGTATGAAATTTCTGAGCTACATAAAAAATGCCGGAGTGGCTCATGGGCTTGCAATAAATACTAGTGATCCAAGAGCTAAATCGGTAGAAACTTTGAATATACTAAAGAGATTAGCAGGCATGGAAATTGAAGAATATATTAAGAGGGATGATTCGTACTATAATGACACAAAGACTGTAAAGGCTGATATGGAAGCCTTTGGGAAAGTATGTGGCAAAAGTGTTTTTGAGTTAAATAGTAGTGATTATGTTGCTGAAGTAATCTGTCTAAATGGAGAAAAGGTTAGATTACGAAGATATCTAATTAATGCTGGAGTGGCGCTAGGAATTGCAAAGGATTCGACCGATGCCCAGTCCAAAATAGTAGAAATACTAATAGCCCTCAAGAAATTGTCTGGGTTAGATATTAAAGGATATAAGGAATATGATGAGAGGAATGAGTTATATTACAAAGATCCTGTGAAAGTTAAAGCTGATATGGAAGCTTTTGCGCAAGTATGTGGGAAAAGTGCTGTTACATTATGTACAGGTGATCAAGATGCTTCTGTTGAGGCAATTTGTTCAAATGGAGAAAGAGTTAAATTCCGGACATATATAAGAAATGCCGCTGTAGCTATGAGTCTTGTAGAAAAGTATATTGATGTAGACTCCAAAAAAGCAGAGACATTAAAAATACTCAAGAATTTGGCGGGATTAGATGTTAAAGGATATAAGGAATATGATAAGAGGGATGAGTTATATTACAAAGATCCCGTGAAGGTGAAAGCTGACTTAGAATCATTTGCGAAAGTATGTAGAAAGAATTTTCTAGAATTAAATGCCAGCGATGACGGTATTGAGGCGATTTGTGCAAATGGAGAGAGTGTTAAATTTAAGACGTACATATGCAACGCAGGGGTGGTTTTGGGGCTGGCTGGGGATACAATCGATGCGAGGGTAAAAAAAGTACAGATATTAAAAGTACTAAAGAAATTCGCAGGAGCTGATGAAAGAGATGAGTTATATTATGTAGATTCAAAGAAGGTTAGAGCTGACTTGGAATCTTTTGCAAATGTATGTAGGAAAAATGCCCTTCAATTAAGTACAAGTGACTATGCGCTTGAGGCAATTTGTACAAACGGAGAGAGTGTTAAATTTATGACTTACATATACAATGCTGGAGTCACTCTGGGGTTGGCAGTGAATACAATTGATGCGAGTGCTAAAAAAGTAGTGATATTAAAGGCACTCAAGAAATTGGCTGGATTTGATGTTAAAGAATATGATGTGAGGGACGATCTATATTACAATGATTCGAAGAGAGTTAGAGCTGACTTGGAAGCTTTTGCACAAGTATGTGGAAAAAGTGCAGTTACCTTAAGTACAGCTGATCAAGATGCTTCTGTTGTGGCAATTTGTACAAACGGAGAGAGTGTTAAATTTGGTACATATATAAGGAATGCTGGTGTGGCTTTTGGGCTTGCTGAGAATTCTAAAGGTGCCTCCTGCTCCACTGCATCAATTCTTCAATTACTGAAAAAAATTGCATTGTAATCCTGCAATTCAGTATAGACACGATGTTCGCGATAGAGTTTTGAAAGCGGCGGGCTTGAAATAGGCAGGGTGTGGCGCTAAAATGCCGGTACCTTAAACCCAAAATATGGACAATAAACTCAGATTTTTTCAGAAAGCGGCTTTTAGTACAGGTGAGATTTCGAATGTTGAGAAATTTGTACGTGCGAGTGGAACAAGTTTGATTTTGCCTTACGATCAGTTTATTGAGCATGATAATCGTCATGCTGATGTGGGAAATGGTAGTGATGATCCGGATTTTATTATGAAATTGGCTGTTGATGGTGGATACAACGCGGTTGCGGTTCACTATGGCGTGGCAAAGAGATATTGGGCGAAGTTAGGCGGGAAAATTCCTCTAATTTTGAAATTAAACGGAAAGACTTCATTCCCGTCACAAGCTAATGCGCTTTCAGTGCACACTTCTTGGGTTGAGGATGCGGTGAAAATCGGTGCGGCTGGAGTTGGTTATACAATGTATTATGGAAGTCCTGCGCAAAATTTAGATTTACCACAGCTTGCGCGAGTGAGATCAGATTGTGAAGAGGCTGGTTTGCCACTCATTGTTTGGGCTTACCCACGTGGAACTGCAGTTGATGCGAAGGGTGGAAAAGAAGGTCCTTATGCGGTTCAATCAGCAGTAAGAATGGCGATGGAAATGGGCGCAACAATTATTAAGGCGAATTTACCTGAGCCAATGAAACAGGAAGATTTTGATAACAAGGAAATTCCAGACTTTTTCAAAAAACAGGAGAAGGAAATTCAGGCGATGAGCAATCCTTTTGAGCAGAAAAAAGCGCGAGCTACTTTGGTGGTAAAGGCGGCGCAGGGAATTCCAGTTCTATTCAGCGGAGGCTCAAAAATTTCAGATGAAGATTTGCTTCAGAACGCGAAAGTTTGTTTGGAATCAGGTGGATTTGGATTTATTTTCGGAAGGAATATGTGGAAGAGAGAGCCAGCTGATGCTCTAGTTATTACTAAGAAACTTCAGGATCTACTTGATGCTCCTAAACCTCAATTTTAATGGATTTACTCAGCTTTTTAGAATCTAAAGGAGCGGAACCCGGATTGGCGAAACTGATCGTTGCGCTAGGAGATGCTTGCAAAATTATTGGAGGCGAGTTGCGTGAATCACTACATTCAAAACACCTTGGAACAATCAATGCGACCGGTGATGATCAAATTGCAATGGATGTTAGATCTGATGCAATAATTGCTGAACATATGCGAGCTTGTCCTTCTGTACTATTGCTTGGTGGTGAAGAAATGGCAGAGCCTGAGAAAGTAAATCTAGATGGTCGATACTCTGTATTTTGTGATCCACTCGATGGCTCAAGTTTGGCTGATGTGAATTTTTCTGTTGGAACGATTGCTGGAATTTATGAAGGCGAGGTGATTGGAAAAACCGGCCGAGATATGGTTGCGGCTTTGTATGCTGTTTACGGTCCAAAAACTACTTTGATTGTGACTGTGAAAAAAGGTGTTCACGAGTTTATGCTCATAAAGGGCGAGTGGACATTAATTGAAGAGAGTTTACAGGTGGGAGAGGCGAAGTATTTTGCTTGCGGGAATTTGCGAGCTTGCGTTGAGAGAGCAGATTATTTGAAACTTGTTGAGAATTTCATTTTGAATAAATACACTCTGAGATATTCAGGTGGTATGGTGCCAGATATTAATCATATTTTGCATAAAGGCGGAGGAATTTTTACTTACCCAGGAATGCCGAGTAAGCCGGATGGCAAGTTGCGACTGCTGTTCGAGTGCGCGCCGATGTCTTTGATTATGGAAGAGGCTGGAGGTGCTTCTAGCAACGGAAAGATTCCTGTTCTTGATTTAGTGATTAATAATTATGAAGAAAGAACACCGATTTTTATTGGAAGCAAGTCGGAAGTAGAGAAATGCGCTGGATTTTAGTGTATGGTTTGTGGGTAAATCCACACCAACATGATCGACGAATTAGTTTTGCAGGCGCAAGCCGGCGACAAGGATGCTTTCGGTAAAATTTATGATCATTTCTTTGAGCAGATTTATCGATATGTTTTTTTCCGTGTAAACCAAGATGAAGTGGAAGATATTGTGGAGGCAACTTTTATAAAGGCTTGGGTTAATTTGGAGAAATACGAGAAAAGAGATTTTTCTTTTTCATCGTGGCTTTATAAAATCGCGCATAATGCGACGATAGATCATCACCGTTCACACAGGAAAATCGAACAGATTGATGAGAATATTAAAGATGAATCTGAAGAGGCCGAGCCAAAAAAATTGGCAGAGCAGGGGATTTTGAGCGGAAAAGTTAGAGATGCAGTTAATGAACTAAAAGAGCCGTATAGGCAAGTTGTTACTTTAAAATTTTTGAATGGTTTAAGCAATGCGGAAATTGCAGAAATTTTAGGGGAAAGGGAAGGTAACATTCGTGTTTTACAGTTCAGAGCATTGAAAGAACTCAAAAAACAGCTTGAAGAAAAGGGAATCAGTTCTGAAGCTCTGTAACAAGTAGCGATTTAATACGTTTTAACTAGGCATGATCAACGACGCAAAATCTCGGATATGGGCAAGGATGCAAGACAAGTTGCCGGATAGAGGCGTGGGCTTATTGCGCTCTTCGAGCCTTGAAATCCCAAGGCTTCAAAAGGTTCAAATGAAAGAGCGACTTTTAGATTCGCTTCCTGATTTTGCACCGTCACTTTCTTATTCTGAAAAATTCAGCATGTTATTCAGGCAAAAGGCGGCATTTAGCATGCTTCTTCTGTCAGTTTTCTTTGTATTTGTTTTAGCGCCTACTCAAAGTGTGTCTGCAAGTTCAAATAATACTTTGGAGATTTCTCAGGGCACTGCTGTTATCACTCGCGGTAATGATAAAATTATTGTTACTGATGAAAGTTTGGTGATTCAAGGAGATAAGATTGAAATTGCAAATGACTCTATGGCGCATTTATATTTTGTTGATGATAGTCATATGACTCTTGGGCCAGGTACTATTTTAGCAGTTACGGAAGTTTATGTTCAGCCAGGTAATAAGGCTAGAACTGAAGTAGTTGTTGATCAATTTTCTGGTCGTGCATGGACTCAAGTTTTGAATATAGTCGGGAAGGATTCTTTCTTTTCACATCGTTTTCCTGACGGAGAAATTTCAGTTAGCCAACGTGCATCTTTTGATGTTGATGTTGGAGTAGATTCAACAAGAATTGAAGTCGCGAGAAATTTGGTGGATGTTATGGTGAATGAGGGAGATCAAGTTTATACAGGAACTTTGGGTCAGGGAGTAAAAATGGAAACTGCTATTATTGTAACTTCTGAATTATCTGATGAAGAGAAAAATGATGTGTGGTGGAAGTTTAATTTGGCCTTCGAAAAATCTTATGCAAGGGTTGTTGATGAAAAATATAAAAAAGAGGCGATAGATAGAGTATTGATTCTGCCAGGAAATCCGCTTTATAAGTTGAAGACTTTTCAGGAACAAGTTCAGTTATTTGTAACTTTGTCTAAATCAGGTAAACAGGAATTGGCGGTGAAGAGAGCGCAAACAAGGTTAAATGAGGCTCAGTCTTTGATTGCTCAAGGCAAGAATGAGAATGTGGCTGAGACTTTGAGTAATTATGAAGATGCTGTTAGTGAGGCGCTTGGGCTTGCAGGAGAAGAGCAAATTTTGGCTGATACTGAGGAAGTGCAAAAGCAAGTTTTAACTGCTCAAAATATAGATGCCGGAACTGAGCTTTTGAAATCTAGCGTATCACTTTCCGCATCTCAGAGTTTAAGCATGGTTTCAGATTTAATTGAGAATGGGAATTATGATTTGGCTATGCAGTATTTGACCAATTATAAAGATGAATCACATGCGATTTTGCTTGATTTGGAATCTGTTCCTCTAGAAAATAGGCAAGCTGTAATTATCACACTTCTTGATCAGAAACTTGCAGATTTACAGATGCTAAGAATACTTGCAGTTGATGTTGATGCTCAAACATTACAAGAGATGAGCATGATTATTTTGAGTCTTAGAGAGAGAGAAATGAATCATCTTTCTGATTTCTTTGCGGCTTCAGCAGATGATAAAGATGTTCAGTTGATGATTTATTCAAAGTTGAAAAACTCAATTGATATTGATACAGAATTGCAAATTGGACTTTCTCAGGTTGAAGATCAGCTTTCAGGAAGTGGCTTAGTAGTTGATCTAACTGTTAGTGACGCACCGGTTGATCCTAGACTAAATGCCCATTCCGACGAGACCGAGAATCAATCCAACGGTAGCGAAGAGAGCGCCGATTATCCAGAAGCGCATAACGATTTGTGATTCCGGCCAACCGAGATATTCAAAGTGATGATGAATCGGCGCGATGTGGAAAACTTTTTTGCCGAAGATTTTTTTTGAGCTGAGCTGAATAATTACTGACAGAGTTTCGAAAACAAAAATAGCTGCAATGAATGGTAGAATTACTACGCCGTTTGTTAGCATTGCAATGACTCCAAGCGTTGCACCTAATGCAAGTGAGCCGGTGTCTCCCATGTAAAATTTTGCCGGTGGAATATTGAACCAAAGAAAAGCAAGTGTTGCTCCACAAATCAGCGCGCAAAAAGCTGCTAAAATATAAAGTCCGTGATAGTAGG
This sequence comes from Candidatus Peribacteria bacterium, assembly GCA_943357175.1. Classification (GTDB taxonomy): domain Bacteria; phylum Patescibacteriota; class Gracilibacteria; order UBA1369; family 2-02-FULL-48-14; genus CALRGE01. The sequence goes on from CALRGE010000001.1 coordinate 103,343, forward strand.
CGAGTGTTCCAAATGCCCCGTATGCGATGATTGTGAGCCCCCCTGAGAGGCCGTCGAGGCCGTCAGTGATGTTGACTGCGTTAGCGGTAGCAACTATTACCAAAACAAAAAGTGGAATATACCAAAGCCCAATAGTGAAATCACCGATTCCCGGAAAGTGAATCATGTTGTATCCAAGTTTGAAATAAAACCAAAGGCCACCCAAGAGAGCCAAAAGTATTAGCCAGAAAAACTTTGGTCTCACATTTAAGCCTTTTGATTTTCCCCAACCTTTTATGTTGAAGTAGTCGTCTACTGCGCCAAGCAGAGCCACGCTGACTAGAGTAATTATTGGCAAGTAGGTTTCATTTCTGTTGATGAGCGAGTGCTCAAACACTCCGATGTAAGAAAGAAATCGTGAGAGTAAGATAACAATTAGTGTGCTGCCCCAGATTAAAATTCCACCCATTGTTGGAGTGCCCGATTTTTTTTCGTGAAGGCTGTTGTATAGTTTTGCATCTTCTCCATCTCTTATTGTTTTTCCGATTTTGTGTTTTATCAGAAGATTTATGAAAGGTTTTGCAAGGCTGATTGCCACAGTGAAACCTAAAAATCCAGACCCTACGATCAAAATAATTCTTCTGACAGTTTCAGTTATTGGAAACATATTTTCAAACATATGCGCGAATTCTACCAGATATAGGCTCTGTAAATCCAATCGAGAAGGATTTTTGTATCGTAGAAACGGTTTTGACTACCAAGTACTACGATTAAAACTTCCTTTCCCGCAGAATTCTCCGCCAAAGTAACTAAGCATTCGCCTGCGGCATCCGTTCGTCCGGTTTTTATTCCCTTAATTCCCATTTGTCCCAAAAGAGTGTTTGTATTCTCAAGTTTGTGGCCCGCAATTTCAGCCTCTTTTAGGTTAACTATTTGCCTTATCGTGTTGTCGCGAATAAGGTAAGAAGCTAGCAATGCCAGGTCGTGAGGAGTTGAATAACTTTCGCCATTGTCGAGTCCTGTAGAATTTGTATATTGAGTTTGATCAAGGCCCAAAAGTTTTGCCTTTGCATTCATTTTTTGCACGAAGATTTTTTCTGTGCCGGCGTTATATTCCGCAAGTGCAACTGCTGCGTCGTTACCTGAAGGAATCAGTAAACCATAAAGTAAATTTTTCACAGTAATTTTCTCTCCTGATCTTAGGCCCATTCTTGAACCTGTCATTGCTGCTGAGTTGGGGCTAATCGTAACCATTGCGTCTGGATCTTCTTCATCTAATGCAATGTATGCAGTCATCAGTTTTGTGAGGCTTGCGATTGGCAGTTTAAGATCACTATTTTTTTGAAATAGTATTGTTTGAGATTCGAGATCGATTGCGATTATTGATGTGGCAGACATTGCAGCAGGCGAAACTAATTCTGCTTGTTTGATTGGAATTGAAGCAACAGAAAGAAGGCTATTCTCTTTGAAGCTGCCATAGTTGTTGCTACTAATACCGCCTAAACTCAAAGTGCTGGCGAGTAATAAAGAGATTAGGCTTTTAAACATAATTTAGGATAAAGCTTTTTGTATTTCCTCTTCTGACAGTTCTTTCCATTCTCCGGGTTTGAGACCGGTTAATTGCAATCTGCCGATTGCTGTTCTGCATAAATATAACACGGGAAAACCAAGCGAATCCATAAGCCGACGAATTTGTCGCTTGCGCCCTTCGCTGAGTATCAGTCTAATCTTTCCAGGTGCGAGTATTTCAAAATCAATCGGGTTCAGTATTTTGTCATCTAGCTGCATTTTTCCTGATTTTAGTGGGAGCAAATCTTCCTTAGTTGGCTTGCCTCGAACTTGAATTTCATAAGTTTTTGTATGCCCGAATTTAGGATGGGTTAGCCGAAAAATTAAATCACCGTCGCCACTTAAAATCACTATTCCTTCACTGTCTTTATCGAGCCTTCCTGCATAGTTTAAATGACTTAGTGGCTCAGGTATAAGCTGCATTATATTTTCAGGGTTGTGCGGATCTTCTTTACTACAAACATAGCCTTTCGGTTTGAAGAGCAGAAGTGTTGTTTTCATTTTTGATTCAACTTTCTTGTCGTCGATTCGTAGTTCACAATCATCTGGAAATTTCTCACCGAGTTTACTAATGATTATGCCGTCAACTTTAACTCTGCCAGCCAAAATCAGTTCCTCTGCTTTTCTGCGAGAGCAATAATCGCGATTTGCGATAATTTTCTGAAGCCTACTGGTAGAAGTAACTTGCATAGAATTTTGCCGGATCGGCGTTGTAGAATTCCAAAAAATCTTCACCTAATGTAATTACTATTGATGTGTCTTCGTCTTCTGGGCTGATCATTTCTCCTGGTACTAATTCATTCAATAAATTATATGTTTCTTCATCACTTCTAATTGTGGTTTTTGCCAAATCTTTTTCTTCGGCATTCCCGTGCCCAACCACATTGAATCCATATCGTTTAAGATAAAGTTTCACGTCGACAGCAAGACCTTCTGTTCCGGTTGCGTTAAGAACTGTAATAGGGATTTGTTTTATAAATATTTCTTGATCGAAAAGGAATAGTCTCGCGAATTGTTTAAACTCTGTGTAGTCACCGTATACAGGAATTAAAACAGATGCCCCGCCATAGAGGTTTCTATCTGGTGTATAAACGAAACCAGCCGTTTTATGAGCTTCGTCGCTAATCACTTGTTGCAGGATTGAATCACGGTCGAATTGCTCTGAAATTTTTGCCAAATAAATCATTTCAGTTGTCGTCATGTTTGTTTCAAAATTGCTTGAAATTGCAGAATACAGGTTTTTAATTTTTACCGGATTCAGAAGGAATCCTATGCTAATTGCTTTATCTTTCATTGCCACCAAAATTTCTTGCTGTCTCTTTGCGCGTTCAAAATCTGAACTTGTTTCTCTGCTTCTTGCATATTTTAGTGCTGTCGTTCCATTGAGGGTTTGAGTTCCGGCTTTAATGTAAAGTGGGTCGTAAGTATGTGATGAGCCGTCTGGTGCAGGATAAAATTGATCAATTAAGTTTTCAGTAGGGCTAACCTCAACACCGCCAAGTGCATCAACAACTTCCACGAATCCTTTGAAATCAACTTTTGCATAATACTGAATCTTAATCTCATAAATATCTTCCATTTGCTGGATCAAAACGCGCATTGCTTCTGCTTTGTCATCATTCTTATCTAGAATAAATTGATAAACTCCGTTCAGCTTGCAGCTCCAACCCACCTCGAGATTATTTACATATAAGTCACGAGGAGTTGAAAGCATTGCGATACTTTTATTGCTGTTATCTATTGAAGCAACCATGATCGTATCTGTTAGGTTAGATCCGTCGTGGCCTTCACCACCCACACCAAGTAAAAGTATGTTTGTGTGTCCATTCGCATCTTCTTTTGCATTTTGACTGACTGCGGAAAGCACTATCTGTCTAAGTGAAAAAGGATTGCCAGACATTATTGCACCGGCTACTCCTTTAACTGTAAGAAATCCTAATATTAGCGCTAAAATTGTTAGCACTAGATGATGTTTGATCCAGTTTCCCGTGTTTTTTTCTTGTAAATCCATAGCTAAGCAATTTTACTGAATTTCTCAAAAAATGAAAGTAAATTAATTCAGCTTTTTTTCAGGTCGTTTTGTGTATGTTAAGGTTATGCTTATTATTTTAGCTTCAATTTGTGGATTTTTTCTCGGCGTAATTGCCGGAATTTTATGGCCTTTTTTGCAATTTTTTTATTTTCTACCTGCGATTCTCTTGCCTCGTAAGATTTTTATTTTCTTTTTCGTATCTTTTGCATTTGGCATTTTTAGAGTTGATCTTTATGAATCTGATTTTCCGAATTTGCCTTTTGGTGAAATTGAGTTAATTGGAAAAGTCACTGAAGAGATAGACAAAAGGGAGGACTATCAAAATGTCTACTTTGAAACTGAGCTTGGAATAGTTTTAGTGAAGACTGATATTTTCAGGCAAATTTATTATGGCGACACTTTTTTAATTAGTGGAGAATTGGAAGCACCAAGTGATGAAGAGGGTTTTTCATATAAAAATTATTTGGCACGCTACGGCGTTTTTAGCCTTATAAAAAATCCAAAACTTCAGCTGCTTCAGCCAGCTCAGCCATCTTTTTTTCTGTATTTATATAAATTGAAGGCGCTTTTACAACTTAGAATAAACCAACTTTATCCTGAGCCAGAGGCTGCTTTTGTTTCTGGTCTACTTTTAGGAAGTAGAAAGGGAATGAGTGAAGATATTAGTGATGCTTTTAAAGCAGTTGGGCTAACTCATATCGTGGCGATTTCTGGCTATAATATTAGTTTGATTATTCTGCTTATTTTTTCTTCATTTTCTTTTGTACGATTAAAACTGCGCGTTATTTTGAGCATATTTTTAATCACAATTTTTATTCTTCTTGTGGGCTTATCAGCAGCGGTTGTGAGGGCGGCAATAATGGGATTTCTGACGCTGTGGGCTCTGTATGGCGGAATGAAAAGTCAGGTTTATTTCGCACTTTTATGGTCCATGGTTTTTATGGTGCTTTTTAATCCATATATACTTTTTTATGATGTGGGTTTTCAACTTTCATTTGCATCCACTTTCGGCCTCATTTCATTCTCAGCAGTTTTGAAAAAATATTTCCCAAAAATGAACGAGTCATTAGCTTTAACATTATCAGCACAAATTTTAACCATACCTTTTATTGCTTTCTCATTCGGTAGAATTTCAATTATTTCGCCATTAGCAAATTTAATTGTCGCGCCTTTCATTCCAATTGCGATGCTACTTAGCGGGCTTTCATTAATTTGCGGCAAAATTGTGGCATTGCCGGCGATTTTTTTTCTGGGCTTCGTTTTGGAGACTGCTCAGGTTTTAGCTAAAATACCATTAGCTACCTTAGAAATTAAATTCGATTCTTTCCTTTTTGTTTTTTCTTTTGTAGTACTGGGGCGTTTTTTCCTTCAATTTTATAAACAAGAACTGGTGCGTGCGTTCCGTCCCGCGGAATTTTTTTATAAATCGGATAGGTCGGCATTTGAAAAGCATGAGAGACAATGAATGTGTTTGCTTTTAATTGTGGGACAACAATTTTTTCGAATTTTGCCATAGCGTGTGGTAATAAATAGCAGAAGATTATATCTGCATCGCTGAAGTTTTGATTCCAGATATTTCCGTATTTTATTTTTCCACCTCTCCAGAAAATTGAGAGAAATTTTGCCCATAGATAAACAAGTGGGGAGTATTCGTATCCGACTGCTTTAGTGCTTCCCACTATGGCAGAAGCTTCGTGAACAAGCCTTCCATCTCCGCATCCAAGATCATAAATTTTCATTCCCTTCTTTAAATTTGCAGCATCAATCATGCGCTTCACTTGTTTCATGTGTGTCGGTACAAATGGTGCGCCAATCATTGCGTATATAGTGGGGATTGCGATTATGGTAAAGACAATTAGTTCAATAGGACTAATGTGCTGAATCCGAAATACAGCATCGTGTAACATTTGGGCAAGGGTATAGAGTTCCATTGAAATTGATAAGTAAGATAGCTGCATGTAGGATACAAAAAAAGCCGCCAATGGTATACCTAATTATTCTGGCATTACTCATGATCGGCTTTCCATATATTCTTAACGCCCTAATCACATGTTTCTCTTCAGAAGCGAAAAAAAACTCGGTCACAAACAAACGACGTTAGTCGGATTTGTTATAGCTGTAATGTCACTTTTAATAACAGCGATTATTGCTTACATGCCACCGCTGGTTATAGGCTTCCTATATAGAAGCGGGATTGGACATCTTGAATTATATTTCATTTTGTTCAATGTTGTACTTTTCTTATCTCTACAGGCATTGGTACTTTTCGGATTCCCAATTTTCTATGCACAAGATAAAAAAGATCACATGGCTGGATTCCAAATTTTACTTTACGGTTTAATGTGGATGATTATTTTATTTACAGCAGTGATTTTGGTTAGTTCTCAATTATTCTCAACTAAAACTCTTTCAGTTGATGACTTGCAAAGTGCACTAGGTGATCAAACTGAAGTTGTAGATATTGTAGCTCCTGAGACTACAGAAGAAACTAAGTAAAAATTTTAAAAAGTCCCGTGCGCAAAGGCGGGATTTTTTTTGTGCCAGCGCTTTAGCGCTTTTTAATAAACGTTTTCTGAGAAAACTCAAAAGAAAAAAGCTCTCACTAGGAGAGCTTTTGTTCAGGTGCCAGTGGCAACTATTTTTTCTTCAACATTGGAAGACCTGTTCTCTTGTTTTCCATCACAGCATATCCTGCTGGTAGAGCATCAAGAGCATCAGGCTTTGCTTTTCGAGCAAAGTAATAGATTTGCTGCTTTCTTCCACCACGAAGTGTTACCATCTTTCCGTGAAGGATATAAGCTTGACCCTTACTATTGGTTATTGAGTAAGCCATAGCAATTGGGGGGTTAGGAACTAAACCGTGTAAATTATAGTAAGGTATTTACAGATTGGCAAACCTGTTCGCCTTGCGTTGCGGAAAAAATATGTCAAATCTAGTCTGCTCTAACCTGTAAAATGTTTACTGGTTGAAGGGTCATTTTTTGCCTTTTCCGAGCCATTTTTACGATTTATTTGACTAAAAAGCTCTGTTAAGTATACTTCTTCAGGAAATTTTGGTCTCATCGTCTAACGGTTAGGACAACAGGTTTTCATCCTGTAAATAGGAGTTCAATTCTCCTTGAGACTACCACTCGCTTGAATAGCGAGCTTTTTCGTTTATTTAAAATAGTGCTATAGTGCTTTCACTTAACCCACACAAATATGAGAACTAACTTTTTTGAAGAACATAGGAAGTTGATTGGGATACTTATACTTGCTTTGCTTGCAGGTCTTTGGCTTTTTAAGTCTAATAGTGAAAGGATGGTGTCATCTACTGAATCAAGCGGGGAAGGCTATTATCAAGATTCAATGATGGCGACAAAGAGTATGGATTTGTCAGTTGCTCCAATGGCTGATCAGAGTTTTAATGGTGCTCAATATGGAGAGCAGGTGATAAAAACAGCTTCACTATCTTTGCACGTTGATGACGTTAGAAAACAGAGTGATGCAATTAAGGCTATGATTCAAGGCTTAGCTGGTTATGTTGATGATTCAAATATTAATAGGTACGACGGAAATTACTCAGCAAACATGACATTGCGAGTTCCTTCAGATAAATTTGATTCTACCGTTGCCGCGTTAAAAGATTTGGCGGTTTATGTGAACAATGAATACTCTAATAGTGAAGACGTGACTCAGTATTATAATGATCTCGATTCAAAAATTAAAAATCGTGAGGCATTGGAATTGCAGTATCTTGAGGTTTTGAAGAAGGCGAATGATGTTGATGCAATAGTGTCGATCACTAAGGCATTAGCGGATGTTCGTTCTGAAATCGAATCTCTACAGATTGAGAAAAAAGGTTATGACAATCGAATTCAGTATTCATCGATTAGTGTGAACCTTGAAGAAGATGCAAGTGTTTCAGATACTGCAAGTACTTGGAGTGTTGTAAGTACAGTAAAACAGGCATTTAGTGATTGGGTGGTCTTCTTACAGACCCTATTGGATAAAGGTGTTTATGCCTTAGTGTACGGCTGGCCTTTGTTACTTGTATATCTTGGATGGAGAATTTACAGACGAAGACGTTAAATAAACTTCTTTTTATCGGGCCACTTGCATATATGTGCGAGTGGACACTGCCCGCACTTTGGTTTGCGGGCAGTGCAGGTTTGTCGGCCGAAAAAAATCAGCTGAAGATGTAGGTCGATCCAGTATTTTTTATCTATTACTGCTTTTGCTTCTCTTCCTGTTTTATCACGGTTTTTGCCTGAGTGGGCGATGCCAAGTCGATTCAAAACGCGATGTATATGAGTATCAACAGGGAAGGCTGGAATCTTGAACCACTGTGATTGAATAACTTGAGCTGTTTTTGGTCCTACTCCTGGCAACGCGCGAAGTGCGTCAAAGTCAGAAGGTACTATGCCTGTTTTTAATGTTGCCTTAGCGACGCCCACAATAGCTTTAGTTTTCTGATTAAAGTAACCACAAGGGCGAATGATTGCTCGAACTTTGTCTTCGCCTAGTGCGAGTATATCTGCTGGTTCACAAGCCCGTTCTGCAGGAAAAAGAAGTGGAGTAATTGTGTTCACCCTTGCATCCGTGCATTGAGCGGAAAGAATTACCGCAAGTAACAACTCAAAAACACTTCGATGTCTTAGTGGGGCTTTAGCATTTGGATAAAGCTCGGCCAGAGTAGAAACGATTTCAGTATGTACTTTGTTCATTGTTGTTTTTTGCAACGTTGCTGTCGCCAACAAAGCTGAATTCAGTACCGTCTGCAGTTTCCATTCCTTTTAGTTCGTCAGAATTTTGTAGCTGAATATATGAACGCGCATCTATAATTTCTCTTTCAAGATCGCGACTTTCAGATTGTAATTTTTCATTGTCAATTTGCATTTGTTTTAATGTGTATCCTTTCGCGGGTTTTAAACTATTTAAATATAGATAAGAAAAAGTTACAGTAACGCTTAAAATAGTAAGTGTAATCGTTAAAAGCTTGTAAATGGATTTAACCTCTTCAGAAAGAGGTTTTTTGTCTTTACGTCGAGAGAGAGGCCGAACTTTTCTGGTGAGTGGATCAATCATTTTGGCGTTTACTTGAGCACTTCGACGCGTACATTTAATACCCCTGTGGAGAGATTTGCAATCTTTTCGAATGCTGCGGCTGACAAATCTATGATATATCCGTCGCGGTATGGACCCCGGTCATTTATTTTTACTGTAACAGAAAGTCCGTTGGATAGGTTTGTAGTTTTAACTATTGTTCCAAATGGAAGAGTTTTGTGGGCCGCCGTTAGTTTTGTTGAGTCATATAGATCGCCAGAAGCAGTACCTGAGCCCTCAAAATTTCCGCCGTACCATGTTGCTCCGCCATATTCAACGACGCCACTATAATTGTCTTTATAGAGCCTATAAATCATTTCTGATAGTTCACCGCGGCTTACTAAATTTGAAGGAGAATAATCTCCTGCCATATTTGGAAGTACTAATGCATGATCAACTGCAAAATTCAGATATTTTTCGTACCATTCGCCGCTGTCAGTTAGTGTTATAGCGTTTGCCTGAAGTAACATTTTAAGTGCTTCAACACGATTAACAGTTTCATTTGGTTTGAATGTGCCGTCTTCGTAACCAGAGATTATTCCAAGGTTAATTGCAGTGTTTAAATATGGATGGAACCAGTCAGATTCTTCTACATCTGAAAAAGTTACTCCGCTTCCATCTGTCATTTCAGTTTTGCTTGATGCGAGAATCATCTTTAATGTTTCGGCGCGAGTAACAGGATTTTCAGGTTTGAATGTGTTATCTGAATAGCCGCCGGCGAAACCAGCGCTGGTCATATACCAAATGGCGTCGTGATATTGATCGTTACTAGGAACATCTTCGTACCAGGATTCTGATTCGGCTGTGAGTGGCAAAATGATGGAAATGATCAGGGCTGATAGCAATGCACTAACAGCTCGCCTTGGGCGAGAAACTTTCATTTCTTGTATTTAATTACTACTTGTCTGTAATCGCCTTCGCCCATGCTTTCAGTAACGAGGCCTTTGTACTCATCTTTCATAAGGTGAAGATGAACTATTCTTCTGAAGTAAGGTGACATTGGTGGAAGAGCAACTTGCCCTCTAGTTGAAAGTACTTCCTCAGCTTTTTGACTCGCGATTGTTAACACGTTTTCTTCTTGTCTTTGTCTGTAATTATCAACATCCATGCTGATTGAAATTTCCTGGCCTGCTTGTTTGTAAACCATAACTTTCACAATGCTTTGCATGGCCTTTAGATTTTCACCGTGGTGACCAATAAGCAAACTTGGATCTTCAGAAGTTATATTGATTCTGAAGCTTCCGTCTTCAAGTTTTTCAACATCTACGTCAGTGAAATCTATTCCCAAGTGGACTAGAAATTCAGATACTATTCTTTTTATTCTTGCTTCCATATGCTGGCTTAATTATTAGAATTTTTATTGATGATTCTGATTTTAACTTCGTCGCTGCTACTTATAGAACTTTCTGACACGTCTTTATTTACCACAAGCTGTTGTAATATGCCATATAAAGTTGAAGTTCCCCAGTATAAACCAACAGCGGCAGGTGCTGCAGCCGTGAACACTGCGATCATAATCGGCATGACATATGTCATCATGTTGTTAACCATTTTCATATCATTTTCTAAGGTTTTTATTGCGCCTTTATCTTTCTTTTGTTTCGCCATCATAAGTTTCATTTGTATGAACTGAAGCCCACCTACAATTAATGGTAAGATAATTAAACTTTTTTCAAGAAGATTGAAGCCTAAGAAATAACTGCTGATGTTTGCAATTGAGAATTCAGGCATAAAACTATATACCAATATTGCTTGGTCAGGGTTCAGACCACCTAATATCACATCATAAAGCCCAATTAGAATCGGAAGCTGAATTAATAGAGGTAAGCAGCTTGATAGCGGATTAACTTTATTGTTTTTCCAAAGCAGCATAGTTTCTTGTGCTAGTCTTTGTTGGTCATTAGCATGTTTCTTCTTTAGTTCTTCAAGTTTTGGCTGAAGTAGTTGCATTCTTCTTTGTGCTTTCATACCTTTTTGAGAAGGTATAAGTAGAATTGTTCTGATTAAAATTGTTAATACTATTATTCCAAGACCAAGATTGTGACCTGGCATGTATGTCAAAATGGCAATTAGAAGATTAAGCATTGGCTGATAAATCAGATTTCTCCATGCACTTGTAAAAATACCTGGTTCAACAATTAGGAATTCAGGTGTTGAGAATGCGTCATATTCAATTTTATATCTTCCAACTTGTCCAAAAAGTGAATATAAATAATCATTATATGTGACTGTTGTTTTTGCTCCTGGCTCGATTGTAATATCTTTTACTTTGCTGCAATCAATTTCTAGATCAGTTGTAATTTCTTCGTAACCTGCGCTTTTGAACATGAAAATTTTCAGAGGTGCATCTGGACATTCGGAAGGAATCACCACAACTTCAGCTGTATTATTTTTAATCTCGAGCGCAAGTGGTTTCCCAATTGCATATTCGTTCTTGCTCATTTTCATGCCGATGTCGCCTTGATCAAGAACCGGATCAACGGATTTACCATTGCTGAAAAACTGCATGACCAAAAATGTGGTCAAAAAAATCATTACATAAAAGAGGATGTCATTTTTTTTCATAGTTTTTTGATAGTTTCTAGTACTGCCATTTCTATTTCTGAATATTTAAGTTTCATTAGAGATTTTCTGGCAAAGATTATAATGTCTAAAGATTTCTGTGGAATGATATCACTTTTTTCGTTCAAACGTATAACTTCTTGAATTTGTCTTCTGATGCGATTTCTTTTTACTGCTGATTTCTCCACTTTTTTACTAACATTCACGGCATATCTATTTTCGCCGAGCTCATTTTTGCGAATTCGAATAATTAGAAACCGACCATCAATTGTATGGCCGTTTTCTTTAATGTCTTCGATGTTATCGCGGTGTCCAATCCGCTTATTTCGTTTTAACACGAGGTACAGATACAGCAAGGATTTTTCGGCCCTTGGCTCTTCTTCTTGAAATTACAAGTCTGCCGTTTTTAGTCGACATTCTTTTCATGAATCCGTGTGTTCGCACCCTTTTGAGTTTTTTTAGCTTTCCTTGCATATTTTTAAATTAGCCAAGTGAATTTAATGGCAGTTGGCGAGGAAGTCAAGTTTATTTAGAGTAGCCCTTGCCAAATCTATCGAATATTTGTAGAGTAAGCACGAATTTAGCCTCACTCACAGAGAAGCTGTGAGCTTAAATAAGAAAAAATGTTTTTGCAACTTGATCAAAAATCACTATTTTTAGGGAGAAAGCCAAATGGTTTTACGGAGACTTATTATACTGAGTGGGATGATGGATTAGGAAAAAGTAAGATTTCACTATTTTTGGTGATGTCTATTGGAAGTAGCCAAGTTCCTGGTGAGGAAATAGGGAAGGAGGCTTTTCAGCTTCTTCAAGATCATTATTTGGACGATCTTTCAGGTGATCCTTATGACAGGTTTGAAAATGCTCTTCGTGAAGTGAATTTGATGATAAGTGATAAAGAAAAAACAATCGATATGAAGTTTGTGCCAAATGTTCATGTAGTTTGTGGTGTGATTGAGAAAGATATGCTTTTCTTGTCACAAAGAGGAGATGCACAGGGCTATCTTATAAGGAAGAGACATGTGAGCTCGATTACTGAGGGTCTTTTTGATGAAAAAAATACAGAAGATTTATTCCAAAATATTGCTAGTGGCGTGCTAGAAGTAAATGACTCAGTGATTTTGGTTACAGGCAAATTGGTTCAATATGTTACTCCAAGTGAACTTTCGAAGGTTTTTTCTGAGCAATCTTTGATGGAAGCCGTGAAGGAGCTTGAAGAAATGCTCTCAGGGGATATTGAGGAACAGATGGCATTACTCACTTTCGATATTCTTGAGAAATCCGAAAGTAAGGAAATTTTTGTTGAGCGAGAAATTAAACATGAGAAATCTGCTAACACCCATGTCAATCGTGCCAAGATGGCTTTGAGCGAAGTTAAATGGGGAAAGCCAATTCATATTTTAAGAGAGTGGGCAGTCCGACAGGAGAGATTGAAGGTTTTGGACGGTATGAAAACTTGGGGTAGAGATAAAATTCTTATCGCTGTTGTTGCGGCTATTGTGATTCTTGTTGGTGGGGTTGGGTATCTTTCTCTTCATTTAAGTACACAAAAAGTGAAAGACGTAATGTTGGCAAAACTTGATACTGCGGAAGAAAATATAAATGAAGCTGGTACAAAGGGAGGTTTTGATAAAAAGAAAGCATCATCTTTATTAGATGATGCACAAGCTTTAGCAGTTGAGGTTTTGGATTCAGAATATTATCACAGCGAAGCCAGTGAAATTATTGATAAAGTTTCAGATCAACGTGATTATTTGGATAATGTGGTTAGAGTAGAAAATGAGCTAATTAAATTGGCAGATTTCACATCAACTTCGCCAATTTTGGGAATTGCGCCTTATAAAGATAGAATTGTTGGTTTTACCGATGGCAGTATTTTTCAGATTTTAATCGATCAAGTTGAGGCTGCAATTAAAGTTGATGGAACTGCTATTGCTGGTAATTACTTCGTGGATCAGCAAAAGCTTTTACTTTTAACTTCTGAAGGTAAACTTGTTGAATATGAAGATGGTAATACTCAATTTGCTGATACGGCTGATGTGGAATGGAAGAAAGGAAATTCCATTACCAGCTATTCATCAAAGGTTTATATTCTTGATGCTATTGGTAATCAGATTTGGAAATACACTCATGGACGAACTGCATATTCGTCTGCGACAGCTTATTTTAGTGATGCAGTTGATCTGAGCAAAGCGGTTTCTTTTGCAATTGACGGTAGTATTTGGACAGTTGATGCAGATGGAACAATTAGGAAGTTTTTGAGTGGAAAGGAAGTTACAATTAATTTTTTGCAAGCGCCGCTTACTCCTGTTGAAAGGGCAACAAAAATTTATACCGAGCTAGATATGAGTCAGATTTATATTCTTGATTCAGATACAAATACTATTCTTGTTTATACAAAAAGCACTAGAAATGATGATTTAACTTACAGCTCACAGTATCGTCTTGATGGTATCAAAGACACAGTGAAAGACATGTACTACGACAGAATAAAATCCATGCTGTACATGGCGACTGATACAGCGCTTTATGAGATTAAGCTTTAGAAGTTTTTTACAGATTCTAAAAGGCGGTTTTTCTCTTCTGTGAATTTTTTATATCCAGATTTTTTTTCTGGCTTAGATGTAGACTCTTCAGTTTGAAGGTTTTGAATCTCGTCTTCGATGCTTTGTATTGTATCTTTGTTCAATTAGAATCTGTTTACTTTGTTTGTTAACTCTTCATTCTCAGCTGCTTTTTTATCGATTTCATCTTGTTTTATTTTCTCTTCAGCCTCTTTAGCAAGTCGTGCTTCTTCAGCAATACGTAATAATTCTTCTTGCTTTCGTATACCAGCGACTAGTACTGAATCGATTAACTCAGTTACTTTAACTTGTACCAACAGTCCGTCCTCACTGGTACAAGTCACTCCTGTGCATGAGACAGTACCAGCTGTCTCTCTTACTCCGTTTTCTATTAATGACAACTTTACTGTTAGTGCCCCGTTTTCTGCTTTGTTAACTGCTATTTGGAGATAATTTGTATTCGAATACTGTCCAGAAGGGTCTTTTTTATATATATTTATAACATTGCTTCCTAATGCTTTAAATGCGTATTCAATGCCATTCTTAGATTTAAATTCAAGCTGTTTTTCGATTTCTGAGGTTGTTAGTCGTGAGATATCTTGGGCGGCATCTGTAATTTTGACAGCCATTTTTGTTAAACTTGTTAAGGTCATCTCCTTAGATTCAGTAGTCTGTTCACTCGGATTTTTAGGTATTTCTGGCATATTTGTTTTTGTTAAATCTACTAATTATAACATGAATTACCCCCCCCCCGCAAGGTTTAAGGTTTATAGTAGGTAAATAGGTCAAAACCCTTATTGTAACCGTGTTGCATTTAGCAGGTTACAATAAGGAAATCACGCTATTTTGCGGGCGATCTGTAGTTCCTCGTTCGTTTTAATTACGAAAATTTTTATGGCGGATTTTTTTGAGGAGATTTCACGGGCGTTTGCCATGTTTGCTTTTTCGTCGAGGTCGATGTTTAGGTATTTGCAGATTCGGCTTCTCAAATAGAACGCATTTTCGCCGATGCCGGCGGTAAAGGAAATGGCGGCTGGTTGGCCGTTGGCGTACATTCCTAAAATGATCTTTGCCATTTGATAAGAAAAAACGTCGAATACACGGAGAGTGCCGGCGGATTTTGGCTTTGCCCAGAGGTCGCGAATATCTGAGCTGATTTCAGAAAGGCCTTTGAAGCCGGATTCGTGTTCTAGGATTTTTTCGATTTCGGTGAGGGAGCGATTCTTTGCGAGGTGAAAAATGATTGCAGGGTCGATTGTGCCGCTTCGTGTTCCCATCATTGGTCCTTCTAGGGGAGTGAAGCCCATTGATGTATCTACTGACTTGCCGTTTTGGATTGCAGTAATACTAACGCCGTTGCCGATGTGACATGAGATTATTTTTTTATATTTTTTTAGTTCGCCAGCAATGTATTCGTGGCTTGTTCCGTGAAAGCCGTAGCGGCGGATTCCTTCTTTTTTGTAGAGTTTGTAAGGTAGACCGTAAAGGAAGGCTTTTTCAGGTAGAGTTGAGTGGAAGGCAGTGTCGAAAACCGCGTAGTGTGTGGCTCGTGGTAAAACTTTTCTTGCAGCTTTTATACATGCAATGTTTGCTGGGTTGTGTAATGGAGCTAAGCCATTCAATTTCTCGAGTTGGCGAAGGTTTAAGAAGTTGATTTTCGTTGGCTTTGTGAATTTTTCTCCACCGTGAACAACTCTGTGGCCTACTTTGTCGATTTTTTGATCTTTTAGAATTTTCAGAACAGATCGCATTGCTTCATCGTGGCTTTTAATACGGTCGATGTGACCTCGATTTAGTTCTTTCTCACCGTTAAAAAGTGCGAATCTGAGCGAAGATGAGCCGGCGTTGATAACTAATGTGGACATAATTTTTGGTGGCTGTTGTCAGAGCTCTGACAACAGATAATTCTTCCTTATTATGCACGAAATTTGTTTTTCAGAATATGGGAAATATATATAATTTATTTTTAACTAAAATTGTTATGACAAATAATGTATTCGGAAATATCAAAAAATTAAATAAATATGGGTCGGAGTACTGGAGTGCGAGGGATTTAATGCTGCCTCTTGGTTATGTTGGATGGCGAAACTTTGAAAGTGCAATAGAGAAAGCTATGCAAGCATGTAGCAATAGTGGGCAGGTGGTTTTGGATCATTTTGTCGGCGTCAACAAAATGATAAAAATCGCTACAGCAACGGAAAAAGAGACTGAGAGGTCAATTGATGATTATGACCTTTCTCGTTATGCATGTTATTTGATTGCACAGAATGGAGATCCGAGAAAAGAGGAGATTGCACTTGCGCAAACATACTTTGCGATTCAAACTCGTAAACAAGAGGTTCAGGAACAACTTATTGAAGATGGTAAGCGTATTTATTTGCGAAATGAAATGAAGATGCATAATAAAAATTTAGCAAAAGCCGCGAGTGAAGCCGGAGTGATAAATCATGCAAATTTTCAGGATTTTGGGTATATGGGTTTGTATTCTGGAATGCGTCAAAGAGATATTCATAAAAATAAAAAACTCGCAAAAAATGAGGGGATTTTAGATCATATGGGGAGTGAGGAATTGGCAGCGAATCTTTTTCGAGCAACTCAAACTGAGGCTAAATTAAAACGAGAAGTTGTTTTTGGACAAGATAAGGCAAATAAGACTCATTTCGAAGTTGGAAAAAAGGTCAGACAAACAATTCGGGAACTTGGTGGCACTATGCCTGAAAAATTGCCTGTCGCGGAAAATATTACAAAATCTAAGATCAGGCTGAAGAAGGATGTGAGGCTGCTCTAAAATTGTTTTTAAAAGATTATTATTTGGTACTTTCTCTGTTTTATGTTATACTTATGCGATATTGCTTCATATAATCTATTTACTCTATGTCGTTTGAATCATTACGTTATCCAGATAAAAATGAAGTTCCAAGACCTGGATTATATCAAGTTAAAAATAATGATGAAGTTAATGGGAATGGTGGTTTAGCATTGCGAGATTATGATAGTAAAACAGGAGTTGGAAAGAAATCATTAGAAGATGTAGTTGTAAAAATTCCTGCAGGGACTGTATTGAATGTTGAAAAATTTGTGACTAGTCCATCCGGTAAATATCTTGTTTGGGCTTTGGTATCCTATAAATATGAAAATAAAAACCGAGGAGATACTTATGAAATAAAGGGTTGTGTACCTCTAGAGTATATTGAAAAATACAGTACAAAATCTGATTTGGCTGCATTGAGGCAAGAAATTGATTCAAAATCTCATGAAAAATAATAAAGATGACCTAAGCGCTTTAGTGCCATCAAGTACATCTGCTCCAATGCAAATTGCAGAGGTTGCTGAAATTATTGGTGGAAAAGATGAAAATTTTTTGAAGGAGGCTATGGAAGAGGCCGGGCGTCTCTATGCTGAATGGGAAGGTAAAGGAGATCAGATGAGAGCAGATGGCGTACAAGAAGTGCAAAGAGTCAGCAATCTTGATGCACAGTGGGAGCAAAGGAGAAGTGTTTTAAGTCAGGAAAATAATCAAATTTGGAATAGAGAAATTGAAAATCCATATGAGGAAATTAGAAAGTCATCTCAGAAAATTGGAGATGTGAGATGGAAATTGCTGAATCATTTTTTTGCGGCATTGGATGATGGAAAAAGTTTGAGAGAGGCGATAGATTCTACTGCACCTAATAATAGAACTGTTAAAACTGTTTTGAGGGCTTTTTTCAAGCAAAATAATGCTGAGCACGCGAAGAATTTCTTTGATCATTATCAATTTGATACAGGTAATCTTAGTAACGATTTGCAAACTTTTTTTAGATTGTTTTTACGTGGGGGCTACCGTATTCATGAATCGAATGTTACAGGTTACCTAAGTTCTTCTAATGACTACAGTTCAAGGACTGGTTACTTGGGATTAGAACAAAATATTCAATTCCCACTTTCTAGGTTTCTTAAATGTGTACCAAATTGGAAGGCAAATAAAGTTGATAATAAAGGTGGTAATTTGCAAATTTCCGAGACAGTTTATGATGAGAAAACATCGTCTGATGAATGGATTAATAATCTCGTTCAATTTTTACTTGTAGATCAAGTTGAGCAGGGAGGAGTAGGTGATAGGAAAGTTGAAAATAAGGATGATTTTTTAAAGGAGCTCGTTAGATTTACTGAATATTTAGTTTCGACATATAAATATCGTAATGAAGAATCAAAATATAAAAATGAGCGAAAGTCGAATGTCTCTATTTTGACTGAAGATCAGATCGCAGAAAAACTTAGAGATGCTGATGAGTTGAAAATGCAACTACCTTATCTATACGATAATAGTAAAGGACGAAAACTTAGAGATGATGATGATATACCCGTGACAGGTCAGACTAATGTAAGATCTTATTATTTCGCGGAACTTAAAAAAAATGCGAAATTTCCGAGTCATGTCGCCTCTGAATTTGGAAAAGTAATCTTTCAAAAATGGAATGAAGGTGATGAAAAGGGAATTATTCAGCCGATAGCAAGAAGTATGGGCATTAATCATGGATATACGAAAGATTATTATGAGTTTATAAAACTTAGAGAACTTCGTGAAAAGAAGAAGTCTGCCTTTGTTAAGCATTTGCCAACTGTTGCACACCTCACGAATTTTACTGCTAAGGATAAGGCTCGTTTAGAGGAATTAGAGAAGAAATATGGAGGAAAACCTGACGAATATGCTGAAAAACTTTATGATTTGTATAATTTAGCGATTTATTTTCATAAACTTGGTGAAACTTTGTATGATAAAGGGGCGAATGAGGCTCAGAAAAAAGCCGGTCTTGAAAAAATGCTTTTTGCTGCTGGGTTGACGCGTGTTCTTGAAACAATGCTTGCAACACTTGAGGTGAGATTGTCAGTTATGGAAGTTTCACGAGGTGTAGATATTCCAGAATTTTTGCAATTTGCCGAGGCGCTTGAAGTCATGGCGAAAGATCCACTTTCAAGGCAAGTTGAAAAGGTTATTGATGATAGTATGAACAGGTTTAGAGCTGCAATTGAGACTACAAAAGCTGAGTAATTGCAGTCAAATTTACAATATCCTCGATTGAACAGCCACGAGAAACTTCGTTGAGTGGTTTTGAAAGTCCCTGCAAAATTGGGCCGACTGCTTTTGCGCCAGCAAGGCGTTCAACCAGTTTATAGCCAATATTTCCGGCTTCCAGGTTTGGGAAAATCAGCACGTTGGCGTGGCCAGCAATTTTAGAGCCTGGATCTTTCAGCTCAGCAATGCTGTCGATTAGCGCGGCATCAACCTGCATTTCACCGTCAATTTCGAGGTCTGGCCTCATGGTTTTGGCGATTTTGGCTGCTTCTCTCATTTTTATTGCATGAGGATCATTTGATGAGCCGGCTGTTGAAAATGAGAGCATTGCCACTTTTGGATCGATGCCAAATTTTTTTGCTGAATCTGCCGTGTCGATGGCGATTTCGGCTAACTGTTGAGCAGTAGGGTCAATATTCACCGCGCAGTCCGCAAAAAGTAAAATACCGCCGTTTGCTGCATCTTCATCTACTGTTTTTGGCAAAACCATAAAAAAGAAAGCTGAAACATGCTGTGATTTTAAAATTTGTAGTGCTGGTAAAATTCTTTCACGTGAAGTTCCGTTTGGTCCACAAATAACACTATCTACTTCGCCGGCTTCAAGCATCATTGTTGCGAAATAGTATGGATCTTTCAGCTTTTCTTCAGCTTCTTGTAAGCTGATGCCGCGAATTTCCGCGAGTCTGGCGGAATATTTTTTTGGATCGATAACAGGTTCAACTGGAATCGCAATTCCTTCAGATTTGATTTGTGCAATTGCTGCGGCAACTCGAGCTTCAGCAAAATCAGGAAAAGCTATTTTCTTTGGATTTTTCTTGGCTTCTGTTTTGATTGTTTGGAGGAAGTTTTCCATTATTCAACTTCGCTGGTAACAGCTTTGAGATCTGTGCTTGCTTGGCTAATTGAGTCTGCGGCTTTTGAAACGGAATCTGCTGCTGTTTTCACCTGTTGAGTTTTTACTTCTACAGTATGTTTAACCTCTAAAACTTCATTTTTTAAATTTTCAGCCGCTTCAACTGTTTCTTTTTTTGCGTCAAAAAATCCATCCACAACTTCTTCCAGAGTGCATCCGGGCAGAATTAAAACCGCGAGGATGATCAAGAGTTTTTTCATTGAGATTTTTTATCTTTGAAAAGTTTTGAGAAGTCACCGTCAAATTCTTTCAAATAATTGTGCATATCTAAAACTTCATTAGTTGAAATCTTGTTGCCACGTGGAGCAGAGCCAAGTCTTTCAACTTTTGAACTAATCATGTCATCAACATATGCGTTTCCTTCATGATCACAGTGAATGCAAACATCAATAACAGATTCGAGTTCGCAATTCATGCAGTATGCATAAAAGAAAGTTTGATCGCAGCTTAAATTGCCGATTAATTCGATGTCTTGATCTGTATAAGCACCCTTGCATTTCATGCAACGGATTTGCTTTTTGATCTGGCCGACGATGATTTTGATATCTTGAAAATTCATAGTTCAATTATTAACCCTTCGAGTACTTTCTAGCAATAGTTTTTATTCGGATTTTGCGATTCCGGCTGCAGCAGTTTCTTCATCTTCGAAGTGCTCAGTGTTGTTAGCTACTTCTGTTGCAAGTACTTTTTCTGCCACACGTGCTCTAACGCCTCGTGCAAGTTGTTTATTGAACTCTGAAGATGCAACGTAAGCAGTCATTGCTCCACTTATTACTTTGAGTTGAGGTAGAAAGAAGCCAGCAGCTTTAAGAACGAAACCGGCGGCTTTATCTTTAAAACCTAGATCGTCTTCGATTTTTCTAATTTCTGCTTCTGGAAAAGGAAGCACTCCGTAATAAACAAGGCCTCTTTTTGTTGCTGCGCTCATGTTTTTCCAGATCTGATAGAAATTATATAATGGAATACTCTGTTTAATTCCATTCATTATCATTGAGTCATCAAGCATCATTGCATCTCTTTGCTCTTGTTTGCTTAGTTTGTTCCAAGCTGCAATCATTTCGATTGTATCTTTATCTGTTGTAATTCTTTTCAGAACTTGATCTGCAATAGGGTCAACCGCTTCTTTTAAGACAAGCTTTTTAGCAGCTTCAAAATCAACTTCAGGTGTTTTCTTTACATCTGATCCAGAATCTTTGTTGTCAGGAGCATGACTGCCTTCGTCATTGTCTGTACCGAGCTCAAGATCGTGATTTACCATATAATTTTTGGTTAAATTGGTATGTTTTAAAATAGGCCTAAACTAAGAAAAAGTCAAGAGCGGCGAATTTACTTTTTTAGTGCCTCGAGTTTATTGATGTAATCTGCTCTTTGTGGACTATCTATAGTTTTTAAGGACTGGAGTCCATCCATAATATCCTGTAATTCTTTAGTGAGTTTAAGGTAAAATTCAGGTTTAAATGTGTCTTTAATACTTTCTAGAAGTGGTTTTAGATATAATAATACAAACGACTCGTTATTTTTTATCCATACATCGATATTTTCAGGAATATTTCCCTGCTCTTTTACTAAGTTGAAGCTGATTTTTAACCATTTATCATAGCCGTTTCGGAATGCGCCCACATCTGCTAAAGCTAGTAATCTCTCACTTGTTGTTTTTGGTGAATATTGACGTTTTAGTTTCTCCTGTAGTTCTAATGAATTTGGAAATGTCTTTTCAATTAGTGCTGCACCTTGTCCAAAAGTTGTAGCCAAAATGTGACTTTCAATAAATTCCATGTCTTCTTGTTTTAATTCATCTTTGAGATCGTCTATTGCCAAAAGAGCAGACCACTCCTCATTACTCATTCCGGCACCTTGCACGTTTGGGACAAGTTGTCTGTAATTTTTCCCTGCATGCTCGTCATCATGTCTAATTGCGGTTTCCACTAGAAGTTTTTTTTCTCTATCTGTAAATAAGTCTGGATTTGCCAAATTATCCAAGAATTTCTTCGTTCGATCAGCAACTTCTTCACAATGTTCTTCATTGTGATATGAATTATTTAAAGCTGCTAACCTGTTTTTAAGCTTATTTCTTGTTGAGCTAATTGCTGCTGCCACATCTGTATTTTTTGGATTTGCCTCAGCCATAAGGCGTGTTCGAGCCTCTATATAGCTTATTTCCGGTTGAGATTCGATTAAGGCTTTTAACATAGAAAATATTATGTGTTAATTGTATCAGATTTAGATCTTTATCTCAAGTTTCAAACCGTGAGGATTGACAGATTGCTAATTTATTGCTATTTAATAATATCTTGTATATTTATGCCTGAATTTCAAAAATCATTTCAGATCGATCCGGATGGGAAGCGTAATAAATATAGAGATTATGATGTGCATGTTTTTTGGAATGATTCTGATAAACTTGAAAAGCTCAGAACTCCGACTGAAGTTGATTCAGAGGTATAGGGAACAAAGGGGAATCCGGAGAAATGTCTAATTATTCCTTTTTTGCTGCTGCTACAAAGCAGGCAATAGCAGGAATTATTGGTAACCAGAAAAATGCCGTAAGTTCTGAGAGGTGGGTACTATCTAATCCAACTGCGAGCATTATTATAGAAGCAGCAATTGCTAGAACTCCTAGGACGTTTAATAGTTTTTTGTGGTTTTTCATAAATGGTCTTAAGATTGTAAAAAGTTTAAAGCCGATTTAAGTCTCTTCAAGCTCTTTTCCTTTCCTAAAACCACCATTAACTCAAACACGCCGGGAGAGAATTCCTCGTTTGAAAGGGCGACACGGAGTGGCCAGAGAACTTGTCCATTTTTAACGCCGAGTTTAGCAATCACGGCAGTTAGTGCTTCTTTAATTGAGTCTTCTGAGCTCCAGTCTTCCAAATTTTCGAGGGCTGGAATCGAGTTTTCAATTGCGAGGATTGCTGTGGCTTTGTCGACTTTCATTTTCTCATGATTGAAAAGTTGAAGGTTGTAGGCTAGTTCGTCTGATTTGAACATTTCAAGCATCACCGGTCCGTCTACTAAAGTTTTCATTCGGGTTTGAACGCAGGCGACGTATTTCAGATCTGGAGTCCAGTCTAGTGTCATCAACTCGAGAAGTTCGGCAGGAGTTTTTTTGCGGATATAGAGGCCGTTGAGCCAATCGAGTTTTTCAAGACCGAAAACGGCGCCGGCTTTTTGCACTTTTTCGAAGGAAAATTCAGCAATTAGCTCGTCGATCGTGTAGATTTCTTTTTCTCCGCCAGGGTTCCATCCAAGGAATGCAATGAAATTTATCATGGCTTCTTTTAGGTAGCCTTTTTTTATATAATCTTCAGCAGCAACATCACCCTGACGTTTCGAAAGTTTGGTTTTATCTGGATTTAAGAGGAGTGGTAGGTGTGCGAAAGAAGGGGCAGTCCAGCCGAAAGCTTTATAAAGCCAAAGGTGTTTTGGCGTGGAAGGAAGCCATTCCTCGCCACGAATCACGTGTGTGACTTCCATTTCGTGGTCGTCGACAACGTTTGCGAGGTGATAAGTTGGAAGTCCGTCGGATTTCATGAGGACTTGATCATCGATGTCTTTCCCGTGAAAGCTCATTTCACCGCGAATTTCGTCGTGGAAGAGAACATTTTCATCAGGAATTAATTGGCGAATTACGAAAGTCCCTTCCTGATCTTGATTATTTAAGCAAAGACGATCGTATTTTGGAGCCTGTTTTTTCTCAGCTTGGTCATTTCGCATTTTTTCGAGACGTTCCGGAGTGCAGTAGCATTTATAAGCATGGCCGTTTGCCAAAAGTTCTTCAACGTATTTTGTGTAAATTGTGGATCGATGAGACTGAAAGTATGGACCTTCATCCCAGTCTAGACCAAAAAATTTCAGTGAGTTTTGTAGACTTTCGACAGATCCTTCAACATAGCGTTTTTGATCTGTGTCTTCAATTCTAAGCATGAAAATGCCTTCGTGTCTTTTTGCGTAGAGATAAGAATAAAGCGCGGTACGGAGACTCCCTACGTGAAGTGAACCTGTTGGTGATGGTGCGAATCTTGTTTTTACTTTCATGTGCCTAGATTATCAGGGAAGGCGCAAGCTTGCAACAATTGGATAGTGATCTGCTGATACGTCAGCTCCACGGTGAAAGTCTAGAGTTTCAATTTCTGGTGAACTTAGAACGTGGTCGATTGGGATTTTTAGAAAAGGAATATTTGCGTTCCATGTGTTGATTATTCCGAAGCCGAGTGCGGCGTCTTTTAACCCGGATTGACTTAGTAGATTGATAAAACTTGGGGACCAAGGGCTAGAATTAAAATCACCCATTACAGCCGTAGGCATTTTTTCCGAATTAATTTTGGCGATTAGTTCTGTGAATTGCTGATTTCTGATTGCAGCTAAATCGCTTCTTGAAGGAGGAAAAGAGTGAACTCCGATTATGCGAAATGGAGAGCCGTTTACATTTAGAATTGCTTCTAATGCATCGTAGCCAGCTAATGTGAAAAATTTGTATTCCACAGGATATTTGCTGGCCATAACAATTCCGAATGGGCCATTTTTTTCTGAAATTGTTATGTATGGATAGTCTGCTTCAAACATCGCTTTCTCTTTACGCCAGGCGTAATCAGCTTCGAGGATCAGAACCGTATCAGGTTTTTCTTCAGCCACAACTTTTTTTATTGTTTCAAAATCAGTGTTTTCTACGAAAAAATTTGAGCTGAAAACTTTGATTGTTGGTCCGGTAGCTGCAGTGGTGCTAGGTGCTTGATAATAAGGCATGATCTGCGCCAGATGAATTGAGATTATTACTGTTGTGAGGAGCAAAGTTTTCCACATTTGCCGGCGCATCAACAGAAGGCCGAGAATCGTCGAAGCCCAAAAAAAGTGAAGACTGTAATGAGTGAAAAGTTCAAATCCCCACCAGTAATCTGCGAGCGAGATGTAAACTTGGCCGAGGTAAAGAGCCGCGAGAGTAAAGTAGAGGAGTTTTTTCATACCGACTTATTCTAATGAGTAAAGTTTGCAAGTCAACTGTCCCCGTGGTCAGTTTCTTATCTGTAAATCTACCAGTGTCGGTAACTTTTAACCCGTAAAAGTTTTTCTTTCCTTCCAGGCAGTTTTCTTATAGGATACTTAGGCAATTAATTGATCGCTATGGCTAGAAGGAGGCGAAGGCAGCCGGTAAGGAGGAAAAAGGCTTCTGATAAATCGGATTTGTTGAATTTTGAGATTGCTAGTCATATTGCGAGGGAAATTTGGGCTGTTGTTTATTTGGCGCTTGCCGCAATGACCTGGCTTTCTCTGAACGGGAAAATTGGTTTTATGGGAGAATTGTGGACTTCGATTTTGAAACCGCTTTTTGGAGTGGGGTTGAGTATTGTGCCTTTTGTGCTGCTTTTTATGGGAGCTTCTGTTTTTCTCTCGAAGAGAATTAAATGGGGATTGGCTAGGTATACAGGTTTATTTTTCTTGGCTGTGGCGGTTTTAGGAACGGTTCATGCAAATACTCCGCTTGATCAGATGCTTGAACTTGCGCAGTCAGGTGGTGGAGGAGGTTATATCGGCTTTGTTTCAGCTTTCATTTTCATTACAGCTTTTGGAATGAGCGGTGCATATATTTTGTTTATCTCATCATTTTTGATTGGACTTTTGTTGACTTTACAGATTAGTTTGGGCGATATTGCTAGATTTTTTACTCCTAGTCCTAAGCAGGTTCGTGAAACAATTTCTGCTATTACTCCAGAATTGAATATTATTGATGCTGATGATTTTGAAGATGAGCCGCTGAAAATTGTGCAGCCGAAATTTGTGGAAGATGAAGATTCAATGACGATTAAAGAGGTTAGTCCAAAAGAGGTTGAGGCGAAGTTGTCTAAGGCTAAACAAGAATCTGAAGATGATACTGCACATTCTGTGGAAGTGAAAGATGAGGCAGTTTTGGAAGATGATGAGGAAGGAGAATGGGCTTATCCACCACTTGATTTGCTTTTTGATAGTAAAGAAGGATTTACTTTGAATCAGTCTGATTTGAAGCGAAAAGCCGAGTTGATCAAAAATAAACTAGATCAATTTGGAATCGCTGTGACTATGCATGAAGTGCATGTTGGTCCGACAGTAATTCAGTATACATTGAAGCCTTCCGAGGGTGTGAAGCTTTCAAAAATTACTTCGCTAAAGAATGATTTGGCGCTTGCCTTGGCGGCGCAGGCAGTTCGTATTGAGGCGCCGATTCCGGGAAAGTCGCTAGTGGGAATTGAAATTCCAAGTGATCATAGATCTAACGTTTTCATGCGGGAGATGATGGAAACAGAAGAATATAAAAAAACAGATTCGAAGCTGAAATTTGCCTTGGGCCGAGATGTTTCAGGTAACTCGATTGTTGCCGATTTGGCGAAGATGCCGCACCTTTTGATTGCGGGAGCGACTGGTGCCGGAAAGTCAGTTGGAATGAACAGTTTCTTGATTTCGCTACTTTATAATAATTCGCCGAAAGAATTGAAGTTTATTATGATTGATCCAAAGCAGGTTGAACTTTCAACTTATAACGGGATTCCTCATTTGCTTACCCCGGTCATTACTGAGCCTGAAAAAGCGGCTACTGCATTGCGATGGGCAGTTGCGGAGATGAATCGTAGATATAAAGTTTGTGCTGAGGCGGGTCATAGAAATATTGCCGATTATAATAAGGATAAAAAAACTGCAGAGAAAATGCCGAAAATTGTTATTGTGATTGATGAGTTGGCTGATTTAATGATGACAGCACAGAAAGAAGTTGAGGCGTCGATTTGTCGAATTGCACAGATGGCGCGAGCTGTTGGAATGCATTTAATTATTGCGACTCAAAGGCCAACAGTTGATGTAATAACAGGTTTGATTAAAGCTAATATCCCAACCAGAATTGCTTTTACTGTAGTGTCTTCAATTGATTCACGCACAATTTTAGATTCAAGCGGAGCTGAGGATTTGCTTGGTATGGGAGATATGTTGTTTTTGAATGGAACTATGGGGAAGCCACTCAGAGTTCAGGGAATTTATATCTCATCTAAGGAAATTGAAAATGTAACTAACAGGTTGAAATTGAGTAGAGATGTGCATTACCGCGACGATATTACTGCGAAGGAAACTGCTAAGCAAAGCGTGCACGGTGTGCCAGATGTTGTTGGTGATAATCAAACCGACGATGATTTGATTTCTTCTGCAATTGAATGTTTGAAGAAAAATAGAAAGGCCGCTTCCACGTCTTCAATGCAGAGATATTTAAGAATTGGTTACTCGCGTGCAGCGCGTATTATCGATATGCTCGAAGAGCAAGGTTACGTTGGTCCGGCGCAGGGAAGCAAGCCACGAGATGTCTTTTTATCTGACGATGAATGAGCTGGCTTTTAAGTCTACCTTTTTCGCTCAATTCAGATCACTTTGCTAATTTTTTTGCGAAGTTTTGGAATTTTGAACTTTGGGCAACTTTGATTTTGGCAAATCTAGGATTTTTCTTGCTGATTTTGATTCCTGGAATTGGATTGAGTTATTTCTTGCGTCCAAAGTTGTCGGCTTCGCTACGAGTGTCATTTGGACTTTCAATTGGCTTTATTTTCCCGGTTTTTCTGTTTTATGTTTTGGGATTTTCACATTTATATTACAAGATGGCCTGGGCGATTTGTGGAATTTTACTTAGCGGATTTTCTATTTGGCGATTCGGTGCTGATTTTTTGCGTGAATGGAAATCTTCAGAAATTAGAAAAAGCGCTGTGATCTTTTATGGCATTTTGACTGCGTTTTTTCTTGCTATGTATCTGGCTTTTTTCAATGAAGGCATAATGGATTATGACATTTTATTTGGCCAAGTTGCTCCTGCTGTACATCTTTTTTTTGAGCATGTTTATAATCCTTTTGATATGGGCGCAATTCCAATTGTGCGGCATGAGCTTTTTCCTGGACCAATTTCTTTCCATTCGGTTTTCATGAGCTTTGGTTCAAGCCCTTGGGTTGCCGCGACGGCAGTCATGGTTATTTTGGCGCCATTGATGCTTAGGATGTTTGGTCAATTTTCTGAATTTTTAATTCCAAGGAGTGAATTTTTTACTGTGTTTATGATGCTGAATACTTTTTTGGGATTCAGAATAAAAAATGCTCGTGGAACAGTGCTTGCACTGGTTTTCTTATTTGGATTTTTGCTTCTGCCACGAATTTTTGAGGAGCTGAATGATAGGCGAGATGCGCACTTTCGTGATCTTCTGAAGCCGATTATTTCCACAAGTATTTTGGTGGCGCTTTCGCTCTATACAAACATTGAAATCGGCGCGATTTTGCTTGGAATATTGGCGATTGCAGTTATTGGATCTTGGCTTACGGGAAGGCGCGCGATGATGAAAACTCTGCTTTTTGGAGTGGCTGGAGGCTTCGCGCTCTATGCACCTTGGTTTTTGACTGTTGCTCTTTTGGCGTTCGGAGATAGTTTAGTTTCAATACTTATTTTGTATCTCTCTCTCGCTCTGCTCGCGCTTGCTTTAACTTTCTTGCCGAAGCTGAAAGTAGATTCTAATTTTCTTGAGAAAATTATGCTGCTACTTTTGATGATTGGCACAGCGATTGCAGTTTATATTGGTTCAGGATCAAGTTTATTTAGACTACCTGACTCATTGCGATATCTTGCTATTTTTTCTGTATTTCCAATTATATTTTTTGCATGGAAAAAACCTGATTTTGATCGACACTCATTCTTTATTTACTCATGGTTTTTTGCAATTCTATTCATAGATATTTTTCCACTACTTAAGCCTGCTGCTTTGGCTATTGGACTTCCGGAAAGATTGCAATTTTTCCTTTTTGATAAGCCTCTTGGCTCTGTTTTTCCAGAGTTGGCAACAAAGGTTCAGGAATATTTCTTGCCTTCGTTCGCGCTTATTTTTTTGAGCGGATTAATTGTTTGGATTGTTAAAAATTGGCTGTGGCAAAAGTGGACACTTGTTGTTTCAATGATAATTTTTTTCTTTTTTGTATCTGTTAGATTTCAGCCTTCCGATTATGAAGAATATCCGCGTGGTCAAACAATTTCTGCAATAACTTACTTTATTTTAAGTTCAGAAATTGCTTTTCATGAGCAGCCGGTTTGGCTCAGTCCACAGGCGCTGGATATTATGAATGTGCTTGATGATGTGAAAAAACCTGGTGATAAAATCTTTAATTTTTATGCGGTTTACAACCCTTATTTTCCTGAATATATTTACTCTTATTTGATGACTGGTGTTGGTGGAGTCGGGCTTGATAAAGATGATTTGAAGTCTGATCAATATGATTTGCCACTTCTTGAACAGGTGATTTCTGCAGGTGCAAATTATGCGATTTTTATGCCTGGACCGGTTTCTCCTGAGATTTGGTTAAATGACCCGCGAATGGAGCTTGTTGCTTCAAGTGAGGATGGAACTTATATTTTGGCGAGTATTAAGCGTTAATACCGTGGCATTTTTTATATTTTTTACCGCTCTTACAAGGACATTGATCATTCGGCCCCATCTTTTCAGGAGCTAAATTTTCTTCAACTTTATCCTCATTTGTTCGCATAAGCGGCATTGGAGCAGGTTTAACAATTTGAACATTTATTTTAACTCTCATTAAAGTCGCCAAAGTTTCATAGTCAATTTTTGCAACCATTTCTTCGAAGATTTGGAATGCTTGATTCTTATATTCGATTAATGGATCACGCTGACCGTATCCGCTCAATGCAACAGCTTCACGGAGGTATCTAAGTTCGTCGATATGCTCCATCCAAATTCTGTCGATTACTCGAAGCATTATGCTTCTTTCTGCACCACGCATTAGTTTTGGATCAGGTAGATTTTTTTCTTTCTCTGAATACTCGGCTTCAAGATATTTCTTTAAAATATCCATAAGTTCTTCTTGAGATTTTCCTTCTAAAGTCTCGTATGCGATTGGGTTAACAGGATCGCGATGAAGTGCCATCACGTTTTCCCAAGTTTCTTTTTGGTTTCCTGCATTTCGAAGTACCATTTCTTCAATTTGATTTTCAATAAGCAAAATTACATCATTTTTCAGATTTTCGTTGTCGATAATTTTTCTGCGCTGTCTGTAAATAATTTCTCTGTGTTTGTTCATGACATCATCATATTCCACGAGGTGTTTACGAATATCAAAGTTATGACCTTCAACTTTTCTTTGCGCGCCTTCAATCGAATTGCTAATAAGCCGGTTTTCGATTGGCATATCTTCCGGAAGTCCGAGTCTATCCATCAGTGATTTCATTTGTGAACCTCCGAAAATTCGCATCAAATCGTCGTCCATTGAAACGTAGAACTGAGTTGTTCCTGGATCACCCTGACGACCAGAACGCCCTCGAAGCTGGTTGTCGATACGTCGCGCCTCGTGCCTTTCACTACCGATAACGCAAAGTCCTCCGAGTTCGGTAACACCTTCACCGAGTTTAATATCTGTTCCACGACCGGCCATGTTTGTTGCAATTGTAACGGCGTTTTTTTGGCCTGCACCTGCCACAATTTCCGCTTCTTTCTCATGAAATTTTGCATTCAAAACTGTGTGTTGAATTCCTTTTGCTGTTAGCAATTTTGAAAGTGCCTCAGATTTTTCAACGGAAATTGTACCAATCAAAACCGGTTGACCATTTGCATGTAATTCTTTTGTTCTATCTGCGATTGCAATAAATTTCCCCTGAATATTTTTGTAAATTGCATCTGGTTTATCAGCACGAGAAATGTTTTTGTTGGTCGGAATTTCGAGTACGCTAAGCCCGTAAATGCTGATAAATTCTTCTTCTTCTGTCACAGCTGTACCTGTCATTCCACCTAGTTTTTTGAAAAGTCGGAAGTAGTTTTGCAGAGTAATTGTCGCAAGTGTTTTACTTTCACGTTTGATTTCCACACCTTCTTTAGCCTCGATTGCCTGGTGAAGACCTTGGCCATAGCGGCGGCCAGGCATTAAACGGCCTGTAAATTCATCCACAATCAGGATTTCACCGTCTTTAATTACGTAATCCACGTCGTTTTTGTAAACGGCCTGAGCGCGCAATGCTTGCTCAATATGATGAACTTCATCGAAACCTTTTTCAGTGTAAATATTATCTACGCCGAGTAGTTCCTCCATTTTTTTAATTCCAACTTCATTTAATGTTGCGACTTTCTGTTTTTCGTCGATGTCGTAATGAGTGTTTTCTTCGAGAGATTTCACCAATCGAGAATAGATCATGTATTTCTCTGTTGATTCTTCAGCCGGTGCAGAAATAATCAACGGAGTTCTTGCTTCATCAACCAAAATTGAATCCACTTCATCAATGATTGCGTAGTGCAAATCGCGTTGAGTGAGATCTTCTTTGCGTTGAGCCATGTTGTCTCGCAAGTAATCAAAACCGAATTCGTTGTTTGTTCCATAAGTTATATCTGAGTTGTAAGCTGCACGTTTTTCTTCAGGATTCTGGCCGTGCAAGCTGATGCCTACCGTGAGTCCTAGAAATCTGAAAAGTCCCCCGTTCCATTCCGCATCACGTTGAGCGAGATAGTCATTAACAGTTACAACGTGCACTCCCTTTCCTTCGAGTGCGTTTAGGTAAATAGGGAAGGTTGAAACTAGAGTTTTACCTTCACCAGTTTTCATTTCGGCGATACGGCCTTCGTGCAACACGATTCCACCAATCATTTGAACGTCGTATGGAACCATGTCCCAGGTGTACTGATGTCCACGTACATCCCAACTTTTTCCAACTAAGCGGCGTGCGGCATTTTTCACAAGTGCAAAAGCTTCAGGTAAAATCGCATCGAGTTTTTCTCCATTCGCGATTCGTTCTTTAAATTCGGCAGTTTTTTTCGCTACATCTTCATCTGTTAATTCGGTCTGGTAAGTCGTTTCGATTTCGTTGATTTTTGTGACTAAAAGCGCGAGGCGTTTCAGATCTTTCTTCTTCGGATCACCGACAATTTTCTCAAGGAGTTTTAAAAGCATTTTGTTTAAATAGGTAGCTGAGGTATTTAAGCATACAGTGGGGGGATTTGCTATTTATTTATGGTTTTTCTTTCCAAGATTAATAGCATGTAAGGCCGCTTCATCGAAATCGTTATCTACGTTTTTTGCCTCGATTTTCTTATATTCGGTAAAGTTCCTTTCGGCTATTTCTACTGCTAGTTCGTGAGATATTTTGCCTGCATCTTCCAGAATGTTTTTATTATTAATCTCTAAAAAACTGTGGAGTTTGACTATCCAATCTTTCATGTACATTGGGACTCTTTGCAGGGCTTGTCCTTCTGCAAATATGAGATATTGTTCAACGATATTATTTAAAACGAGAAGTTCCTGCTCGGTTAAATAATTTTTGGCGATTGTTATTTCTTCCTTTGTGGGTTTGCTACCTCTAAAGTTCGTAAGGCCAACATTCGGTTTTTTGCTATCTACTCTATTTGCAATAATTTCCGCGGCGGTGTTCCCGGTAATTGCATGATGAACTTTGTTTTGTACTGTTTTGAAAAAAAGAATGCTCTCCTTGGTCATAGGGTCATAATCGATACTGGTGCTAAAGATCTCGGTGATTTTTCGGTAGAATCTTTTTTCAGAAGTTCTAATATCTGAAATTCTGCGAGATAATTCTTCAAAATAATCAAATGGTAGATCTGGGTTTTTCAGTCGTTCATCATTCATCACAAAACCCTTAACAATGTATTCGCGTAGTCTTTGTGTAGCCCAAATACGGAATGATGTAGCTATAGAACTTTTTACACGGTATCCGACAGAAATAATCATGTCGAGATTGTAGTACTCTAATTCCCTTTTTACTTCACGCACACCCTCTTTTTGAACTGTAAAGAATTTCTTTACAGTTGAATTTTCTGATAGTTCAACTTCTTCTATGATATTTTTAATATGTTGACCAATATTTTGCTTTGTTGTTTGGAATAGTTCTGCCAAGGCATTTTGTGTCAACCATACCGTCTCGCCATCAAAACGCACGTCGATTTTTGTCTCGCCGGTTTCTGACTTATAGATTATGAATTGTGATTTATTTTCCATCGTTTGATTGTAGTTTATATATTACTATCACCAATTCTAAATGGAAGACCTGAAAAAGTCCTGAATTATTCCTGTAATAATTCGCTCAGCTTATAACGAATCATAACTAATTCACAAAGCCTAGATCTTCAGGTGGTAAGTGATGATCAAGTATTTGGCTTGGGTCGAATTTGTAAAGTGAGCCGCTTTCAGTCGTGATTAAATAAATTTCATTTTCCTGAGAAATTGTTTCCACGATTGTTGTGTTTCCTCTGCTAAGTTTTATGGCTTTTCCAACTTCAATTGGTGGATTTTCAAGTACTCCACAAATTTCTAAATTACGCCCGTTATCTTCAGTTTTTTTCATAAAAATTACTTTCCCGGATGTTATTTCCAGTGGAATTTCTTGAATTTCAGATTGATTGTCTGGTGAGCTATGCATGCTTAAAATATACTATTAATCTGCGGCTTTTCCACCCCAAACAACAAAAAAAGTTCTGATTATTATTTTGAGGTCGCGGAAGATTGTCCAGTGTTTTATGTAGAAAGTATCGAGGCGAACTTCTTCTTCAAAATCGAGATCACTGCGGCCGGAAATTTGTGAAAGCCCGGTGATTCCGGGTTTGATTGTGAGCAGGAATTTATGATGTTTTTCGTAGTCTGCCACTTCTTCAGGAATGTGTGGGCGAGGGCCAACCATGCTCATGTCACCTTTGAGGACGTTCCAAAGTTGAGGAAGCTCGTCGATTGAAGTTCTGCGGAGCAGACGACCGAAGGGAGTCACACGCGGATCATCCTTGATTTTCAGTACCGGTCCTTTGCGATTGTTTCGTTCTGCTAGTTCAGTGAAGCGTAAGTTGTGTGTGCCGGGGCGCATTGTTCTGAACTTGTAGAATTTGAAGAGTTTACCATTTTGGCCTACTCGGCAGGCAGGGGAGCCATCGTCGAGTTTTGTGAAAAGAACAGGTCCGGTAGAATCGAGTTTAATTAAAATTGCTACTAACGCGAAAAGAGGAGAAAGAAGAATTAGTCCGAAAAAACTTGCTAGAGTATCGAAGACGCGTTTTACAATTTTCCCCCAACCTTCAAGTGGAGTAGGTTTAAGGTGAATTAGCGGGAGCCCGGCGACTGTAACAATTTCAACATTGCTTCTTTCCATTTCGAGAATGTCTGGAACAAAAGAATATTCAACGTGGTTCTCTTTGCAGAAATCCAAAACGTCGCGCTCTTGATCTTTGTCGAGATCATGGCCGGTTTGAATAATTCGATCGACAGAAAATTTCCGAACCATGCGAGCGAGTTCATTTAGTGAGCCTAAGCGGCGAAGTCCGCTGATCTCCGTATTTTTCACAGAAATATATCCAACAATTCTGTAATGTGGATCAGCTTTTAAATTCTTAACAATTTTTTCAGTTATTTTATTAGAGCCAATTACTAAAAGTTTAATTGTACCGATGTCTGACCGCAAAAGTTGACGTTCTATAAGATGTAAAATCAAACGTGCAGTAATCAGAAGTGCCAGAGTAATAATGAAACTCATTCCCAACACGAGTCGAGAGAAGAAAACTTGTCTGACTGCAAAAAAGTATGCGGTTACAAGTAAAATCCAGACTATTGAAAAAGTTATAACTTTTCTCTGTTCTTGAAGTGGGCCATCAGTATTTTTCATACTGTAAAGACCGAAAAAGAAAAAGACCGCGATTAGAAGTGCAGCGAAGTATAAAACCAGTTGGAAGTAGTCGTTAACAGGTGGAAAAGTCGAAGCATCGAGCGGAAACTGCATTCCCGGAATGAAATCTCCGTTAAGGCGAATCTTGTATCCGAGCATAAAGCCGAGCACAACCATGGTGAAGTCTGTTGGAATTCTGAGGACGCCGAATGCTATTTCTGATTTTTTCATCGAGGTGGATTATAGCTCAAAGACTTCAAAAAGGCAGGTGTTTTACTCCTCTTTGCTTAATGACCATGATTTGAATTCAGGGTGTGCCCGAGTAGTAAAACATGTAATTTCTTCACCCACATCTTCTGGTGATTCAGGGTAAAATGGAGTAATTACCTCTAGTATTTTCAATCTGTAAGATTCTTTTACCAAGTCACATTCACTTTTTATAACTTCAACTTTAAATTCCGCTTCCGCTTCTTTGTAATTAGCGATCTCGCCTACAAGAAATGTTTGTCTGCATAAATCTCTTAGTTTTTGAAATTGAGCCAAATCCACCTTACTTGTCTGTGCGAGTTGTTCCAGATGTTCGTTTGTTAATCTTCTCAAAAAATCAATCTGAACCGGAGTAAAATCACTAAATCGTTCTGGAGTGTAAGCATCAATATCTGTAATTTCTGCCATAATGTTAAATTTAATTAGTCGCTAATATGCATTGCTGTAAGCCACAAGTCAATTAAGCAGAGCAAAAAAGCCCCTTTGATAAGCCGAGTTCTGTCAGCCGAAGCTGTGATGATCATCTATCTGGGCGTCGCATCACTGCGCCGCTCGAGCGTCGGGCTATTTGGGGTGTAAGGCCACCTGATCCAAATATCCATTCCCGACTTGCAACAGAAAGGGTTTACCAACCCGCTTTCGCGAGTCCCCGTGCCTTGCGGTATAGGGGGCGTTTCACACTGGTCGTCTCTGTGGCACTTTCCCTAAAGCGGTTTTATTAGACTCCGCTCCGGCAGCCGTTAGCTGCTTTCATGCCTTATGTTGCTCGGACTTTCCTCCCCGAAGGGCGATCACCTAAAGGAGCTATTTTTACGAACCGATTATTCGCTATTCTCTGCGGATTGTCAATTAATTTGACTATCACGAAAAAGATGTTGAAATAACACCCACCGGCGGTGAATTAGAAAATGAATTTACTTACGTCAATTTAACTCATTTTTATCTACGTCACCGGACAACACTTCTGCGATTCTATGTAGTTCACCACTAATAATCAGATTTACAATCCATTGGTCAGGGTCGATTTTTGCAGAAATTGCTGCGATTTGTGCGCCTAAAATTTTAATTACTTGAGGATCTTTAGTCTCATTCATGGCAATCATCAAAGCAGCGTAGTTTTGAGCCTCATCTTTTGTATATACTCCTGAAAACTCCATTTCTCTAGCCATTTCTTCGATCCTATCTTTCATCATAAATAAAAAATAACAGATGTGAGACTAACACACTCTATCTATTGGGTCAATTGCTTTCCTCCAACTTCATGAACTCTCTTTTGAAAAATTTCGCCGTTTCTAGGCAGTCTTTTGCTTTTTCATTATCAGGTTCAAGTTTCAAAGCGTACTCGAGTAGTTCGATTGTTCGGTTGAATTCTCGGTCGTTTAAGTAGCAAACTGCAAGATCACAGATCACTAATGTATCTGTTGGAGCAATTGCGCGCGCTCTTTCAAGCATAATTAGACCTCGTTTTCTATCTCCACCGTGGAAAATTGACCAACCTAAACATCTTAAAATTTCAGGGTGATGCGGTTGAACTTTGTTAGCAGTTTCAAGAGTTTGTACAGATTTCTCGAAATCACCGATAGATGAATACAAAAAGCCCAATAAATATAGCGCGTTTGCGCTTGTTGGCTTCAATTTTAGCGCGTAGTTAAGCGCTTTCATTGATTTCTCGTATTCGCGAAGGCTCAAATAGTTGTCGCCGAGTTCCTCGTAAGCTTCCACGTAGTCTAAGTCGCTGATCAGCATTTTGTTTGCTAAGGCGATAGCTTCCTCATGGTTTCCGGCTAGTTTCAGCGCGTCGGCTTTTTTAAGCAATTCGTCGAGTGACATTTTTGTTTTTGTTTTATTTTTCTGTATCTCGTAATTATATCAAAAAAGCGGAGGAATTTCAAGCCCTTTCTTTTGGCTTTTGGAAGGGATTCTTGCTCATGAGCTGAAAAAAAGAAGCTGTTCCCGGGAATAGTTTTACAGGTGGGGATTGACTTGCCCGGGCGTTTATTGTATATTCCGCTCTCATAATTATTTATGATTGAAATTGGAGGGATTCAGTTCGAGGAAAAAGAGGAGGGAATTTTATCACCAGTAGGCCCCGAAAGAGTGTCTGCTGAGTTGGTAGGAAATAATTTCCCTAGAATTACTGAAGTTTTGCAATCAGATAGAGTGATTCTTGCGCCACTTGAACTTGTTCGAAGTCAATTTGATCAGTATCTTTTGAAAATTCCACCTTATTTTTTTGATGATTGGCATCAGGATTATCCTACAGGTCTATCTGCGGTTGCACTCTTTAATAGAAGTAGTAACAATCAAAGGGGTTTCACAGAGTGGAGGTTAATTGGAGGTCCAACTGTGCAAATTGATTGGGCACTTAATCCACTTTCAGTTTTGATTTTTAATAATCTTAGCGGAGAACATAGAGGTGTCTATAATCCTGTTGATGAAAAAGCTGAAGAGAATCAATTATATAAATTTAAGATTTTCTAGAACCCTTCGCACATACTTTTAACCTTTGCGCGAAGTTCAGGGTCTTTCATTGCGTAGGCGATGTTGGCTTGGAGTAGGCCCCATTTATTTCCAGTGTCGTAACGGGTTCCTTCAACTTCGAGAGCGTGAATTTTTTGACCAGCGGCGAGCATGGCCCGGAAACCGTCAATTAATTTGATTTCTCCCTGGCTTGAAGGAGTTGAATTTTCTAGGAATTTGAAAATATCAGGTGTGCAAATATATTTTCCAACAATTCCGTAATCTGAAGGAGCATCTTCTGCTTTCGGCTTTTCCACGAGTCCGCGAACTTCAATTATGCGGCCGTTTTGCGAAAGTGGGTCAATTACACCGTAACTTGAAATATTTTCTTTCGCGACTTTTTCTGTGCAAATTACAGAAGTTCCTGTCTTGTTATAGACTTCAATTAATTGTGCGAGTGCAGGAGTTTTACTATCAATTATATCGTCGCCGAAAAGAACTGCAAAAGGCTCATCACCAACTATTTCACGGGCGCAGAGAATTGCGTGGCCGTCTCCGAGAGGCTGGGCCTGGCGAACATAGATAAATTTTGCTAGTTTTTCGATATCTTGAACAAGTTTCAATAGATCATGTTTTTCTTTTTCCACGAGATTGTGCTCGAGTTCGAAAGAATGATCGAAGTGATCTTCAATTGCACGTTTTCCACGACCTGTAATTATTATGATTTCTTCGATCCCGCTTGCAACCGCTTCCTCAACTAGATATTGAATAACAGGTTTGTCGAGAATCGGTAGCATTTCTTTCGGCAGTGCTTTTGTTACAGGTAAAAATCGTGTGCCGAAACCTGCGGCAGGGAATACGGCTTTTCTTATTTTTTGACTCATTCTTCGTCGTTAATATGAATTATTCTGGTTTTGAAATCTTCCGTTTTTGGAATTGTGATTGTGAGAAGTGAATCTGTAACTTTCGCTTTAATGTTCTTGCGATCGATGTGATCTGGAAGAACGATTGAGCGAGAAAAAACTCCCCAAAAAAGTTCATTGACCAGCGGGCTTTTTCCCTCAATTTCACCGATTTTTTTACGTTCACCGCGAATTGTAAGCACGTCGTCTTGGATTGCAACTTTGATTTCGGTTTTTTCTACTCCTGCAATCGGACAAATTATTAACATTTTGTCTTCGCTTTGGTAGATGTCGACAGAAAGTTGACCTTCTTTTGCTGCGGGGGCTTCATGTGCAGCTGGATTTCGTCTCACAACTTTAATGCTCCCGTCTTTGACGGGGCTGGCATGCTTGAGTTGGCCAATTCCAATACTATTCATGCGTCTTTAGTCTTTAATTTTTTACCGTCGAATAGAGAAATAAAATCTTCTCTATTGAGAGTTTCCACCTCTATAAGCTTTTTTGCAACAGTTTCGAGTTCTTTTTTGTGCTTAGTTAGAATCTCTTTGGCTTCTTTATATGCTCGTTCCACGAAGCCGTTTATCTGTTTATCTATTTCTGCTGCCTTATCTTCAGAGTAATTTTTTGCGTGACCGTAATCGCGGCCAAGGAAAACTTCGTGATTTTTTTGACCGTAGACAACAGGTCCAAGTGGTGACATTCCAAATTCAGTAACCATTCTTCGCGCCATTCCTGAGGCTCTTTCGAGATCGTTAGAAGGACCTGTAGAAACCTGACCGTAAATCATTTCCTCAGCAACATAACCTCCCAAAAGGG
Organism: Candidatus Peribacteria bacterium; assembly: GCA_943357175.1. Classification (GTDB taxonomy): domain Bacteria; phylum Patescibacteriota; class Gracilibacteria; order UBA1369; family 2-02-FULL-48-14; genus CALRGE01. Next base: position 142,183 of record CALRGE010000001.1, read on the forward strand.
AAGCCATTTCGTGTTCGAATTTTCGTTTTGTGTAGAGGTGTTTGTCTTCATCTGGAACAAACCAAGTCGCACCAAGTGACATTCCACGAGAAACGATTGTGATTTTTCTCACAGGATCGCAATCTTTCAAAACGTGACCAACAATTGCATGTCCGCACTCGTGATAAGCAGTGACTTCTTTTTCATCTTTAGATAAAACGTGAGATTTTCTTTCAGGGCCAAGTTGAACTTTTTCTACTGACATCTCAATGTCGTGCTGATTTACTTCCTTTTTGTTCTGTTTAGCCGCAAGAATTGCTGCTTCGTTTAGTAGATTTTCAAGATCTGCTCCAGAAAAACCCGGAGTTTGTTTTGCGATTGCTTTCAAATCGACGTCTTTTGCGAGAGGCTTGTTTCGAGCGTGCACTGCTAAAATTTCTGCACGATCATTCACTCCAGGATTATCAACCACAACTCGACGGTCAAAACGACCCGGTCTGAGTAGGGCAGGGTCAAGAACATCTGGCCTGTTAGTTGCAGCCATTACAATTACGTTTGTGTTTGTTTCAAAGCCATCCATCTCTGTTAAAATCTGGTTTAAAGTTTGTTCTCTTTCATCATGGCCTCCACCAAGGCCGGCTCCTCGCTGCCTACCAACTGCATCAATTTCATCAATGAAAATAATACAAGGCGCATTTCGTTTTGCTTTTTTGAAAAGGTCACGCACTCGGCTTGCACCCACACCCACGAACATTTCAACGAATTCTGAACCTGAAATGCTGAAGAATGGCACGTTCGCTTCTCCTGCAACTGCTCTAGCAAGTAGAGTTTTACCAGTTCCCGGTCCACCAACTAATACAACACCTTTTGGAATTTTTGCTCCCATCGCGGTGTATTTTGTTGGATGTTTAAGGAAGTCTACGATTTCTTCTAATTCCTCTTTTGCCTCTTTTACACCTGCAACATCTTTGAAAGTTGTTTTTTCTTTTTCTTTGTCATGAAGTTTTGCACCTGATTTTCCGAATGACATTGCCTGATTATTTGCTCCACTTGCACCGCGCATCATGAAAAATAGGAAACCGATAATTAATACGAATGGAATAATTGAAAGTGCAATGTTTATCCAAATGTCTGTTGAAGAAGTATCTTTAACTTCAACTTTTATCGCCGATACGATTTTTGGATCGACATCTTTTAAAAGTTCGTTAGTTGTTTCGCCGTACTCTTTATATGTGTAATACTTTGTTCCATCTGAAAGTGTGTAATTAAGTTTACTATCACTTGTTTCGATTTCAGTTATTTTTCCCGCCTTTGCATCTGCAATCATTTGTGAAACTGCAACTTGTGTTGAAACCGGTTCACTACCTGGGTTCCAAATTGTGGCAATTGCTGAAATTAGCAACACGCCACAAATAATCGCAATAAGTGGACTCGGTCTTCTTGGTTGAACAGTTTTATCCATATTATCCATTGGTTTTTTTAAAGCTTGGATATTGTAGTGTTAAATCAAAAATGCTTCAAGTGGGATTAGCCGACCAGAAGCATTTTGATGTTTTTATGTAGTTGAAGATGACGCGAATTTATTTCCCCTCTTTTTTTAGCCAAGGTGAGATGATCACGGCTAGGGCTATTGCGTCGATCATGAGGAAAACGATTCTAACTGGTGCACCGCTCTCATCTCTATTCATGTACTGACTTATATAGTCAATGTAGTAATAAAAAAGACTATAGTGCAGGGCTAAAATTACAATTAACAGTAAAAGAGAAACTACCTTTCGTGGATTCATTTTCATGGTGGAGAGTTAGAAAATTTTAAACCAGTTCAGTCTACCCCCCCCATGAAATTTACAACAAGTGATAGTTAAAGGCGGCGTGAAAGCACGAAATACGAGTGCACACTCACCTCGCAAAATGTCTAGTTGAAGTGGGCGTTTTGATCTGTTAATCGCGCTGGTTTTTGCTATACTTTTTTTAATTTAACCCCACCTAAAATGAACGATAAAGAACTACTAGAAACCGCAGAATTTTACGGAAAGAAACTCTTGTATTGGAGATATAAATTTACCGGCCTACTCGCAGAAATTAACAAACGTAAACTGTATGAGAAGAAAAACTGCAGTTCTATTTTCGAGTTTGCTGCAAAGTTCGGCGGATTATCTGAAGAACAAGTTAGAAGAGTACTAAATTTAGACAAACGATTTGAAGAACTACCAAATCTTCACGCCGCACTTGTAAACGGCGAAGTTAGTATTAATAAGTTGTTGAGAGTTGCAGCAATTGCGACACCAGAGAATGAAGAAAAACTTGTGACTGCGGCAAAGATTTTAAGTAACCGAGCAATTGAAACTTTCGTACGTGATGAAAAAGAGAATGGCTTATTTGAGCCAGAAATCGAAGTAAAATCCGTGCACGTGCACATTAATGAAGAAGTGAAAGTTAGATTAGCTGAGCTTCAAGAAAAAGGAATCGACATCAACGAAATCATCAGCGCCGCGCTTAACAAACGTGAGGAAGAGATTGCAGAAGAGAAAGCACAACCTGTTGGATCAGCAAAATCACGTCCGCTTCCAGTCAAAACAAAGAAATTAAACAAGAAAGAATTTGGCACCAAATGTTCCATTCCAACCTGTAAAAAACCATCTGAAGTTATCCACCATACCCAAACTTTCGCACTTTCACACAGACACGACCCGAACTACCTCGCTCCACTCTGCAAAGAACAGCACGAAATTGCGCACTCGATTAACTTGAAGGTAAGGGAGAAGAGATTTGCAAAATCTTGATAAATTGAAGATGAAGGATTGGGCCAGCCGGCTTTATATGGAAGCCAGAGGAGCCTAAACAATTCCCGCTCGTTCTTTTTTCATCACTAAAAACTTTTTCTCGTGCCATTCGGTTTTTTTGCGAGATTCGAAAGTGAGAATTGCGTTGTCCCAGCGGTTTATTGTTTGGGCATCGGGAACCATCGAGCCTGTTGTGCGACGGTACCAAAGTTCTAAAACTGTCGCGCGAACGGGAAAGGCGAGTTTGGCGTATGCGGCGCGATGGAGGCCTTCTTTTTTGTCGAGGAATTCATCCATGAAAACTGCAGCTTGGTTTTCTAGTAGAGCTTGAAGATCGAGCCAATAACTTTTCTGATCTTGCCATCGTTGAGCAAGGCCCGGATATACGTGATTTAAAACCGGCACTATTTTGTGTCGGAGAAAATTGCGAGTGAAATTTTCGTCGTTGTTGGAAGGATCGTCGCGATAAGGGATTTCGTTGAAGGCGATGTATTCATCGATTTCAGTGCGGCTCGTAAAAAGTAGAGGACGGAAAATATTTTCGCGCAGAACTTGCATGCCGGAAAGGCCTTTTACTCGAGTGCCACGGAGAAAGTGAAGCATCATACTTTCAAAATCATCGTCTTGGTGATGGGCTGTCAAAATGTAAATAGCTTTGTTTTTCTTGGCTAGTTTGTTGAAATATTCGTAGCGTTTTTCACGACCCCATTCTTCAAGATTCCCACCGGCAGGTTTGAGTTTAGTCTTAGCAAATTGAATGTGCCATCTTTGCATCATGCCGTTTACGAAATCGGCAACTTCACCGGAATCTTCACGAAGTGCGTGATCAACATGAGCAGCGATCACATTTAAATCGAGTCGTTGAGTTGTGAGTGCGTGAATTAGTGCCATGGAATCTCGGCCACCTGAAACACCAACAATCACTGTGGATTCTTTGGGGATTTGTTTGTGCTCGAGTTTTAATTTCATTAGATGGGATTTTTTGAAATCTCCGCCGCGAGACTCATATTATCATCATCTGCCATTTTATTGCGAGTAGTTACTCCACATTTGATACATTTGTGCAAGAGAATCCAGCCCTTTTTGCCGCTCTGTGTTACGTTTGTGGGTTGCATAATACCACCGCAATTTGAGGCTCGGTCACCTGGAAATTCCGCGTCTAGATGCTGTGAATGAAGGCAAGTCGTGCAGTGGTTTCTGCATGAACTGGGATGGCGCACGTTAGGCGCGCTACAGTTTAGGCATTGAAAAGATTCGTTTAAACTTATAAAATTCATGAGAACAAAATATATCTCCACAGCAAAATGGACAAGACATATGAAGCGCCCGGTGGGCGATTGCTTTCAACCTTAGTGGTTTTTGTTTTTGTTATTGGTGCACTTTACACCGGTTTTTTGTTTTTCAAACAAAGTAGTTTGAATTCTGAAATTGAAAGAATCGTAGGTGAAAAAACAGATTTGGAAATGCAGATTGCTCAATTGAAGGCTGAGCAAGTTACAGAAGTTTTGGCAGCGCAGGCGTTGAGTGAAAAAGTTTTGGCTGCATCTATGAAATGGTCAAAAGTAGTGAAAAAATTGCAAGATCTAACTCCGGTTGGGGTTTTTTATAAAGCTTATTCAGTATCAAAAGACGGTAGTCTCGGCGTTAGTGCAATTGGCGATTCGTATTCTTCAGTTTCAAGCGTGATTTCAACAATTCAAAAGTCGAATGATTTTTCTGAAGTTTTTGTTCCATCGGTTTCTCTTGGTAAAACTACTGAAGGTAATGAATTAGTGACATTTTCTATACAGTTAAAAGCCTCACAGAATGAAGAATAATCAAATTTCACAACTCGTTTCAATTCTTCTACTTTTGTTTATGATTTTGGGAGGTGTTTTTTTTGTGGTACCAATGAAAGATAATGTTTCTAGTTTGGTTCTTCAAAGAGATGCGGCATCAGTTGATTTACAAGGTTTACAATCACAATATGAAGAGTTGGCAGCATTGGCTTCGAAGGTTTCAGAGAGTGAAGCGGCAAAAGCAAAACTCCTTTCAGCAGTGCCAGTTGGAAATTCTCAGGATAAATTACTTGATGAACTTACTGAAATTAATGCTGGTCTTGAAATCGACATGAATTCTATAAGTTTTGGAAAGTCTACAGATAAAGATTTTGGAAATTATTTGAGCGTTTCTGCTAGTTTCAAAGGCTCTTATGATCAGTTGATTTCATTTTTGCAAAAAATTGAAAATGCCGAACGGTTGATGCGAATCACAACTCTCAGTGTTCAGTTAACTAGCACTACTGACGCTGTGTTTACTCTGACGCTTGAGGCTTACTACCAATGAGTGACGATTTATTGAAACGCCAGTCTGAAATTGAAACCGCGGTGGTTTATGGTGTTTATGATTCTTCTTCGCAACCTTTTTCTGTGAGAATGCATGATTTTTTTGTGGATAGAAGAGGTGTGAGCGTTCAAGATAAATCCTATTTTTACCATTTGCTTGCAGTAATGGTGGATGCGGGAATTCCCATAATGAAAGCGCTAAAAGTACTGTCAAAAAAAAGTTCTAACGAGAGATTTTCGCGAATTATTAATACTCTTGCTTACGATGTTGAGCGTGGAAAAAAACTAAGTGAGTCGATGACGAAATTTCCGGAAATATTTAAAGAATCTGAAGTTGGAGTTGTAAAAAGTGGAGAGACAATTGGTAGTTTGGGCGATCTTCTTTTTAAATTGGCGTATCAAACTGAGCGTAGCCACAACCTGTTAATGAAGGTACGTGGGGCTTTGGTTTATCCAATTACTGTTTTACTAGCGCTTATGGTTTCCGGTGCGATTGTTGTGACGACCGTGATTCCTAAGTTGCGAGAATTTTTTGTGAATTTGAATTCAGATTTACCACCGCTAACTTATTTTGTTTTGAATTTCGGAAATTTTGTTTACAGCTTTTTTTGGTTGATTTTGGCTCTGATTATTTTTGTGATTTTATCCGGCTCTTTTTATTTGAGTACAGAAAACGGCAAGCGAAAGTTCGACATTACTGTTCTTTCAATTTATAAACTCGGCGATGTTGTTAGGAAAGTTAACGTTGCAAATTTCGTACAACTTTTGGCAATTTTGGTGACAGCAGGAGTTTCAATAAATGAGGCGATTAGAATTACCGGAGGAGCTATGAATAATCGTTTGTATAGGGAATTTTTGGATGAATTGCGGCTCCATGTTGAGAAAGGTGAAAAGATTGCTGATAAGTTGGCAGAGGCTCCATTTCTTTTTCCTGAAACAGTTATTTCTATGGTTTCTGTTGGTGAGAATACAGGTGCTCTTGGATCAATTGCAGAAAAACTTGCAAAGCATTATGAGCGTGAAGTTGAGCAGGCACTTGAAAATTTTACAACAATTTTAGAGCCGATTGTGATTGTGTTTGTGGGGCTTGCTGTCGCGGTTCTTGCGTTAGCTTTATTAGGTCCGATCTTCGCGCTTTCTTCGGTAGTTTCTTAAGGCAAAAAATGAAAACTAAAGCCTTCACACTTATCGAAATTATAATTGTAATTACGATTATTGGCATAATCACAGCTGTGGCTGTTTTGAGTTATCGCGGAGCTTATGAGCGCCAGCAAGTTTCAGTTTTCTCTAAGGATTTACTAGCGACTGCCCAACATGCGAAGGCTGAGGTGAAGGCAGGAAAGAAAGATGCAGATGGACTTTTGTGTGAGGGAATTTATTTTGAAGTTGATGCCGTGCCGCAGAAAGTTAGTATGAGTTATGTTGAGGATCCTGATTCGGCTGGTGTGTGGAAATGTGATTTGGCTAATCCTAATAATAGTGATCTTGATCAAAGCTCGAAAAATATTTTGGTGGATGCTATTACAGTTGCTGATACTACTGCTGGTCCAATAACTCTTTTGTTTGTTCCTCCATCAGGAGAGATGAAAGTGTATGACCCTAATGATCTAACGGGAGATTTGCTAGTGATATTCCATCGTGATAATTATGATGATTTGGATTTTGACTTCGGTGTTGAGAGCGGAGCTGATAGAATTTACGTAAAAAAACATGAAGAAATTTAAAGCATTCACATTGGTGGAAGTTGTAATTGCAATCACGGTAATAAGCGTGACGATGGTTGCTGTTTACGGCCTTATAATTTCCGTTATGAATGCGAATCAGCGAAATCTTCATAATCTGCAGGCATCTTATTTGGCGGCTGAGGGGCTTGAGGTTTTCAGGTTTATGCGTGATTCGAATTGGTTGGGAAATTATAGTTGGGATACTGATTTTCATTTAGATGTAAATTCTCAAGATGAAGCTGATTGGTCAAAAACTGTTTATCTTTATGAAACTGAATTAAATCCATATTGGTCTTTTGGTACGATTGATAATGCTGCAGTAGGTGAGATTTACTTCCGTGAATTTCTAATTGAAAAAACTGATACTGGAAAAACTATTCAAGTGACTTGTACCGTTTCATGGGATGAGCGAGGTATTCCAAAATCTTACGCACTTTCAACTTTTTTAAGCGATTGGAATGATTAATAAAAATCCAGCATTTACATTGATCGAATTGTTAATCGCCATTACGGTGTTTAGTATTTTTATTGCATTTTCAATGACTGCTTTTAGTGTTTTCCATCGAGTGCAGCAAGATTCTGCGACAAGCCGAGATGTGATGTTCCAGATTGATGATGCAATGAATATTATTACCGAAGCGGTGAAGGAAAATAAGATTTATTATGATGAATATGATTGTAGTAATTCTTTGGGTACCAAGACATTGTTGACCAATTTCGATCTTAATATTAGTTTAAGAGCTAATATTTTGACGGCGTATTGTCTTGATGATTATATAGATCCAAGTTCTTTAGTTTTAATATCTTTAGATGGATTGGAACGTATTGTTTTTACTTGGGATTCTGATGAAGAGAGTTTGACTATGCAGAAATTTGCTTTGAATGATTCTGGTGATGATTGGGATGAATTAAGTGATCTTTTAAAACTTCATTCTGATTCTGTTAATGTGACTAATGTTGATTTTAGAATTTTCCCAAAACTTGATCCTTATGATTTTAGAAATAATGAAGCTGAAGATTTTTACCAGCCAAATGTGAAAGTTGAAATGACTTTTGAGACTCCTGGTCAGGCAAAACCGTCAATTATTTTAGATTTCGAAACAACAATCACTAGCCGCGTTTACCAATGAAAAAAAATCTTACAAGCCGGGCAAGCGCTTTATTAATCTCGTTTTTTTTGATGTCGATTTTAATTTTGGTTGGATTGGGCGTTAGTACAATTGTGTTTCGTGATTTGGCCAGTGTTCGAACAATTTTGAACGGAAAAATGTCTGCTTATGCTGCGGAAGGAATGAGTGAGTTAGGGCTTGGAATTGTGAAAGAGCATTTGCCTGGGTATCAACCAGAGATTAATGAAATTACTTTAAGTAATGCTGCGATTGGAAATCTTGAGATTATCGCTCGTGGGGATTCTGTTCCTTGCAAAATTAATGAAGATGATGAGGAATATCGCAGTCTTGCTTTGAATGAGTCAATTCAGATTCCACTTTTTGCGGATATTGACGGTTCAGAACCCGAGGCAATTGATAATTTTTCCGTAGATTATAAAATGCACGATGTAAGTGCTATTCCTAGTGGTAATATTTTAAGGTGGAAAATTTTGGGTTTGATGGATGGCAAAACTCAAGCGATTTCAGACTATATTGCAGCAGATTCAGCTTTAAATAACTTTTCATCAAGTTCAGCAACTGCAAAATTTTATGGTGATGAAGGTGGTAGTCATTATGCTTTTTTTGATGCGTACCCAGTGTCACAATTTTTAGATGATCATAATTATAATTACTTAGTTTTAAGTAATGTTGTTCAGAATGAGGATTATGAGATCGATTTTAAATTTACTGCCGCAGGAGCAGTTTGTGAATACATAACTTTGAATGCAGGTTCCAACTACAGTGATACTCAAAATGGAGTAACAACAAAAGTTAAAGAAGGTGAGAATTTACCGGTTTTTGATTTTGCGCTTTATAATGCGAAGGGTAAATCTGTATTGCCAGCAGTTACTGCGAATACCCCGAATCTTCCGTGATCTGCAATATTGATGTGATGTAAATTGGCTTGCCCATAACCCAATTTACATGTAAAATGGGTTATGATGAAACCACTTCACAGGCAGTTTAGAACAGTTCAACCGTACTGGATTTCCGAAGAATGGCTTTCCGGTAGGATGCTTTTTTTATCTGGTTCCAGGCAGGTTGGTAAGACAACTTTGGTCAAAAATACTATTTGTAAAACTGAAGATGCATATTTTAATTGGGATAATAGAGAAGTTCGAAAGTCACATTTAGCAGACTCGAGTTTTTTTGCAAAATCAAAATCCAAGTGGATTTGTTTTGATGAAATTCATAAACGTCCGAAGTGGAAAGATATTTTAAAAGGGATTTATGATGTTTATAAAGATGACTTTAATTTTGTTATAACAGGTAGTGCCAGTCTTGATACTTTCAAAAAAAGTGGAGATTCTCTGCTTGGAAGATATTTTCATACTCATCTTTTTCCATTAAATCTCCCTGATTTTAAGGAAAATGATTTTGTATTACCTGAAAATCCAGAGAAATTAATAAAGATGTCTTCTGACTTGAAAGATGCCAAAGAAATGGGCGGACTTTTGAAATTTGGTGGTTTTCCGGAGCCGTATTTCGCAGCTTCCGAATCTTTTCATAAAAGATGGTCTTTGAATCATAGAGATTTGATTTTAAATGAAGATTTGAGAGATTTAACCAGAGTTAGCGAAATCGATAAAATTGACTCTCTTTTAAGCATGTTGACACCTTCAATTGGTCAAACTTTAAGTTATAGAAATTTGGCGAATGATTTAGAAACGACTCACGGTAGTGTAAGAAGATGGCTTAATATTTTAACTACTCTTCAGCTGGTTTTTCCTGTTAGTCCTTATTCAAAAAAGATTAGAAGAGCCTTTAAACAGGAGAAAAAATGGTATTTTGTAGATTGGTCACAAGCGGGTGAAAATCGATTTGAAAATTATGTTGCTGCATCTTTAATGCGAGCAGTTACTCTTTGGCAAGACAGGTTTGGGGAAAAAATGACTCTACATTTCGTGAGAACTCATGGAGGTCAGGAAGTAGATTTTTTAATCTGTAAAAATGGGGATCCGTGGCTTTTTATTGAAGCTAAGGAAGGTGAGCCTGATGTTTCAAAAGCTCTACATAAATTCACGGAGGAATTTGAAATTCCCGGAATTGTTGTGACAGCTCAGGCTGATTGGTATAAAAAAGCCGGCAAATATATATATCAGATCTCTTGGGCTAAATTTGGCCAGGTATTGGCTTAGTAGAGTTGAATATGTTAAAGTTCGGTCATGGAAAAATTCTACATAACAACTGCGATTGCGTACGTTAATGCAGCGCCACATATTGGTTTTGCTTTGGAGCTTTGTCAGGCTGATGCACTTGCGAGGTATCATAAAATTCACGGTAAAGAGGTTTATTTTCTGACCGGGACAGATGAGCACGGTACGAAAATTCAGCAAACTGCTAAGTTGCAAGGAATTGAGCCGCAAGAGTTAGCAGATAAAAATAGTCAGCTTTTTAGAGATATTGGCGCAAAATTAAATATTTCGAATGATGATTTTATTCGTACCTCTTCAGAACGGCATAAAGAAGGTGCTGTGAAAATTTGGAATAAATTGGTGGAGGCCGGCGATCTTTATGAGAAAGAATATGAAGGGCTTTATTGCGTTGGTTGCGAGGCTTTTGTGCTGGAGAAAGATTTGGTGAATGGCGAGTGTTCGATCCACAAAAAGGCGCCGGAAAGATTGAAAGAAAAAAACTGGTTTTTTAAGCTTTCAAAATATTCAGAAAAAATTAAGGAATTAATTTTGAAAGATGAATTGTTGATTCGACCGGCATCTCGTCGGAATGAATTCTTGTCTTTGTTGGATGAAGGTCTACAGGATGTGAGTTTTTCACGACCGAAAAAAACATTGCAGTGGGGAATTGATGTGCCCGGTGATGATTCTCAAGTTATGTATGTATGGTGCGATGCGCTCACGAATTATATTAGCGCGCTTGGTGATAAAGTGGATAAATTTTGGCCTGCTGATGTCCACTTGATTGGTAAGGATATCTTGCGATTTCATGCGGGAATATGGATTGGTATGTTACTTTCTGCGAAGATTGAAATACCTAAATCAATTTTTGTGCATGGTTTTGTTACGAGTGAAGGACAAAAAATGAGCAAATCTTTGGGGAATGTGGTTGATCCTTTTGGATTAGTTGATGAGTGGGGTGTTGAGCCGGTCCGATATTATTTGTTACGTGAAATTCCAACTGCTGATGATGGTGATTTTTCTCAAGAAAGATTCAAAGTTATTTATGAAGATGAACTTGCAAATACAATTGGGAATTTGCTTCGACGAACGGTTGCGATGTGTATTAAATACTTCGATGGAAAGGTTCCTGAATCTGATTTTGCTGAGATTTCAGAATTTTGTGAGCAGGCTTGGGCGGAATATCATAATAATTTTGCCGACTTTAATATCAAGATGGCTATAGAGTCTATTTTGGTAGTAGCGCGGCATGCGAACGCTTATGTTGAGCAAAATAAACCTTGGGAATTGGCGAAAACTGATGAGGCTCGACTTCGAATTGTGATAGCGAATTTACTGAAAATGTGCAGGCAAATTGGGCACATGCTCGAGCCGATTATTCCAACAATTGCAGATAGTATTTTAAAACAGGCGGGCAAAGAAAAAGTTGAACTTTTAGAGCCACTTTTCCCGATGCGAACTTAAGTTGCGTTAACATCTGTGGAGACAAGTATTTTGATTACTCCTCGAACAATTGAGTAGGAAAGAATGATTATAATCAGCCCGAATATAGACCAAGTTATTCCTCTTTTTGCTTGCTCAATTCTATCATCTACACCATAAGCAAAGGCATATTTTGCACCTGCAATTATTAGGAAAATCACAGTAAGTGCTCCACAAAAAACTAAAACTTGTCCAACAAGTTTACCAACGTATAAGATTAAAGTTTGGGTTGCAGCTGCTTCTGGGTGTCCTTCAACTGTAGCGATTTCTGTTTCTGGCCCTAGTGTTGGCAAATTGCTAGGTCTGAAGTCATCTTCCAATTGAATTGATGCAAAAGCTGTTAGAGTTATGCTCCAGAAAATAATGGCGGCTAGAAATGTGACGTAGATTTTTTTCATTCGCTTTCTGTGTTTGAGAATACGTTATCGGTGCTGGAATTTTCATCGTTTCCAAGCGTGAGAGTTGAGATACCATAAATAATTGCATAACCCATTGATAAGACCACCATCGCCACTAGGCTGTAAATCAGAATATTTTTTGCTTTAGTATTTGCTTCTTCATTACCTCGTCCAATAACCATGTAAATTCCACCCACTGTTAGTGAAATGAAAATTAGAAGGCCGGTGAGATAGAAAATATTTGTGATAATGCCAGGCACAACTTCTGTTATTAGATCACCTCCTGCTAAGGAAACATTGTCTGTTTGATCTTCAATCAGTGCTTTTTCAGTTGGGAAAAGTGTATCAACATCTATTGGCTTGTTAGCCGTGGTTTCAGCGGCGTATGATCTTGGAATCCATGTAGTTTCTGTGCTTTCACTTGGCAGAGAAATTGAACTGATAATTTGAACAATTGCATAAGAAAGCATAACAATCACCATACCCAACAGAGAATATTGAATGATGTCTTTTCCTTTTTTATATTTATCTTCAACTCCGTATGCAGTGAGCATGTGATATGCGCCAATAACAAGACCGATGAATGCTCCAATTCCAACAAGTCCTATTCCTGTATTTATAATTTTTGGGATGCTAACATTCAGAAAATATTCTTGAGCATCTGCACCTTGTGTAGTTTCCTTTGGACCCGGTAAATACGATGGTTTAGGAATGGTCGGAGTTGTGACTGTTGGAGGAGCGGCTTCAGTAGCTAATTCCACGTCCTCTTCCGCAAAAATTACCGGTTCTCCGGCAAATGCTATGTTTGTGAATAGTCCAAGACTTACAATCGCGAATAGAATGGATGAAAATATTTTTTTCATTAGAAGAAGAAGGTTGGATTTATTGTGTATAAAATAAGTGCCGAAAGGAAAAGTAGCGCAATACCCATTATTGATTGAGTGATTCTATCTTTTGCTTCTGTGATATCTCCTGTTGCACCTGAAACCGAGATTTGAATTCCGCTCCCTACGATTGTTGCAACCGCAATGAAACCCACAATCCCCGCCCCAAAAACGTATATTTGTTTTACATATGTTTTTAGGATTCCTGCTCCTGTTGAGGAGATTAACCATTGGACTTTTTGGCAGGATTGGGCACCGGTTGTACACTCTGTATATGTCTCATAATATACATTTCTGGTTGAGTCACAGTAATATGCTTCTGGAATTGCATCTCTTGCTTCGGTAATAACCTTCCCATTCTCGTCTATTTCTTCTTCAACTTCTGCTTGTTCTGGAATCGTAGCGCCGGCTAAGCAACATATTCCTTTGTATAATTCAATAATTTTATCATCACCTAATTCTATTTCGCCACCTATCGCTTCAGTAATCTCAGTGACAATTTTCGGATCTTTATTAGTAGTATCATCTTTTGCCGAACAATCACCCATTTCAAACATTCCAGTAGAGTCATGTTTAGTACCACAAGTACTATTCAGATATTTAATAGATTTTGCGTAAGTAGAGTATGTTTCTGTCACTGTTGCTAAAACTGCTGTTTCTTCTTCACCACCGTTATATCTTGCTGTTAGCTCAGGCACACCCAATAAACCAGTACCGCTACTGCATATTTTTTTGATTGGCACTGAACTCGCACCTAAAGCAACAGCACTCAACATTACAGAGAGATACATTCCAAGTGTTAAGAAGGCGAGTTTGCGCATGGAGGATTTAGTAGAAGAAGGATTGGACGAAGGTTACGATGGTGTACGAGGCGAAACCGAAAATGAGACCGATTATTGCTTGGGAAATCATGTTTTTGTAACGGTCGATTTTGGTTTGATCTCCTTGAGAAGTTATCATTAAAATTCCTGCGGCGACAAGTACAACAAAGGCAAATGTTCCGATTAGTAGAGTCAAAATGTTGATTACTCGAAGGAGAACCTCAGCGACGGTGGAGCGTTCATTATTACCAGCAAGTTCTTTTATATCTTGCGAAGTTGATTCGCCTGTTTCTTTACCTGTTGTTTGATCTGTTGATTTACTTGAAAGAATTTCGAATACATCGAAATTGGAAGTTGTTGAATTTGCAGCCGATGCTATTTGTGAAGTAGCTGGTAAAATTAAGACAATGCTGAGGAAGATTGTGGCGAGGAATTTCTTCATGCTTTTACTATAGCGCTCTTCGAGTTTTTGTTCAACAAAGCTTCTGCGACGGCCGAATCTTTCAGCACAGATTTTAATTGTTTCGTGGAGATTTGTGTTGTGAGGCGGATCGATTTTTTGTGTTTCGAACCTGAAAGTTGGAAGGCATTCGGAGTTTTTGAGGAGTTTTGCGTATGCTTGAAATGGTGGAAGTTGGCAGAGATCTTCTTCAACAAGTGATAGCTGCGGCGCGAGTTTTTCTGCGTCAGCAAAATTTGTTCGGAATGCAATTAGAGAGCCGACGTTTCCAAGAACTGCATCTTGATATTCGGGTGGAATTTGGTTTATAAATTGGTTCGCCACCGTGAGTGAGAGGCCGTATTTTCTCGATTCAGAAAGCATTGTTAGGAGAGTCGGGCTGCAGAAATTTTGAAATTCATCAATGAACATTGCGACGGTTTTTCTTTCGGTTGCAGGAATATTTGCGCGTTTTAGCAGGCAAGTTTGAATCATTGAAATAAAAATCATGCCCAGCATTTTTGAAGCGTCTTCTCCGAGTTTTCCTTTTGAAAGCGCGATTATTACAATTTTATTTTGATCGAAGAGACTGTCGAAATTGAGTTTGCCGCGAGGTTGTCCAAAGATATTTCTGAGAGTTGGGGAGGTGAGGAGTGGCCCAACCTTGTTTAAGATTGGGGCGATGTGCTCTTGGCGAGTTTTTGGATCGAGATTTAGAAATTCGCTTTGCCAAAAACGTGTAAGCTCGATGTCTTTTATGTCGCTGATTTTTTTAAGACAGAAATCTTTTTCTGTTAGTAGGCGAGGTAAATCTAGCAAACTCGTATTTTTGTTGAGGAGAAGTGTGAGAATTGCATTCCTCAAAATATACTCAAGGCGTGGGCCCCAACTTCCTTTTGCCAGCATCTGAAAAATTTCAGTTGTAGCAGATGCTTTCAGGCTTGGGTTTTCATCCGGCAAAAGTTCTAGCGGATTTACGGCAAGTGGATATTCAAGATTTGAAGGATCGAGAATTACTAGATCTTTAAGGCGATTCTGCTGGATTGTTTTTATTGCATCTTCAGCGAGATCGCCGTGAGGATCTAAAATTATGACGGCATGATTTTTTTGAAGGTCACGTTTAAGAATCGCCAAAATTGTGCTCGACTTTCCCATTCCGGTTTTGCCCAAAATGTATAGATGTCGCTTGCGGTCTTCTTCATTCATTTCGAGTGGATCTCCGGGTGGAGCTCGCAGATAAGCAGTACTTTCGGACTGTAAAATCGCGGCGCAGTTTTTTGTGTCAGGCATTGTTAATAGGCTTGCGAGTTCTTCAGCGCTTAGAATTATTTTCGACGGTTTTTTTGTTATTTTTAGACCGTTCAAATATGGAAGTGTGAAGCCGTTTAGAAATTCGGAAAAATTGTGAGTCATTTCAATTTGAACCTCAAAAAGTGGGCGAGAAAGCTTATCAAGAATTGCAGAAAGTGGATCTTCACGTTCATGAATGCTTTCGGTTTTTTCTTCAGGCCCGTGTTTTTCAGCGGAGATTTTTGTGAGAAAAAGTCGCAGTAGAGGGCTGAAAATTTTTCGAAATTTGAAGTGAAACCAGCCACGTGATTCCCATTGATCGAGGTGTCTTTCAGCTTTGAAGTGAGCTTTTTTGCATTTTTTCAGCGCACGTTCGCGCTTTTTATCTTTTATTGCTTTGAAGGTGATTTTAAAGTGCGAATTTTCTGTGGCGGCAATTTTTGAAATTAGTGAATCAGCCGGGAAAATTCTTTCTTTATTAATTCTATCTTCAAATTGACTGTAGCGTTTTATGGGAAGTAGAGTGCCTTTGAGTTGGCGGGCGAAGTAAGTTGGGCTTAGAAGTGAGATGTGGTTTTTTATTGAACGCGATCCGGCAAAAGTTTCTTCTAAATTTTCGCTGCTTGAAATTTGGGTTTTTTGAGATTCATTTTTGAATGCAATCCACATCTCTCTTTTCGATTTCTGGGCTGTGTGAAGCCAGTGCTCAAAATCACGTGGGTGATATTCTCTGGTTTGTGCGAGGCGTATTTGGAACATACACGCACTTTAGTGCGCTTGTTTGGATCAGGCGAATGCGTTTTTGATTTAACAGGTTGAAAACCTGTTGTCAGAGCTATGACAACAGCTCGTCTGGTAATAGCAAAATTAACTTCTCTGTGGCGATTTTTTGTATAATTTCCGGTCGGCTGATTTTGATTTCGTTAATTGCAATTAGGCTGGCTTTGATTTTTAGAGCTTCACGTAGACCATCTTCAAGTGTTGTAAAATGTTCGCCAAGTTCTTTTTGTTCTATCAAACCCATGAAAGATTTTGCAGGATATTTAATGCTACGTTCGAGAGAAACTGCGCTTTCGCTTCGATTTTGGCTGAAGTATTTCAAAATTGAGGCGTAGAGTGCTTGGTCATGAATTGTGAGAATTCCATGATTTGTCTTGAGCCATTTTTCGATAGAAGCAAAGGCTTTGTGACCTGATAAATCGTTCCAAAGTGGCTTTAATCTTTGAACAAGTAATACTTTACCCACCTGATTTTCTTGCATGCTGAAAATAAAACGCTCCGCATTATATTCATGAGAAATTTCTAGACCGTTTTCTAGATCTTCAAGAGTTTTTTCGCCTAATAGTTCTTTGATAGCTCCGGTGATGTCGCTACTTTCGCCGTCTTCAATTATTTTCCACTGATTCTTCACTAAAATTCGCGGAAAATTTCCGCTAGGTAAAATCAATAAATCGGCTTCGTATTGGCCGAGAGTTCTAAGTAATTTAGGCAGATTGGCCGACATGTTCAAGTATTTCATTAAGTATTCTTTTTGCCTCTTCCAAGGTTGAAATGTGCACGACGCGAGCTCTATATTCGCTGGCTCCGTCGAAGCCACGAATTGCCTGCACGAAGTTTTTTCGCATCTCCACAATTCCACGATTTTCGCCTTTTGTTTGCACTGAAAGTTCGCAGTGTTTCAGTAGATACGGAAGTTTTTCAGCGAAAGTTTTTGGAGCTGTGTATTCACCGCCGTAAAAAGCTGCCGCGATTTCAGCCATAACCCAAGGGTTGCTCATTGTCGCTCGGCCAACCATTACACCGTCGAGATTCTTTAATTTGCCGACTGCATCTGCTGCGCTGAGAACATCGCCGTTTCCGATAACCGGTATTTTTAGATTTCTTTTTACTTCATAAATCGGTTCCCAATCAGATTTTCCGAGATACATTTGTTTCGCTGTTCTGCCGTGAATTGTGATTAATTCTGCGCCAGCCTCCTCAAGTTTTTTGCAAAATGCGATGAACCATTCTATATCTACTTTGTTGATTCCCAGTCGTGTTTTTACTGATACAGGAAGGGAAGTACCTCTAACTGTTGCGGCCACAATGTCTGCGGCATGACATGGGTTTTTTAGAAGGGAAGAGCCGTGATCACTTGAAACAACTTTTTTGGCCGGGCAACCCATGTTTAAATCAATCGCATCTGCTCCCATTTCTTCTATTTTTTTTGCGGCTTCGGTGAAGTGATCAAGTTTTTTTCCGAAAATCTGAGCGACAATCGGGCGCTCTTCATCAGGATTAAAATCTAGTTGTTTTAGAGTTTTTTTGCTTGAGTAAACAATTCCGTCGACGCTGGTGAATTCTGTAAAACAAATCGCGCGAGGTTCTATACTTTTAATTAACTGACGATAAGCGGAGTCGGTATAGCCGGCCATTGGTGCCAATGCAAGAATCGGCTTTGTGCAATTTTTCCAGGAGAATTTCATGTGCGCTTAACTTTTACTTTTGGCTTTGTTTCGGTCGGTTCAGTTCCTTTCCCGTCGCCAGAAATTAAATGCACATTCTCAAAACTTAAGTCACGATATTCAGGGTGTTCGCTGATATTTGCGCCTTTGCTCCATGGGTAGGCAAAGCCTTTGCTGTCCTCAAAAATTGCAGAAATTATGTATTCCGTGTTTGAGTTGTAAACTGCATAAACGTAGCCGTAGAATTTTCCACTTTTATCATTGTGACCCTGTTTTGGATCAGTTGGAATACTGCCAAGTGCAGTTTTTAATGCTTCATCAATTTGAGAAACCGCTGGATATCTACCGTTTTCTTCTTTGAATTCTTCTAAAACTTCCGCGATTTGCGTTAGAGTTTTTACTCGTTCTTCGTTTTGAGTTAAATATTCTTTTGGGCCTTGTGGTTTATTTTGCTCGGCAACATCTTTAATTATATCTGCAGATTGTCTGTTTGAAATCGTCCAAATTACTCCACTCCCGATTGCCACAACCAAAATTGCAGGAATTATCATTGCCAAAATGTGTACAAGTTTTTCTTTCTTAAGTGCTTCCACGCGAGGTGAAGCAGATTCCGCCTGTGGACTTGGAGTTAAGCTGGCAATTAATGGGTCGTTTGAAGGAATTTTTTCTACAGGAGTGATTATTGGGGCCGGTGCCACAACTGGTTGTTCCGCAGGCGCAACTTCAAGTGGCGCAGCTGCTACAGATTCTGCCGGCATAGCAGGAGCAGCGGCTGCTTCCATCGCTTTTTTCATCAATGCCAAAGCTCTTTGATTGCTTGGCTCGAGTGATAAAATCTCTCTGCAACCTTGAATAACCATCTCAAAATTACCGGCATTTAGCCAAGATTGAATCTGATTTAGTGCCTGTGTAATAGTAACCTCTTCGTTGTCCATAATAAGCTTAAAACTTGCGCGAAGCTTATCTTATTTTCTAGAAACTATCAACCTCACTGTAGTTGCGGCCACCCATATGCGGAATGAGCGCCTCGATAGTTGCCCAAGTTGAATTTGGATCTTCTGATGCGATAACAGAAACTTCGTCGCCAACACCGCCTTTGAAATAAGTTACGGAAGCAAGTAGAACCTTATATGTTTTTTCTGGAGTCAGTACTTTAAATTGACCGTCTTCTTTGATAAGTGTGCCTTTCACGTTTTTACGTTTAGCAGGTTCAATTTGTTTGTATAAGAAAGTTCCGTTTGGCATAACGGTCAACTTTAATTTATCGCCCTCAAGTAATTTAGATTTACTCGCATAATTCGCCGGCACTGGATACATTTTTCCGTTTGGTCCGTACATGCATTGTCCATCGAAAATTCCCTCAACAATCTGTAAATCGCCTTCTTCGTGAGCGTCTAGTTCTACCGGAGCTGCACTTGTTCTGTGAGGCACAAGTGTTTCTAAAATCTGTTTTGCTCCCTTCAAATTAGCCTCCGCGGTTTCAACCATTCGTAGTGCTTTTTCGATCTGTGTGTTGTCAGTCATAGTTTGTTTTTATATTGCTTTTGGGATTATAGCACAATGTAATCATTCCTTCAATTTATAAATCACCTTCTCTCCATCGTGACCGGAAATTCGCAAATCAATATAAAGTATTGGGCTTTCGTAAATATTCAGCTTAGTTAGGGCTTTTTTCATTTTCGACATCTGGAGTTCGAGGTCCTGAGTCATGTCGAGCCAAACATAGAAATCTAGTTCAGTTAAGAAGTGTAATTCGCGTGCGCGTTTTAAATAATTTACTGATTTAATTTGTAAATTAAATTTGCCCTCGAAACTTGTTTTTGCGTCGAGAATTTGTTGGAGATTTTCACCTGGAATGATTTCAGCGTTAATTTTTGGACCATCTGCTGTGTCGCCTTCTTTAATTTCGAGGTCGGTTCCTGTAACGTCCATAACGATTGTAGGCAAAGTATCGTTGCTTATGCCAATCAGCGCAACGTATCCAAGTTCATTCACAATATAAAGTTTACTTGTGCCGTCGGCTTGGTTGATTCGCACGTTCGCTGCAACTGGATAAGTTTCAATTTTTGCAACAATTGTGTGTGGAAGTACTCTGTAAATCCCAAGAGTTTTTAAATAGCCCAAGTTTTCAGCAAGTTTTGTTTCGTGCTCGCTTGGTCCAAACATAATTATATTTCCACCAAGAAAGGCTTGCAGATAGTCATTTACGATTTTCTGTTCTTCAACAGTTTCTTCGCCTCCTTGAATCTCGATTTTTTGGATTGTGAAGAAATTCGTGAAAAATATCAGGTAAATTCCTCCGCCGAGTATAAAAAATGCCGCGAAGATTTTAAGATAGCGAAGGATTTTTGCCCCGCTTTCTCCTAGTTTGCGATTTTTTGGAGCAGCGCTCTTCTGGAAAAAACCTGTTTTAGGAACAAATGCCTTTCGCACTGCGACTCTCGGGTTTTTATAATTCTGAAAACCCGGATTTAGAGTTTTTCTGCGACGTTTAAAATAAGAAAAAAGACCCATGGTGGAACTTTAGCGTGTGTGATGAGGTGAGGCAAGAATTAAACAATGCTCACACCTTTGGTGTGACTGCTAGTCGTTACCTTTAGCAAGAGCAGCCTTAAGATTATCCTGTAAAGCAACTGCTGTTGCCTTTAAGTTAGCCTTATTTTTTCTCTTCCATTGTTTTGACTTTGGTCTCCAAGCTGGAGCGTCTACTAACCCGTGTGTGTGACTATTTGCGTTTACCATAAATCTTTTATATTAGCGCACTTTCTGTGCGTGATGCAGGGGCGATTGTAGGGATTAAGCGCATCAGAGTCAAGCTAATTACATTGATCTGAATTGCTGCAATCTTAACCACTATTGATATCTACTATCAAGCAAAGTTTGCAACTCAGCCTTATATTCAAGCTCATCGGGCAAAAGTTTGGTGTAGAACTCAAGATCCCACCATGCATCAACAGCCTCTAAATTTTCTTTATTAAGCGCACTTATTTCAGCATAGCTATCAACAAAAACTTGATTGTAAACTTGAACATTTTCAAGTTTGTAAAAATACAAATATGCATTAACAATTTCCTGCGCAATAAATTCAGCTTCATCTTGTGGGCTCAAACCTTCAGGCATTCTCTCTTTGAAGTAAGAAATATCGCCGTCCGTTGCCTCAAGAAAATTGTTGAACACTTCAAGAGTGGCATCGACTTTTTCATCACTCTTCATGGCCTGCAAAAGCGCCCTAACGCCATATGTTCCACTCTGCTGTTGAATGTAAGATAATTTTTCATAATCTACTCCTAATTTTTCTGAAACATAAAAAGATTCCTCCCAGTTTGGATCTCTAACATTATACAAAGTGAAATATTCATCTGGCCCACCATATTGGGCCACCAGTTCATCATATTTAGTGTTTATTGCCTCTTCCGGAGTCGCATTTTTATTAGCTTCTACAAATTCATTATTTTCCTCTTCGGCTTCTTTCTTAACTTGATCAAGTTTCTGCTCAACACTGCAAGATGTTAAAAACAACACGAGAGATAGAAGTAGGAATGTTTTTTTCATTTTTAAAATTAAATTCTTACAAATTATATACCACATAAATTGCTTCAAATAGTGGCTTTTTTTACAGTGGTAAAAATCAGACTTACGCTACGATGTTTACAGGCTTTAGTCAAGCTTCAAATCCTGAGTTCAGTCATAAATATGGAATCACATAAAACTCTTATTGTAACACAGTCTCATTTAACAGGTTGAGAATTTTTTGATAGTTGGAACTCTATCAGGTTGTTATTGTAACATTGTTGCAATAAGGAAAATGACATCAAAAGGGCAGTTGAAGTTGGTCGAACTCGCCACTCAAAAATACCCCGGCGTGGAGCGTGGGGTATTTATGTCGGCGACGGGAGAGAAAGCTAATCTTTGATTAGCTGCAACCCATACTGCTTCCGCAGTTCAAACATTTGTAACAAGATGCGTTTCGGACTGTGATGTGGCCGCAAGTTGTGCATGCAGGCGCGTCGCCCATCATGCTTGAAAGTTGGTTTGCTGCTGAGCTTGTTACTGATTCTGCAACTTCTGGTTCTGAGGCAAGCGCTTCTTTTGTCATTGCTTCTTTGATTTTTCCGCCGAGGGCATTTTCTGCGATTTGAGTTGTTTCAGGTTGAACATGAACAAAATCTGTTCGGCCGAGGTATTCCATTCCAAGAACTCGGAATATGAAATCGACGATAGATGTGCAAGTTCTGATATTTGGGTGGCTTGTGAATCCGCTTGGGTCGAAGCGAGTGAATGTGAAGGAATCAACGTATTTTTCTAGAGGTACTCCGTATTGAAGACCGATGGAAACTGCAACCGCGAAGCAGTTTACTAGGCTTCGGTAAGATGCACCTTCTTTGAAAGAATCGATGAAGATTTCTCCGAGGGCTCCGTCTTTGTATTCTCCGGTTCGAAGGTAGATTTTTTGACCTCCGATGCTTGTTTCAATCGTTAGACCGTTTCTCTTTGCTGGTAGGGCAACTTTGTTTCCTCTAAGGATTGCGCCTTCTGGTAGGATTGTTGTTTCGCCAACTTTAGAGCTGCTTTTATTTGAAAGTGGCTGTGAATGTTTGCTACCGTCACGGTAAAGTGCGATGGCTTTTAGACCAAGCTTCCAAGATTCCAAATAAGTATTTTTGATGTCTTCGTAAGTTGATTCTTTTGGAAGGTTTACTGTTTTTGAAATTGCGCCTGAAAGGAAAGGCTGAGTTGCGCCCATCATTTTCACATGGCCCATTGGAGCGATGTATCTTGAACCGCTTCCACATTTATTTGCACAGTCGAAAATTGGGATGTGTTCTTCTTTCAAATATGGAGCGCCTTCCATTGTTTGTGCGCCTTCAATGTAAAGTTTTGCTTCTGCAATTTGACCTGCATTTAATCCTTTAGCGCCTAGATTTTTTGGGTTTAGGTGAGGGGTCCATTCATCTAGAGATTTTGCTTTTTGAATGTGTGCTACAGCTTCTTCAATTTGTGTATCTGTAAATCCGAGTTTTCGGAGTTCTGTTGGATTGATGTGCGGAGCTTTTTCAATGCTCACATGTCCGAGAACATAATCAATCATCTCTGTAATTTGTGCTTCATTGTAGCCAATTCTCTGAAGACATTCAGGAATTGATTTGTTGATAATTTTGAAATGACCGCCACCTGCAAGTTTCTTCCATTTTACGATAGAAAATTCTGGCTCGATTCCTGTTGTGTCGCAGTCCATAAGTAGACCGATTGTTCCTGTTGGAGCAAGAACTGTTGCCTGAGCATTTCTGAATCCATATTTCTTTCCGAGTTCTACTGCAAGATCTCCGTCTTCACGAGCTGCCTGAGCAAGTTCTGCAGGGCAAAGTCTCGAATCGATTTTGTAAGCAGCATCTCTGTGCATTTTCATAACTTTTGACATTGGTTCTTTGTTTGTTTCATAGCCTTCAAAAGCTCCCATAACAGATGCAATTTCTGCTGAAACTCCAAATGCATGAAGGTGCATGATTGCTGTTAATGCCGCTGCTGTTTCACGTCCTCGATCGCTATCATATGGCACACCCATCATCATCAAAAGTGTTCCTAGGTTTGCGTAACCAAGACCAAGTGGCCTGAAATCATGACTGTTTTTTGCGATTGTTGGAGTTGGATAAGAAGAAAGGTCAACCAAGATTTCCTGAGCCAAGAAAAGAATTCTGGCTGTGTGACGGTAACCGGCAATGTCGAAACTGCCATCTTCTCGCAAGAATTTCATCAAGTTGATTGAAGAAAGATTGCAGGCTGTGTCATCTAAGAACATATATTCGCTGCAAGGGTTTGAACCGTTGATTCGATCTGTGTTTGAAGATGTGTGCCAATTGTTGATTGTTGTGTCGAACTGAAGACCCGGATCAGCGCAGCTCCAAGCCGCCTTACAAATGTCATCAAAAAGTTCCTGAGCATCCATTTCTTCATATTTCTCTCCGGTAGTTCTGAATGTTGTCCAGAATTTTCCACCGCTCTCAACTTGCTTCATGAACTCGTCTGTCACTCGAACTGAGTTGTTTGAGTTTTGACCTGAAACTGTTTTGTAAGCTTCACCTCTCCAGTCTCCATCGTAACCAGCATCAATTAGTGCTTTTGCCTTTTTCTCAGCATCAACTTTCCAGTTAATGAAATCACGAATTTCAGGATGGTCGATATCAAGAGTTACCATTTTTGCGGCTCGTCTTGTTGTTCCTCCTGATTTGATTGCGCCAGCACCTTTATCTAAAACTTCAAGGAAAGACATAAGTCCTGATGAAATTCCTCCGCCTGAAAGATTTTCTTGTTTTGCACGGATTTTTGAGAAGTTTGAACCTGTACCTGAACCGTATTTGAAAAGTCTTGCTTCGTTTTTTGCTAGATCGAAAATTCCCATCAATGAGTCCTCTACTTTCTGAATGAAACAGGCGCTACACTGAGGTCTGTCGTATGCATTTTCAATTTCTACTATAGTTTTTGTGTCGAAATCCCAAGCGTAATTTCCGCTGTCTCCTTTGATTCCGTAAAGCGCCAATCCGCAGTTGAACCAAACAGGGGAGTTGAAAGCGCCTCGCTGGGTGATACAAATATATGAAAGTTCTTCTTCAAAAGTGTCCGCATCTTCTTTGCTTGCGAAGTATCCGTTATCTTCACCGAATGTTCTGATTGTGTGAGCTACTCTATAAACCACTTGTTTTGCGCTTGTTTCGCTACCACCGTTAACCCCTGCTTTTCTGAAATATTTTTGAGCGATGATGTCTGTTGCCAACTGCGACCAATTCGCAGGTACTTCGACATTTTTCATTTCGAAGACGATTTTCCCGTCTGGTTCTGTGATTTTTGAAACACGCTTTTCGTATTTTATGGATTCCAATGCAGGTATTTCCTGAGAAGTGAATCGTCTTGTGACTTTTACTCCGCCGGAAGGTGCTTTGGCAGTTTTTGGTCTGCTGATTTTGATTTCCGGTTGGACTGCCTCTTCTTTGAAAGCGGCGATTGGCTCCGGAAGTGTGATTGGTTGAGCCATAAATAAAGCGTGGTAAAATAGTGGATAAGCACACGTTTGAAAACGTGAGTGGTGGTTGTTCCGAATGGCTCGTCTTTTGAACGAGGATAGGGGGAAATCGCAAGTGGCACACTACATATTGTGTGTCATGAACTTGTACAACACAAAATATCGAATTTTAAGGTCGCGGTCAATTGATGTTACAACAATTCATTTGACGTCCGGGCAGTATTTTTTTGTGGTGCTAAATGGCCGAGCAAATTGAGGTTTTCGATCAGTTTTATGTCAGCTTTTTCTCGTTTTTGTAAAGAGGGTGAAAAAGTCTTCTGAATCGTAAAATTGCTTTATCTTTGATTTGGCGGATTCTTTCTCTACTTAAGTTCATTGCCTTGGCAATTTCTGTCTGGCTAAGTTCTTCTCCTGTAGTATTGAATTCCTCGTGTTTTATGCCAAAAGCCTGAGTCAATATTCTTTGCTGTCTTCTATCAAGTATTTTTCTAAATAAACTTACTATCATTTCTATCTGAGTTTGAGTCTCCTCAGAATGTATCAGCTCCTCGTCTATTTTCTGTCGTATTGAAATATGATTTTCCTTCACGATTTCTTCGCCACTTCCTGAGATCAAATTCTCGAGTTGAGAAAGATAGTGATCTCTATCATCACAATCTACAGCTTTATAAATTTGAAGTTCATCAATTTTCTCTTTTCTACTTAAAGGGCTTTGAGATTTTTCCCAAGTTTGAAGTTTATTAACTTTTACGGTGACGCTTACTTTTGTATCAAGATTAGAAATTCTTTCATATCTATCCACGAACATTTTCATGTGCTCAATTATACCTTTGATTGCGAAGCGAATCAGTCGTTTTCGCCCCTCCGGTTTATAGCTTCTGATTGCGTATAATAAATATATTAAGCCTTCTTGAATCAGTTCTTTTTGTCTTTCTTCCGCGTAAGTCATTTTGTCGTCCGGTTTTAAATACTCATTCCACTCTTCATTCTCGTCATGTTCACGTCTGGTTAAAACTATTACGTAAACTTTTTTACGATTGAAATCTTGAATTCTGGATATCCTTGTCGCCATCATTTCCGGAAAAGAGACAAAATCAGGATTTTTATGAAACTCTTCGCTCGGTTTATTCATATTATTTCTTTGAGGATCGAATCATATCATAATGGTGAGTCGGGTCAAACTGAACCTGTAAAGTTACCGCCAGCGGTAGATTCTACCCTGCAAAATTTGCGGTGAGCTTGCCTAAACTAGTAAAGAGTGTTATAGTCCGCCGCCTGAACCTAAAAATATGTTAGATAGCGGTATCGATCACGAACAATCGGTAGAGATTGCAATCCTAGTTCATGAGACTTTGAATCTTATTAAGTCAGCTTTGCCGCATGTTACAGTTAGCGATCAAGGTATCTTAGCAAAGTTTATAAGAATTCTTGAAAATCCAATTGAAGATCCGAATGATTTTCGACAGATGTTGTTATGTGCAACGTATCTTGCAAAGGATTTCAATGGACATCCCGCAGTAGATAAACTTTATGAGTTAATTGATGTCTCTTTAAATGCATTTGGGGAAGAAGTAAAATCCGCTTTTTTGGACACAGTGGCGTCGATTGATTTTCAGTCGGAAATTGGACTGAATGACCCTGCACTTTTAGAGGATACGAAATCATATATGGGTTTAAGTCTTGGTTTTGGTAGGGATCCTCTTGATAAATTTCCATCTGCAAAGATGAATTTCCCATTCAAAAAAGTTCATGAAGATTGGTTTCGTAATGTATCTCATATCACTGATAAAGAAATACATGAATATGCATTTATTAGGGGTGAAATTGATGGTAATGCAGAAAGATTTAAAGATTGGCCACAAGATTTATTTCTTAAGTATACGAACGAATTTGAAAAGTACTGTGCAATGTGTGCAGTTAATCTTGCAGAAATTGCCACTGTAGAAAAAAGTGATGCACATATTGATGATAGTTTTTATACCTTGGCAAGTGGAGTATCTAACCTAAATGAAAATCTGCGTTTACTTCAAACGTATTGTAACTTAGAAAGCAATATTGGGCTTTTTAGTGGCATTACGCATACTCCTGAGAAGGGACTCTTTGAGATCACAAAGTTCTTTGGTAAAGAGGCAACATTTATTGTTAGTGATAAACTTTATTTGTATCATCTGTATAGGGGGCTTAATAAGATCGTTGGACATCCGGATAGAAATCCCTTGGATAATCATGATAAGATGGCAACCCTCGATTCTATTAGAGATAGCATTAGTCCAAATTCCCCAAATTATAAGATTTTAGATGCCTTTCTCTCATGGATTGCTCTTACAACAGATAGGTTGATTATAGAAGAGGCAAGTGATGAAAAAACTGAAAAAGAAGCACTTACTTTTGCGGTTGAATCAATTGAGTCGGAATTGAAAAAAACCCACAGGCTCCATATCTTTTAGATGATAAAACAAAGATAGCTCTTGAATCGTATCTAAATGAAGCAAAATCTTATCTCGCAGATTTTAGTACATATGATCCTAAAACTGCTTTTGTGAAAAATAGTTTTCTTTTTGATTACATATATAAATTTTCTGGCAAAAGCGGTCGTGAATCTATGAAATTTAGTACATCATCTATTCAAGGATTCTTTTTCTTTGCAAAAAGAGCGGACGGTCAAGATAGAAAAAATGTGTGTCAATTTTTGGAAGAATGGCGTTTGGCCATGAATGAAATGGCTATGCCAGGTGTTAGCGGAGAACGTTTTATGGCAAGTTTTTTGTCAACTTTTGGACTTTTTAGAATGACTCGAGAAAGTGCTTGTGCATTCAATGGTATAGATGGGAATTTCATATCTAGTTTTCCGTTTGACTTTATAAAGGAAGGCTTTGATGGCGGCACAATAATAGATTTAGTTATTAAGGATTCTAATAATAATTTTTCTATTAATGGTCCATTATTTTTTCATGAATTATTGTGTTTGATAAGGGGCATCTTGATTCAAGAAAAAATGCTGCCTGATGAATCGAGGAATTGGGATTTTACTGAAGAATCTAATAGAATAAAAGTTCTTAATATTTTTAGATCAGGAATCCCAAAATGGATTAATCCTCAAAAACTAAAGACTGTGACTCCATTTTTGAAAGCATTCTTCCTCAAAGCCAACCAAGTTCTTCGAGATGCGGCACCAAAAGTTGCTTCGGCACCTGCTTCAGTCCCACAAACACCAGCACCTGCACCTGTAGCGCCAGTTCAGCATGGTCCAAATATAATTCAAATGTCATCTGGTGATTTTTCTAGACTAAGTCAATTTGCAGGAGTGTATTTCACGCCAAAATCAGGACGACTTGAAAAAACTTATCAGAATCAAATGAGAACTGAGATTGAAGAGGCAAGAGCGGCTTGTGATAATAAAGCATCAACACTTCCTGAACCAATGAGTGCAGATGTGAATTTGGATGCTAAAGATTATTGTAAGGCGATTAAACTAGTACATATTGAAAGAAAGGCGGGCGAGGCAGGTGCCACACTTTCAAACTTGATTTGTAGCGGTTCTATTGGAATTTTGCAGGGTAAAAATATCATGCAGTTTGATTTTAGAATGGATGAGCATGGTGAATTGATTGTGATTTTAGGTGGAAAAGAAATCCAGAAATCGCAATTTGCTTCTGCTGCGATGAAGAATTTCTACTCTGAAATGCAAAGAATGATTTTGACCGGTTTGAAAGATAGGCTTGTGCGTGTGAGCACAGGTAGTGAGCAGATTCGATTTGCAGCTCCAGGAACGAGTCCTGGTCCAAGAGGAATTCCGGTTTTTTCACCTGATGTTGAAGAAATCAATCCTAGAACTATGGACGACATGTTTGTTGTTGAAAACGGAAACAATGCTCCTGGCGTGCCGATCGGTCCTTTGATACCTAATGAAACTCCGAGAATTGCTGAACTTTTGGCAGGCACTAGCCAAATTATACCTGAAGATATGAAAGATATTAAAATTTATCAGGAGGAAATTAGAACAGTTGATAAGAAAGATTTGAAAATTTATGTGCCGGTTCATGAAGATGATAA
>CALRGE010000002.1 GCA_943357175.1 Candidatus Peribacteria bacterium
TAATTGGCTCTGCTCGAAGCGTGGAAGGTTTCAATATTATAGAAGCGATAACTCAGGCAAGCGAAGTACTCGAACATTTTGGCGGTCACGAAATGGCGGCCGGTTTCAAACTAAAAAAATCCAACTATTCCGACTTCAAAAAAATCCTAACTGAATTTACAAAAGCTCACTTCGCTCAAAATCCTCACACAAAAAAACTCGAACTTGAAACGGAACTTTTTGCCGAAGATTTAAGCATCGAAAGTTCAGAAAAAATCGAATCGTTCTCACCTTTTGGAATAGGGAATGCAAAGCCCGTTTTTCTTCTGCAAAATGCTGAAATTTTAAACATGAAAGCAATTGGCAAAAACGCCGAGCATCTCAAATTTTCCATAAAATCTGGCGACAAAATTTTTTCTGCAATCGCCTTTCGCATGGCCGAACTCGCAGACTCACTCCAAAACTCGAAAAAACTCGCAATCCAACTCGATAAAAACGAATGGCAAAACCGCACAGAGCTCCAAATCAAACTTGTGGATTTTGCATAGCTCGGTTATAAGAATCTCTATAACTAAAACTTTATGTCACTACAACTTAGAGAAATGTGGGTAAGGACAGAATCAGCAATGAATCCTTCAAGAGAATATCTGCATGAGGAAGCTCTTCGAAATATTCAAACAATTACAGGCAAATCTGCAATAAAAGCAGTGATGAAACCCGGTCCATTTGATGAGGATGCATTTAGAGCAACATTAGAAAGACGTTTCATTGAACAAAACGATGCACACAAGGGAGTGAGTTGTAATACAGCACTAGATTCTTTGACATCCGGAGATCTTAAAAGTTTGTGGGGTATGGAAAGTACTGGAGGAATGCCAGGTGTGGCTTTTGCTGATGATAAATGGTTTTTATGGACAGATACTTGCCCGGCAACTTCTGAGGAACGTAGAAATTTATGTTATAACGAATTTGGTGAAGAAGAATCAGACAGAATCTACCCCGGGTCTTTTGGTAATGCAGAGGCATTAGCTAAATTTTGGGGGGTTACTCTATTAAGACCTACAGTCCGTCACGCTATGCAAGATAAGTTTCCTTTTGAAGTAGATGGGAGCTTAGTTTGGTTAAATTCACCTAATGCCAACCGTGATGGTAGAGCATTTAGGTCATACAGCGGTGGAGTGGACACTTCAAATTATTCAATACGAAACCACAGAGATGATTGGGGATTTAGAACTGAAAAATTAGTAGAAAATAAATTTCCACCGAAGCCCACTTTATTCTCCAGCTTCATTGAAGGTTTGAGTGGCAGGCAATGGTAATCGATTTTATCGAATGGGTTTATTCCTAGTCTGATTTGACTAAATCATAGAAAGTCGTAAACAAAGTCCTCGCGCCCTAATTCTTATACGTTATCAAACGGGACGTAAAAATCACTGCAAGCACCTCCAACTATTCTTACGCTTGATTACAGAATGATGCCGATTTAACAAGAATCTCTTATCGCGACAATGTCACGCTAACCAGGGAAGAAATTTTAAACCATTAAAAGTCCATCAGGTTCTTATCGTGACAGTGTCACAATAAGGGAAAGTACATCAATCGTGCTATCGGCTATTCATCAATACATTCCAGATCTTCCGGTGACGGGTTCAATAGGCAATCTATAGCTTCACCTTGATTTCGCAGTAGACAAAGTGTACACTAGACCCTTATTACTTGCGGGAAGACCCAAAAAGTAGTATAATTCACAGAATACATTTAAATGGAAATGATAGATCAAAATAAGGCGCTGGAACTGATTAGGTCGGCAAAAAATATACTAATCGCACCCTCTTCTCCAATGGACGGGGACAGCGTGGGCAGTTCTTTAGCGCTTTTATCAGTACTCAGAAAGCTTGGGAAAAACGTTATTGTCGTTGCAAGCGACCCTATGCCAGAAGCTCTGAAGTTTTTGCCAATGGTTGATCAAATTGAAAAAGATCTGCCAAAATCGAAAGATTTTGTGATTAGTCTTGATACAAATAGCGCGGAAGTAGATCACATGAAATATGAAGTTGAAGCTGGAAAAATCAATATTATCATCACACCAAAAAACGGGAAATTTAGCGCTCACGATATTACTTTTAATACAGGCGGCGCAAATTTTGACCTGATAATTACAGTTGATACAGGTGATTTAGTTCAGCTCGGTAAACTTCAAGAAGAAAACAAGGAAATGTTCTTGAATGGTCCACTTTTGAATATTGATCACCACGCATCAAACGGAAAATTCGGTACTCATAATTTTTTGAATTACAGTGCTGCAGCCACAACACAAATGATTACTCCTTTAATTCAGGAGCTCGAAAAAGAAAGCGGCGAATCTTTGATTGATGAGGATGTTGCGACTTTGCTACTTACTGGAATTATTACCGACACAGGAAGCTTTCAGCATTCAAACACTAGTCCGGAGGCCTTCGAAGTTGCTGCTGAACTTTTGGATAGAGGGGCAAGACAACAGGAAATTATTAAACATCTTTTCAAAACAAAGAGCCTTGCTACCCTTAAACTTTGGGGAAAAGTGCTTTCAAAAATCACATACGAAGAATCAAGCAAACTGGTTTACTCAACTATCTCACTTGCTGATCTATCTGAAACAGGAGCAAAAAGTGATGACAGCGGTGGAATTATCGATGAATTGATGAGTAACGCACCGGCTTCTGAAGTCGTGATGTTGCTTAAAGAAAAAGAGCCAGGATTCCTTTCTGGAAGTCTTCGTGCTCCGGGAAATATTGCCGACGTTAGTGAAATTGCAGGAATAATTGGAGGAGGCGGTCATAAAAAAGCCGCAGGATTCAGAATCAAAGGTAAAACTTTGGAGGAAGGTTTGCAGTATGCAAAAGAGGTGATTGCAAAGTATATGCGAGAAAAAACAGGTGGCCAAACGAGTGAAACTAACGAAGCCACAAATTCTGGTAAACTTTTTCCATCTCTAGTTGTAAAACCGCAAACTTCGATTCCAAAACCTTCTGAAGGTGGTGAAGATATGCTTTTAAAGCATTTTCAGAAACAAAACAGTCCTGAAGAAGAGCGACTTAAAGAGCAATCGGTTAAGTTTTTCCAAGATGCGGACGGCCAAATGAAACCTGAAATGACAGTTGCCGACGTGCTTTCACAGCTGACTAAAAATTGATTCGTCAATATTAATATTTGAAGTGATGCTTTTTACATCATCATCTTCTTCAACGGCTTCAATAATATCTAAAATTTGCTTTCCTAGCGCGACATCATTAACGCGAATTTCATCTTTTGCCTTCCAAACCAATTCATCTTTTTCAACCTTAAAGTCAGCTTTAATAAGCGCATTTTTTACTTCACCCAATTTTTCTGGTGCCGCGTAAACTTCATATTTCCCTTCGCCGAGTGAAATTAAATCATCTGCAGCACAGTCAATAATTTTCATCTCGATTTCATCTCCGCTACCATGCGAAACAATTTCAAAATAAGCCTTACTTTCAAACTTCCAACCAACACTTCCAGCGGCTCCTAAATTCCCGCCTTTTTTTTGTAAAATCACTCTTAAATTTCCAAGACTCCGGTTTTTATTATCGGTAATAACATCAATCATAAAAACACTTCCCTCAGGTCCAAATGCTTCATAAGTTGCTTCTTCATAAACAACACCATCTTTATCTTCGCCGGTTCCTCGTCGTACAGCTCTTTCAATATTTGCATTCGGCACATTATCTGATTTTGCCTTATCAATCGCAGTTCGCAATCCAGGATTCATTATAGGATCACCACCTCTTTTTGCAGCAATTTCAATCAGCTTCGCGTGCACAGTAAAAACCTTGCCTCTAACCTTATCAGCGGCACCTTTTCTTTTTTTGATGTTTGCGTATTGACTATGCCTTGCCATAAATGATTTTTAAACGATTCAAAAATACATGCTTTTTTTGGAAAAATATACTACAATGCCATACTAAATTTATAAAATATGTCTGATCAAGATTTACATGACGACGACGAAGCGTTTGCAGAAGAAGACGGTGAGATGCCACTTGTGAGATTTTTATATGACAATAGTGTTAATGAACTTGAAGAAGAAGTAAAAGGTGTTGCACTGGTTATTGGGGAGGCTTTGAGTGGTGAAAGCCCTGGTATTGAGCGTTTTATGCATGCAACTGAAGTAATGAGTCATGAAGAAATTCAATCCACATTAAAACATTGCCAACTTTTCAAGCTTTTATCGAACAGAGTGCTTAATTCAATTTTGCCAAATATCCAGGCTGTGAAGGCACAACCTGGAGCTAGATTGATTGGAAAATCTGTTTTGAATAGAGGCTTATATATTGCAAAAAAAGAAACACAAATCCGTGTTATTCCAAGTGATACAGATGATTATTTTGACGAAGTTGGAGAAGAAATTATTTTCAAAGGTGCTCACTTGGGTGAATTTTTATTTACCGGAACTGGAATTAAGGGCTCGGCAAATATAATAAATCTTTCTGATGACTCCTTGTTTCTATTTATTCCGCAAGAAGTTTATGCAAGCTTTCATAACAGAGTAAAAGAAGACATTCTTCTTCAGATTTTAAAGCGCTCTCCTCTTCCAAATTTAATTTATGAGGATTCAGATTCATATCCAGTTTTCGAAAAACGAAATCATATTCCTAGAGGGCTTGAAGGAATACCTTTGCAAAAATATGATGAAAGCCAATTGCGTTTGCATTACAAAGAGAAATACTCAAAGGGCATGGGTATTGAGCCGATTGATACCGGGTATCTTGGCCTTATAACTTCTGGGACTGTGGAGGTGTTTACTAATGGCGAAGAATTCAAAAAAATAGCTGAAATTCAGGCTGGCCACACAATTTTCGAATCAAATGCTGCAGAAGTTGAAAATACAAATGTTGATATTTTTTCATCTAGTGATGAAACAGAAGTCCACTGGTTTTATTTGGGAAAAGAAGATCCAAAATATTTAGATCTATTACAAGCTGCTGCCCATGGAATTTATACAAAACTTGAGGCGGCAAATAAGATGCGAGCATTAGCTCTAAAAAGGCGCTCAACAGATTGACATTTTGCACAATATATGCTAATCTAGCACTGATATATTTAAATCTAAAAAATGAGATTTTTCAATAGAAACGTACCGGATGGTGAAAGAGATCAGGGTCAGGATGAAACAAATGAACAAGCATCTCCTAGAATAGAAATGACACGTAGAGGTTTTATGGCTGCTGCTTTATCGGCACTTGTTGTTTCTGCATGTGATGGTGATAAAGACGAAAAATCAGAGCCAGCACTCCCTGAAGTTGATACAGCAGAAACTTTTGCTAGCAAATATGATCTCAATACACTTAGAAAGATGTTGATTCAGAAATATCCTGAACTTGGTAAAATTTCGATGAAAACTATAAAGAATGAAGATGGCACAACAACAGATGTTGAAGAGAGTAATCCGAAATTCAGAAAAATGGGAATGGAGGACGATTATCAAGACGATCTTCTAGTACAGGCCTATTTTTTGAAAGTAAATTATGAAAATTTGTATGAAGATGGAGTGATTCTGCCTAACGATAGCGTTGAAGCTAATGACTATCTCAATCCAGAGAAAAAAATGTGGCCTAAAAAACTCAGAAAGGTTTGTGAAAATCATAAAAAAGATATGGAAGTTGCACTTGCAAATATCATTGCAGAAGAAAGAAAAAACCCGCCTGAAAATATGGATTACCAGAAATTTGTTGATCTTGCAGGTAAAGTTGTGAAAGAAGTGACAGGTAAAATGAAAGAACTTGAATTAAGTAATCCGAATAAATACGATTTAATAAATGACTACACTTCATTAATCGACGCGGATTTTCTTGTTGGACTCTCAATTCATGAAGTCATACCAACAGAATATAATGATTTAATGAGAATCGCACTTTTGCGAACTCTTTTTGAAGAAGGATTCCAAATTAATAAAATTCCCGCAATTCATGATGACGTTGCTTCATTTGGACCGCTTCAGATGTCTGTAATTCCTTATGAGGGAAGGACCAGAGATGATTCTTTCGGAGAGGAAAGCGGTGAGCGAACATTTAAAGAACAAGTTAAGAATAAAAAGGGTAAAATGGTCACAACGAAAGTTAAACGAGTTGTAGATTTTATTGGTGACATTGAACCATATCTTGCTGATTTCAACATACCTCACCAGCTTTGTGACTGTATAAAATTGGAAGATCAGTTGAAGGCGGGAATGCTACTCTTGCTTACAAATTTTGACTCGTTATTTAAGAAGCTTATCTCAGAAAATGAAAGATTTAAACAAATTTGGGAAGCATCTTCATTGACTGAAAGACGAATATTTTTAGCAACCATTTTAGGTGCAGCACACAATAATCCAAGAAATGCGAAACTCAGTCTTGATCAAGCGATTGGTTGGGATAGGCCACAAGCCGATTCTGCGGATTATTTTCTTGATGATGTCAAAGGAACTAAAGAAGTAATTAATAACCTGACAGAGCTTCGAACTGCTTATATAAATATTGCAAAAAGGTGTCATAGCATTTCAGCTAGAGAGGGTGAAGAAACTTCGAATTTGATAGCTAAATTCTCAACTTACAATGTGAATAGTGAAGAAAAAATAGTGGAAGTCCTTGCAAAAGTTAGTCCAAAAGCAGCAGTTGATTCTGCAGAAAAACCTCTTGTAAAACCTGAGTCGGCAGATACTTCAATACCTCAAAAAGAAGCACAAGTTGTTTTAGAAAAGAGGCACGAGCTTAAAATGCTAAAAAGAGAAAGAGAAGGCTACTCGTATTTTACATTTGATGTTCCAAATTGGAAACTGACAATGGTAACAGAATATTTATGTGGAGGTTCTAATGCCGGAATAATGGAGGCAATTAAGAAAATAAACAAAGTTGATCATTTCAAACCAGGCGATCCAATTTTGATTCCGGTTAAATTCATGAAAGCTGAGCTTCAAGATCCAAGCCTTGTTGAAGTCAAAATTCCAAAAGGAAAAGATAAAAAAAGCTATCTAAGTGATATTTTGAAAGATGGAATCGATCCTAAAATTGCTGTTCTTTATAATCCAACAAAGCCAGCAGCCACTGATTTGAGTGATTTGGGTGATGTGATTCGAGTTCCAAAAGCATTATTAAAATGAAATCTGTAAATAAACATGCTGAGGAGGGAGATAAAGAGCTTCCAAAAAAAACTAGCGGCTCACATCATGTCGCAAAAATTAAGAATCTAGTACGCTCTGCCATACCTCTTTTGCTTTTAACCGGAGCGCCCGCATGTGAGTGGCCAACTAAAGAGCCAACAACAGTTAAAGCACCCGAAGTGTTGATTTCAAAATTGACGCATGAAAAAGGTAATTGGAAATTTGATGTGATGGAATTAAAAGAAGAAAAATTTCGTTTGGAAGAAGGTCAAAAATATTTTTACGATTACATAAAAGCTAAATTATCAAAAACTACAGGTGCAGATTTATCTTATTCAAGAGATTTAGAAACATTTACTGATGCTTACATTGAAATTACACAAAAATTAAATCCTGAATTAAATTTAAATATTCCGGAGGATATAATCGGGCAAAAAATTATTTTACCAGCCACAGTTTGGTTCACACCGGGTGAGGGTAAATTTTTACGTAGTAGGGTGGGTTATGAATATTTAAGAGACGCGGCACGAGTGGATGGAATGGACATTAGCGATCCATTAAAAAGAGGAACAATTTACGCCGAAGCATGCAAGCTTCCATTAATGCCAGATTCAGATTATTACGAATGTAAAGATAAGACTTCAGATTGCAAAGAGGCTTGTGCCACACATGCTCAATTAACTTACAATGCATTTGCAAAGGAATTTTTTGAAGAAAGTGCTGGTGTTAAACCCGTTTACAATGATTTAATGCGTGATGAAGCTGATGAGAAAGCACTAGTCGAGCAGGGAAAAGGTGGAACGGAACTTGGTTCAACACATATCACTGGTGCGAATATTGATCAGGCAGTTTTTAGATATATAATTAATGGAAAGCAAGTGTCTTACGGTACTGCAACTGACGAACAAAAAAAAGATATTGAAACTCGACTTATACCGCTATTAAAAAAATTATTGAGTAAATATTTTCAGTCTGGCCAAATGTTGGTATTAGATGAAACACACGGTAATGCTCCACATTATCATATTTATTTTCCTAGAAATGTGACTCCACTTCATCCTCAAGAAATAAAATTAGATTTGACTGGAACGGTGTCGGCAGCAGCAAAGACACCTGAAAAGTCACAGGAGCCAACAACAAACTTTCCTGAAACTGAATTATACACACAAGAAAAAGAAGGTACAAAATTCTACACATTTACAGTGCCTAGTTGGAAGCTTACACGTATGCTCGATACACTTTGTATTTCATCAAGCACTGGAACTATCGAGGCAATAAAAAAATTCAATAAAATCGATCACATTTCACCTGGCGATATTATTTGGATTCCAATTGCATTTATGAAACCTGAATTACGAAACCCATCACTATTACTTGTTGAGGATCCAACAGGAATTAGCCAAGACATCATAGATCTCTACAATCCTAATCGCGAAGCTGGTTCATATAGAATTCCTAAAGCTTTATTGAATCAGCAATAGTACTTGCAACTCCTTCATCAAAAGGGCTTGGGATAATTTTTTCTGCTGTGGGATTTTTCACCAATGCCGCTAAAGCGTTGGCGGCATTTAGGAACATTTTTTCATCAAACTGCTTGATTCTGTGATCAAGAGCTCCACGAAACATCCCCGGAAAAACCAAAACATTATTTAATTGATTAGGGTAATCACTCCGTCCGCTCGCAACAATTTTTGCACCTGCCTCAAGAGCATCTTCCGGCATAATTTCTGGAACAGGATTCGCCATTGCGAAAACAATTGCATCTGCGGCCATCGATCTCACCATCTCTTTAGAAACTAAGCCACCTTTTGAAATTCCAATGAACACATCTGCATTTTTCATAATTTCCGCCAATTCTCCGCGCAAGCATTCTGGATTTGTTTTCTTAGCAATTTCATCTTTAGCGGAATTCATATTCTCAAGTCGACCCTCATAAATAGCACCTTGTGTATCTAAAATAATCTGATTTTTATAGCCCGCCAACAAAAGTAAATTACTAATGGCAATACCGGCTGCGCCGGCGCCATTCAAAACAATCTTTACATTTTTATCTTTCCCGACAACTTTTAAAGCATTTATCAAACCTGCTAAAACTACAATTGCAGTGCCATGCTGGTCGTCATGAAACACGGGAATTTCCAATAGCGACTTTAGTCGCCGTTCGACTTCAAAACATCTCGGTGCAGAAATATCTTCCAAATTTATTCCACCAAAACCAGGACTTAAATTTTCAACTATAGAAATAATCTCCTCTGTATTCTGTGTTTTCAAAACAATAGGGAAGGCATCTAAGCCTGCAAATTGTCTCATTAAAAGGCATTTTCCCTCCATAACCGGGTAAGCCCCCTCCGGTCCAATATTCCCCAATCCCAAAACTGCGCTACCATCACTGATCACTGCAACCATATTTCCCTTCGGAGTAAGTTCATACATCAGCGCGCTATCAGCCGCCAAAGCTTCTGAAACAGCCGCCACACCTGGTGTGTAAGCCAAACTCAAGTCATCTCGATTTGCCAAAGGAACTTTAGAAACAATCCCCAATTTGCCATGATTCTCGCGATGAAGCGCTAAAGCTCGACTAGAAAGCAGTTGTTTGTCCGTCACGGATATCCAGAATTACGTTATAAGAACGCTCGTATTTTATAGTGATATTGGCGCTTGCGGAATAGTAATAATCAACAGGCCCAGTTCCTACCCCAATCGTATCAGTTTCAATTATCTTTGCATCAGTCAAAAGTTCAATCGCATCACTACCCATTCCATCAGCATTAATTGCACTTCTAATAGCCTCAATAATATCATCCATTGAAAGCTCATCTTGAGAAACATAAGTCACACTTTTTACTACTTTTTCAAGATACGATTCAAGATAACTTGAATAAAAACCGTCACCTCTTGTTGCCACAAAACTTAGCATCGTATTATTTGGCAGGACAATATACCACTCTCTCCATCTTTCCCCATCTTCATGATAAGCCACCAAAGTCGAGTAGCCGTTCACAACACCTTCACTTGTTTTCACACCCAAATCACCTTCGATTTGATTGAATAAATCTGCGGAAGATTTACCTTCTGTGTTCATATATCTTGTCATCAAAAGTGTTCCACCATTTGCATAAGGATCAAGTAAGCTAAATTGATTATTTGCTTTATCAAGTAGCCAAACAGCACCAACACCATCAGGTTTATAACTCCATCCAAAAGGAACTTTTAGAGATATTGAAACTGTTGGGAAGTTTCTTGTCGGCCAATTCGTAGCTTCGTCAAACACAGCGGAGCTGCTTTTCGTCTTCTGCATTCTATAAACCATTTCTGCAAGCATTGCTCTACTCATTGCCACTTCAGGATGCCATAAGCCATCAATCCATGCGGGCTCAACATTCCATTTTTTCGCGTAAGCGGCATATGCTCCAAACCATGAATCGAAAGGTGTATCAACGAATGCATTTTCCACAACCGCATCAGCAGTTACTCCACTTGCGATTAATACAAGTTTCATTGCTTCAGCTTTATTTACATTTTGTGAGGGTTTGAATGTGCCGTCTTCATAACCTTTAACAATTCCCTTATTCACAGCAATCTTCAAATAATCATAAAACCAATCAGCAGCAGTTACATCACTGAATGTTAATGCTGGTAAACTCGATGCTCCATCAAGAGAAATACCAGCACCCATCAAAATAATCTTAATTGCTTCTGCACGTGTAACATTTTGGTCCGGTTTGAAATTTCCATCATCATAACCCTTTAAAATTCCCTGAGTTACTAAATCAGATACGGCCGCATAATGAGGATTCGAATCCGGTAAATCAGGAAAAGCTGCCAGCGCCATCTGCGCAAACAGGAAAGTCGATAAAATAAGGCTGGCGAATATTCTTTTCACATAACTAAGCTACCACAATTTCTCCCGGGCTGTACATGTCCAAATTATCTTGCCCGATCAATCTAACAACTTCGTCAACAACCTCGTCCATTTTCACATATCTCTGTTGACCCTTAGACATATCTCTAATGATAATTGTACCATCTCTAACCTCTGTAATTCCCAAAATCAGAGCATATGGAACTTTAAATTTATCGGCCAATCGTAATTGTGCCTTAAAACTATTTTTTCCAAGTGCCCCAATTGTGCGTACACCCCTGTCTCGAAGTTCATCAATCAATCTTAGGCATTTTTTCTTAGCCAAATCACCTAATTGAGCTACGAAAATCTGAACATCATCTTTTGATGGAACTTCAACATTATTCTTCTTCATATTATCAATCAATCTCTCAATTCCCACTGCAAATCCTACCGCAGGAGTTGGCTCACCACCCATAATTTCCATCAATCCATCATATCTACCACCTCCACCAACAGCATTTTGTGCGCCGGTTTCAGCATCCCAGAACTCAAAAACAGTCTGGCTATAGTAGTCTAATCCACGCACTAATTTATCATTTTCAATATATGCAATTCCAAGTTCTTCCAAAAATTCCTTCACAGACTGGTGAAATTCTGAATCCTCTTTGCTCCTATATTGTATAAACTTAGGTGCCAATTCGGCCAAAATTCTGCAATCTTCTTTCTTACAATCCAAAAGTCGAAGAGGGTTTTTGTGCAATCTCTTCTGGCAATTCTCACAAAGTGATCTTTCTTTGCCAGTGTAGAAATTAATCAAAGCCTCAACATATTTCGCACGGCTCTTTTGAGATCCGATATTGTTAATCTGCAAAGTGAAATTTTTCTCTACTCCTAAATCTTTGAAGATCTTGTATGCAATAAAAATACACTGCACATCAAGAGCAGGGTCACTTTCTCCAATAATTTCAAAACCAAACTGCCAAAACATTCTGAATCGGCCCTTTTGAGGCTTGTCATATCTGAAATGCGGCTCAATATAATAGAATTCCACAGGTTGTGGGAGTTCCTTCATTCCATGTTCGATATAAGCACGACAAATCCCCGCAGTTCCTTCAGGCTTCATTGTCATTGATCTGCCACCTTTATCCATAAAAGTGTACATTTCTTTCTCAACTATATCTGTTGCATCTCCAATTCCACGGTCAAAAACCTCAGTAAACTCCAAAATTGGAGTAGTAATTCTTCTGTAACCCGCTTGTCTAGCACGGTGACGCACAACTTTCTTCACAAAAGTGAAGTATTCGTGGTCTTTCGGAAGAATATCGTGAAAACCTGGAGGAGTTTGCAATTTTGGCTTGTGCTCTTTAGCCTCTTCTACTATTGGATTTTGTTCGTCTGACATAAAAAAATTAGTTTCTAGAGCCCTAATATACAGGATAGATCAGGTTAATCAAGGTCGGATGCCCTTTCTTCATCATCTTCCTCTTCGTCACTTTCATCATCTTCATCAAATTCTCCAAATTCACCATCTTCCTTCTCTGAACTTTCATCTTCATCTTCTTCTTCATCATCCTTATACTCTGGCTCCTTTGGCTGCCAGTCTTGATCTTGCCTTAACATTTCCTCCTCGTCTTTATAAACAGACATATTATTGTATGAATTAAATTACTCGCGCACTATA
The DNA here is from genome assembly GCA_943357175.1 of Candidatus Peribacteria bacterium. Classification (GTDB taxonomy): domain Bacteria; phylum Patescibacteriota; class Gracilibacteria; order UBA1369; family 2-02-FULL-48-14; genus CALRGE01. Next base: position 12,643 of record CALRGE010000002.1, read on the forward strand.
CCCTCTAATTCTATTTTGAAAAAGTCGGTTATATCCAAAACGCCTCTTTCAGATGGTTTTTCGGGTGTTTTTATATCTACTTGAGTCCTTGGATCTTCAAAATCATCAACGCCAACGCTAGGTTGAACCCTATCATCCTTTTTCTCACCCTCCCGCCGAATTATGTCTATGATGTATGCATCTAACATATATCTTTTGGTAAATGATTATTATATTTCATATTTAGAGTATTAAGTCAAGCTTTTTGCTTGTAATTTTTTCAAATGAGCATTAAAATCTAATAAATTAATAATTTATTATGGATATTGTAAAAGTGACCACAAGTGGTCAAATAAGTATTCCTAAAAAACTTAGGACTAAAATTAAAGCAGATTACTTCATGTGTGTAATCAAAGATGGTGGGTATTTTTTTAAGCCTGTGGAGACTGAAAATTCAAAATTTACAATGGATGACCTGAAGAAATGGAATTTTAAAGGCAAAAATCCAGAGGAGAAAGATATTTCTAGACGAATAGATGAGCTTGTTTACCTTTTGTAATGTATTTATTAGATTCAAATATTATCATCGCATATTTTAGAACTTCTGAACTAGATCATAAGGCTGCACATGATTTTATTCAAAAACTAGATACTTTTTCTATCTGTGATTACACGCTTTTAGAAGTGACAACAATAATGCTTTTAAAAGAGTCAAAAAGTGACGTTGAAAAAGTCTTGGAATTTTTGCAGAAAAATAAAGATGTAGCAATTTTACGTTTGAGTCAGATAGAAATGGGTGAGGTTTTAGAACTTTTTTTAAAGCAAAAAAGAAAAGCATCTTTCACTGATGTGAGCTTGATGGTTTTAGCCAAAAATAGAAATCTTCAGCTAGTTACTTTCGACGTTGAACTCTCCAAATCATCACATGAACTTTTTCCTAAAAAGTAAGCTGCAGCTCCAATCATTGCTGCATTATCAGTGCAGTAACTCATTTTTTTTGGCACTCGGAAATGCGCTACATTTTTGAGCTTTTTCAACTGACTTTCTATCTCTCCTCTCAGTGCCTTATTCGCCGAAACACCTCCTGATAAATGGATTTCTTTTGGTGAAAATTCCACAACACCTTTCATCAATTTTTCCACTAATGAATCAATCACTGCTGACTGAAAACTTGCCGCAACATCTGCCACAAAACTTGGATTATCAAGTTTCGCTTCGTTTGCTTGTAAATGATATAAAACTGACGTTTTTAAGCCAGAAAAACTAAAATCATAATCTCCTTTTAGAGCTCGTGGAAATTTCACTGCTTTCGAATTTCCAAGCACTGCAGTTTTTTCAATAATTGGTCCTCCCGGGTAGCCCAATTTCAAAAGCCTCGCAATTTTATCAAATGCTTCACCTGCGGCATCATCAATTGTTTCACCCAAAATTTCAAATTCACCATGACCACGCATCAAAACCAACTCATTGTGTCCTCCTGACACCGTCAAAATCAAAATTGGAAATTCCGGTAAAGTCTCACTTTCCAGCCAACCTGCATACATGTGCCCGTGAATATGATTCACTTCAATTAGAGGTTTATCTTTGGCAAAGGCCACAGCAGCAGCGGTAATTCGACCCACAATCAAAGAGCCAATCAAGCCAGGCTCTTTTGTAACCGCAATCGCATCAATTTCATTCCAACTAACTCCCGCCTGCGAAATCGCCAACTCAATCGTGGGCATAATCACTTTTATGTGCTCACGCGCCGCGACCTCCGGCATAACGCCTCCGGTCGCTTGATGAATTGCAATTTGAGACGCAATCACATTCGAATAAACCTTAACTCCATCTTCAACCACGGCCGCAGCCGTTTCATCACATGAGCTTTCTATGGCTAAAATCTTCATTGCTCGATTCTATCAAACATAATCATCTTGTAAAGTTGCTGACTAATTTGTTAGAGTTGCCAACTAAAAATAAATTAAAATTTTATGACTGCAAAACCACAAGAAGCAATCTTCGATACAATTGACTCTCGCTTGAATCCTTTTTTAAGAGTCTTAGATGCAGGACGAGATGGCGAACAACGCAGTTCACTTAATATTATCCCAAAAGAATCTCGAGAAATTGTTACTGCAATTCGACTGGTTTTTGATTCTGTTGCAGATGAAGTTTCTAGAAAAGGTGGAAAGCCTTCTCCAAAAGATATTATTAATGAAATACAATCAAAAGTGCCGGGAGTAAAATTTGCCGGGAATGAAAATGTGGGATTTTATATTGTTCCGGGAATTAGCAAAATCAGTGACGAAGATATAAAAAGAAATCTAGTAATTGCTTCTCTTAATTTTGATAAAGGAACGGCTGAAGAATTGGCAATTGGGCATTTTCATATTGGTGCTAAAGCCGGTAGGCACGAACTTCCTGGAGAGTTTACGGAAGTTTGGCGAAGTCCAAAAATGTTAAAATGCACAGCCGGTCTGGTTTGGGCTGACGCCGAAGGTAATCTCGAAACTCATTTTAGACATGAGGGCATTCGAATTGGTATGCACGGCAGTAGAGATGATTATTCTGCAGTTGCAAAATTATCTGAAGAAGATCGTGATGATCAAGATATCCCAAATTTCTACTTCGGCCCTTATTGGGGAGGTGTAGATATGAAGTCACAAGTTTGTCCTCCAATAAAAACACTGAAATGAATCGAGAACAATCAAAACCTGAGATTGATGATGATAATTTAGCCATGAACATTAGCGGCAAGCTTTTTATATTAATGGCAGCAGGGGTTGTACTGGGTAATGTTGTGGATGCAGTGAAAGGTAAAATCAAAAAGGTACTTGATAGAAAGAACTAATCACTAAATCTCTTCATCCATTCAGAATTTAAAATAGATTTTGAGCTGATTGTAGTTTAAGCTTATCATGAATTCATTTTATTTTTTTCACCACCAAAAAATGAAACTCAAACACTTAGGTTATGGCTTGCTCACAGCCACATTATTAGTGAATCTTTGGTTTTATCAGGGCACATTATTTCCAAGTTTATTTGCAGCAAGCACCCAAGATAATGGTTACAATGCAGTATTGGTGCAATACCCTGCTCAGTCAGGCGCGTTAATTCAATATTCTGGTGGAAATCAACCTTGGCAGGAAGACACCACAGGAGCTGATGAAGCATTCGAGATTATATCAGGCGCACATTTTTCTTTCACAGCAGTAATTCTAGACCAGATCTACTGGCTACAAAAATTCGCTACTGTCATGTTTGATCTAATGGCAATAGCACTGGCTTTGTTTTTCATTAAGCACGATAGTAAGTAATCAGATATTCGCATTTATCTAAAAATGGCAGACATCCTCTGCCATTTTTGCTATCATTCCAACGTGCTCAAATCCGCCATAGAAATTGTCACAACTCTTCAAAAAGCCGGTCATAAGGCTTACTTTGCCGGTGGTTGTGTGCGCGATATGATTTTGAAAGTCGAACCAAAAGATTACGACATCGCAACTTCGGCACGCCCTGAAGAAATCGAGGCAATGTTTGAAAAAACAATTCCTGTTGGAAAATCTTTCGGCGTAATTTTTACGCACTTAAACGGTCACAATTTTGAGATTGCAACTTTTCGAAGCGATTCCGGTTATTCCGATGGTCGTCGCCCTGATGCTGTGATTTTCACTCATGCTGAAGAAGATGCAAAGCGCCGCGACTTCACAATTAACGGATTATTTTATGACCCAATCACAGATGAAATTCATGACTTTGTTGGTGGTAGAAACGACATCGAAAATAAATTGATCCGATTTATCGGAACTCCACATGAAAGAATTTTGGAGGATCACTTGCGAATTATTCGTGCAATTCGTTTCAAAAATACTCTCGGTTTTGGATACCATCCGGATACTTATCAAGCCATAAAAAAACATGCTCAACTTGCCGATAAAGTGAGTTGGGAAAGAGTGCGTGATGAACTCAACAAAATAATAAGCTGCAGCATGGCAGCAGTCGCCTTTGAAGATTTTCAAGATACTGGAGTTTTACCTTATATTTTACCGGAACTTGAGGAGTGCAAGGGTGTAGCTCAGCCGGCAGAATATCATCATGAAGGCGATGTTTGGACTCACTTAATGCAGTCACTTAGTTCACTGCCAAAAGATGCATCACTCACAGCACGTTGGGCAGTAATTTTCCATGATATTGGTAAACCGGAAACTTTCAAAATCGCTGAAAGAATTCGCTTCGATAATCATAGTTCAATTTCTGCAGAAATTGCTGAAAAAATTATGCGTCGTTTGAAGTTTCCTCGCCGCGAAATTGAAAGAATTACTTGGGTTGTGAAACATCATTTTATGATGCTAGAGCTGCTCAAAATGCCGCTTGGTCGCCAACGCCATTGGTTTTTAAATGATGGATTTCCTGATCTACTTCTACTTTTTTATGCGGATGCAGCAGGCACAAGTCCAACTGATCTTTCACTTTTTGAGCAAGTAAAGGCTGCATATGAAGAATGTCTTTATCATTTTCCTGAAATGCCAAAAGCATTTTTATCGGGTGAAGAAATTATGAAAATTCTTGCTTTGAAACCCGGTCCAAAAATTGGAGAAATTACAAAATCACTAATTGAAAAACAACTTTCACACGAAATTAAAAGTAGGGAAGAAGCCATCAAATGGCTAAAGATTATTTAGTTTTCACAAATTTCCTCCATTCAATCAAGGCAAAAATCATTGCAGAAGATATAACGATATAAAGAGGGAATGCATAATTCTCAAAAGTCCAAGAATTAAATGTTAAGAGCGTTAGAGTTCCATTCATTGTTGCGGCAACGTAAATCCAAATATTTTCAGTTTCCGGAAATTTCATAATTTTAAATATTGTTGGAAATGCAGCAACAAAGTCAGCCGCGATTGCAAAGAAAATTGCAATATTTGGCTCACTTGTAATCTGCCAAAGCACGATTCCTAAAATCGCCAGCACAGCACAAACATAATCAGCTTTTCGGAGTTCCCAATAAGCTTTTTTATTAACAAACGATGCAATAAAAATCAAAAGTGGATTAAATCCAACAATAAAAGTTAATAAAGACTGAATCCCTACACCCTGTTTAATCTGAGCCACAAAAGCAATCATTGGGGCCAATGCCCAAAAAAACCAAGTAACACGATTTGGTTTGCTTTCACCTTTTAAAGTCGCAATCAAATAACGAAGCCCACCCAAGATACTTAAAGCCAAACCCAAAAATACAAAATTTTCATTAATCATGAATGAAATATTAATTTAAAAACTATAATTCACAGTAATACTATTCCCATCTTCAGCTTTATTATAAATTCTTAATTGTAAATCAGCCTCAGTCACAGCAAATTCCGTTTCATAAGCTTGCCTAATAGTGCTTAGATCAAACTTTAGATTTTGAGTTTCATAATTTTTGCATGTTTCGCCATCTTCATCGTGTATTAAATATAGATTACTGTGTTCAGAATCTGTGAAGCTGCCATCCCAGATCATTTCAAAACTGTGACTCTCACAGCCCCCACCATAACCTGGTGAAAGGTAAAGAATATCACCGTCGAGAAAATAATAATTTGTGTATGTATCAGATGTGAATGAAAAACTATCACTATCTGCAGGAAGCTCATCAGAAACTTGAATTTTTGATAATGTATATTCATGCTCAGCAGGCTCAAGATATTCAATCAAACGATCTAGAGTAACCGCTAGTTCCGCCCTGTTAACATTGTCAGAAGGTTTAAAACTACCGTCATCGTAACCTTTAATGATGCTTTTTTCAGACAAACTTTGAACCGCTTCGTAATACCAAGAACTTTCTTCCACATCTGTAAAAACAGTTGCAGCGAATGCAGTTGGAACAAGACCAGCAATGAAGCCAATAAGTAAAAAGGAGAGTTTTTTCATTATATTTAAGGTAAAATCGACCTCAACATACACTATTCTTACAAATTCTTATACTCCTCAAGTTTTGCCCGCCAAAATCCCATCAATACGTCTTTCTGAAATTAGGCTCGGCGACATCAAGATATTATACCAGATCTAAGCGATAAACACAAGAAATTTTACTCCTAATCTCAAAGCCTGAATTACTGATACCTCGCTACATACTCATCATACCTCTGCAAATAATCGGTATTATTCGGATCGTATGTTGCATACATTCCCTTGTTCCAGTGAAAAGCCACTCGCCTCCAAGTGTCCTCTTTTGCTTCCAAAGGATACAACGAACGGAAAAGCTTATAAGCCGGTACAGCATATCCGGAAGCGAACCTTCTTAAATTCTGTCTTGGGCTAAACGGATTGTTCATCCAACTGACTTTCGTCATACTTATCCAGCCGGCATAATCTTGAAGTCTCATTGAATAGTAATATTGTTTATTTCCATTATCAGGCGCCGCCAAACAATAAGGATAGGGCGTCCCCTGATACATCCAACCTGTCAGCTGTGTTAAGCCCAAACCGTGAGGATAGCCATCACTGGTAAACGCACATTCAGGTTTTTTCGCATTCCAATTTGAAGTCCCGCCAACACCGTCATTCATATTCACACAATTCGGATCAAAAGATGATTCTCGATGCACAATCGCCAACAAAAACCATTCAGGAATAGAATACCTTTCAGCAGTTTCATGAATAATTCCAAGAACCTTTGTTTTTGTTTCATCTGTAGCGCTACAACGCTGACCTTCAGTAGCAAAAGAAACGGGAACGTGGAATAAAGAAGCAACAAATGCTATGAGGACAATTTTCCTTATAATACTCATATTTCTTCTTGTTAGAATTACGCCTACACATTAGATGAATTATATCTAAAAGTCACGAACATACAGATTTTTTAGATCCGCCATTTTGACCTTCTTCTGACCAGCGACATTGATACCACGGAGGAGGGGGTGGTGGCATATTACTTTAATTTTTTAATATCTAAATAATTTTCTGGAGAAATAATACTTTTACCAAGTTCTTTTTCAGTTTCTATCCTCGCATTCCCGGCTACTTTACCACCTCTACCAGCCACTTTTATATTTTCCGGAAAAGTTTCAGGTTTTTCCTGTTTAGAAATTTCTGTTGTTACTTTTTCACCCAACATTGTAAAAATTAGTTCCAAGCTTGTCATATTATCACGCAAATTCGCCTTTGATTTCTCTGGAATTTTCTTAAACTTTTTATAAGTCGTCGGTGTCATACCGAAAGTTGCTTTTGAAATCTCCGCGGTCAAAATTGCAAAATCACTATATTCATTAATCCCTCGTTCTTTCCACTCATCGCTAAGGTCTTGTCGAATTGCCATACTCTGTATCCGCTTCTCTATCCAATCTTTAGGATAACCCTTTCGTTCATAAATCGCTTTCATACGATCTTGGACAAGCTCGGGATCTTCAATCTCATCAAGTCTTTCTTTACCAAGTTGCGCCAACCACATTTTAAACGGCTCGGCCTTTGGGCTAGGAACAGATTGAATCAAGCGAAAAGCATTTTTAGTATTAACACAGTCGGTTAGATATTTCTTACCATCCGCACCTTCTAATTTCAGTCGTACCCAAATTGGGGACAACTGAAGATCAATAAACGCCCTTTGTTTTACTTTCCCCCAATATTGCCTAGGAGTTGGGCTTCCAGATAGCACTTCAATGATATCAACAACCGAATAAAACCATTCATTCTCATGCCAAATTCTTCGAATCTATTTATCCTGGAAAATCGCTAATTTTTTATTTTCACTCGTCATATTTATGTTTAATACCCGATCACAATATATGAAGGAAAATCAAAATCAACTCTGCCACGTCACTTTTGACGTTTAACAGATTACTTTCCTGTTGTCAGAGCTTGGACAACACTACTCACTCAACATCCCACTCAGCACATCAACCGTCCGCCTATTTCCTCATACATGCTCTTCAACCGCGCCATCGACACTTTCTTCTGACCAGCAACATTTATTCCACGGAGGAGGGAGAGGGGCATAGGGACTTTTAATAATTCTCTACTCTATCAATAATCTCCTTTGCAATAATGAAAAATTTATTAATCTCAGATTTTGAATATCTATCATCAATCTCACTAAGTCCATAAGGATGAATTCTATTTCTTGCAATACGAACTTCCTCCGCATCTTGAAATAATCTTTCAGTAAAAAGTCCACATCTTTTTGCAATTCTGTTTAGCTCAATAAAATCAGTGCTATCTGATAATTTTTTTGGTTTTATTACTTTCCTTACACCACAAATCCTGTCATTTTCAGATATTCTATAGAGTTCCTTGCATTCAGGGTAACGTTCTTCTTTTCCAACAATTTCATCTTCATCAACTCTACCTGACTGAATTAAGTCATGTAATTTATAGTTGATAAGACTTTCAATAATTGAAGCCATAAATACAATTATAGTTTTGAACGTTGAATATGCTACAGAACCGGGTAGTTCATATTTTTCTTCCAATGACATAAGAAAAATAATATTCTGCATTTTTATTGAAATATTCTCTTTTAATATCTCATTTTTCACAAAAGGAAATCGATGCTGCTTAATATAAGCAACATCCACATATTCAAAATAATTCTGTAATTTATTTTTTAACATTATTACCTCTTAAGAATGTAGCAAAGCCAGCCCATCCAGCTTTTTCAAAATCATCAAACAACTTTTCAGGATTCTTAGTGCCAAAATCTTTGCCATAAGCTCTTTCAATACTCTCCATTAATGTTTCACCCTTTTTCGGCCTATATTTACTATTTTTTGTTGACGGCATATCGTGATATTAAATCTATCTAAGAATATACCAAGCCAAATCAAAATCAACTCTGCCATGCAACTTTTAACAATTAACAGGTTATTTTCCTGTTGTCAGAGCTTGGACAACACTACGAATTTTCTACTCTCTCAAAAGCAAAACTCCAAAATCCGCATCAAGCGTATAAATCATATTATTTAAAACTAAAAGTTTAATCCTGATTTTTCAAATATATTTTTACCTTCTTCTACGTAATATTCAATTTCTGGAAAAATATCTAGCAAATCTTCGTAAGTTTCATTTGGGGTTAATGCTTTGATTCCATGATCTTTTATAAAAGATTTATGCCTTAATAAAATTGTTCTATTATCTGTTGTAATAAAATAATCCGTGCCCATCATATAAGCCAAATACATCAATCTCCCATCATTTGTGTTATTTTTATAACTCTTGGAACCTACTTTGCTTGCTTTGATAAATTGATCAATAAATCGTTTTCTTTCAATCCCAGTATTAATTCCACCCAATGGGTGTTTGCCTAATGGTGAACTACCTAAAGTACTTCTTGAATCAACTTCTTTTATCCCTTCAAATAAAGTCATCATAAAATTGTACGCTTTCCCATCATATTTACTATCTGCAGGTAAAACCTCCTCGAGGTTAATAGATGAACGATAGAGTGAAAAGGAAAATTTAGTTGATTGACTTAAATAAAATAACTTTTTAAAAGCATCCGCATCATTTGAAGAAGGAAAAGTTTTTTTCGCTGCTTGTATAATTACGCATGAATCAATTAGTGCATCCATCCCATTTATGAGAAATTTTATTGCTGGTTGTAGATCATAGTATCATCGGAATTGTAGGCTTTTACCTGGCAAAGAATATTCCTATATCCAATACCTTTACCAATAAGACCCAATGGACTTTTTTTAATCTTAATAGACTCTGTTTTAGAAGTATTTACCTCTATGGTTATTTCATTGGAATTGGCTCTATAGTCACTGATTCGATCTCCAATTTGAAGTAGATAAATATCATTTGTAGGTACAACTATTAAATTTTTCCTATAGCCATCTTTTTTTGATTCCAAAATATATAAACATATTGTTCCACTATTGTGCAAACACCACTCTACTCCACTAATTTTATCATTAAGTTCACGGAATTTTTTTATATTAGGACTTGCATCTAAAAAATAATCACAACCACCAAGATAATCACTAAAAGTATTTTTATTGCGGTGATAGAATATTGTTCCTTTCTCATTCGCATGTGGTAGCAAATCAAATTTATATTTTAGAGTATTCTCCTCTTTTAAATCCAAACAACCTGCTAATTTTCCTTTATCTAATAAGTTTCCTTTGAAATCACTTCTTACCCAGTTATTTATTTCATCTAAATTAAAAATAATTTCAAGATGAACTATATTTGATACAATAGATGATTTTTTAAATTTGCCAAACATATACAGGAATTAATATAATCTTATGCTAACATTGTACCGTGTTTATTTAGGGTTTCAAATCCTTTCTATGTAGCTTACTATATCCTATTTATTGCACTTCTAATTTATTTTTATGTTAATAGATCCTAGATCTTATGAGAATTATTAAAGACCATTTCAAAAATCCAATACTCAGAAAAATAGCACCTGGGCGACACATTGCTGGACCTCGGACTTCTATAAGCATGCCACGTATTCTAGTTGGAAAAGAAAGGTATGAAGCTAAAAATATTGGAAAATTACATGTAACTCTTGATACCAATGTAGTTATAGATGCCTTGATTGCAATGAAGAAAATAGATCGAGCAAATGATAGGGAAAAAGCATCAAGACAGATTATTAAATTATTAGAACAACATAAATTTCTTGTTTGCATGAATTCATGGTTGAAATTAGAATATGAAAATATAATTAAAAAATTAGTTTCTAAGGATGAAATTATTGAATCACACGGCGTTTTTGTGATGAAGGTAATAATAGATGACTCTTTTTTTGTAAGAATGTCCGTTGCTGGTTCACATATCTCTGAATCTTTTCACGATGATCATTTGTTTGATGGGACGATTGGACATTATCTTATTACTTCTGATAACGGAGATGTTAATACAGAGAAAGTTAGATCTCGTCAAAAAAACTTTAATCAAATCATAAGTCCTCAGGAATTTATTAAACAGACTTCTAATATTATGCAGCCTTAATTTAGTTCACCCCCTCACCACCACCGCCACACTCTCCACATGATGAGTTTGTGGGAACATGTCGACTGGTGTAACTGATTCACAGAAGTAACCAAGTCCGGCAAAGTACGCCAAATCTCTCGCGAGTGTACTAGGATTGCACGAAACATAAACAACTTTCTTAGCACCAAATGCAGCCACCGCATTAACAACTTCTTCGCCCAAACCTATGCGGGGAGGGTCAACAATTACGACGTCGGGTTTGTGCTGTAAATCTGAAAGTCTGTGTTCAACGCGGCCCAAGTAGAAAGTGGCGTTTGTGATTCCGTTCTTTGTTGCGTTGCCTCGAGCACTTTCAACGGCTTGCTCATTTTCCTCAATCCCAACAATTTCTTTTGCCTTGTGGGCGCAGAAAAGTCCGATCGTTCCTGTTCCACAGTATAAATCTAAAACGGTTTCATCACCTGTTAATCCGGCGAGTTCGATAACTTTCGAGTAGAGTTTTTCAGCCTGCTTTGTGTTGGTTTGGAAAAAGGCTTTCGGCAAAATATCGAATTCCAATTTTTGACCATTTTCCAAGTGTAGAATTTCAGTTAATGCTGGCTTTCCGTGAAGAAGTGCTTCCTCAGTGTGTGTTGGCTGACCGGGAACCTGGTAAACCGTTGTCCAATAAAGCGATGTGATTCGAGGATCGTCTTTAAACAATGTGATGAATTCATTTTTGTGATCAAAAATTCCAGTCGACGTAACCAAAATCACCATGCACTCGCCGGTGTTTTTACCCTCACGGATTATTAGATTTCGCAATAACCCTTCGTGAGTTTCGCTATCATAAGCTGGAATTTTATATTTCTTCTGGAATTCGCGCATTTTTCCAACAATTTCCACCATTAATTCAGACTGCAAAAAGCATTCCTCCATATCAAAAACCTCGTAGTGAAACCCTTTAGGATAGAGGCCGAGGCGATTTTGCGTGTCGAAAGAAACCTCCATTTTATTCCTGTAAAACCAAGGCGTTTCATTCGGAATAATCGGCTGCACAAGAGCGCCATCAAGATGGCCGATCTTCACAATCGCATCACGAACCTGATCTTCCTTCACTTTGCACTGATCTTCATAACTCAAAAACTGCCATTTGCAGCCGCCGCACACTCCAAAGTGCTTACACTTCGGTTCAATTCTTTGCGGACTTTTTTCAATAAGTTCCACCAACTTCGCTTCAGCATAATTATTCTTAATTCGGCTTAGGGAAGCCTTAACTGTGTCTCCGGGCACAACGTCTTCAACGAAAACTTTCATGCCTTCATGACTACCAATTCCACGACCGCCATATACAAGCGAGTCGATTTTTACTACAATTTCAGTGCCTTTTTTTAATTTCATAGACCGCATAGTACCTGAAAATTCAAATTATTCAAATCTCGGAGACGCGTGACAAAAATCTTTTAGAACTTGAGCGTGAATATGAGAAGCGTCTTTCGCCCTTCGCAGACCTGGAAATGCTGACTTTAAAGGCCTCGAAAAATGACGATGAATCAGCGCGAGCCGACGAATCCGTTTTGATTTTAAAAAAACTCGATCGCGACTATTTCGTGATTGCTTTGGATGAACGTGGCAAAGAGATGACCAGCCCTGAATTCGCCGAACTTATTCGAGAAAAGCGAGATTTTGGTCCGGGTAAAATACAATTTATAATTGGTGGTTCTCACGGGCTCAGTGACTCTGTGCGCAAACGTGCGAACTTAATACTCGGTTTTTCGCGCATGACTTTCACCCACGAAATGATGCGAGTTTTTTTGAAAGAACAGATATATCGAGCTTTTACAATCTTAATTGGGAAGACATACCACAAATGATACTATGATAGTCGAGGACAGAAAGTTAACATTTTTGTTAATTTTCCTTCCACGAGATGCATAGTGCCCTCGGGACATGTAGTATAAAGCCATGAACAAACTCCTCCTCACACTGCTCATTCTCACAGTTCCGTTTTCAATTTTTTCCGCGCGTGAAGTTACACTAAGCGAATTTGCTAAAACCCTCAGTATCAGCCTCGAAGAAAAATCCGGCCTTGAAACTCCTCCGGTGAGCATAATCATGACTGGAGATATGATGCTCGGCAGATACATTGCAACACTCCGAGAAAGAAACGGTGGAGATTTTCCGTTTACATATATGCCTGATCTAATCGCACGAGCGAAATCCGATCTAGGCGTAGAAAAAATTGACATAATTGCCGGAAATCTTGAAGGCCCGATTGTGGAAGATCAAATTGCATACGGCGATATGGTTTTTCGCTTCGATCCCGAAGTAGCAACACTTTTGAAAAAAGTTGGATTTACAACTTTGCAACTTGCGAACAATCACACATATAATCAGAAAAAAGCCGGCCTGATAGAGACCCAAGAATGGCTAGAGAAAGCTGAACTAGACTATTTTGGTGCACCCGATTCTTCCACAGGTTTCATTGCCTACGAAATCAATGGTCAAAAAATAGGTTTCCTTGGCTTGGACGATGTTGATTATAAAATCGACGAAACTGCAGTACAAAATCGAATTAAAGAACTCGATCCAATTGTAGATTTCCTAATTATTGGCGTGCATTGGGGAATTGAATACAAGGCCATCGCGAGTGAGCATCAAGTCGCTCTAGCCCATATGTTTATTGATTCCGGCGCTGATTTTATTTGGGGAACTCATCCACATGTTGTTGAAAACAGCGAAGTATATAACGGTAAAACAATTTACTATTCGCTGGGAAATTTTGTATTTGATCAATATTGGTCAAAAGAAACGCAAAAAGGCCTTGTGCTTGCAGTAAAACTTGACCACGGAGTTGTGACAGTGAAAGAAATTCCGGTCAATTTGGTTAATAAAGGTGAGCCACAACCCGCCTCACTTTAATTTAAACTCAACAGTGAATGCCCATATAGGACCTTTTTGTGTTGGTCCTACAATTTTCCCGTCAATTTTGGCCGAATCAATTCTTACCTTTGAAATGAACTCCTGAAAGAAATCATTTTTTGCAATATATGGGTCGCAATATCTGCTAATTATTAAAAATGCTTTAATGGCCGAGCTAGAATCATTAAAAGTAATTTCATTCTCAATGCTGTCAGCATCTGTTTTTATATACTGAGCTTGATTCAAAATTTTCTTAAAATCCTTAGCAAATGGCTGAACATCATCAAGTAAATTAGCTTGAATACCCATTATGATTCTACCTGCATTTTTTTCACTACTTACAAGCTTTAAGCTCTTAGACATTTTCCCAATCAGAGTTATCGCTTCCCTCGCATTATTTGCTTCTCTTGCGGCGACTAATTTTGTAAGTGCTTCTCTAAATGAATCATCAATACCGGTATGTTTTTTCCTCTCATTATCATTCTTTACATTCTCAAATCCACGATGACTTGCATGCACATAAACCTTATGTTCGGGTTTCAAAAAAGTCAGTTCCATCCCAAGCTTAGGGTTTAAAGTAATAAACGGCTTTCCACTCGCTTCATGAAGTCGAACACGGATTTCCCTCATGTAAACCTTAATTTCTTCTGATCCACTATATGATTCTATAAAAGGATCTTCATCAGGAGTATCATCAATCATATAAAGGTTGTCACCTTCTTGGAAGGATCCAGAAGATTTACCATCTAATATTACGAATTCATCCTTTATATATTCTCTCTTAGTCATGAGCTTTTAAATTAGAGGAGAATATGATATAATATTCAGATTTAATCAAGTCAAACATGAAATTACATTTCTACGGAGCAGCCAAGGAGGTTACAGGTTCAAGACATATTGTTGAAGTTGCAGGCAAGAAAATCCTTATGGATTGCGGCCTTTATCAGGGTCGACGTAAAGATGAAGTTGATAGAAACAAGAATTTCGGCTTCGATCCAAAAGAAATCGATATTGTAATAATTTCACATGCGCACATTGATCACTCAGGAAATCTTCCAAACCTGGTAAAACAGGGTTTTAATGGTCCAATTTATTGTACAAAACCAACAGCAGAGCTACTAGCATATATGTTGCTTGATTCTGCTCACATTCAAGAAGTTGAAGTTGAATATTTGAACGAAAAAAAGATGGCAGCGGGTGAGGAGCTTGTTGAACCACTTTACGTTACAGAAGATGTTCATGCCACTTTGCCACTGATTAGACCTGTATCTTACGAAGAATGTTTAATGATAACACCTGAGGTTTCAGCTTGTTTTCATGAAGCAGGTCACATTATTGGGTCTGCAATTACAGTACTTACTATGAAAGAAAACGGAGTAGAAAAAACTCTAGCTTATACTGGTGATCTTGGTCGAGTTAATATGCCTCTGATTCAAAATCCTTATCAGGTTGAAAAAGTGGATTATTTGATGATTGAATCGACTTACGGAAATCGTCTACATGATTCACTTAATGATGCTGAAAAAGACCTTGAAGATACTGTTAAAAAAACAGTAGCTAGGGGTGGAAAAATCTTAATTCCGGCATTTTCTCTCGGTAGAACTCAGGAAATTATATATGCACTTCACAAACTATCCGATGAAGGCAGAATACCTGAAAATCTACCGATTTTTGTTGATTCACCTTTATCTGTAAATTTAACTCAAGTTTTCCGTGCCAATCCTCAAGTTCTTGATCAAGAAACTCACACTGATTTCTTAGATAAAAACGAAGATCCTTTCAAGTTTAATCTCTTGAAGTACGTGACTTCAGTTGAAGAATCTAAGGCTTTAAATAATTTAAACGGTCCTGCGATTATTATTTCAGCTTCAGGAATGATGGAACATGGACGTATTTTGCATCACCTAAAAAACAATATCTCTGATCACAAAAATACATTAATTGTTGTTGGTTATCAGGCTGCAAACACATTGGGTAGAAAAATTGTTGATAAACAGAAAGAGGTTAAAATTTTCGGTAAACCTGTGCATGTTGGTATGCAAATAAAAATTATGAATGCATACTCTGCTCATGCCGATAAAAATGATCTACTAGATTACATCAGCAAAGTTGATGGATTAAAGAAAATCATTCTTGTCCACGGAGAAGAAGATTCTCAAGGTGCTTTGAAGCAATCTTTGCTCGAAGCTGGTAGAAAAGACGACGAAGTCTTCATTCCGAACTTTGGAGATACTCTAGATCTTTAAGAATTCGCAATTCTATCTGTAAATATAACTAAGCGTTCTGAATAAATTTTCAGGTTCTTATTCCAAGCTCCGGCACAAGTAATAATATTAAGGTGAGATTTCCCATCGCTTGAAGAAAAAATATCTGAGGCATCATCATCGTGTTGATAAGTTCGAATTTCACGCACAATAAAATCAATCAGTTTCCCGTTATTATCTTCCACAGTAACTTTATCCCCGACTTTTACATTATCTAGATTCGCAAACACCGCAGTAGCACCATATTTCCAGTTCACATGACCATCAATCACTGCACTACCAATTTCACCCGGGCGAACTCCTAAATTATACCAAGCGGTATTCATTGGAAGTTTCGGCGTATCCATTGATCCGGTTTCAGTTAATCCAACTGATTCAATAGCAGCTTCTAGATTAATCTCCGGAATTTTTATGAACAATGGTTCTCCAATTATTTCAGGCACCGGCAATAACTCATCAGCGTCTACAACTTTAGATTCGGGAATAAGCATTAAACTCGTTGTTAGAGCTAATACCAGAAATCCCCATTTTAAATTAGTTTGGATCAAAACCTGTATTTGGTAAACGTGGGCTTGAAGTATCTGTTGTCGAGATTTTTACAGTCGGCGTGATTAAATCTTCGAAGCCGGTAAAAGTTGGACCTGTACTTTCAACAATCTCTTCTTCTTCCTCCTCAATTTCAGACAAAACAATCACTTCAACAATTTCAGGCTCACTAATTGAGCTAGTTCCAGTACTTGTTACATTTGGGGTAAATACACCTGTTGGCGCTCCACCACCTGAATTAACTGGAGCAACAATCACCGGTGCCACGGCACAACTTGGTTTTGTAATTGTACTTGTATCTAATGTTACAGCTCCATCTCGAGTTAATACTCTGCCTTCAACATTTGCACCTGTTGTAATTGTTGCGGAGGCCATAGCTAAGATATTTCCTTTAAAAGTTGAGTTTGTTCCAAGTGTTACAGAGCTACCAACTTGCCAAAAGACATTGCAAGCTTGAGCCCCATTTAAAAGATTCACAATGCTAGAGTCTGCTGTAATCAGTGTAGAACTTGTTTTGAAAATAAATACTGCATCAGGATTATTCTGAGCATCAAGAGTTAGAGTTCCTGTTATGGCAAATGTGCCGTCTGCAGAATCATAGACTCCAGAATTCACCGTTGCTCCACCCAGTTCAGTCGCAATCATTGCAGACGAACTTTGCGCAACAAGCACGTTGTATGCTGTCACTAGATCAAGTTGAGCCTGAGCTGCTACTGATTCAGCAATATATTGAATGCCATTTATTGTTCCTGGCGGAAAGCCAGTGACAGAACTGCCCGGGCTTAAGCCTAAATCACCATTTACAACAGTTGATCCTGTATTCGTTATTGTTGATCCGGCTAGAACAGCAAAATTATCAGATGTAGCAAGGTTTGCTGCAGTGGCTGCTAATGCAAGTCCGGTAATTCCAAACATGCAAACAGCAGCCAACATTACTGCGAAAAACTTATTTAACATTTTCATATATTTTTTTTGCGGTGAGACTATAAGCCTTACAGTTTACACATATTAAGTAACTAAGCAATGGCATCTACAAGCCATTATTTCGGACTCATTTCCATTCTTTCTGCAGATCTTTTATTAGACCCTTAATAGATTTTTCTGCCCATTCTTTATCTTTAGATAAGTCATCAACGGCATTTTGTACGATCTCATTATATTTTTTCTGAGTCAGATCAGCTTCATCTTTAATATTATCTAAGGAAGCTAAAATATTTCCGTGCACTTCTAGGTAACTTTCTTCAAGTTCTTTAGTGACTTCTCCAAAAATATTTTTAACTGATTCTTGAACCTCCCCGCGACTTTTTTTGAATTTTTTCGCTAGTAGGGAGGCTTTTTCTGAAATATCTTTTTGAGTTTCACTACCCTTCTTTGGGGCAAAGAGAATTCCAAGCGATGCCCCAAGGGCCACAGCAATTGCCAGGCCCAAACCAGTTGATAATGGACTCATTCCATGTTTTCCATCATGAGTATTCATCGGTTTTTAGGTTAAAATTTTAATAATTTGTCACGCTTGTTTCACCCATAGTTGGCACAACTTTATCTTCATTTGAAGAATCTGGAACTGTAACATTTATTTCTGTATTTTCATCTTTTGCACCGTTCATGAACCAACCATTGCTATAGGCGAATACACCTCCAATCAAAACTGCAATAATCAGAACAATCACTAATAATGTTGCTCCTGAATCACTACCATTTGGACTAACGAATACTTCTGACATAAAATTTGGGGTTTAAATAATTATAAAACTTTTTGACCATGAATGAGTCTTATCAACAAGACCACTACGGCTATGACAAGTAAAATGTGTATAAATCCTCCGAATACATTGGCTGTAACTAAACCAAGTGCCCAAAGCACTAGGAGAATGATGAAAATTGTCCAAAGCATATATAAGGTGTTTAAAAAATAAATATTTAATTTACTTAGAAACTCTATCAATTGACCGAACCTGGCTCGCATCATTATTTTCAAGAATTTTTTTTATTGTGGCGTCAGTAGTTGAAATCCCAAGCAAAATTGAACCGCTATTAATATCTCTTTCATAAATTAGAGCGTCATTTTCAGGCAGGCTAAGCCCGATTAATCTACATAAAATTGCTCCTGTGCTTTCACATACTTCTTTAGCGGTGACTTCATCTCTCATAACAATTGATATGTCTTTTGATGAAATGCCATTGCGACTCAATTCATTTATGGCATTTTCCGCACTCTCTTGAGAATGGAATAAACCCAAAGTTATGGTTTCCATAAATATTGATTGGATTATTGAGTATGGCTCCTGGCATCGCTTTTATATAGAAATGCCAGGTTTAATGCGGATTACATCATTTTATGTTCATCCTCTTCATCTTCATCTCTGTCTTTTTTTACTGGGTCTTGATTTTCCGGATCCTCAACTAATGGATCGGATTTTTCATCATCCTGGCCATTATCTTGTTCTTCATCCTTTCCATCTTTCTTCTCCTCATCTTGAGGATTGCCGCCTTGATTGTAGTTATCTGATTTCATAAGGATTAAATTAAGAAATAGAGTATTTACTGGCTTGCGTTCCTGCTTTATAAAGCAAATCAACTGTATCTCCATTCATAGATATCAACTAAGAATAGGCAAAAAACAAAAAATAAATCTTAAAAAAACGGCTTATATATGGGTAAAAGTATTTTTTTTTTTTAAAAAAACGTTTCTACATTTCGATATTCTGCTCTATAATGGAAATTAAAATATATTATGATTTCAAATTCAGACCAACTTCGCATTGTTGCCTTCCTTAAGCGCTTTGGCTGTAATCGTAGTGAGAGCCTTACATATATTGAGGTTCTGGTTTCTGGGAACACCTCAATTCAGGAGCTTTCAAGAAAGTTAAAGTCGAATCGTATTAGCATTCACTACTGTGTTCAACAACTAATTGAGAAAGGATTCCTCTTCGAAATCAGAAAAGGAAAGAAGCGATTCATTGGAGCGGAGAGCCCGGATATATTGCTCAAAATTATTGGCCAACGTCATACAGAATTGAAATCTTTAGAAACGGATGTTGAATATATTTCTGATTTACTAAATTCAATTCCAGTAATTAAACATGAAGTGACTGTTGTGAAACTTTATGAAGAAACTGATGGTTTCAAAAAAATGTTGGAAGATAGTTTACAATCCAAAACTGAGATCCTGATTTTCAGCAACACAATGGTTTTCACAAAATTGCTTGGTGAAGAATATTACGAGAGCTATTTTGCCCGACAGGCGGCTCTTGGTATTAAATCCCGAATGATTTATCCACCCTGTGATTTTGCTGATAAAATAATTGCACAAAAAGATAAATACAAAATTGATTTGCGAATTCTTTTGCAGAACCAAGGCTCCGAATCTGGCTTCTTTCTTTGGGACGATACGGTGGCAATTAAATCGCTTAAAGAAAATAAAAAAAGTTGCACAATCATTGAGAACAAAGATATCGCCCACTTCTTCCGCAATAATATTTTCAATCACTTTTGGGAAGAGGCGAAGCTTGTATAATTAGTAAAAATTATTTATTAACATCAAGTCTATGGATGAACCTATGAAATCAACAGCCAGAGCTGCGATAGATAAAAAAGCCACAGCAGATAAAACTGCGGTTGACCAAAAAGCTGTAGCAGACAAAGATGCAATTGATCAAAAAGCTCGTGCAGATAAAGCAATGATTGATCAAATGGCCTCTAAAGAAAAAGTAGTGATCGATCGCAAAGCCAGCGAGGATAAATTGGTACTATGATTTATTCCCATCAATAAACCTCTGCTAAATAACAATCCTTGCAGAAGACTTTTTCAGTTTGATTAGGGTCAACAGTGCTCATAATTTGTTTTGAGCATTTATCACAATTTCTTTGCGCCAAATCAATTTGATTTCGTTTTTTCTGTCGAGCTTTGTGTCTGCAAAGTGGGCAATTTTGTGGGTGTGGAATTCCGTTCTGCGCATAAAAATCAATCTCTTGTGGGATCAATTTGTAGCTCTTATTACAATCAGAGCAGCTTAAATTTGCATCAGATTTTACGGCATCCTCCACGTCTCGCCATTTGTATCCAGCCGCCAAAACTTCTTCTTTGCTGAGTGGAAAAAGATCCATCGCCAAAGTGTCGTTGTATGCATGAGGAGATAAATTTTTTGGGAAAAATTGACCATATTCGCCTGATGCAGTCATTTGAGAAATAATTTTTGCTTTCAAAGCTCGATACTCTTTTTCTGAATACTGCTTATTAAAAATACAGAATTTTTTTCGCTTTAAGCCCACGCATCCAAAAACTTCATCACAACCCGTGCATGAAAAACAATATTCCATGTTTGAATTGTTCGTTGTGCAAGTACTGCAAAATTTCAAATTATAAGCGCCGTCGCCGGTAGCAGTACATTGATAAACTAACTCGGCTTTGCTACCCCAAGAAGTATAATCCATGCAATCTTTAACCGGTCCAATCAATCGTGCACAATATTTACAATCTTCTAAATCTCTAGAATCAAAACACCAAGAGCTATTTTTTGAGTTGTACAAATGATCACCTAGCGAATTTTGATTTTGTTCCTCGTGTAAATCTCGCACAGGCTGAGTTTTGAAAAACTCCTCACATTTTTCCCGCAAATTTCCCAAACCAGACGAACTTTCTAAATTCAAATCCGCCTTCATTGCCAAGTATTCTTCCTTTGAATACTGCTTGTTAAAAATCATGTACTGCTTCTGGCGCTGATTCACGCAGCCAATACAATCCTGACAAGCAATACAGTCTTTCAAAAAGTAACTATCGTGACAATTTTTGCAATCTTGAGAATATTTAAGCCTTTGGCAGCCGGAGCAATCAATGCATTCGTAGCAAAGTTCACTCTCATAAATAGTTGAACAATCGAAAGTATTTTTACAGTAATAAATTCGGTTAGAAAAATAGCAATCTTCATCATAATCTGCTTCGCCAATCAGATAGCAATTTTTCAAATACCCGGTGCAATTTGTGAAATCGCTATTTTCCAGCGTGTCTCCAATCACAAATACAGACATCTGTGGAACTCTATTTCGCAGCGCTTCAAATTGTTCAAAAAACGGCCGCCCAAAATCAAAATCGACTCCGTAATTCATTGCGTCCCATTCATCACTCCACCAAATTTTCTGATCATAAACCGGAAAAGGCACACTTGGCGAATACTGCGACACAATCTTTTTCCCTGATAAATCACAATTTCTATAGAACAAATTCTTTGAATTTCGCTCAGTTAGTCTCCGCACAAGCCTGCACTTTGGACAATCCACCGGTGCTGGCACCGAAATTCGCTGATAGTAAGCCGACTCGGTGTCATCAATCTCGAATGATACTTGGCAGTTTTGGCAGGGTTTTAACATTTAATTCTGCAGTCTTTAATTGATGCTATATTTACAGATTTTTAAACAATATGCCAGCACTGAGGCTCAGCTTTTTCAAAAACCTCCCTGTATAAGGCTAAAGTTGTAGAGCTATATTCTGGTAAACGCGAGTTAAATTCAACTTTTGTATATGGCCTGTGATCTAAATAGCTTCCATAAACTCTATCGCAAAATTCACGATACGCTCGAGTATCTAAAATATGAGCATGCCAAACTTTATCAATTGGTAGGGAATACATCGGCAGCTCACCTGCATGATGAAGTCTAAGAATTAAATACTTCTTATATTCAGAAATTAACTCCAACACTTCATCTTCTGCAAATCCAAGTTTTTCCAAGCGTGGAATTAAGAAGCTTAAATCTTCATTCTCTATTTGTTCTGTCTGAAATTGTTTATTCATTGTAAGTGATAATTAACAAGATAATAATCACTATTTAAACCTTATCTTAAAATATGTAAAACAAATGCTGTCAGCAGTTACTAACGACAAAAATCAGTTTTTTAAGTTCTGACGATAATTTAATCTAATAAACAGCCTCAAGATAACATTTCTCACAATAAACGGTCTCTAGCCTTTCAGGAGCGTAGGAGGTTTGAAAAGTATTTTGACAATCAGCATTCATGCACTGGCGGTTCCAAAATTGCATTAGTGGCATTGATTGAACTCTTTCTATGTATCGGCAGTTTGGGCATTTTTGTGGAGTAGAAATGCTATATTTTTGGTAGAAGTCTTTTTCTTGTTTAATCAATTTAAAGTGCTTATTGCATTCCAAGCAGATTTTTAAATCTTCAGATTCCGAAATGGAACGCACATTATCTTCAATTTCTTTCCACTGCCATCCTTCATTTTCGGCTTCTTCTTTTGTACAAGGAAAATAAGTATATGCCAAAGATTCGTTGTAAGCATAAGGAGAAATTGCAGTAGGGAAAAACTCTCCCCACTCACCAGATTCAATCATATTTTTTATTATCACAGTCATGAGCTCCTCATATTCATCTTTACTATATTGTTTATTCAGTATGCAATATTCCTTATATTTTAGCCCTTCACAGCCAAAGCAATTTTTGCAATTACGACAAGAAATACAGTAATAACAATCCTGGTCTGCAGTTACGTAAACCATAAAAGCACTGTCATGACAGCTCGCCGAACCGATTTGTTCATAGCCGTTCACCATGTTCAGTCCTGCAATTGTAGAGTCATGCACGTTGGTGGTTTGAGCGCCTCCAAGTTCGCAATAGCGGCTGTCTTGTTGGTCAAAAAGATCATATGAATCAAAACAATTTTTGCAATTTCTCAAAATATCACCAGTACAATTTTCCGTATTAGTATTACGAGCATATTTGTAAATTGCTTTTGCTTTTATTTCTTCAAATTTCTCCTTAAATTCAGCTAGTTTTTCTGCTGATGCAAGTATGCCACGAGTTTTTTCTTCATACTCTTCTTTGTTCAATTGTTCGTTAAGAAACATATATTCTTTATGTTTTTGCCCGATACATCCAAAACAATTTTTGCAAGAACTGCAATCAATTAAAAAGGAGCTGTTTTGACAATTTTCACAAAACTGGCAATAAAAAGATTCGTAACAGTTCACGCAACTTATGCATTGATAAGTATAGCTGCACATAAGATTAGCCTCGCCATCAACATCAAGTTGAGAGGCGAAAGCTACACGTGAATAAAGACAGTTTTGGCTCTCCCACGGTGCAAAACATAAATAACAATCTTTGGAATTTCCACCATAATTACAGAAATCACAGTTAATCATGTTGTCGGGAATATGCAGTGCTTTCTTTGGAACAAGTTTTTGCAGTTCTGAAAACTGTTCAAAAAAAGATCGAGTCGGGTCGTATTCTCGCCCATAATCCATTGGATCCCATGCATCGCTTTCCCATTCTTTGTGCTGAAAAACCTTGAATGGCTTGTCATTCGAATAAACAGAGATAATTTCACGGCCTGTAAGATCACATTTTCTCTTATAAAGACTCCGTTCATTGCGAAAACTCATTCTCCGTTGACGTCTGCATTCAGGACATAATGTTGGAGCAGGTATTGTAAATTGTTCATTGTTAAAAGTCGGCGAAATACTCTCATAGAATTTTATATCTTCCGGAAAAACCGTGAAGCCCTTACCACAGTGTTTACAATTTTTCTCCATCAAAGGTACTTTAGCACACTTTGGAGCTCCGTGGTGGAGGATGTTAGAACTAATTTTATATTAGGTAAAAGTTTAGAATTCTCCACAAGTATTCTAAACATTCTTTAATTGCAAATTCAGTGTGTGAGTCACATTTATCAGTTTCTTTGAAGTTTATTAATGGTTCTATGAAATTCCTCAACTTTTTCTGCCGCCCCTTCTTTTAGTGGAAGTATCTTATTATCCACTCTTAGTTTAATAATTGCGTCACAAAAACCCCACATAATATCTGCGATAATTAACAATTTATTTTTAACAACCATAGAGCCCATCACATCAAAAAAATTAACAATTAGTTTATCTTTCCCATCAGATACAGCAGTATTAACTACTGCAGTGTGCAAGTTTGCATGTGCACCATAATTATTAAAATGCTCATTGTACATTTTTATTACATCATTAAGTGGTTTAAATTTATCCTCTATTAATTGGTATGCCTTGGCTTTTATTATTTGTCCAATATAGTCATCAAAGGTGAACATATTTTTAGCCATATCAATCTAAAGTTACTAGATATAATCCTAATTTCTTATATCGTGTCATTTGGGGTCTCTTTTATAATGTCAGGAGTCTATAAAGATTTTCACTTATACCTGCTCTCTTCATCTCTCCATTCGGAAGAAAATCTCCAGAAGATTCTTCAAGGAGACCAAGTGATTCTGCGGTAAATACATATGGTGCAAACCATTCTGCAGTATCAACATCTTCAAATTTAGTCTGATATGTCCCAACCAACTCAGTAGATTGAGAATTTAGCAGCATTTTTAATGCTTCCACTTTATTGACAGTACTTGCAGGTCTAAAAGTACCATCTGGATAGCCGCTAACCCATCCTTCTTGCTTGGCGTAACATACATACTTTGCATACCAGTCATCTGTGACATCAGGAAAACAATTAGAATATATGGTTTGATCTGGATTTATATCTTTACCTTCAACTAGAATTTTTAGAAGTTCAGCTCTGTTAATCATTGCATTAGGTTTAAATGTCCCATCCTCGTAACCACTTACAATTCCATTTTTATACAGATAGATGATTGCATTGAAGTTAATATTATTTGCCTCTAAATCTGAAAAAGTTGGACTATCTAAAAAGCAGTCGAGCTTTTGGTTATCATATGAATAACCTTCAGGGCATGTCCAACCTTCACCTGGTTGAAGTATACCAAAATAACTTGGTGTATAACATGAACCATTAGTTAAATCATAAATTCCATTGGAATCATTGCACGCACCTTCAAATAGAGAGGTTGTTCCTAGTTTACTTATTTTTAAATCTAAATCTTGTATTATCACTCCGAAAGCTAAATCAATCAAATGTTTGTATTCGCTATTTTCAGAATCATTAGGCATAAGCGCCCAATCTCTCCATATATTCCTTGACTCTGCTTGTAGTTGGCTTATTAGTTCTTCATCTGAATAGGAAGATAAAATATTGTTAATGATATTCGCTTTTGCTTTTCCATAAGTTAAAAGCTGATACCAAATATAATCAGATGTAAAAGTAGAACTTTCATCATAGCACATCTCTGTTTCCCAGTAGCTTGTAGAACTATCTTCCCATCCATCCTCACAAATAACACTACCATCAGAATAATCAGGGCCCGCACTACAATTTACTCCTCCATGATAAGAACATGCCCCACTTGTTGCTAAGACATAATTTAGGTTAACACTAAACAATGCACCAAAAATTATAAATATTCCTAAGATCCTTATGTAATGAATAGAAGAATAAAATTTAGTCATCACTTATATTTAAGGTCTTTCCTGATAAAAATCTGCATATCCCTTTTCTCTATATGTTTTTAAACCATTATTATTAAGTACAAATATACTAAAATATGGACCGTAATAATTAAAACTATAATCACTTATTGAGGGGCCATAATACTCATCATCATTGCCGAACGGGTCCATAAATCTCTCCTTTTCTAGCATTTTAGCTTTCTTTTCCTCAAAATTTTTGACGATTCTATCCCATTCGCCCATATCATCAATATTCTCATCTGATAGGTTACATACATATGAATATTGTTTCATTTCTTTGTTAATATCTTTCCAATCTTTCCACGAATCTTTTCTGTTATTAACGACGAGAGATTGCTTATATGAATCTGTTGCATATAAGCAAAGATTTAAAAACTTTGATGGTATTTTGTGTTCGTAGGAGAAATACATTAAAGGAAAACTTGATATGTGTTCATATGTTTGAAACACCGCTAAGCCTTCTTTCTTGAAGAGATGGGGTGTTAAGCTCTTAGGATATTCACCAATCTCAAGTTTTAACAAACCATTCACCATAAAAAGTCGTAACTCAATAGCCTCTGTAATCCATCTAGGCTCACTAGCAGCATTTTTTACATCCAGATATGGTATTACTATAGAATGATAAAGTCTGTCATCAAAGTCCACCTCACCATTCTTCCAAAGTAAATTACCCTTAATGTTAAATCTTAATTCTTCAATTGTAGAATCTTTCCCATACTTTTTTTTGTAATTTTCAAGTAGTTGAGTTTTCCACTTTTCTGGATCTTTTGCTTTGATTAATTTGCTTTTATTTAAAACCTTATGAAGTTGACTTATTGCTGGATGTTTAAAGACATTTACTAGATCTATATCGACATCAATGCGGCAGTTACAAGATCTCTCAGGTAGCAGTTCATTAGTTAGTGTGAAAATTCCTTTACCCAACAAGGCCAAGTGAACTTCTGAAGCACGGAAGAAGAGCCAAATTAAAAGCACAGAACCAAAAAGATTATAACCGAGGTAGTAAGAGCAAAAAACGCCCACTCCAATGATAATACTGAGAATTTTTGAAAACATACAATATTAATTTGTACTAAGTAAATTAAGCATACCATATCCGATTTTGGGATATTCCAAAAGGGGATTTAACATTCCCTTCATGAGCAGTATACATTCCAAAGATTACAGGTTAATGATCGAGCGCCTTAGGAAGGCCAGAATTGCTTCTGGATTTACTCAGTTGCAGGCTGCAGTGGCCCTTAATAAACCTCAGTCTTTCATTTCTAAGGTAGAGAATCATCAAAGACGTATAGACGTATTGGAGCTTAAAGACTTTGCCAAGATCTATAAGATAGATGTTTCAAAGTTACTGTAAGTATCAAGCGTTATTATTGACAAATAATAGCATTTCTTCAAAATGCATTTGTTAAATATGAATATAAAAATGCTAGATCCAGATGAGTTAAATCGACGTTTTCATGTGATTTTAGAAGTGATCAAAAATCCACTTCAATCAGATGGACCTTTAAGCGCCGAATTTAGGACTGGAAGTATACTCGCTGAACGTATTCATGATTACATTGATTATGCTAAACAATTTGAAGCGATAGGACTCTTGCAGCATGATGCAGCTAATAATCTTAAAGCTTTCGAATCTCTACAGAAGATTGCAATGACAGATCTTGATATAATTCTATTAGAAATAATGAAGCGTATTGAAGATAATGGCTTGAGCTCTAATAATTTTACACAGATTTTTAATAATTTTAATCGTTATAAGTCGAATGAAATTTACGATCGGGAATGGAGGCATAGTCCTATCGGCGATGGTTGGGAAAACAAACAAGCTCTTGAGCTTATGTTCAGCTGTATTATTGATATTTGTAGAGAATTGGTAGGTTCTGGCCAACAGATATTAATTCAAGACTACTTAGAGTTTAAAAATGAAGAGGCAAAAATGCGTAATGAAGGAGATGTAAAAGTACCGATGACTTATTCTATTGCCTTAGCAGAACTTAAGAGATTTAGGGAATCTTTACTCGGCAGAAGGTATAGAGCTTGGCAATTACTAGATGATGTATATCAACTTGTGACCATCGGGCATAAGTTTCTTTATGAATACGCACAATACTTTTTTAATGAAGCACACATTTATTCTTTTAAACTGACCACTATTCATAATTTCTTACTTCTTCCACCTTTTCAGGGTATTAAAGACATATCAGATGCCGAGGAACTAGTTCTATGGAGTGATGGAAAGAATAAAATCAGTTTTTCTTCTGGGTATTTAAGATTTAATTCATATAATGTTCGTGCGTTAATGAAAAATAAGATACCCATTAGGATTTTTGACGTGGGAAGAAAACAAAAATCCCTCTACTTATCCGCAGAAGTATTACATACAAAATTTAAAGAAGAATACGGGCATTGCCTTCAAACAATTCAAAAAAATAGGAATGGAATTCTAAATGCTTTTAAAAAACATGCCAATTCACAAAATACTCAACTCCCAGAAACATTTTGTGAAAAATTTCTTTCTACGGAAAACGGAGGCCTATACCTAGGACAAGAAAATTAGATTAAGGGATTAAGGTAATATTTTACCCTGTTAGACAGGATTGATTATGGGCTGATTAAGGGTCAGTTCTCTTTTAGCATATAACCATACTTTTTAATTATAAATATGAAAATAATAGAAAAAGACGATGGTCGTTACTGGAAAACAAGTTCTTTCAATACATCAGCATATCTTTTGTGCAAGGGGTTTGAACTTGTAAATATCACTCCTTTGGATAATCCAAAAAAGAAAGAATTTGTATTTTGTGATAGGCCTGAAAGAGAGCAAGTACTTCATAATTTTAGTTTTTCTGGAGAAGATGATCCTGAAGTAATGGTAGATGCACGTAAACTTATTTTGTGTATCCGAGTTTTGAAGGAAAAGCTTTATAGTAACCAATTCTGAAATGTTAAAACCCGAAACAATCCGGGACTTTCAAGAAGCCTACC
Organism: Candidatus Peribacteria bacterium; assembly: GCA_943357175.1. Classification (GTDB taxonomy): domain Bacteria; phylum Patescibacteriota; class Gracilibacteria; order UBA1369; family 2-02-FULL-48-14; genus CALRGE01. Next base: position 41,580 of record CALRGE010000002.1, read on the forward strand.
TAAAGGACTTCGGGAAATCTATCACTGAAGAAGAGGCTGAGGAATTGGGCCACTCATTACTTACTCTTTTGAATATTTTTTATAGACCTATACCAGCCAGCCAAATTGATGCCAACAAACCACCTTAAAAGGGGTCGAATTACCTGCCTTGCAAGCTCGATACTTTAACCCCTTAAAAATGCACAACAATTATATCCAAAAAATCCTAAATCATCCAGCAATTCGCAACTCAACAGCAAGTCATCGTCGGCATGTTGTACACGGCACGCGCCCATTTGCCGGCTATACATTTTATGCCTACTGGGCTAGGCACAGATAATATCAAAACCCTTTTATAATTTTTAACAATAAACAATATGTCAAAGTTTTCAATTCCTTTCTACAACCAAATCCTTATCTCTGAAGGCTGTTATGAAGTCTTGATTAAAGATATGCAGCTCGGTACCAATAAATTTAACCAGAAGGAGCAGATAAGAGTAATTTTTGAATTTCTTGATTCCGGATTTCCCGACAAATCAGATAAAAAAGCTACGATCTCGGCTTACTATACAAAAACACTCCACCCGACCGGCAATCTTGTAGCAAAATTCATAAAGCCACTTTTAGGAGATATCCCAACTGAAGAAGAGTCAGGAAGCAGTGAGTTCGAGTTAGATCAATTTCTTGGAAAGAAATGTGAGATACAGATCGTTCATCACATCAAAGAAGACTGTGAAATCATCGCCGTCGTGAATCAAGTTAATCGAATCCTTCTTTAAATAATTAAATTAAAATGAATATTATTCTGGAATACATCTCGGATAAACAATCCAATGATCAGTTCATTTATCTGAATGGCCAAATTGCCGGTAAGTGCTATCAAATAGTTTTCGTCCAATACGAAGAAGAATTTAAGCCATTTATTTTATTCGATGACGGTTTGAGTCTACAGGTTGAAAGTGATAAAAGCGGCCATTATTTTATCTTTGGAGAGAAAACATATAGGTTCTTGAATGGTCCCAATCTTGAATTTAAATCTGGCTTAGTCTATTCTGCCTCAACTGATGCTTTCCGTGCAGTAGTAGAAAGAAGTCTTCCAGATAAGGAAAAACTATATAAAGATCTCACATCTGTCCTTTACGATTACTATGACTTTTATTGTGAAGAGGAGAGGCGAATCGTTGCAGCTCACATAATTCAAAGTTATTTAATTGGCTCAATAGGAAGTACTTTCTATCTTCTTTTAGAGGGTTTTGTGAGTAGTGGTAAGAGCACTTTGCAACGCGTTATGGCATTATTGCAGTATAACGGTTGCTTTGTTGGACAGATTACAATCCCGGTTTTAGCTAGGAAAATTCATTGTCTCCAATCCACTGTTAATATAGATGAATTTGATAAAGTTTTTACTCAAAAAGACGAAAGGAAAAAAGCTCTGGGCGTACTAGACACGGGTTTCTATGCAGGTGGGACTTATGAAATTACGAACATGAATCAGAAGAAGACCAAGGATCAAATCCAGGTTTTTCAGACTTTCTCCACTAAAACATTTAGTGGGAATAGAGTTCAACTCAGTTCTTCTCTAAATAGTCGATGTGTAACGATTCATACTGTTCGTGGCAATAGATCGACAAAGAACATAAACGGAATGAATGTTGAGGATCTAAAACGTATTGAGAAACTTAGAGATGACATATTTGTATATACATTACTGCAGGGTAGATCTTTCTTGAATCATTTCCAATCTGTTCAGGAAGAACTAAGTCAGTCTGAAATATTTGGAAGAAATGCAGATATTCTTTCGATCATTTTAGCAGTCGAAAAAGAGTTTGATCAGGATGATAAAGTCAAACAATACTTAATGGAGAAACAGGTGATTGACGAAGAAGATTCAAAGGATAACGACAGAGTTTATATAGCTTACTCATTTCTTTTGGATAAGTGCAGAATCGGTACACAGGTCAATGAAATCAATTTCACAAATTCTGCCCTTGTTGACCATATAAATGTGGCTACTGGAATGAAAGATTCTGATGAGGAAACAGATTACTCTTCATGGAGCAATCAATCTCAGTATTCGGCTACTCCAAGTAGTGTTGGGAAATTATTGAAAGTACATAAGATAGTAAGTAAAAGCGAAGAGCGCGAAAGAATAAGTTCAGGTCCAGATAAAGGCCGATGGAGATATAAAATATCCAAGTCAAAGATCTTAGATCTTATCAAACGCTCTGCTTATCGTGAGCTACAGAATGCTGCTAAAGAAACTGAAGATTGGTTAACAACTCCAACGAAGAGCGACAATGACTCTCTACCATTTTAAGTTCACTCCTTCACCACTTGTTCATTCACCAAAAAATAACAGATCAAAAGTGAACAAGTGAAGGAGTGAAGGACGTATACCCCATTACTTAAGTAACCAAATTATGACAATACAGAGCCGTATAAATAAATTAGAGACCAGCCTGCAAAATAATCCCATCATGAAGCAAAGACATGGCTCTTGGATACTATCGATGAGCAATAAAGAACTTGAAGAAGTTGCCGGGGTAAAATCCGCTTCATATAGCAATATATCTGACGATGAACTCATATTATTCATTTATAACTAGTCTCATGCAGTGCAAATACTTAAAAACGGATGGAGAGCAGTGTGGAGCAAATGCTTTAATAATTGGTGACTACTGTTTTACACATTCCCCTGATATGGAAGTAGAAAGGCAATTGGCAACATCAAAAGGTGGAAAGCATAGCTATAAAGAAGCTTTAGTGATCACAGGAGAAAAAAGTGTAAAAACAAGCAAAGATATTGCTGATCTTCTGGAATCTACTATCAACGAAGTTAGGGCTGGAAAACTTGATGTTAAGATAGCGAATTGTGTGGGTTATTTAGCTTCACATTTAATCAAAGCTATTGAAAGCGCAGATCTTGAAGAACGATTAGAAAAACTTGAAGTTGAAGTTCACTTTATTAGTCCCAAAAAATAATATACATTTACATCGCTGTCCCATTTCCACTATCTAAACGGTTAGTTTTGTTGCTCAAAATGGGTAACTCAGCTCACAAAATCCGTTTGGACTAGTGGGGCAGCCTGAGTTGCCCTTCTTGGGTATTAATATCCTTAATATGAAATACTTCCTCTACCTCCGAAAATCCACAGAAGAAAAAGATAGACAAATTCTATCTATTGAATCCCAAAAGGATGAACTAAAGAAGCGATTTCCTGAATTAGAAATCGTAAAAGTGTTTGAAGAATCCAAGAGCGCATTCAAGCCATACAACAGGCCACTTTTCGCTGAAATGCTAGCTAGAATTCAAGAGGGTGAAGCTGATGGCATTGCGGCCTGGGACCCATCACGACTTTCAAGAAATCCTCTCGACGGAGCCCAAATAATTCACTTTCTAGACACAGGTGTCCTTAAAGATTTAAAGTTTGCATCCTATCATTTCGATAATTCTCCGGAAGGCAAAATGATGTTAGCTTTTGCTCTTTCACAGTCTAAATATAGCTCAGATAAGTTAAGTAAAGATGTAATGAGAGGTATGATAAAGAAGTGTGAAAAAGGGCATCGACCTGGTATGGCTCCTGTTGGATATATGAATGATTACTATGCTCTAAAGGGTGAGAAAAAGATTCTTATCGATCCTGAGCGTTTCGACTTGGTAAGAAAAATGTGGGATATGCTGCTATCAGGATGTTATTCAGTGCGTGATATTTGGAAAATTGCGTGCAATGATTGGCACTTTACAACTTCAAGAAGTAAAAAAACGGGTGATGGAGAATTATGTCTTACGACCATGTATAAGATTTTCACAAACAAATTTTATTATGGTGAGTTTGATTGGGCTGGTCAGGAATATAAAAGTCAGCAATTGGCAATGATCACACATGAGGAATTCGATCGTGCACAGATTATTTTAGGTAGGAAAGGAAAGCCAAGACCACAAAAATATAGATTCCCATTCACCGGGATCATTAAGTGTGGGACTTGTGGTTGCATGGTCACGGCTGAACATAAACTTAAAAAAATTAAGAAAACAGGTCAAACCAAGGCTTATACTTATTACCACTGCACTCATAAATCTAATGAGATCAAATGCAACGAAAAAAGTGTTGATGCGGAAACATTAGAGGAAAAGATAAAGGAAATTCTTGAATCCATAACTATTCCTGAGAATTTACTAAAATGTTCGATTGAACATTTGTCAGAGATTAACAATGCTGAATCAAAGGATAGGACTGTGGTCCAGTCTTCAGTGCAGAAAGCCTACAATGATTGTGTTAAGAAAATCGACAACCTGCTTAAGCTTTATATTTCAGCCGACAATGTAGATAAGTCTTTACTATCAGAAGAAGAATTTAGAACCGAGAAATTGATCCTTATTAAAGAAAAGGAAAATTTATCCGCTCAATTGGGTGATTGTGATCAACGTGTAGATAACTGGCTTGAGTTAACCGAAAAGACTTTCAACTTTGTAGCCCACGCTAAATATCATTTCGAAACTGGGTCGATAGAGGAGAAAAAACTTGTTTTCCAAACACTTGGTCAGAACTTTTTGTTAAAAGACCAGAAATTAGGTGTTGAACTGCAATCTTCGTTCCTAAAAGTCCAAAAAGGCATGGAAACTATACGTGAGCGAAAAGGTTGGCTCTCACTCATTCTAAAAGGCGATCTAACCTGTGAAACCTCGAAAGGTAGGCAAATTCTTGAATTTTGGAGCGGGTGAGGGGAATCGAACCCCTCTCAACAGCTTGGAAGGCTGTGGTAATAGCCAATATACGACACCCGCATGATTGCGAAGAGCATACTATTCAAAAATCCTGATCTTTTCAAGCTGATTTCTAAAGTTTATAGTGAATCCATGAAAGTCGAGGTTTTTTCAGACGGCAGTTGTATTGGAAATCCTGGCCCTGGAGGCTGGGCAGCTTTGGTGCGCGCTGGTAAAATGGCATATCGAATTCAGGGTGGCGAACCTTATACAACTAACAACCGTATGGAAATGCTCGGGTCAATTTGGGGAATAAAAACCGCGATGGCTGAATTTCCTGATTTTACAGAAATTTCAGTGACAACAGATTCTTCTTTGATTGTGGATACAATGAACAAAAACTGGAAAAAGAAGAAAAATCAGGACTTATGGGAAGATCTGGCAAAATTAATTAAAGGACACAAAGTGACATGGCACTGGGTGCGCGGCCACAACGGCCACAAAGAAAATGAAGATTGCGACTCTCGTGCCACAGCTGAATCTGCAAAACAGCAAAAGATTTTCAGAAAAGGTGGCGGAGCGATGGCATTTCATAAGGATGCGAACACCTTATTTTAAGACTATATGTCGAAAGTATATTGGTATTCTCAAAAAGATTCTCAATCAGGTGAGAGCCTTTCTAATGACATCAAAACTAAAGTTGCAATTATTGGTGGTGGAATGGCTGGCCTTTCTTGCGCACAAAAACTCAACGAGGCAGGCATTCAAGTAGTTCTCATTGAAAGAGATTTCTGTGGATCGGGGGCGAGTGGTAAAACATCAGGATTTATAACTCCAGATTCTGAAATTGAGTTGAGTTCACTTCTTGATTCATACGGCGCCAAAAAAGCTAAGCGCATTTGGGAATTTGTACTTTCTGGAGTCGGAATTATTCGCAAAAATATAATCAGTCGCGGAATTTCCTGTGATTATCAGGTCCAAGATTCACTATTTATTGCAAATAACTCTCGCGGATTTAAACACGTGAAAGAAGAACATGAGGCTCGCAAACAGCTCGGCTACTCAAGTACCCTTCATGATTCGCTGATAGGAATTATTGGATCTACAAAATATGCAGGCGCAGTTAGGTATCCTGAAACTTTCGGAATAAATTCATATTTATATTGTTTGGGAATGCGCGATAAACTTCGAGAATCAGGAGTGACTATTTATGAAAAAACTGCCGCACTGCAAATTGATGCAAATATTATTTTTACTCCCGGCGGAAAAATTACAGCCGATCATATTATTGTTTGTGCCGATCGTTTTATTCCTGATCTTGGCGCATTAAAGAAGGAAATTTATCACGTGCAGACATTTCTTGGTATTAGTCAGCCATTAGAGCCTGATCAAATTAAAGAAATATTTCCAGCAGAGCCAATGATGGTTTGGGATACCGATCTTGTTTATAACTATTTTAGACTTACAGGAGACAATCGCCTGCTTATTGGTGGTGGTGATGTTTTATATACATATGCACAAAATATCACTGAAAATACTGCAAGGTTCGAAAAAAGACTTAAAAATTACATAGAAAAAAAGTATCCAAATATCAAACTAGAACTCGAATATGTCTGGCCGGGAATGCTAGGCGTTAGTAAAGATTTGCTTCCAATTATGGGTCCAGATAAAAGCAATAATGCCGTTTATTATGTTGGAGCTGCAAGCGGCTTACCTTGGGCGGCGGCAATGGGGAGCTATGCAGCTGATCGAATTATAAACGGACGCAGTGAATTCGATCTGGATTTCTCCCCAGATCGCCACTTTATTATCGGCTCACGAATTCAGTCACTTCTAAGCACTCCACTGACTTATGCTGTGTCGAATGGAATAGCTAAGTACTTTTAAAGCAACTAAAGCATCGCATTCAACATCTCCTCAACGTCGTCTTTTGAACGTGCGCCTGTGAATTTGTTTACAACTTCTCCGCCCTTGATTAGAACGAAAGTTGGAATGCTCTGAACACCGTACATTTGTGGTGTTTCAGGGTTTGAATCAACGTCAATTTTTCCGATTTTAATTTTTCCTTCGTACTCTTTTGCAAGATCATCAACAATCGGAGCCATTTGTTTGCAAGGTCCACACCATTCCGCGTAAAAATCAACCATCACTGGAATCTTTGATTCAAGTACTTCTGCTTTATAGTCTTTATCTGTAAAATGCTGAGCCATTTGCTTTTCTTTTTATGAATTAAGTGGGATTATTCTAGCAGTCGAGCAACACTTGAGCAAATCTATAAAAAATGTTATAATTAAGTGATGAAAAAACTCTTAATAATTCCGGTACTACTACTCGCATTTTGGAACAGTCCTGCGCGGTCTGAAAAATTGAATGTATCCGATACTATTACTTTGCCGACGGCACTTACAGCAAGTGCCACAATTATGGCTCCGTTTTATGATTCAAACGACACTTTCATCTCAAAAATTTACGAGTCTGCATTCCCATTCCAGCTTTTGGGCTTAACTTGGGATAGAGATTTGCCAGAGGGAACTCGGGCTGACTTAAGCATAAGATTCAAAGCTAATGACGGCACTTGGAGTGATTGGCAGCATATTGAAGAGGATCAGGATGGGGCAAAAGATAATTTTGGCTTACATTCCTACATAATTACAGATAACAGCGTTGCTTTTCAATATAAGGCGAATTTAGACACTTCAAATAAATATTACACCCCAAAACTTGCCAATTTTTCCTTCGATTACGTAAACGGCGGACAGCTTTCTATGTACAAGAAATTATCTAAGTTAATTTTTGATTCTGGCACAGAAGTGATTCCAAGAACATCTTGGGGAGCTGATGAAAAGCTTCGTCTCTCAAAAGTTACTTCAGCAGTTACACTTTCTGATGAAGCAGATAAAGATGAATCAACAGATCAAACTGATCCGGATATGAAGATTGTGAAAGAAGTTGAAACAGATGCAAATGGAAATAAACTTTTGTGGCCGCTTGAGTATCCAAAAAAAGTTAAAAAAATTATCATTCACCATACTGCAACTTCAAAAATTGAGGATCCAGAAGCATCAGTCCGAGCGATCTACTATTATCACTCGGTTTCAAGAGGCTGGGGCGACATTGGTTATAATTATATAGTCGACCAAAACGGTAAAGTTTATGAGGGTCGTTATGGTGGAGACGGAGTTGTGGCCGGGCATGCATATGGCTATAACACAGGTTCGATCGGAATTGCACTTTTAGGTAACTTTCAATCAGATGAAATTTCTACGCCAATGATGAAATCTTTAACTGGATTAGTTTATGAAAAAGCTGAGCTGAATAATATTGATCCGGATGCAAGCGGACTTTTCCGCGGCAAAGTGCTCCCAAATATTATGGGTCACCGAGATGTTGCAAAAACAGCTTGTCCTGGTGAATTTACTTATGATTACGTTCCTGCTATCAAAAAAATTGTGGGTGAGGCACTTGATGCAAGACGCCATACTAATTTTGACAAAGAATATTCTTATGAAGAAGTCGGCAATAGAGAATTGCTAACGCTCGATCCTCAAAGTTCAACTAAAGTTACAATCAAACTGAAAAATACAGGAACTGCAACTTGGGATTCTTCTACATATTTAAATGCAGATGATTCTGATGTGATTGATCTTGCTAAGGCAAAGATGAATGAAAGCAGTATTAAACCTGGAGAAATCGCAACATTTACCGTTTCTTTATCTTCAGCGCTTAACGGTGGGCTTGTAAATTTTGATGTAAGTCCGGTTTTCAACGGTACTAAAAAAGTTCTAAAATATATTGATTTAGCTGCATTTGTTTCAAGACCGGTTTTGAAATTTGATATCACAAGCGCAAAGGCTGATAGCAGCCTCATGAAGCCAAGCACAAATTCGAATGTTGTCGTGAAGCTTAAAAATACCGGAAACCTAATTTGGAAAAATTCAGGAGAAAATAAAGTATTATTAAAACAAACTGGAACATCTTCTCTCAACTCAAATTCAACTCTGACAACTTTAAAAGAAAGCACAATCAATCCTGGTGAAACAGGTACCTTCGAATTCACAATTTCCGCTCCAAAAACGGGAGGAAATTATTCACTATATTATGCTCCTGAAATGGAGAATTCTAACGCAATCGTTAGCTCATCAGGAACACTTTCCGTTACAGTTACTTCAACTACTTCAGATGCAGACATCACTTCATCTTCGAGTGATCTTACTTTCAAAACAGGTGAGAAAAAATCTTTCTGGCTGAACATTACGAATTACAGCAATACAACCTGGAAATCTACTGGCACAAATAAATTGAGCATGGGGCTCACAAAAAATTCTTCTATTACAACTACAGATCCAAAACTTGCAGTTGCTTCACTGGCACCAGGCAAGAGTTCAAAAGTAAATTTTTCAATCACAGCCCCAAGCAGAACTGGAACTTACACGATTTATGTCCGCCCACGTGTTAACGGACAAAACTTGATGAAAGAGGCGTACTCTTTCAAAATTACAGTCGCAAATTCTTCTGAATCAACTGCGTATACAGCAGATTACACAAAGGCATTTAGAGTAAAACTTACACCTGATACAGAAATCGTTCCAATTTTGACATCTACTTCAGATTTCTCAGTTTATGATAACGCAACTTTGCTGAAAACATTCGCAGCTGGCAGTCGAGTTCGAGTAGCTAAAAGTGCTGATAAATTCGCAGTCACTTCAGGCTCATATTCTTGGACAGCAAGTGGACCAGTCCGCTTCACTCCAAAAACCGACGGAGTAATTCAAATTGTTACAATGGAACAAAGACCAGCATGGAACACAGCTTTGAACGACAATCTTTTCCGTGGAACTATCGAAGTTCGAAATGTAGATGAAGAGCTAACTCTAATTAACGAACTCGCGCTTGAAGATTATATGAAAGGAATAGGCGAGGTTTCAAATGGCGACCCTACTGAAAAAATAAAAACAATGATGGTTATTGCGCGTACTTACGCCAGTTATTATTTGACTGAAGCTGAGAAGTTTCCAGGTAAACCATATAATTTAGATGACGATCCAAACAATTCTCAAAAATATCTTGGTTATGGTTATGAAACACGCTCACCAAATGCAACAGCCGCCGCTTTGGCAACTCTAGGCGAAGTTGTGACATACAAAGGAAAAGCAATCAAAACTCCTTATTTCACCGCAACAGATGGCACTTCAACGAAATCTGCAGAATCAGTATGGGGATGGACAAACACTCCTTGGCTCGTGCCTATTTTAGATTCAGGTTGTACGACTTCAACTAGTTTCAAAGGTCACGGTGTCGGGCTTTCAGGCTGTGGTGCAACTGCTATGGCAAATTCCGGCAAGACATATTTGGAGATTATACGCTATTATTACACAGGCGTTGATATTCAAAAATTATGATACTTGCAATAAACACTGCAACACACACTCACGAACTCGCGTTGCTAGCCGACGGTAAAATTTTGCTTGAAAAATCTTGGTCCGACTCAAAAGATGATGTTGAAAAACTCACACCAACACTTGCCGAAATGCTCAACTCACTCGGTCTTAACAAAAGCGAAATCGACTCAATTTTAGTTGTGAGCGGCCCAGGCTCTTTCACTTCACTTCGCACAGGCGTTGCATTTGCAAACGCGCTTGCATCAGCGCTTCCTGCAAAACTTTATGGGATAGATACTTTTGAATTATTGGCACGCAAAGCGGCGCTTACTCCAATACTTGTAATTTTAAATGCAGGTGGATTGGATGTCGGAATTCGACACGAAAATGGAACTGAACTTGGCCCACTCAGCGAACTACATAAATTCCCACACGAAAAATTCTCAGTAGTTTCAGAATGTACAGAAACGCAAGAAGACGAGCTCCACTCAATTTGCCTAGAGAAAAAATGGAAACAAATTCAAGGTCATGAATTACAAACACTTGGAGAAACAATTCTAACTTTCGATTTCAGTGGCCTTCAACCGGTAAAAGTTGTCGAACCAGTTTATATGAAAGGTCCTGTCATCACAAAATCCACTAATAAATGGAAACAATGAGTTTATATGTTGTTTCAACTCCAATCGGAAATCTTGAAGATATTACAGTGCGCGCTGTGCGGGTGCTAAAAGAAGTCGATCTAATTCTTTGTGAAGATACTCGCACATCCCGCGTACTTTTGAATCACTACGAAATCAAAACTTCAACGACAAGCTTTCACTCATACTCCACCGACGCGAAAGCTGACGCCCTAATTCGCGAACTTCTTGCTGGCAAAAACTTCGCTATGATTTCCGACGCCGGCACGCCGGGAATTTCAGACCCCGCTTTCGTATTGATTAACGCAGCGGTTAAAGCCGGAATAACTGTGATTCCACTTCCAGGTGCAAGCGCAGTTCTGGCAGCCCTCGCAGGTTCAGGATTGCCAATGGATAAATTCTTATACCTAGGCTTCGTTCCCGCCAAAAAAGGCCGTGTAACTCTCTTCGAATCTCTCCGCGATGAAGATCGAACGGTAGTTCTATACGAATCTCCACATCGCATCATGAAAACACTCTCTCAGATGCTCGACGCCCTCGGCCCAGATCGCATAATCGTCATTGCCCGTGAACTCACAAAAATGCACGAAACTTTCCACCGTGGCACAGTTTCCCAAATCTCCACAGATTTCAGCAAAACTCCTCCAAAAGGCGAGATGGTTGTTCTAGTGGCACCTAAGAATTTTGATGGATTTAAGTAATGTAAAAATTCAGACCGAACGACTTTTACTTGTTCCAGTGACAATGGAATTTAAAGAAAGCATGTTTCGCGAATTTCAGGAACCAATCACACTTTTTATGTATCCAAAACCCGCAGAGAAAATCGAGGAAACTGAGGATTTTATCAAAGAAGCTACCCTCGAATTAATAACCGGAACGGATCTAACAATGGCAATAACAAAATCAGGCGAATTTTTAGGCTGTGCCGGTCTTCATAATCTACAAAGTGAAACTCCAGAACTAGGAATTTGGATAAAACAATCTGCACACGGTCACAAATATGGCCAGGAAGCCGTGGCTGCTCTCAAAAAATGGGCAGATGAGAATATTGAGTATAAATATCTTAGTTATCCTGTAGTAGAACAAAACATCGCCAGTCGCAAAATTGCAGAATCACTCGGTGGAAAAGTTATGAAAGAATATGACAAAGTAACATTGAGTGGCAGAACTTATCACATGGTCGAGTATTGGGTGTGTCCCGCGTGCACTACGCATCCTGTAGTAGGATAATGTACAAAAATGTCATTATCTACCCCCAGCTACCATAGTGCCCTAGACCACTAGACGCTAATCAACAATTCAATTGAAAACTACACGAGCAACTCATCTACAGGAAATTAAGAATAAAAGTTTACAATGTTTAGTCTTTTGCTAAAATCTAGTTGAAAAGGCTTTCGGCCGTGGTTTATATACCACACTTAGCGGAAAGTCTTTTTGCTTGTAATCAAATATTTATTTGGTAAAATCGGTTTGAAGGGACTCAAGGCCGTGGTTTATATACCACACTTAGCTGCGGGTCTTTTTCATTTATCAGGGAAAATAGAGATCAACCATTTTTGTGAAGTTTTTTTATCTTCTTTAATTTGTACATGAAAAAGATCATTTTCTAGTGTACAGCCAGAAAATCTATGTAGGATTTCAGATCTTTTATTCGGATTTTCCTTAGACTGTGGTTCATGTTTACTGTACTCAATAAGCTTAATTGCCGCTGGAAAATATTTCAAACGTCTAACCCTATCTCGCCAATTTTCCTTTAGAAAAAGATGTTGCCAAAAAATTTCCAGAAATATTTTATCTTTTTTGAAGTATGCTGATCTTAAATAAGGCCTTCTTTTACTTCTCCGCTTAATTTTTTTATAATACTCAGATGCCCTCGAATTTACTGATTTGAAGTCTTTACCAGGAATCTTGCCCACTTTTGTTCGGTAAATTTTCACAGTATTTTTTGTTATATAACTTAACTCTAAACAAAAAAACTGAATTAGTCCTGAAAAATATCTGAATATTTAACCTGAAGATTACTTCTCCTTAAACCTCCACACTCCATCCCATAGTGGCGGAGCCACAAGTTTGAATTCCGCAATTCTTTCCATCATTGTTTTTGATGGTCCGTCGTCCGGTAAAACTGCCAAAACTTCTGCCAACTTCGTTTCTGCCAAACTCCAATTCGCTACACGATAAGCCGCCAAAGCCTCATCCCACACGGCCACAACTTTCTTTCCTGCTTCGCTAACTTCCACGCCCATAAGCTCGTGTATTTGCAATGGATCACTCTTTCCCTTAGGACAAATGGTATCAACTTCGCGGAAGAAGAAAGCGCTGCTCGCAGCCATCCATGTTTTATGCATCACAAGAATTCGCGTCTTATAAAATTTATTAATTCCCTCCAAACGCGATGCGGTATTCACAGTATCGCCCATCGCAGTATAATCAAATCGTTCTCGACTTCCCATATTTCCCACAATCGCATCACCGGTTCCAACTCCAACTCTAACGTTTAAATTGCAGCCGTATTGCAAGTTCAGATCAGCCATTTTTTCTCGAATTTTCAATGCTGCTGCACATGCTTTTACTGCATGACCAGGGTAAGAAATTGGAGCCCCAAAAAGAGCCATAATCGCATCTCCCTCAAATTTATCCACGGTTCCACCCTCTTCCATTATAAGGTTAGAAAGTGCGTCAAAGTAATTATTTATAATCTCAACAACTTTTTCAGGAGCACCACTTTCACTCAAAGTCGTGAAGTTTTCAATGTCCAAAAATAACACAGAAATTTCTCTTCTATCTCCACCCAACTTCAATGCGTCAGGATTCGAAATTACATTCTCAATTAAGTCTTTTGAAACATAATGAGCAAAGGCATTTCGCAGTTTTCGCTTCTCTGCAAATTCTGTGAAATTTCTATACGCAATCACTGCCAAGTAAGCCGCAAAAATTGCAAAGACCGGCCAAATCAAATCTAAAATAATTCCCTGACTGAAGAAAAACTTCGCAATAAAAGGGAAGGCAGCAACTTCAAGAATCAAAACAACTGCACCGTAAATTACTGGCACATACATAAAAGCCCCGACAGCGATTGCCGTCAATAAACCTGTAAAAGCCACAAATTCCCAAATAGATTGATGCCTCAAATACGCCCCATCCAAAATTGTTTGAATCGCATTCGCGTGAATTTCAATTCCAGGCATCGGCGTTTTTTGGTCGATTGGAGTAAACCGAATATCTTGCATTGCTCTTGCCGTTGCTCCAATCAAAACAATTTTATTCTTAAAATAAGAAGCCGGAACTTTCCCATGATATAAATCACTAAATGAAACTAATGGAAATCCATGAACGCCTTTCGAATAATTTATGAGAATTTGTCCTTTCTCAACCTCAGGAACAAGTTCAAAACCGGAAAAATTTTTAGCTAAAGTTAAATCAATGTGGTCCTCAGCAATTCCACCAGCAATAGAAATTTTTGCAGGTATGGAATAAATTGCACCTTCATTTTGACTTTCCTCACCTGAAGTGACTATGGCAAATCCCAACTTACTATTTTTTTCAAAAATCTCTAAAGGCTTAATCTCTTTTGAATATTCAATGATCCCCTCATTATTAATTTCATTTCCTTGTCCGCTTTTTATCAAATATACATTCTCATATTTTCCAAGAATATCTGCAAAATATTGATCATAGGGGCTTGTTTCAGCCAAATACGATAAAACACCCGTTCCGAAATCCTGAATTTTTGGATTATCAGTGGCTATTGATTTAATCTCATCCAATTTAATAAAATCAGTTTTCGCGGCAAATAAAATATCAAAAAAAACACTCTTGGGTTCACTTTTCTCAATTTCTTCTAGTACTTCTCCATAAATATTTTTCGGCCAAGTGCTCATGAGGCCAAGACCACCTTGTTCAGGTTCAAAAATTGTTTTTTCATCAATTGCCACAATCACAATGTCGTCAGTAATTTCTCTTTCATGATACAAATTATTGGAAAGTTTCAAATTTAATGAATTCAAAATCTCCAGTGAATGAAAGAATGTACTAGCTAAAAGCACAATCGAAAAAAACACTAACCCAGCAATTATTTTTTTATTTTTTGGACTCACCTTGAAAAAGCTTAAATATATCTTGTAATTATATCACAAATTCAAGATTTTTTAAACCTGTTTCCTGCGTCTCGCTAGTGCCGCGAGTGCTGCTGCTCCAAGTGCCCAACTTCCGTTAGCACCGTTTTCAGTAGCGCAACCTTCACAGTCAGGAGAATTTGTACTACCTGTGTCCGAGTCGGCATCAGAGTCTGAATCGCCATCTGCGTCAGAATCTGAATCAGCGTCACCGTCAGCATCACTATCGCTATCTGTATCGGAATCCGCATCAGTATCACCGTCGGTATCTGTGTCCGTATCGGTATCACCATCGCTATCTGTATCAGTATCCGAATCGGTGTCAGTGTCAGAATCTGCCTCCTCATTATCCACAATATCACTAATTGTATAGTTGCCGACTTCATCAGCCTGAACTCCAAAGAATTCATCTGCCGCCTCAGTCTCAGGATCATCATAAAGATCATCATAAACTCCAACCGCGTCAAAATTTCCAGCATCAAGGCTAACTGTCATAATTGAAGATGCTTCAGTATTGTCCGTATAGTTGAAATCAGGACCATCAGCTGCAAGTACACCCATTAATACAGAACCTTCCATGTTGTCATATGTATAAACGTCACCAACTACTTGTTCACTTTCATTTAAACCTTCTATATCAAGATCCATTCCTGTGAATGAAATTCCACTTGGACTTGTTAAAGTAATTGTTCCATCTTCCGCAATTGTTACTCCATTTGAAAGAACTGTCACTGAGCCGGATGAAGGGTTCGAAGTATCTTCATAATACGTTGTTCCCTCAGTTAATTCACCTGAAGTTGGCAGTTCTTCATATACCACAGGCTCTTCAGAAACCACGAGAGTATCTGAACTTGTGTCGCTATTTCCATCCGCATCTGTAACCGTCGCCGTGATTGTGTATGTGTCCGCTGTTGTTGTTGTGAATGAACTGCTTGCTCCGGTCGACGAATCAACTAAAGCGCCAGCTGAATTTCTCACTTCCCATGTTGTAGTTAGGGAAGATGTTACCGTTTCATCATCTCTACCTGCTGCACTCAAATCAACGCTATCACCAACTTGCATCTCTGAAACCGACAATGTCATTGATGTAATTTCAGGAGCATCTGTTGCGTCACAGTTGTTATCTACACCGTCATTGTATGTAAGTGTATTACCAGGAAAGTCCGTCGCATCCGCATCGTCACAATCCAAATCTGCAGTCGACCCATCTCCATCCACATCTCTCTGCGAATCCGAACATCCATCCGCATCAACTGTACTCATATCTGTCGTACTCGCACAAAGATCATCTGCATCTGTTACACCATCTGCGTCAGTGTCGGTTGGGGCTGTGTAGGCTGAGTCGGAGTCGTAGCAGTAGTACATTTCGTAAGTAGAATTGTCTAAGTAGAGAAGCTCGTCATAGCCTGAAAGAGAGGTCATAGCTGGGTCAAAGTATGTAGGAACTGCATTTGAAATACCAAAAGATGTTCTTGATGGTGAGCCAGAAATACTATCAACTCTGTATGCAATATAGGATGAATCCATCATGAAGATTCTATCATTAGTAAAATCTGCGACAGGATAAGAATCATATCCAGATCTTGAGTATATGATTGATGGTGATGAGGAAGCTGAAAGTGTACCAACATCAGATCTATAAGTTGAATCTATATATATCGAACCTACATACTCTCCTGTTGATTGATCGATTGAGCCTGGTCCATTAGCATTTCCATCTAATACAATACCAGTTGTTGAGCTTGAATCACTTACATTTGAAATTAACCAATAGACACTGTTTGCAAAATCAGAAACTAAATATTCATCATTATTTGGATTGTAACCACCTGTATCAAATCCCGTACTTGTTATGCTAGAATCTACAGATGTAATATTTGATGTTATATCTGTAAATGCAACGCCATCAGAAGTTTTTTCAATATTAATTGTACCCGAACCTGCATCAACTTCTCTTATGCCATCTCCATCACGGTGACCCACATAGCTATATAATATTGATCCATCATTTATATTAGTCCCTGCTGAAGTTCCATCAGGATTTGTATCAATATCAATGCCACAAACCCAATTTTCAGCTTTAGCTTGAGTAGATAAAAATACTGCTAAAATAGCTGGTGCTAATTTTAATCCTGTATATTTACCGGTACTTTTTGCTTGCTGCTTTGTACCTTCGATTTGGCTATTAATGTGACGGTTGATCATAATATCTTCTAATAAAGCGCCTAAATTATCACAATAAACGGAGAAAAGTCAATATCAGTTAGAAATTGTATAAGTAGCAGTTCTTTCACCAACAGTTGTTCTTGTCACTACGGAAGGATAATAGAATGTCCCAGATTGTCCAATATAATAACCTTCGCCAATAACAACTGCTTTATTGTCTGCAAAGGCACTTGTCGCGCTACTTTCTAATTGCCACTCTAAATATGGCACCGATTCATCTGTTGTGCTGCCGTAGATAATTAACGGATTAACAATGCTTAATTGAAGGTATAGTTTCTCTATACTTGAGTCATTACATATCTCTAATAAATCTGTATCGTCAGGATCAGACGTCGAGGGTGAAGCAGTTGTCAGAACATTATATTTGGTCGCGCTAGAATAATCTTGTGCATCATTTATAAGTGATTCATAGATCTCGGTATTCGTTGTTGTAGTCCTAATATAACTACCTCTTGATGGTGTAGCGTCATCACTCGGCACCTCGCTCACAACTGTATTCACATCAATATCTTCTCCAATCAACTGCCAAAGTATAATCGACCCATCTTCCTCATAAGTACTTCCCTCATCCAATTCATACCTATCACACCCATCTTCATAAGTCCCATCACTACACGGCGTCCTCACTTTCAAATTCCACTCGGTCAAGTTCAATTCATCTGGATTGCTAAGATGATTGGTGTCACTTGAAAGTGGGTCATAACTATACAAAGGTATCGTCACACTATCCCCATACAAAATCTTATTCCAGTTGCAGGCGTGGTCAACGTCTTCGTCGTCTGCGGCTAGATAGTTACATTCATCACTTGGGGCGGCAGTCCCTGTCATCGGAATCGGAGTGTAAAACTCCGTCGAAGTGACAGCTCCAACCACGTTGTGTTGCGCCCGCGAAACAACTGTATATTGAGAAGTCGCACTACTTGTGTCTGAAGTTTCATATCCGGCCTCGGCATCCTTGATTGCCAACAATGCATTATCAATTGCACTTTCAGCTGAATATTTTGCATAAACTCCTGATAAAACATCATTATAATAAGTGAGTTTACCAAGAGTTGTTTGAACCGCTGTGGTAGCCACAATCATAATAATTGTCGTAATCACAAGTGCATAAATCAGCGAGTATGCAGGTTTTTGTAAGTTTTTATTCAGCATATGAATTTATTTTAGAATAGACTCCAGTAGAAATGGTTCTTTGAAGTGTGATTGTTGGCGTTGTGCCAAGGAAAGTTCCATAATCACTGCTCAAAGTTGCCGTAAAAACGATTGTTACATGTGGTTGAATTTGTACAGATAGTGAATCTTCAGCAAAGGCACGATAAGGATCTTCAATTGGCGCTATGTAAACATAAAAACTCGTGATGCTGAGCAGAGAAGGAGAGATGAATTCGAAATCATCTGAATCCGTAGTGGTATTTGTTAAATCATCAACATGCGGTACATTTCCGGGTACTGTGCAATCTTCATATGCACTCGCGCAAACCCAATTGTCAACGGCACCATCATTGTCTGAATCAGTTCCATCCATTTCAACTTTTGAAAGGCCATAATTCCCCGTGCTATAAAGTTCTTGCACGAAAATAGTTCTTCTGTCACCACTGCCATTTATTAAGATTAGTTCGTCCGAGTCATAATAAGAGATCGCTGTGCAAGTACTCGAACCTTCGCACATAGCATTAGAGTAAGTCTCATCGTCTGATGTTGAAGAAAGGATGTCATCTATATCGGGAAACGGATGTGCACCAGTATCCAAATCAAGACTGGCAGTTAGTGGAATCTCAGTTGGACAATCTGTAGGATACTCCAAAGAAACAACAGAAGAACATGCCGCACCATAACCGTTAACATTATCATAAACACCCTCAGTTGTATTAGGAATATCCTGAGTTCCCGGATCCATAAATGTCTGTTGGTATTCACCATAATTCACAGTTGCCCACCCGCTTTCCGGACTACCTTGTCGCCCGACTTCTCGCGCATAGTAGGCTTCATAATCAATCGTGTTTCTATTTACAGCTTGATCAAGTTGATCCATCAATGCTTGCGCTTCGGTATACAAAAAAACCTGAGCCTGAATTTTTTTCGCCGACTTCAAAATATTACTGGTCACAACCATAGAAACACTCGCCACAACCGCAAACAGTGTGACGCTGATTGTCATCTCGACTAACGTGAATGCTTTTTTTCTAGTAAACATTTGCAATTGTTCGAGTTAAAGAAAGCGTTTTACTTATTCCGGATTCTGTCCAAGTGACGGTAACTGTGAGGTCGAAGGAATTGGTACTTGTATTTGCGACTGTTAATGTGCGGTAATAAATTGTTGATGCAGAGGTATAAGAACTATTCGCACCTTTATTAGCATATAGTTGGTGCGTTGCATCCATTGTATAAGTGTAAATTTGTTTTTTTGTCGCACTTGTAGTTAATCCCCAAGCATATAAATTTGTAGTTATATCTCGAGTTAAATAATAAGTTCCATCACTGATAACGAAAGCAGCGGTACTGGTGCAATTACTGGATGTCGCAGCGGCAGTAGCTCTCAATGATTTCCAACAACTATCCGGATCAGAAGCAAATCGCAAATAATTACTATCACGAATATTCTTCACGGCCTCAATTCCTTCCTGAGCCAAATTCATTGCAACCATTTTGTATCCAATCGATTCATTTCCTTTCAAAGATGAATGCGTTATTCCAATCGCAGCGGAAGAACCAATAATTATTACTGTAACGGCAATAATCGTTTCAATAAGAGATTCGGCAACACGCGACTTGAATTTGATGTGGCGCATGAACCAATCATAGCGTTAAAATGTTCTCATGAAAACACTATCCGCCAAGCCCGCCTTCACCCTAGTTGAAATTGTTATTGTTATCATGATGATTGGAATTTTCTCTACAGGTTTTGCCATTTCATATTCAAACAGTCAAAAAAAAGTCACTTTCGAAAGTGACAAGGAAAAGGTACTTTCAATTATTCAAAAAGCACGGAATCTTTCACTCACGAATCTTATGGTCAATGACACACAGGCTGATTATTATTATCTTGAAGTTACTGGAGCAAATCTTACTGGAACAGGTCTAACTCTAACTGGTTACGACATTGATGGTGTGTCGAGTTTAATTGATTCAGTGACTTTTAGCAGTGGTATATACACAAATCTATTTCTTAAAGTTAAATATTATCCGCCATATGGCACTGTTACATTTGATTCTGGTATTCACGGCTTAATTTTAATGGATGGAACCGGAAACAACGCCTCCACAATAACCATCAGCGAATTCGGCGGATTTGCGGATGCGACTTAAATCTTGTTTGATTTTGGCATAGGATTGAATTAGAATCCAAACGTATCACGAGGGAAAAGCACTTCATAATGTTTCGTCTTTATGCGGGGCTTTTTCATTTGTATTCAAGAATTCCACGTAAATTATTCATATATAAAATCTTTTCTCTAGCCGATTGTTTCAGCAATGCCGAACATTTGTTGAGATTGGGAGCCATCACATATTTCAATTTATCAATTTTATAAAAATACTTTATCAAACAATAAAAATCACCATCGCCACTTACAATTATTGCTTCATTATAATTTTTCAAGTCAATCATGCTCTGTAGTACAAGCTCAGAATCACAGTTCCCTTTTACCTCTGCATTTTTTGTAATTATTACTGGTTTGAAAATTAGTTCAAAGCCAGCGGTTTTTAACCGCAAATATAATTGTTGATTTTTTGGAATGTAGCCTAAAAATAAATACGCTTTTGAAATTTTATATTTCTCCAAAAGATAAACTCGAAATCTTTTCCAATCCAATTGCCATACCATATCTTGAATTCCCAAGTTCAAATTCTGGCTATCAATAAAAGCATAATTATTTTCTTTTAAAATCATTAGAGTTTTTAAATTACTCTAATAATATTAGACCTTAGATCTGACAAAGTCCTGAATTATTCCTGCAATAATTAAACCACAAATCCAATAATTTTCCCTGCAACGAAAATCTCTTTTTTCGCTTCGCCAGTTAAGTATTTCGCGACTACCACTCGAGCGGCGGCAAGTGCTTCCTCCTTCTCCACATCTTTGCCCAAATCAACAGTGCCTCGCAATTTTCCATTCACCTGAATGCCGTAAGTAATTACATCTTTCACAAGAAATTTAGGGTCAGCTTTTGGCCAGCTCTTTGTGAAAATACTTTCGCCATGACCGAGTGATTCCCAAACTTCTTCTGCTAGGTGCGGTGCGAGCGGAGCGAGCACGATTGAGATCATTTCTTTCTGACGTTTATTTAATCCTTTCGCAAATGCAGCATTTGTTAATTCCATCAATGCAGAAATCGCAGTGTTGAAATTCATTTTTTCTATCGATTCTGTCACACGCGCAACAGTCTGATGAACCTTCACTTCAAATTCAGCACCGTCACTTTCTAATTCCATACATCTCCAAAATCTATCCACAAACCTTGCGATGCCGGTAATTCCCCGGTCGCTCCAATCACCGCCCTCCGTGAAAGGTCCCATAAACATCAAATACATTCTGAAAACATCAGATCCGTATTTCTCCACAAACTCATCAGGGCTAACAACATTCCCCTTCGACTTGCTCATTTTTGCTCCATCTTTTGTAACAGTTCCTTGATGCACAAGCCGTTTAAATGGCTCAGCAGAACCCACAAATCCCAAATCATTCATCACTTTGTGAATGAAGCGCGCATACAACAAATGCATGCAAGCATGCTCGGCTCCACCTATATACATGTCCACCGGCATCCATTTGTCGACAATTTTTTTATCCCAAGCAGCCGCAGAATTTCCAGCATCAGGATATCTCAAAAAATACCAGCTGCTGCAAACAAAAGTATCCATAGTATCAACTTCACGCTTTCCTGCTCCTCCACATTTTGGGCATGCAACATTCACAAACTCCTCAACAGTCGCCAATGGGGAAGTGCCTTTCGGAACATAATCTTTCACATGAGGATGAACTACCGGTAAATCTTTTTCAGGCACAGGCACCTCTCCACATTTCTCACAATAAATAATCGGGATTGGTGCACCCCAATATCGCTGTCTTGAAATAAGCCAATCTCGCAATCGATAGTTCACAATTTTCTTTCCCCATCCGGCAATTTCCATCTCACTTGCCATTTTTTCCAAGGCCTCTCGATTTTTCATTCCGGTATAGGGTCCGCTATTCACCATTATTCCGTCGTCGTGCAAAGTGTCACTCCACTCCGCCACATCATCTTCATATTTATCGCCATCCTTAGCAACAATCACCTGCGGCGCCAAAATTTTCATAACTTTTGCAAATTGAAAATCGCGTTCATCGTGTGCAGGAGTTCCCATCACAGAACCAGTTCCATACATCAGCACAAAATCCGCAACGTAAATAGGCATCGCCTCGCCGTTCATTGGATTTATTGCATGCATTCCGGTCTTTACACCGGTCTTCTGTTTGCCTTCCATCTGCCTTTCGAGCTCACTTTTTTTCTTACTCGCTTCTACGTACTTTTCAACCACAGCTCGCTCAGAGTCGCTGACATAATCAAACAATTTTGGATGCTCCGGCGCAATCGCCACAAAATTCGTTCCATAAATTGTATCAAAGCGAGTTGTGAAAATTCTGATTTTTTTGCTCTGATCTTCGCTTATTCTAAAATCAGCCTCAACACCTTCACTCTTCCCAATCCAATGTTTTTGCATTGCGATGGTTTTCTCAGGCCAATCCAAACCATCATAATCCAAAAGCTTTTCTGAATAATCTGTAATCTTAAAAAACCACTGTCGCAGTTTTTTCTGCACAACTTCACTCTTACATCTCTCACATTTACCTTCCTGTACTTGTTCATTCGCCAAAACAGTCATACAGCCCGGGCACCAGTTTACAGGAGCCTCTCTACGATAAGCCAATCCCTTTTTATATAACTGAAGAAAAAGCCACTGCGTCCATTTGTAATATTCAGGCGAGCTAGTTTCCAGGTTGAGATCCAAATCAAACATTCCGCCGATCGCTCTAATCTGCTCCTTCATTTTTTCAATATTCGCTCGAGTTGTTTCCGCCGGATGCACACCCGTTTTTATCGCATAATTTTCCGCTGGTAGACCAAAAGAATCAAAACCCATAGGCTGAAAAACCTCAAAACCTTTCAATTTCATGTATCTCCCCCAAGAGTCAACAGGAGCATAATTGTACCAATGCCCAACGTGTAATTTATCTCCACTCGGATAAGGAAACATTGTCACATTATAATACTTCGGCTTCACAGGATTTTTCAAATCAGCCTTATAAATGCCGCTTTCACGCCATTTTTTCTGCCATTTTGCTTCTGATTTGGTGGCTTCGTACATGTGACGAAATTAGTAGCAAAAACAAACTACACTTTCACCAAAAGTTCTTCAAGCGCTTCGCCCTCACTTTCAAGTTAATCGCATGGGCAATCTCATGGTGTTCCTTGCAGAGTGGCGCGAGGTAGTTTGGATTGTGTGAGTGAGAGATGGCGAAAGTTTGAGTGTGATGAATTACTTCGGATGGTTTTTTACAGGTTGGGATGGAGCATTTTGTGCCGTGTTCTTTCGCAACTAGTTTTTCAATTTTTGTAGATCTATATCTACTTTTTGTTTCTTCAACCGGCATCCCTTTCTCTTCTGCAATTTCTTCTTCTCGTTTGTTAAGCGCGGCGCTGATGATTTCATTGATGTCGATTCCTTTTTCTTGAAGTTCAACCAGTCTACTCCGAACTTCTTCATTTAAGCTCAATTCCTGCCCGGGCAAACCTGTAAACTTTTCGTCGCGAACGAATGTTTCAACAGCACTTTTTGACATATTTTTTACAATTTCAGAAAGTTCTAAATCATTCTCCGGAGTTGCAATAGAAACTACTCGAGCTAACTTATTAATACTTACTTCTCCGTTTACCAACGCCTCGTGGAGTTTTGGCATCTCTGTAAATTTCTCTTCAAGTTTAAGTGCTAAACGAACTTGATCATTAGATAATCCGCCGAACTTAGCTGCGAACTCGAAGATAGAGCCACAACCTTTCTGTTTATATAACTCGCGTTTGTGAATCTCAGGCAGAAGACCTGTGAACTTCTTCTTCCATTCAAGAGCACTTTTGCCGAAATAAATTGCCTTCACTAATAGTTCTTTATCGTTCATTTTGGGTTGGGTTAAATTGAGAAAATTATAGAAGAAAATCCACTATTTTACAGGTTAAAATCGCCAATACGACTGGACAAATTAGAAGGTGAGTGTGCGCTCGTATTTCGCCGTCAAATTATGCAAAAAACTCAACCACCACAATTCAGTTCTAATGTGCCTTTTCTTCAGATCCACTATGATCCAATTCAGGGTGTACATATAACATGTCTGCATGAATTGAACCCTTCAGGTCTTTCATAATACCACTTTCCATTGTGGCCATATTTTCACCGAAGACAATTAATCCAATCGCGAGTGTGACGACAAACAATGATCCTGAAATAATCATTACTTTTGCCCTCTCGCTAAGACTTGTAAATGCATCCATTAAACTTTGATTATTTATTATTAATCTTGCAATTATACATCAATATTCACATCTCGTCAAGGGTATTAGCTTATTAATGGCTAACACAAGCCATTTCAAATTGCTTGACATAATTAAAAAATGCGTATATAGTCCGCTCTTAATTTTAAAAAATACTATGAAAAGATTACTAGGAGCCCTTACGTTAGCGGTAGGATTGAATCAAGCAAAAGCAGCCGATACTGGCATGACTGCTCCACTTGTTGCTGAACATTGTGAAGTTACAATCAATGCAAAACAGCTAACGAAGATTATGCCTGACATATCTGCTAAAATAAGCGCTGTATTAGATGTTACAAGTGATGAAATAACAGAAGAAGAAAAAGCATCTGCATTAGAATATCTTGCTAAAGTTAAGGAGCTTCCATATTCAAAAATGAACGCTGATTTTGCCAGATTACAGAGAGAAACTGTATTGGAAGATCCTAGTTCTATTAGCTCTGGAATGAAAACATTGAAATCATTACAAGCTCAGCTTATTAAGGCTGATGAATTTTTAGATTCTCACACTCAAATGAATGCCGGTGGAACGGTTGATGTAGTTGGTTTTATACCTCAAACTGCTGTGTTGATGGATGAACACATGACTAAGGCTTTTGAAGAATTAAGAACAAAAGGAATTAATTGTAACGACGATGTTAAGACATTTACTTTAAAAAATGCAAGATTCCCTGGTGAAGGTGAGCTTATTGCAAGTTTAGTAAGTGATGCAAATGCTGACACACCAACAGTTATCCTTCCTGAAGTTGAAGATTTTGAGGAAGATAAAGATGAAACAGCCCTAAGATCAACTAAAGCAACTTTCGTAAAAGAACTTGGTCAATTTCAGAGAGCACTTTTAGTCTCAGAGACAAAAGCTGAAAGAATTAAAATGCTAATAGCTTCAAAATATCTAAATACTAACCAGTAATAAAATGCGAAATCTTTTAAAAACAACAGTACTTGCAGCAACATTATTTTCTAACAATGCTGATGCAAAAGATAGCTCTGATGTAGACCCAGCAGCAGTCCTTCACTATTGTGATGTTGATCCTAGTAAATCATTTGGTGATGTTATTGCAATTTCTGAGCAATTTAGCCCAAGACTTAATGATGCGGCAACTGTTGAACCAGATGAATTTGTTGCAGCTAGAAAGGCTAAAGCTGAAGCAACACTTAAACTTGCTTTAACTGAACTTTCCCCGGAAAAATTAAGCCAACTTGCAGTAGAAATCAAAAAGTTAACAGAAATTAAACCTGGAACAAGTACAGCAGATGATATCAAGGCTGAAGACGTGATCTTGGCTGAATTAAAGTCAAAACTAACAATCTTATCTTCATTAGTAACAAAAGATAGCAGCAATCTAATGCAGGTTGTTCCTGTTAATGTGAGTGAAAAAGCAATCAAGGAACACGATCTTGCGTCAGCATATTCTGAATTGGCAGAGAGAGGCATTGTATGTCCAGATTCTGTTGTTTCTTACACAGTTGAAAACAATTCATTCCCTGAACTCTCTAGAGATGGTCTTAATTCCACTCAATATGACATGCACCTAGCAAGCTTGGTGGTTTCTGATGATATTAAATTTGAAGAGCCTGTGGCTACACCAGTAGCTCCAAAATTAAAACAAGCAGCTTCAAAGGTGCTAGAAATCCCAGTTGAAGTAACTGAACCTGATGTGAACGTAATCTTCATGAAGAAATTACAATCAATGCTTTCTCAGTTTTCTACACTTCAAAAAGATTCTTCAGCTGCAATACAAGTTTATACAGGATATATCAGCAGCAAAACCTTGTAAGAATCCAAGATTTATGGTAGAGTTAAGAGATCTTATTTCTACCAATGGATCTAATTCTGAAAATTCTCAAAACTGTGCCTCTATTTGAGACGCTAAGTGAAGAGGAGGATAAAGAAATCATTCTGCATATTACAATGCAATTTTATCCTGCCCATTATTCCCTTTTTAAGAAAGGAGATGAGGGAAATGCAATGTATATAATTAAAAGTGGAACAGTTCAGCTAGGTGACATTGCAACACTTAATGAAGGCGAATTTTTTGGAGAAATGGCTTTTATTGATGCGGCACCTCGGATGAGCTCTGCAGAAACACTTTCAGACTGTGAAATTTTCATCCTAAAAAAAGATGATTTTGTATCTTTGGTGCATTCAAACCCGGAAATTGCCAGAAAAATCCAGAGTGCATATGAATCCAGAAAAATACAAAATTCAGCTTTGGGAAAGTGATCTTAAATCTTGATCAGGCTGTGAGCTTAAATCTAGGAATGTAAATGTCCAGACTGCATTTGAAAATACATGTAGAACTCCCAAGAAATAAGATGCAAAATATAGAGCGACAGTGCCAAGTAAAACTCCCACAATAATTCCGAGCCAAGTTAAAGTGAATGTGGCAAAAAATGCGATCGAGCCTGCAATAATCAATGGGATTAAAAGTACAATTACAAGGTTAAAAAGTATTCTTAGTGAAATCAAAAACATTAAGAAAAACATAAACAATGTGTGTTGCCACTGCTTAAATACCAACTTGCTCGATGCTAACATGCTGGTAAAAACCGGCTTTTTATCTATTATTATATAAAATTGGGCATAGGTGAAGCAGAGAGTAAGAAATAAACCAATTATAAGGAATAAGATAAAAATCCATACGAAAAAGCTGAAGGCATCAGGCCCAAGATTTCTAAATGCAAATGAGGCTTCCGTAAGAATTCCAACCAAGCTGAAAGTTTTAATTGCAGTGTTATACTCAAATAATTGCAGGAATCTTGTGAATCCATAGCCAACTCCTTCCACCATTGTCACCTTATGGCCACCACGGAGTTTTGCAATAAGTTGAATCAATGCACCTTCTGAAAAAACAGGCAAAAGTAGATACAAAATAATTACTATAGCCGCACTGATCACAAGAAAAACACCAAGTCCCGCGTTCAAATGAAAAATTCTACCGATCGCTTTAAAAACCAACTCGATTGCGTGAGGTGAGTTTTTTGCTGCCTCTCTTAAATATTCAGAAGTCCAAAAAGCAGAAACTTGATAAGTCATATAAACCATACTTACCAATGATTCCAAAACGGCAGGAATAAACGCAAAATACCAAATCAGTTTTCTATTCTCTTGGGTTAAAGCCCACGCTTCTTTTATTATTGCTTTGTAGTTCATAATAAAAATATTGTAGCTAAACCTAAGAAGGTCATGAAGCCAAAAACATCAGTTGCGGCAGTCACAAAAATTGAACTTGATACAGCTGGATCAATTTTAAATCGCTTAAGTATAAATGGAACCGTCGCTCCAAAAAGCCCTGCTATAAAGAAATTGATTATCATAGCTGAGCCTAAAACCAAACCTAGCTTCATTGATGCTCCAAAAATAAATGCAATCGAACCTGCTGTAATTCCAATTAAAAAACCCTTAATTATACCTGCAGCTGACTCTCTTAATATGATTTTTTTTGCGGCATGCCATGGAATGTCTTCCATTGCCAAACCTCTAACAACAACTGCGAGAGTTTGAGTCGCAGCATTGCCACCCAAACCTGCAACAATTGGCATATATGCGGCTAAAATTGCCATCTTTTCAATAGTTCCCTCAAAATGAGATACAACGATCGACGCCAAAAAAGCTGTTCCAAGATTAATTATTAGCCAAAGGTAGCGCCTTTTAACTTTTACTATCATTGGATCAAAAATATCCTCATCTTCATCAACTCCGGCAAATTGATACACATCTTCTGTGGCTTCTTCCTCAGCAATTCTCAAAAGATCCTGAATTTGAATAATACCAATTATTTGGCCATTATTATCAGTCACACCAATTTGCTCGCTCCTTGTATCTTGAGCCAAAACCAAGACATCTTTCTGATCTAAATCACTGCCTGCCAAAGGTAATGCATGTACAAGATTCTTAACGGATTTTATTTGATGATTAAGAATTAGACTCTTATAGGGAAGGTAGCCCAAGATTCCTCCATTCTCTTTCCTAACAACAACAGTTGGCGCAATTCCTTCTTTATGCTGATATTTTCCGGCTTTTTCTGCAACTTCCTTGAAACTTGCGTCATCTCCAACCACGATAAAATTAAGATCCATCAATCCACCGGCTGTTTGAGAATCATAATTGAGTAGTTTTTCAATTTTTCTTCTTTTATCATCCTTCATTTTTTCCAAAATCGCTGTCTGGCGTTTTTTAGGAAGTTCTTGAAGGATATCTGCCGCATCATCTTCATAATTAAAATGCAAAAATCTAGCGAAAGCTGTGTTCGGCAAACGTGGCAAAATTGACTTTTTACTTTCTTCTGAAAGATTCAAAACAAGTGTTGCTTGAGTCTCCGGCGGAATTTGAGAAAAAGTTTTTCTTTTTCCACGAGCTAAATGATCAATCAAAAAAGTGAGTGTTGTCATATCAACATCCCTCAAAATTTGTTTCATTGAGGCCATATCCTTGTTGCCCAAGGCAGTATCCAGTTTTTCCAGGAGCTGATTGTTCATAAATCGTGGTTGCTGGGAGTATATTTAAAGGAAGAGATAAGGTCAACACCGAAATAAATCGGCTTGCTTAAGACCTTATATTGCAGTAAAATACCCCCGCTTACTAATAAAAAGCTTATCTTATGAAAAGAGAACAGAAGAAAAAGGTTATCGCAAAATTTGCCACTCATGAAAAGGACACAGGAAGTCCACAGGTGCAGATTGCAGTTCTAACTGAACGAATCAACCACCTTACTGAACACCTTTCAACTCACAAGAATGATATTCACTCTAGAAGAGGCCTACTAAAGTTAGTTGGTCAGAGAAGAGGTCACCTTCAATACTTGAAGTCAAATGACAAAGATTCATACGAGAAAATAATTGATACGTTAAACTTACGTAAGTAAACTCTCCACCATTTGGTGGAGTGCCCAGTTGAAAATTCAGCGCGAAGTCACAGGAAATCTCAGTCCGGTCGTTGATTGGAGATGACTTGAAACTTCTTACTGAGTGTAAATTGGGCTCTAACTAACCCAAATTACACAATATGGAAAAAAAGATCATTAAGATGGATCTCGCAGGTCGCGAGCTCTCTATCGAAACCGGCCACTTTGCACTTGCTGCAGACGGGGCTGTTACAGTTAAATATGGTGAAACCGTAGTTCTTTCAACTGCGATGATGAGCCACAAAGGGAAACCCGACGCGGATTTCTTCCCAATGACAGTTGAATTCCAGGAACGTTATTACGCTTCAGGAAAAATCAAAGGTTCAAGATTTATTAAGAGAGAAGGAAGACCTTCAGACGAAGCAACTTTAAAGGCTCGTTTGATTGATCGTCCAATCAGACCACTTTTCCCAAAAGGAATTACGAATGAAGTTCAGCTGATCCAGACAGTAATGTCTGCAGATCTTGTGAATGAACCTGGAGTTCTTGGACTTATCGGTGCTTCTGCTGCAATTATGATTGCCGGAATGCCATTTTCAGGTCCTCTTGCAGCTGCAAGAATCGGTATGATTGATGGAGAACTTATTGTTTTCCCAACAATGGAACAGATTGAAAAAGGTCAGCTTGATTTGACCGTTGCTGGAACTCTTGATGCAATCACAATGGTTGAAGCCGGAGCTTATGAAATCGATGAAGCGACAATGCTTAAGGCTTTGGATCTTGCTCACAAGACAATCAAAGAAATCTGTAAGTTTCAGATGCAATTAGTTGAAATGATTAAGCCGGAACTTCGAGAATACGCAGTAGCAAAAGTTACAGATGAATCTAAAGACTTCGTTAAAGAAGCAATTACTACAGCTGACTTAGAAACAGTTTCTGGAATCGACAAAAAGGCCGTGAAAGAAAAAGTTCACGCTTTGGAAGATAAACTTCTTGAACACTTCAAGGCTGATATCGAAGCTGCAACAAAATCAGAAAGACAATTGACTGATGCACTTGGAAAATTGATCGACGAAAACATGAGAAAGAATATCCTTGAAACAGGTATTCGTATCGACGGTCGAAAATTAGACGAAATTCGTCCTATTTCTACTGAAGTTGGAGTTCTTCCTAGAACTCACGGAACTGGGCTTTTCCAGCGTGGAGAAACTCAGGTTCTAACTGTTACAACACTTGGTTCTCCTGGTGCTGCAATGATTATCGACACTATGGATATCGATGTTCAGAAACGCTACATGCATTTCTACAACTTCCCTCCATATGCAACTGGTGAAGTTAAGATGATGCGTGGTACTTCTCGAAGAGAAATCGGTCACGGATTCTTGGCTGAACGAGCTTTGGTACCGGTTCTTCCTTCAAAAGAAGATTTCCCATACACAATGCTTCTAGTTTCAGAAACACTAACATGTAATGGATCAAGCTCAATGGCTTCAGTTTGTGGTTCAACTCTTTCTTTGATGGATGCAGGTGTTCCAATCAGAAAGCCTGTTGCCGGAATTGCGATGGGTCTTGTGACAAGTGATGAATTCAAACAGACAGGAAAAGGAACTTACAAAATTCTTTCAGACATTCAAGGTCTTGAAGATTTTGCTGGAGATATGGATTTCAAAGTTACAGGAACTGACACTGGAATTACCGCACTTCAAATGGATATGAAAGTGAAAGGTATAACTCTTGAAATGATGGGTGAGGCAATGGCTCAGGCTAAGGCCGGCCGTGCATTCATCATGGCTAAGATGATGGAAACAATTGAGAAACCTCGAGCTGAGCTTTCTAAATACGCTCCACTTATTCTTACAATTCAAATCGATCCTGAAAAGATTCGAGATGTTATTGGTAAGGGTGGTGAAACAATCCAAAAGATTACCGCTGAATGTGGTGTTGAAATCGACATCGAACAAACAGGTCAGGTTGTGGTTACTGCTCCTGATCAAGTTTCAGGAAGCAAAGCCGTTGAATGGATCAAACGTCTAACTTACGTCCCTGTTGCCGGAGAAATCTTCGACGGAACTATTACAAGAATCATGGATTTCGGATGTTTCGTTGAATTCTTACCTGGAAAAGAGGGACTAGTTCACATCTCAAAACTTCGACCATACCGTGTTGAAAACGTTGCGGACGAAGTGAAAGTTGGCGACAAAGTTAAGGTTAAACTTACTGAAATCGACGACCAAGGCCGAAACAACCTTTCAATGAAAGAGTTCTACGTCGACAAAAAGCCACTTCCTAAGCCGGAAGGATTCTAGTAGTCACCGAAGGTGAGCATTAGGGGCGTGAGCCCGCACTTAAGCGCAATGTTGCGCTACTAAGAAAATCACAAGAGCCCTCAGAAACGGGGGCTCTTTACTTATATAGAATTATTTTTTGATATGCCGCCGGCGGCACTTTCCAATACCCTCAAGGGCACCTTCGGCCTGTAAAAGTGCACCCGGGTGCAGTTCTTGACGAATTTGTTGATTGCATGCATAATATCTTCTATGAACCCAAAGGAATCATTCGATTGGATCACCAGCCACTCTGAAAAATTACTATTAGAGAATCCTTCAGCTACACGAAGATACAAGAATGGTTTGGGCTTGCAGCTTGCCGTAAAGGACAAGAAAGAATTTGAAGATCTTTATGCAGATTCCGATTTCATTGGTATATTTGAGTATATTGTTAGAAGAGCGGGAATTATTTTACTTCGCGCTGAAGATGATGCTGAATTTAAACTTGGTCGTGGTGTACCGGCATCCCTTGAAGACGGAAATTATTCAATTCCTTTTCATGTTGATATTAAGCTGGCAGAGGAAGGTCAAAGAGGAAAACGGACAGGTCCTGATTATTTGAATTACAATATCTGGTTTGATGGAGTTCAGGGTTTGTATCAAAACCCACAAGCGGAGGGGCGACAAGCTGACACTTTAATCGCTAGAGTTCGTAATGTAAGAGAGGCAATTGCCAATCTTCCTGATATGGAAAGGACACGCTTACATAATGTAACAGATCTATTAACCGGAAATAGAACCCCATACTCCTGCAAAGCGACAAGTTTAATTCAGGCTTGGAACATTCTAACCCATCCAGGTACTTTAGATGATAAAGCACTGAAAAAAGCCGAAATTATCAACAAAATGATCTTTGCCAGCACACAAAATCTAGTGCGCATCCCCTGGGCCAGTCCTGAGTTATCTAAAGGTGGAGCCGCTCTATTTTGGGATGCAGGCGAACAAGGCAATACTACTCGTACTTTTGTGCACGCTCGAGACAATCTAAAAGCGTTAACAGAAGCAGATCCGCGTTTATATAGGATCTAAGCCCAAATCATCTCTGCCGTCGCCTTTCTCGATCGAGGAGCCATCGCTCTTTCACGTACACCGTCTGGTAGACTTGCAACATCACCGGGATAGCCAATTGCAATAACCGCAGCAGGTTCAAAATCATCTCCGATCGCAAAAAGTTCACGCGCCTTTTCGACACTGAATCCGCCCATTTCATGCATGCCCAAGTCCATAGATGTAGCCTGCAGATACATGTAGCCGGTAGCACAACCAACGTCGTGCATAGCATGACGATTCGCACTCTTATTAAAAGCGTAAAATTTCTTGGCAACTGAAAGCATCAAAACCGGAGCAACCCGCGCGTAAGCATTTCCTTCCATCAAACATTCGGCCAATTTAGCGTGAGCTTCGTCACCTTTGTAGCCAATAACATACTGCCAAGGCTGTTCATTGTAAGAAGAAGGAGCCCATCGCGCCGCCTCGAGCAAACTTGCAATTTTATCTTTTTCGACTTCGCGCTCTTCGAAGGCCATATTTGCATATCTATTCGCAATTACATCAAGAATCGGCTGCTCAGTTTTTGCTGGTCGAGTATTTAACATTTTTTATTTATTAGTGGATCAGAATTATAGCAAAGCTTGCACTTTATTTCAAACTTCGATAAATTTGTCCCTGCACCACGAGCAGGTATCGTATAGTGGTTATTATGCGGCCTTGCCAAGGCCGAGATACGAGTTCGATTCTCGTTACCTGCTCCACTGCGACTTAAGTCGCTACCTACTTGAAATTAAAGAGTAGCTTATTTTCCAGCCGAAATTTCTTCAATAGGGATTTCGAAACCGGGATTGAAGCTCTTCTTAAATACGCTTCTGCCGTTAATAGGAGCAATTGCCCTACTGAATTCGTCCAATCTAACAATCTTTATTTGGTGTTTTACCCTTGGTGAAGTGTAGATCAATTGCAGTTGCGTTGGGTTATTCACCATTTGTTCAGGTGATATTCTATTTCTTTTTCTTCTACTGAGAAACATATCGCCGCAATCACTGTCGGTTTTCGCTTTATTCATATCCATACAAATATTGGAGAAGAAATGACCAACATCTTCAAACCTACGGTACACCTCTATAGGCCGTTCCTTTGTAGCCAAGATTGTGTGAAAGGGAGATTTGTTCGGACTGATGTATCGGAGGTGTCTCAGGTCGGTAGTTAGCATAAGACGAAAGGCAGTACGAACTCCAGCAGAGAAGGCATGATCGGTAAGTCCAGTAAGTTTTCTTTGAAAATCAAGATCAAAACGACCTGAAGGAGGATATAGTTCTGAATAAGCAATGCCAATCGTATCGGCAATGATGGCAAAGGCCTTTTCAACCGCCTCAGCAACATGATATTCCTGCCACTTTCCTTCCTTGTACCCAGGAAAATCCAACAATAAGTTTTGGTCAAGCCAGTTCTCAACTCGCATTTGGCCTAAAGCTTCTGCCACCAACATTGGAAGACCTTTTTCTCTTGCGTCCGCAACGGCATAAGTATCTGTACTAATAGACTGTTCAATGTCGTCACGTAAACGTTGTCTTTCAGTAGTAGAGAAAATGCCATCATGGATTGGATTTTGATTCAATTCAAGGCGTTTTGCAAACAAGGCCAGTGCACTTTTTGATAGGTCCCCATCTCGCTTGCCAAGTACATTAACTGCACACACAGCACGGTCACCCAATAATAACTTTCTAAATATTGTTGCTGATTCTGCCTGAATTGTCGTAGTGAAATCGAGGTTCACAATATCAAATGGGACATTTATACGAGGAAATGCCTCTTCCAACTTTTCTCCCACGGCTTGTATTCCATACCTCTTAGCCATTGCAAAAAAATCAGAGTGAACTCGTGGGCTACCTTCGAATCCAACGATGTTAGTCGGGCGAAACCCAAGTTCTAAGTAGCCTGGAATTTCTAGACCCAATCTTCCAGGCAAACAGGCCACTCTTAAATTGGGACGGTCTACAGGCTGGGTATGTTCTGCTACATATTTAAACCAGGTTGCTCTCCAAGCCTGTTTGATAGGATTATCATAATCAAAGGTATCTCCTCTGGGTTCTACTGTGATCGGCTCCACTTGTACTTCGCTCGACTTTTGAATCACTTCTTCAGGAATTACCTGCTCACTTTTTTTCTTGTCTATATACTCATAAATCACCATTGCATCGCAGAATATGGCGGATTTTTTTATTTTAGCAGCCTCCCATAAAGCACCTGTCAGGTAGGCGGATTGTGAGTGAAGTTGCTGAGGGTTTCTTCCAAGCATATTAGCTGCTCTAGCCCTAGACTCAGTACGATATTCTTCTGTGGTGAGCAAAGTAATCCCAAAGACCCACTGCCTTTCTGAATACAATCTCAAGCCCTCTAAGAAACTTTCGTCTGTTGGATTTGAGAGAAACTCATAGGGAGACCCAAGCAGGGATGGTTTTTCCACTGGTTTTTGCTTTTCATGACCTCTGAGTTCTTTCAATACATCTTCAACAGTTTTGCCGCTCTCCCCAATACTTGCGTGAGCAATAGAAGCACTAACTGAACCCTTGGAAATGCCCAGTGCTGCCATCAAACCAGTTCTTAATGCGTCTCTTTTCCTTCGCGATGTTTGTACAACTTCACGTATGTAAGCCGCTTCTAATGAAGTGGCGGAACGTGGAGACAATTCGCCTAAAATTTGAGCAGGAGATCGAGATAAAACCCTGGCAGCATCTTCTCTTGCTTCATCCAAAATACGCCTTAATTCTACCGGGGTAACTTCTGCTTTGTAGGCCTCCTCGAGATCGGATAGCTCTTGTTCAAGTGCTCGCCGTACTTCAAGCCTAGCTTCATCCACTCTCTTTGTTTCTACCAAAGCTCCTTGTAAAAGTGCAAGAAGTATATCCTTATCTTGTTGCTCCGCACCAAGTTCGCATAAAAGTTCATTTGCTTGCAGAATCAATACGCTGTCTTCTTCAATTTCAATATCTAAACGAGCCATCATTTGAGCCACCAAAGACTCAAGTCGAGTCAAGATGCCTTTTTGACCTTTTGGAACTATGGGTTCTGGTCCATAGAGCAGTTTATGTCTGACAATACTTCTTTTTGAACTTTCCATAATACAAAGTGATAGTACACATTTCTTACCTTACCTTTACCAAATGATGAAAAATTATTTGGACACAAATATATAACATGGATAGAAACTTCTGTCAACATATGCATATGTTAATCCTGAATTCAGTAGAATTGATTTCTGGCTGAATGCTGTATTCCAACTAAAATAATCAATGAACAACTGGGGTATATGGGTGTAGAGTTATATTACAATTGTCCTTAAAACATTCATCGGTTTTTCATAAAAAGGTGGTTTGGAAAATCAGTAGTTAGGTGTAAACTCCACACCTATGAAACAACTAGACGAAGCCATTTGGTCGATTTCCGGAAGCCAGGCTGGGAAAAAACTCACAATTGTGGGTGGAACACACGGCAATGAACGCACTGGTGTTGAAGTTGTGCTGAAATTAAGAGAAATGATCGAAGCCGATATTTTGAAAATTACAGGTGGAACATGCAATCTGATTCTTGGGAATCCAATTGCGATAATTATAAATCAGAAACGGTCAGGGCCTTTCTCTCCTGATCTGAATCGGTCTTACCCAACAGATCTTTTGAATCTTGAACCTGATGGAAGCTATGAGGATTCGCGTGCTCGACTAATTGCGCCTTTCCTGATTGCAAGTGATGTCGTTCTAGATCTGCATTCCACAACAAATCCTTCGGAACCCTTCCTTTGCTGTCTCAACTCAGAGCGGCATGAAGAAATCTATCGCTGGTTTACCTGCGATAAAGTTCTGGCTGATCCAAATTTTATTACTGGCGGAAGAAGTGTCACAACAGATGAGTACACGGAGGCTCATGGTGGCATTGGCATCTGTTATGAAACTGGTCAGGCAACTGATACAAGCCGTGTTGATGAAGTAATTAAAGATATTCTTAACTTGATGTCTGATCTAAAACTTATCGATCATAAGAAAACACAAAGCCCTAACTCGAAAAAAGAAATATTCGAACTAGTTGACTCGATTATTGTAACTGCAGACGGTTTTCGATTTGCTGAAGGCTTTGGCAATCAATCTTGGGAGCAATTTAAAAACGGAGATGTAATTGGATATCACGGTGAGAAAGCACTACAAATGAACTACGATGGAATGACGGTCTTTCCACATACACCAATAAATAAGCCGGAAGGGAGCAGAGTCGCGTGTCTTGCGAGGAAGGTCTAGCTTTCCACACAAACAAACCTGTTTTCAATAGTAAGGCGAAGGTATACTAAGAACAGCCCAATGAAAACTCGTCATAAAAAACTCAAAGTCACATCAGTTCTACTCAGCATCCTTCTTATTTTTGGAGTGAAGCGTGGAATTGACTATGCCTCCGCTCCAACAGAAGCAAAAGACTGCGATTTTATTTTTCCAGAGTCGGTAGATCAAACAAAAACCACAACAATTATTCTACAAAATCCTCTCAATTTTGAGCAGGAGGGTGGTTTAATAAACGACGCCAGCTGTCTAAATAAAACTGCGATTTACGGGATCGTAAAAGTGAATACTTCAGACGAAATAAAAATCGCTCTACAATTCGCCAAAGAAAATAACCTCAAAATTACTCCTGCCGGGGAGCGCCACAGCATGGGTGGCCAGTCTTTTTTGCAAAATGGCCTCGTGTTAGATATGCGCAATTTTAATGAAATGAAACTTGATAAAGAAAATAAAATTCTCACTGTTCAAACTGGTGCAAAGTGGGCAGATGTTCAGGAGCTTCTCGATGGGGAGGGTCTTTCTGTGAAGGCAATGCAGTCAATAAATATTTTCACAGTTGGAGGAACTCTCAGTGTTAACGCTCACGGAATTGCGCATAATCCTGGGCAAATTGCGTCCACTGTTAAATCAATGCGCATTATGACTGCTGACGGGAATATTCTCACTGCAAGCCCGACAGAAAATGCCGAACTTTTCTCACATGCACTCGGCGGTTACGGCCTATTCGGTGTAATTCTCGATGTGGATTTAGAAGTTGTGCCCAACGAAATTTACAAGTGGTCCACTAATTACATCGACTACAAAGATTTCCCTGATTTTTACACAAAAAATATTGCCGACAATGACAAGCTAGGTTTGATGTATTCGCGAATTTCAATTTCTCCAACTTCTTACTTAACTGAAACTGCAGTTCACACTTTTGAAAAAACTGAATCTACTGAAACCATACCGCCGCTTGTTACAGAAAAATTAACTTGGGTTGGCCGACTAATAATAAACTTTTCAAAAACCGGTGATTTCGGAAAATGGTTACGCTGGACTCTTGAAAAAAATCTCGAACCAAAAGTTCACACCTGCGTCAGCAGAAATGAGGCGATGAGTGCGAATGAAGTTTGCGACGTTTCCAGAAATCAGCAAATGTACGACTCAATGGGCTACCTAAAAAATAAACTTGCAGATACAGATATTCTTCAGGAATATTTTATTCCACCTGAAAAAATGGCAGATTTTGTTGACGGACTTCGCTCAACTGTAATCGCAAATAATGCAAATCTTCTGAATGTAACAATTCGAATAGTTCACAAAGACTCAATAACTTCACTGCCTTATGCAAAAGATGATAGGTTCGCTTTCGTGCTTTACTTCAATCAAAAACTGAATGAAGCCGATTCAAAAATTCTTCAAAAAACTACAAGTGATTTAATTGATCTCGCAGAAAACTTGGGCGGCACTTTCTATCTACCTTATCAGCTCTACTATTCGAGCGAGCAACTTCGCAAAGCTTATCCGGAAGTGGATGCATTTTTTACCGCCAAAAAAATCTACGATCCTTCAGAGATTTTTATGAACAAGTGGTATGAGAAATACTCAGTTCATACAAGCCTCTAGCTCACTCATAGCATCACCGGAAATATTTACAGGATTCCCGTTAGTCGCATAGTGAATTTTGCTATTCGACTCAAATTCTTCATCTGGATAACTTGTTTGAACAGGTTCAGATAGTTCAAAAGTTCCAGGCATTTCATATGCAGTTGAGATTGGCGCAATTGCTGCAATCTTTAGATCATCCGCGCTACAAGTATTTGCAAAATCTTGCCAATAAAGTCGCACAGTCCCATCCGGCATAGTCACAGCTTCAGGAACGCTAGCCTGAGAAACAACTTTTTCCAAATCGGTCCAATTAATCAAATCAGTACTTGTTGTGCGGTAAATTCCTCGTGCGCAAAGTTCACAACTTGAACCCATTTTACAACTCTTCGCTGTATCACTTGGAATACCTTTAATAAAAAGAACCCAAGTCCCATCGGCTCTGTGACCGATTGCAGTGTCGCTCAATAGTATGTCATCAGAATGAATAACCTTTGTTGTATCGCCGTAGTCTAAGTCGGCAATTGTCTCAACAGGAGTCTCCAAAACACAGATAGACTTTAAATCTTTTGCGCTATTTTCGGCATCGCTCATCTTAGCCAAATATGTTTCACCACCAATCATGTGGAAAACATAATTGCTACCATCCACATCAAATACTTGAGAAGTTTTTCCTGATGTAATTGATCTCGTATCTTTACATCCTTTCTCTGAACTCGGTCCTATTGCAATTACTTCATTATCATCCACAAGAGGACAGCTCGACTCGCTGTACAGTAAATAACCAACACCTCTGCTGTCATCTCGTCCACTCTCAGAAGTTAATGCCCATGATCCATTTGAAAGATAACTAAAAACCGGATCGCCATATGTCTCAGTATTTCCATCTCCACCTATTTTCCAATCAAGCGCATCAACTCCATAACTGTTCACAATAATACCATCTGCACTTTTTCCTACTCTCACAGAATTTTCTCCTGAGCCATTTTTCATATTTCCAACGTATTGGTAGAAGAATGGGATAATCGCATCAGTAGTATTTATTGCAACCTGTTCTGGGACTGTTTCAACTTCAACTTGCTTAGACAGCGGCTCATCACCGCAGCCAAATAAAAATAAAGAACCTAATAAGAAAGAGAATAGAATTTTTCGCATATGATTTAGTGAAGTGTAGAAATTCTAGTCTACTTTAGGCACAAATTGCAATAAGCCCAAAATTTCATCAGGATGATTTGCCGTTTTTATATTTTCCTGTGCACCGCCACCAATTGCAACATTCCGGCTTGCAACTCTCGGCGGCGCCATTTTTTGAATTCTATCAATGAAATCCTGACTCGTTGATCCATATGCTGCATGAATTCCCAAGCAGTTATATGATCTAGCCAACCCCATATCTTTCGCCATATTATCACCAATTATAGCAACCTTTTCAGCTATTTCAGCACGAGTCATATTCAGAATTTTTTCTAGATCCACATGAGGTTTTTCTTCGGGAAGATCAGACTGAGGGACCATACTTGCAATCGGATAGCGAAATTTCTCAGGTAAATTAGGAACATCACCACTTGGCATCGAATAAATTTCCTCAAAATATTGCCCAAGTTTCGAAAATCGAAGCCTTGCTTTTGCCTGCCTTTCGGTTGCATCTGTCACGACAATTTGTCTCACGCCATTTGCATTTAGTGTTTTCACTGTTTCAGGAATCCCTTGGTAAACTTTTAAATTTTCTCTACGGACTTTACTGAAGGAACTCTGTGCTTTAATTGCACAGTCATCTCGATCGAAATTCTCAAGATGAGCAAAAAACCCAGCCTCATCAAGACCCTGAACTAGCCCTTCATCTTCAAGAGTACCTTTTATGGAATAAAACTTTTTCATTGCTTCCGCGGTTTCACCAAAACTCTTTCCAGCAATTTCAGAAATCGTGCCGCACATTGCCTCATAAGCTGGTACTGCATAAGCCATCCAATTCCAAATTGTATTATCTCCGTCCCAAATTGCTAGTTCGAGTTTGTTCAATGCCACGCAGATGTATCTCTAAGGTATGCCATCACATCCTCTCCATAACCGAGCCTTGCAGCATTAACTTTAGCTTCTGCCCGTGCACGCTCCATTAACGTTTGTGGTCGGATTACTTCCTGAGTTTCGGGTGTTGATTCAGTCTGATCAACTCGGTCTGCTTCATTAGACATAAATATAAATTAAGTGACAACGTTTTAGCACGTTGAAACAGATTAGTCAAGGCTAGCTGTATACTTAACAGGGTTGCACCGCAGAGATTGACTATAAATTTCGGAAATAGTAAAATTAAAAACGGTACTGCAAAAAGTACTTTTCGGGATCACCCGCGACCCTGTCAGAAATGACAGGGGACATTTTTAATGATAGAGATTTCGAAATCCAACCCTAATTTGCTCGAAATCAACATGCTCCAGCTCACCAAGCCTTCTGTGTAACCTTCTGTAGTCAATTGAACGCAACTGATGCAGACAGGCACATACTTCTATATCCTTCTCTCTAAATTTAACATACCAAGTTCCACTTTTTATCTTGGTAGTGGTAGGAATTACAAGATAAAAACCATGTGCTAATTTTCTAAAAATTATTACTGGTCTTGAAAAATACTCACTTTTACCACTAAGCTCCGCACCCACATTCTCACCTATACTTGCCCACCATATCTCTCCTTCAGAAACATAAGGGGCTTTATGAATTATTGAATCTAATCTTTCTTTCAAACCAATCCATTCTAAAAATTTTTTGATATACATAGTTAAAATTATGTAAAATCATTATAAAACTAGAAAGCTGAATTAGTCCTGAATAAAACCTGTATAAATTACACTAAACTTTCCTCCTCTCTAGCGCCATCTTGTATCCTCCAGTCCCGTTGTTTAACCAATGGGCAATTCGAGTGACTGTTGCTGTGCTAGTACCGGTTTTTTTTGCGATTGTTCGGTAGGGGATTCCTTCTTCAATCATTTTCAATGCATCCCATCTTTCAGACATACATTTCAGTTCTGAAAGAGTGCATAAATCACGGAAGAATTTTTCACATTCATCGACATTTTTAAGAGTCAAAATCGCGTCAAACAAACTATCTAATTTTAATTCTTTCATATGTGACAAGAGCTTAAACCTTTTTTTGCAAGATATTGCTGGTGATAATCTTCGGCTTTGTAAAATTTATCGGCCGGAACAATTTGAGTAACTATTGTTTTACCAT
Organism: Candidatus Peribacteria bacterium; assembly: GCA_943357175.1. Classification (GTDB taxonomy): domain Bacteria; phylum Patescibacteriota; class Gracilibacteria; order UBA1369; family 2-02-FULL-48-14; genus CALRGE01. The sequence goes on from CALRGE010000002.1 coordinate 83,485, forward strand.
TCCACTTTCCCGCAATAGCCTCCTTCGATTTTTCTGCAGCTACTTTCTGTTCTTCATTATGATAGAAAATTACAGATCGATATTGCGAGCCAACATCAGGACCCTGACGATTGAAAGTGGTTGGATTGTGATTTTGCCAAAAAAGCTCCAACAAATCTTCATATTTCACCTTAGATGGGTCAAATTCAATCTGAACAACCTCCGCGTGATTTGTATTTCCATAGCAAACCATATCGTAAGTTACATCAGGAACATTACCGCCTTCATAACCAACAGCAGTATCAATTACACCTTCTGTAGTCCTGAAAGTTTCCTCTACTCCCCAAAAACAACCCGCCCCGAATGTTGCCAATTCATTTTTCATGCTTCAATTATAGCTTGCCCACGCCAAAATTCAATTGACTATTACAGATTAAAAGACTAAAAAGTCTACTTATGCAAAACTATAATTCAGCAAGGGAAGCTTTTAACCGGGTTCCAACGAAAGTTCGTAAGGTTGGTGGAGAGAATGCTCCTGAGTTTATTCAGAATGTTGAAAACATAAAAGATGGCAATTTAGATGATGACACGCAAATCCTAGTTTTTTCAGCATTGAAAAGTCTTGATCCTCGTCATGCGGTATTTACTTTGCCGACAAGAGAAAAGAATGGCCCTGGTTTTAATACAACTTCTCATCTTATTGAGATGGCAAACTTCTTGATAGATCGAGATCTTGAGAATGCCTTACTTTATCTTAATAAAGTAGAAGATTTTACTAGACAAATTGTACGAGAAAAAATGGAGCCGGAATTCCAAGAAGAAATTCATGTTTTAATTGGCATAGAATTTTTAAGAATGATGACCATCTTAGAGGAGGCTGCAGAGAATCTCGATAAAATTCAAGTTTTAGGTAAAGATTACATCTACAGAGGCAAAGATGGTAACTATACAAGTTTCACAGGGTTTGGGGAAAACTTATGCCAGAAAATTTACTCAAAATATTTAAAAATGAAGGGTTTAAAAGTGGGTGAACTTAATCCTGAAGATAATATCACGCGTATTTTTGAAGATGATCCTGCTGAAGCCATGAGAAAGGAAAGATTTAAAATTTCACAATTGAGACGCTCATTTGCCATACAACTTCACGAAGTACTTGAAGATAAACCTGATGTCGTCATTACTGGTGGTTGGGAGTCACTAGTAGCAACTATGAGAAATTATAGTGACAAAAAGGCAGCTTTGATTGCTCAGGCTTTGAAGAGTTTGAATTACGATGTGCTCTATGTAAATGAAAAAAAAGACCGGATGTTGAGTGCCGATCAAGGTGTTTTAGGTCCTGAAAATGGCGCTATTCCAATTGAAAGAATGAATTACCATTTCCTTAAAGATTTAACAAATTCTCGTGGTGCTGATACTCCTGTTCTACATTCTGATGTTGCAGAGATGTTGGAATCATATGATATTCCTACCGTTATTATGAATCCCTTCGGTAAATCTATTGAAGGTACTCTGATTACCAGAGATTATATGCCCAAAAAAAGTGGGTCTGAGCTGATCGCAAGTAAGCCAATTAAGGCTGCTATAACAGTTAAGGCAGGTGACATGTCTCAGGAAGGTATTGAAGCTGTAATTTCTGATTATTTTTCAAAATTATCAATTGATACAACTTACACAACGACCAATACAATTTTTTATACCTTTGATGGCGATGTTTCCGAAGATCAAAGAGCAGAACTTGAGACAATACTTCAGAAGAAATTTGCCCCACAATATAAAGTCGGTCTAAAAAAGGATTTAGCTTTCGTTTTCTGTTTGGGTAACAATGTGGATGCAATTTTAGAAAATGCCAAAGGAACAATTGCTCTTATAGATGCAAAAATTAAACCCTCAAAATTACATGCTGATGATGAGGAATCAGTAGTTTGCTTCTTAGTGCCAGAAAAAGATAGAATCAACGCAGTCCGAGTTCTTCACAAAGCAATAATTTCAAATCATGGAAAATAAAGATTATCTCGAGCTTAGGAAAGAATTCGGTAGCCCGATTTTTGTTTATGAAGAGGAAAAACTGCGTCATGCAGCTACTGAAATGCTATCTTTTAAAGCACCATTCGGTTTGAAAATTCGTTTTGCAATGAAGGCAAATTCAAATCGCACAATTTTACGACTTTTTGATTCGATGGGAATTCACATAGATGCGAGTAGTGATTTTGAAGTTCAAAGGGCAATTCTTGCCGGAATCGATACATCAAAAATTCTTTTAACTTCACAGGAAATTCCGAATGATATTAAGAAAACTGTTGATACTGGAATTGAATATAACGCCACTTCACTTCACCAATTAGAAGAGTATGGAAAAGCTTTCCACGGCGGAGATATTAGTATCCGAATAAATCCGGGTGAAATGGGCATAGATAGTTCAAGCCATGACAAAACTAAGGTAAATGGTGAAGATGCAGGTTTTGGAATTCAGCATGCCAGCCTTATCGATGCTAAGGGCATTATTTCAAAATATAACTTGAAAGTTATTCGCCTTCACACTCATATTGGGTCCGGCTCAGATCCTGAGGCTTGGGCTGAAGCTGCTAAAGTTAGCTCGAGTTTCTTGAAAGAATTTCCTGAAACTAAAATTCTTAATCTTGGAGGTGGATTTAAAGTTGGCCGTATGCCAGGAGAAAAAAATGCTAACATTGCTGAGATTAGCGAACGCGTTTCTAAAATGCTTGAAGATTTTCATGCCGAGACCGGTCGTAAAATTTTCCTTGAACTTGAGCCGGGAACTTTTCTAACTGCAAATGCGGGTACAATCCTTGCTACGATTCAAGATGTCACAATAGATGTTAATAAAATTCTAAAGTTGGATTGTGGAATGAGTGAAATAATTCGACCTGCACTTTACGGAGCTGAACACCATCTAACTGTGATTCCAGCAACAGAAAGGCAAGAAGAATATGAAGAGGCTATTGTGATTGGTCATGCTTGTGAGCACGCAGATGTACTTACAGCTGGAAAGGCTAGAAAAATGCTAAGAGCTCAGATCGGCGACATTCTTCTGATTGGCGGTGCAGGCTCTTACTGCTCTTCAATGGCCACAAAAAATTACTGCTCATTCCCAGAAGCCGCCGAAGTCATGATTGATTTGAATGGTAAAGCTCGACTAATTCGAAAACGCCAAACAATGCAGCAGATGATTCAAAACGAATTATAAACTAAGCACTGAATCCATAAGTGGTTTTGCTTCCACAACCGCTTTTCCAAAAAACCACAGTCCGTAAACAATCAGCAAAACAGATCCGAATTTCATTAAATTTTGTAGCATACTTTCATGGAAAACTTTTTTTACAAAAATTGTCATAATCGCAACACTGAGCGAACTAATTAACCCACCAACAATCACATTCATTGCAAAAACAGGAGGTGTGACAATTCCTTTGTATTGACCATAAAGACTTCCGGCAACCATTAGCCAGAAAACAATTGCCATCGGGTTCACAATATTCATTGCAAAACCTTTGAAAAAATCGGTCTCTAATAATTTACTTCTATGTCTGTGCATATGGTGGAAAGAAACTTTACCAGGCTTGGCTCTTAAACTATTCATTCCCATATGAATCAACATATAAGAGGCAGCGGTCCACATTAATAGCTTGATTACTGAATTATCAATGAAAGTTGCTGCACCATAAGTAGCCAAAAGGAGATATATAATATCCACAATTGTCGCGCCCAAAATCACCTGAACTTGATACCAAAAACCCCTTTTTGCATTCAAACCTTCTTGAATTCCGAATATTGTGATCGGTCCAACCACGAAGCCCTGAGTGAAACCAAATGTGAACGCGCCAGGATTAAATATCATTTTGTTTTTGTTTATCCCATAAGTATAGCATGATTCTACTTATTCTGCAAATTCGCAAATTTGCCAAACTTGTAATATAATCCGGTCATGCAGCAATACTTATCACTTGTAGAAGAAGTTCTCGCCAATGGCGAGAAAAAAGAAGACCGAACCGGAACTGGCACGATTTCACTTTTTGGAATGCAGAGAAAGTATGATCTTCGTGAAGGTTTCCCAATCCTCACAACAAAAAAAGTTAAATTCGATGGGGTTCTACGTGAACTTCTTTGGTTTTTACGAGGCTCAACAAACATAAACGACGACTTAGCTCAACATACTCCAATCTGGAATGCGTGGGCAAAACCGGATGGAGAACTCGGTCCTGTTTACGGCAAACAGTGGCGGAAATGGAATGCAGTGAACGGCCGCGAAATAGATCAAATTAGTGAAGTGATTCACCAAATCAAAACAAATCCAGATTCTCGCCGATTAATTGTGAATGCTTGGAATGTGGGGGAGATTGATCAAATGGCTTTGCCACCTTGTCACCTATTATTTCAGTTCTACGTTGTGAACGGCCGCCTCGATTGCCAGCTTTATCAGAGAAGTGCCGACATAGCTCTTGGCGTGCCTTTCAACATTGCAAGTTATGCAACTCTTATGATGATGATTGCTCAGGAATGCAATCTTGAAGCCGGAATTTTTACTCACACAATGGGTGATGCTCACATCTATCAAAATCACATTGAAGGTTTACAGGAACAACTGAAGCGAGCTCCAAAAAAACTACCAACTTTGAAAATCGCAAAGAAGCCTTTCTGGGATCTAAAATACGAAGACTTCGAGCTACAAAATTATGAACACGATCCTTTTATCAAATTTCAAGTTGCTGTCTGATGAATTTCTCAATAATTGTTGCCATCGACGAAAAGGGCGGAATAGGCAAAAACAACACTTTGCCATGGCATATCCCGGCTGATTTAAGGCATTTCAAAGAGTTAACAACCGGCGGCACCGTCATAATGGGTAGAAACACATGGGAATCTATTCCAGATAAATTCAGACCTCTTCCGAATCGTCTCAATATTGTACTAACTGGGAACTTGAATTACGTTGTTCCAGAAGGTGTGAAGCTTGCGAGCTCGCTCGACGGCGCACTTGCAGTCTCGGGAGGGAGCACATTCATAATTGGCGGAGCAAAAGTTTTTGAAGAGGCAATTCGACACGAAGACTGCAGCGACTTATTCATAACAAAAATAGAATCGACTTTTGATTGCGATACTTTCTTTCCTTTCCTTCCATTAGATTTTCAAATAGTACACGAGGGTGAGACTCTTGAAGATAATGAAATTAAATTTAAATTTCTTAAATATTCTAAAGAGCTGCTTTAGAACGGAGTAAAACTCTGTCATTTAGCTGCAAATTATGATAGAATTAAGAGATTAATTTTTATTATGCGTGAGGGTCCAGAAAATTTAGGTAGCAATCCTCAAAAATTAAAAAATAATTTACCCGATTCGAAATTATTAATTGAGGAAGATGTAAAAGCTGAAATTAAAAGCCTGAATGAAGATTTAGTAAGACCGAAGAAAAAGACTTTTAAAGAGGTTCAGAGCTCAATTCTCAAGAAATCTATTGAGTTTAATGATCCTGAAAATAAATTAAGTAAAGATGAGAAAAAACAAAAGTTTAGAGAACAATATATAGAGCAAATTAAAGAAGCTAGAGCTGATCGTCGAAATCAACTAATTACAGAATACATTTTTAAAGGTGAAGATCCTAAAAATATTGATCAAAAAAGGGTATTGGAAAAACTGAAAGCAATCAATACACTTCTGGAGCTGTATAAAATAGAAAATCCTGTTGATATTTTAAACAGAGATAAAAAGGAGATTCTCGCATTTGCAAAAGACTTAGAAAAAATTGTAAATATCCCACATGCAGAATTAATTAAGGAGTGGATTGAAATAAGCAAAGAAAATATTGAATTAAAGAAACAAGAAAAATTAATTCAAGATGAGAAAATTGCAAATGAAATATATGATTCAATTAATAGAGGTGAAGAGGTCGATTATTCAAAATTATATGAACAGAATGCAGATCTTTTGACAGATGAAACAAAAGCCACAGAAGAACTTACAAAAAAAGAAACTGAAGTTACAAAACCGGAATTTAGTTATATTGAAACACTTCAACCTGAAGCTAAACTAAAAATTGAATCTATTTTATCGAAATCTACGATAAGCCCGGAGACATTTGAAGAGGTTATGACACTTGTTGGAGGGAATGTTGAACCGGATAAAATTTCAGTAAGCGGAGGAAATATATCTTTCCCAGTTATAAGTCCTCAAGGTTTAAGTATTCCGGCGACGATCGTTAAAGATGAAATTGTTTTACGTGATCGTTCTGGAGACGTTAGAATAAAAACAGGCAATAAAGATGCATATAAATTAGAGATCGAAATTTTTGAGGTGAAAAACGAATTAAGTAGAATGGAAAATGAACATGGATTTCAAATCCCAAAAGATCTAAGAAGATTTTTTCTCAGTAGAGATTTGGCAAAATTAGTTAATTTTATTTCTGGATATCGTGCCAGAATTGCTGGAAATTCAGATAATGATAAGCAATTTGAAGTAAGAAAAATTTACGAATATGTATTGCGATTGCCACATGATCAGCAATGGAAATTAGATAAAGATATCGAGAAGGCTAAAGATGATACAGAAATAAAAGATATCGCGATTAAACTACAAAAAGTGATTCAATAACTCTCTCCAATTCATCAATATCATTCTCAGGTAACATTGGGAAAGGTTTATTTATTTTAGATCCAGATCGTGCAGCTAAATTGATTGAAACGTGATTGAAATTATTTATGGTTCTTATGACTTGTAAAAGTGCATCATCCCTAATCGATACCACATTCCCCGGCAAAGATTTCCGGATTTCTATTTGCTCTTTATAAATAGGAATTGAAGCCTTTAAATCCAGAAGTAAACCAAGCATTCCTTCTTCGTATACTTTTTCAATTGGGCTTAAAACTTTTGCAGGTGTTTCAATCATTATTTAAACTAAAACCCTCCTCAAATGCGGTGGGATATTAACAAGAATTTCATAGTGAGCTGTGTCGCAAATTTTTGCAATATTTGCAATTGAATTCAAATCTTCAGGAACATTACTAATGGCTGTCACAACATCGCCAACATTTACTTCTAAATTCGTCACATTACATGAAGAGATATTCATGCTCACTCTACCTACTAGTGGAGCATTTGCTCCACCAATTAAAAAAACTCCTTTGCTTGATAGTTTCCGATTTATACCTTCAAAGTAGCCAAGAGGTACAGTTGCAATTTGACTTTTTTTCTCAGCGACAAAAGTACCATTGTAGCCAACTGATTCTCCAACTTCAATTTCACGAATTTCGCTGATAATAGATTTCATTTGCAATGCCGGCTGAAGCTCAGTTTCAAGATTCCCTGGGCTAATCCCATAAAGCGCAATTCCACTTCTTCCAACATTCGCATTAATTTCACCTGCAAAACCAAACCCGCCCGAATTCGCACAGTGGTAATATTTAACAGGGAAGTCCTTTTGAAACCGTGCAGCAATTTTATTCCATCTTTCAATCTGCAATTTAGTCAGCTGCGAGTCCGGCTTTTCCGACTCAGCAAAATGTGACATTACACCTTCAACTTGCAAATTCCCCAGTAAAGGAAATACTTTATCGATATCGCTGTGTAAAATTCCCTGCCTATGCATCCCGGTATCAAATTTTAAGTGGACCGAACCACGTTTTAAACTCCGCAGTTGTTCAAGAGAAAAAACCACAAAAGATATATTTTTCAACCTGTTTTTCTCAATTGTTTCTGCGGGAGTGTGACCCATTATTAAAATAGGAATTTTAATTCCAGCGCTTCTAATTTGCTCTGCTTCAGGATATGAATCAACACAGAAAAATGGAATATTTTCATTTTTCAAAATCTCAGCAATCAAAATTAAATCATGTCCGTAGGCATTACTTTTGAGCACAGGTGCAATTCCCCAATTTGGAGCAAGAGATTGCAAGGTCATAAAATTTTCCAAAACCGCAGCCCGACTCACCTCAACAGTAATAACAGGTTTGTGAACTCGTAAACTTCGACGCAATTTGCGAATATAATTCAGCATTTATTTTAATTTGAGAACAATAGGTGCATGATCTGAACCCTCAACCTCCTGCAAAATATATGAATCATCAACTCGATTCAAAAACTCCTTATTTACGAAAAAATAATCAATTCTCCAGCCAATATTACGCGGGCGAGCGTAAGTCCTCATGCTCCACCAAGTATATGCATCTGTAAGTTCAGGATAGAAAGTACGGAAAGTATCAACATAACCGTAGCTTACGAATTTATCTAACCAAGCACGCTCGATAGGTAAGAATCCTGAAATCCCTTCATTCTCTTTCGGTCTAGCCAAGTCAATTTCCTTATGTGCTGTATTGTAATCACCGCAAATTATCAGGTTTTTTCCTTCTTTTCGTAAGCGCTCGGCAATATCTAAAAGTTGATCATAAAAATCTAATTTATATTTAACACGATGATCTCCCATTCCACCATTCGGGAAATAAATATTCATCAACACAAAATCTTCAAATTCGGTCAAAATAAATCGCCCTTCATGATCAAATTCCTGAACGCCCATTGAAAGCTCGGTTCGAATCGGCTTTTTTTTACTAAAAATCGCAACACCGCTGTAACCCGGCCTTTCTGCACTATTCCAAACTGAATAATACCCAGAAGGATTCAAAACTTCCTCAGATAATTGCGCCGGTTTTGCTTTGCTCTCTTGAATGCAGAAAATATCAGGATTTTCGCGTTCCAAAAACTCTAACATACCTTTCTTAACAGCAGCTCTCACCCCGTTTACATTCCAACAAACTATTTTCATAGACTGATTTCAAAATCTGCTTTATTCTAATTAAGTCATGGTCAAAATGAAATACAATTGGTTGCCTGATTTTGTTTATGCGGGGATAGACGGCTCCGTTACAACTTTTGCTGTGGTTGCCGGAGTTGTGGGTGCGAACCTATCCACATCAACTATTTTGATTTTAGGGTTTGCCAATTTATTTGCGGACGGTTTTTCAATGGCTACAGGTAAATATTTGAGTGATAAGGCTGAACTCGAAAGAATGCAGTATTTACGTTCAATTGAAGAACGTTCAATAATAGAAAAGCCTAAAGAAGAAAAAAAAGAAATCGAAGTCATTTTGAAAAGTTTCGGCTTTCGTGGGGAAGATCTATCACGAGCGAAAAAAGTTATTTTCAAAAATCCTGAAGCTTGGGTGAATCTGATGATGAATCATGAATTAAATATAATTGAAGATAATGTGGAGCCTAAAAAAGGAGCACTCATTACAATTTTAGCGTTTATAACAATAGGGTTAATACCACTTTTGGGATACGTTTTTCAGAGATTCTTGCCTATAAATGAAGATTATCTGTTCACAGGCACCTGCTTCTCAACCTTATTGGCATTATTTTTTGTTGGAACTGTAAAATCTCGCTTTAGCAAAAAATCTTGGGTGGTTGGCGGCATTGAAACCTCAGCAGTTGGGGGCCTTGCAGCCTCAATAGCCTTCTTTATAGGTTATCTGCTACAAAAACTCGCCTAATATTAACTTCCTTTCTTCACAAGCTTAGCCTTGTGTTTTGTTCTTATTCGAAGTTTTGGGCTGTATTTCATTCTTGTAAGATCCTTGATCTTCTCTTTCATAATTCTGAAAGCGCCATTTATAGCACCTGTTTCCTCGCATATCCATACTGCCGCAACTGTTTTTCCTTTAGCCATAAAATTTATTAGAGCAGGCGGAGTATATAATCATATTTTTCTGAAGGCAAGTCGATTTTATCTATTCTTCGCTTCATCTGTATATACTGCCTCATCTGTTTCATTTGGTTTGTCATCGTTATTCATTCCCATTTTTTGTTGAAATGCAAGAGACTGCTCCTTTCCGGCAGGTGTATTCAAGAAAACCCCAATTTTTTTTGGATCAAATGATTCACTCGCATCGACAACGATAACATTAACTCCATTGTAAGCCAAAGCCTCCGAGAATCTCAATGGATTTTTCCCTAACATGTCGTTTTCATGTCCAGCACCAAGAGTGAGGAAGCTCACAGTTTCTCCGGTTTCTTTTATCGAGTCACTAATGTTTTGAGCCAAAAGAATATTCATTACGTTTGCGCGATATTTTAAAGAGCTATTTGGCCTACCAGAGGTTTTTAAAGATTCCATCAACAAGTCCATATCCTCTATCCCTATCGTATTTAATTTACCGCCTAGCGCTTCTTGCACTGTGAATGATGCCATTTCCTTTGCGGATGGATCTGATGCCCTAATTTTGCTTAATATCTCGGGTGTAACACTGAAGTCAATAGGTAAACCCTCTGTATAAAGAGTATGACCAATGTCTGCTTGTACAGACCCAATAATGCCTTTAGAAATTTCTGCCTGAGATTCTTTAACTCCATATGCATTCATCATCTCATCTGTCATTCCTGGATTTGAATGTATTTGCATGAAATAAACAACTATTGGTGCAGACGGGTTGCCAGTTGTAACTACATATTCAGGCTGTACACCGACAGCCTCGAGTTTTGCGACTGTTTCTTTTACCACACTATCCTTAGGGTTTTCTTTGTGTACACCAGCGGCCTCGATTTCCCCCTTAATCAGTACATAATCAGCAATAAAGAATGAATCAAGATTCATATCTTGTTCCAAGATGCAGTCTTCATCTAAATCATTCCACATCAAACGTAGAGTTTTTAATTCATAGTCATTTGGATATTTCTTTTCAAGATTAGTTAATTGATCATTTATATAGCTTAGAATCTCCTTGCTACTTTCTTTGTCTTCATTCTCATCCTTACTATTTAGATATAGTAAATTGCGCTTCATTTCTTTCTTATCAATAGAGAGTAATTCTTCTTTGGAATAGATGTCATCCTCTATTATAGAAGGCACTGGGCTGATGTGAGGCTGTTCTTGGTCACTCATAAGTCAGAAAGTAATTTTTTTGTTTGTTCGAAAACATCGACTTCTTCTTTTAATTCTTTGCTGCGGTGCATCAAGTTCTTTGACTTTGAGGATTTTTCCCTACTGACGACCAGTAGTTTCTTCATAATCTTTTGACCTAAAATGAAAAGTTTAGTTTTACCCATCCGACCATTATACCTGAAATACTTGTTAACTTCAATTGACAACATCTTTAACTTGCGAATGGCTTGAAATTAAGTAAACTAGCAAACGTGCCGCGGTAGCTCAGTGGTAGAGCAGAGGATTGAAAATCCTCGTGTCGGTGGTTCAATTCCGCCTCGCGGCACCAAAGCGACCTGTGCCCTGTGGGTACTTTAGTCGCCTGTTTGGTTTATAATTCGATGAAGTGTGCATTCGTAGATTCACACTTTATTTTAGAATATGCCGAACTGCACACAGACTTGCTAAAAGGGGGGGCTGTGGTATGATTACAAGAATTCCGCGTTTTGCTTAACAAAAATAAATATGCCAGAACAGTACAATGAAAAACCGGAAACTTTAGCACCAAAATCAAAGACGGAAGTGACTAAGTCCACTTTGGACACTAAAGAGCTAGCTGAAAAACAGATGGAGGCAAAATTAAATCTCTTAGAGGATGCAGTGCTTGCTGTTGGAAAGACTAATCCTGAGTATAAAGTTGATGATTTTTATTTAGGAATTTGTGAGTTGGTTTATGCAGACGAATTTCCTGTGAGCAAGATTGAAAAAGTAGTTGATTTAATCGATACATATCCATTTTCTAAGGCCGGAGCCAAAAAGTTCAATGATTTAACGCAAGCTGGTGACTATGTTTATCTCATTAACCGTTTAGAGAATAACTCTAAGTGTCTTGATTCCTTACAATCTATAGATGAACTGACAAAGGTTGACTTGGATGCCATTCGAGCAGTAGCCGGTAGTTTAGGAGAACTTGCTGTGACAATTCATGGTAAGGGTAGCATTTACTCAGGAAAGTCCTTATCTTATGGAGATGGGGTCTCTTCACCTTTCAAAGTAGATGTGTTCTATAGAGATCAGAATACCTCATCAAATCCATCGCAATTGAGTTCACAAGAAAAGATGAGTGGCGCTATTGCGGCTACTTATTTTCCACCTACTATTTCAGAAGAACAAGAAGCTTTTGCTGAAGAAATGGAAGTAAAAGGAGAAGAAATTGAGCAAGCGAATGCTGCTCTTGAAGAAGAGTATGAGGCGACAAAGGAAGAAACCGGTCAGACCCAAGAAGAGTTTGGCTCAGAAATTATAGAAGAGTTTAAAGCGCAAAATAATGAAACCGGCATCACCTTTCCGGAGTTCGTTGCCAAACGCAGTACATAGGCTGGTACACTTCAAACGTGATTCGCGATTAACGATAAGAAAAGTCGAGTTTTTCGGTTTCTAGAGCTGACAAAAATAAAAGGCCATTCAGATCAAAAATTCAGAAATAATTCAGGACTAATGTATTTCATTTGTGCTAGTCTTTAATGTATTCTTAACCCCAAAGATATGAATAACCTAATTTCTCAGATGCAGTCACATTTAGAATCAATTAAACATAAAATAGACGACCTGGAATATTGGTCGGCACGAGAACTTATGGAAGTACTTGGTTATAAAAGCTGGGCGAAATTTAAAGATGTAATTTCAAAAGCCATGATAGCTTGCCAATCAAGCGGTCAAGAAGTTTCCCCCCATTTTGCCCGTTCGGGCAAAATGGTAAACATTGGCTTTGGAAGCCAAAGAAACCTAGATGACCTACTTCTAACTCGTTACGCATGTTACCTAATTGCTCAGAACGGTGATTCATCTAAAGTAGAGGTCGCATATGCTCAAACATACTTTGCATTTCAAACTCGAAAACAGGAGTTAAATGAAGAAAGATTAAAAGAGGATAAGAGAATGGAAGCCAGAAACAAACTTAAAGAAACCGAAAGTAAAATACAGAGAACGATTTATGATCGTGGAATTAAATTACCAGTAGAATTCGCAATATTTAAAGATAAGCATATCAAAGCTCTGTATGGAGGAATTAACACCAAATCTCTCAAAAAAAGGCGAAATATTCCTAACAAAAGGGCCTTGGCTGATTTTGACTCGCATGTTGAGCTTCGTGCTAAAGATTTTGCTTTGGCAATGACTGATCACAACATAAAAGATAAAGACATAACGGGTAAGCCAAAATTAGAAGAAGAGGTTGTGAATAATAGTAAGGCTACCAGACAAGCTCTACTAAAACGTGGGATCAAACCTGAACTTCTTAATCCACAGGAAGATATCAAAAAAATCGAGACAAGGCGCTCAAAAGAAAATAAATTAATCAGCAATGTATAAAACTCCATTCTACCTAACCGACAATCGTGGCAATAACGCTTTTTCTTTCGATTTGCGGAAAGATTCTAAACTTTTCATCCCATCTCTAATTTCCGGTACACTCGATGACGCTGAATTGGGCAATGAAGTCGTTTTTGAAGATTTCGACGATGGAGTTTTAAAATCATGCACTGGCTTAAAGAACCTACTTGAGTTCGAATTCCGCGGAGTGCAAGCCGTCCTCATAGATAATCACAACCACGCATTCTATTTCTGGCACCGCTCAGGTCTGAAAAATGCCACCTTAATTCACATCGATCAGCATAAAGACATGCGAGTACCGCCTGAAATGTTCAGTGGCGCCGCTTTCAAATACACAAATGAAGTTCTAAATGTTGGCAACTACATTGTACCTGCTCGTGAAGCCGGCATAGTCAAAGAAATTCAATTTGTAACAAGCGAAGTTTCTTTGGACGACGAAAGTCACTTCAAAACTACTAACAAAATTCTAAATATAGATCTGGATTTTTTCGCTCCTGAACTCGACTACATCAATTTTGAAAAAGCAAAACGCTTCATCCATGAGCATGCCAAAACCGCCTCTCTGATCTCAATCGCCACTAGTCCTTTTTTTATTGATCAGGAGAGGGCATTGAAGATTTTAAGAAAGTTGGCTTGATTTCCACATAAATTTAACATATAATTAGTGTGTAATAATCTTACACACTATGCTTACATTATCAAAACGTCGCAGAGTCAATATTATGCTTGATGTTAACCTGATTGATAGTTTGAATGAACTTGTTCCTGCCGGAGATAGAAGTGACGTCATAAATCAAGCAATTGAAGAGAAAATGACTCAGCTTAGTAGACAAAAGGCTTCTGAATTTATGGAGGAGATGAGAAAAAAGTTAAAACACAAGACGACCACTAGACAAATCCTTAAAGATATAAGATATGGAAGAAAATAAGCTTGTTTTGGATCTATCAGTACTTATAAAGTGGTTTGCACTTGAAGATAGTGATTTAGATCTAGCACTTTCAATTGAGGCAGATTTTTTAGCAGGCAAATATCAAATCTTAATGCCACTTTTTTATACTTGGGAATTAAACAATTATTTATCAAGAAATTTTGATTCAGAGACTGCAGCATCATTTTATTCTCATTTTAAATCATATAAATTTCACTATTACGATCTTAACTTAAAAACTACTAAGCTTGCATTTGAAATGATCGAAAAATTCTCAAAAATATCTTTCTATGATGCTTCTTATCATGCATTAGCAATCAGTGAAAATGCCACTTTTGTGACCTGTGATAAAAAATACTATGAAAAAACTAAAAAAATGGGTCATATAGTTTTACTAAAGGATTTCAATATCTAAGCCCAAAATTGTTCAAAATGAATGTCCTCATTTGGAATTCCTCGCACCAGCATTAAATCACGTACGTCTTTAATCATATTTCCGTTTCCACAGAGGTAAATCGCAGTATTTCCAGCATCAATGAGCGCTTCTTCAAGGTGCGGCGTTACTCTGCCTTTCAAACCTTTCCAACCTGGGCTTTCTTCAGACAAAGTAATGAAAACACTGAAGTTATCATGTTCAGCTTCCCACTTTTTCAAAATATCTAAGTAGAAAAGATCACTTTCTACTGCCACTCCAAAATACATAGTAACGGGTTTATTAAAACCTTTCGACCACAAAATCGATAACATCGACATAAACGGTGCGATTCCGGTACCGGTCGCCACCATCACGATATCTTTTTGAGAATCTTGCAGTACGAATCTACCGTATGAACCGATAAAACTGCATTCATCTCCAACTTTCAAACTTTTAAAATAAGAAGAAGCCCTACCTCCGGGAATTAATTTTATACAAATCGTGAAAAAATCTTTATTCTCCGGTGAACTTGCGATTGAATATGCCCGCTGAGCTTTCACAGGATTCCCATCCAAAACATCAATCATGAAAAATTGGCCAGGTAAAAAATCTAATGGATCTTTTGAATAGTCGAAATCATATTCATAAACATTTTCCGTGAGTTTTGTGATTTTTTTTACAGGTGCTTTAAAGAGTTTCATTCTGTATAATAAATTTCTGACAAATCCTAACATGAATTCAAAACACGTTCTACCGATTAAAGCAGAGAGTTTCGCACTCCTGGTGAAACAACTCAGACTTTTTTACGAAAAAGCTGATATGTTTGAAATTTGGCTTGATGTGATGAAGGTGAAGGGAGACCTCGCGGTAATTCAGAATCATTTTCACAAACCTCTAATTGCAAAGTCGAATTCGCTGGATTTATTGAGACGTGCTGCAACTGCAGGAATGCAATACATCGATATTCCGCATGATCTTGAGGAAACCCTAGAATTTAAAAATCTACTTAACAATAAGAAAAATAAAGTAATTCGTTCTTATCATAATTTTGATCTCACTCCTACGAAAGAGGAGCTTATTGAAATAATAAAAAACTCAAAAAAAGCCGATCTAATAAAAATCGCAACAAAAGTAAATTCAGAATCCGACAACGACACACTTCTTTCACTTTTGGAAATTCCAGAATTCAAAGATCGCCTGATTATTACAGGAATGGGAGAGCTCGCAAGACGTGTACGAATCGAGGCTCCACTTAATGGTTCTGTGCTTTTTTTCGCTCCTCTTGATGCACGTTATGCTACTGCGGAAGGGCAGCTAACAATTTCAGAGCTTGAGAAAGAGTGGAAAATACATTAAAGTTCGCCTGCTATGGCATTACAAATCTCAATCGTCGGACTTCCTAACGTTGGAAAATCAACTCTCTTCAATGCATTAACGAAGAGCCATACAGCTATGGCTGCGAATTATCCTTTTTGTACTATCGATCCTAATGTGGGAGTTGTTGAGGTGCCAGATCATCGACTTCAGGAACTCGCAAAAATTGTGCAACCAGATAAAATTCTTCCAGCAATTGTGGAATTCGTGGATATTGCAGGTTTGGTTAAAGGAGCGAGCCAAGGTGAAGGTTTGGGAAACCAATTCCTTTCTCATATTCGTGAATGTCAGGCAATCGCTCAAGTCGTGAGAGTTTTTGTGGATGCAGATGTTACACATGTTCATGACTCTGTAGATCCAAAAAGAGACCGTGAAATTATTGAATCAGAATTAATTTTGGCCGATCTACAAACAATCGAAAAAAGAATGTTAAAAAGTGCAGGAGAGGCAAGAAGTGGAGCAAAAGATAAAAAGATTTATCACGAATTATTGGAGCGAGTTAAAGCTCAAATGGAAGCCGGAAAACTCGGTATTCAAATTGAAATGATTGAGGAAGAAAAAGAGCTGCTTAAAGATCTTCATTTAATCACAATGAAGCCGATGATTTATATTGCGAACGTACATGAAAATGAACTAAAAAATATTAATATTGATGAAATTCGTAAAAAGTTAGAACTTCCTGCAAGCACAATCGTGATTCCTATTTCTGCTCAAGTTGAATCTGAATTAATTGCATTCAGTGAAGAAGAAGCAAAAGATTTCCTTCAAGAATTCGGTCTAAAAGAGAGCGGACTTTCCATGTTAATAAAAAAAGCTTATGAAATTCTTGGCCTTCAAACTTATTTAACTGCAGGAAAAATGGAAGTTCGAGCTTGGACAATTCACAAAGGAGACACAGCGCCACAAGCCGCTGGAGTTATCCATACAGATTTCGAAAAAGGATTTATTAAAGCTGAAGTTATTGCGTACGAAGATTACGTTAAAAGTGGAGGAGAAAGTCAGGCTCGTGAAAAAGGTTTACTCAGACTTGAAGGTAAAGAATACATCGTTAAAGATGGCGACGTAATGCACTTTAAATTTGCAAACTGATGAAGATAATTCCTGCAATATTCTTGCAAGCGGGAAAGGCGGTTTCACTTTACAAGGGCAGTAACGATCACAAAAAAGTATACTCGAAATCGCCAAAAAACTATGCTGCCTACTTTCAAAAAGAAGGGGCTAAAATTTTGGAAATTGTTGATCTTGATCAAAAAAATAGAGCTAAGTTAGCTGAGTTACGTTCAGTGTTCCACGGAAAAATTTGGTGGGGCGGGGGAGTGAAAACAATTGCAGAAATCGAATCACTTTTTAATGATGGAGCTGATGTGGTAATTCTTGGGACTTCTGCAGAAAAAATACATGTTGAGGCCCTACAAAAATTTGGCCCAGAAAAAATATTTGCAGGTGTAAAATTTAGAAATGACCCAGAAGCACCCGAAAAATGTACTGCTCTTGTTGAAAAAGGCTTCACTCAAATTATTGTTAAAGACATGGAAGCTGATGGAGCACTTTTTCACCCGAATTTTGATCAAGTCGAAAAAGCAGCATATTTTTCGAAGGCAAAAATTTATTCTTCAGGTGGAATAAGCGAAATTCAAGATTTAGAAATTATGAAAGTTGCAAAAGTTGAGGGTGTAATTATTGCGAGAGCTCTTTATGAAAATCGTTTGAATTTATCTGAGCTGATTCGTCGCTTTGAACACGATTAACTTTCAAAACACCTGGAACTTCATGAATAGCGTAAACTAAATTTTCATATTGGTTTATATTCCTGATTTCAAGAAAAAATTCTAATTCACTGCTGCTACCTTCATTCAAAATCATTGTTGATATTTTCAAAATATTAACTCCATTCCCAGCAATTACATCTGAAATATCACGTAGCATTCCGACACGATTAATAGTCTCAATTTTTAAATGTACTTTGTGTATTTTTGGCGGAGCAATTGAAACATGTACTCGATCGGAACCTTCAACATATGCCTTCATATAATCAGTATTTATTTCTTCACCAATTAGTTCAGACTTTGAGAATAGCTCGGCAATAGCGTCATTCACATTTATATTTCCATTCCCTAAATTACACAAAAGTAAGTCCCAATTTTTTTGAAGAAATTTCTCTATTAATTTATTTTTCTGTTCCTCAGACAGAAAGTTGACTCCTTTGTAACCATAAACTTTAATTCGAGAATCTAAGATTCGCCAACCACTCTCAATTGATTTTTCTGTGCTTAAAGTTTTTAGAAATTCTTTGATTCTATGTTTTGAAAGATTTGCATGAACGGAATATAGCCACTCAATTTTTGCTTGTGATTCTTCAGAAGTAATTATCTCCACAACATCACCGGTTTTCAAAGTTGTATTTAATGATTCTTTTGTACCGTTCAATAAAGCACCCGCAGCGCGTCGGCCTAAATCACTATGAACATGGAATGCCATATCAATAATATTCGCATCTTTTGGTAGATCAATAACATCACCTTTTGGAGTAAAAACGAAAATCCTATCCTGAAAAATATCCAATTTTAAATCATCTAAATAATGACTGTTCTGTGCATTTCTTTGAACTTCAAGAATCTTTTTCACCCAACCAGCTTTTTTCTGCATTTTTTTAAATGACTTCTTTTTATCTTTTTCATTGGTATAGAAATAATGTGCTGCAACACCATATTCACTTTCAAGATGCATTTCCTTTGTTCTAATTTGGAATTCACTAAGCGCGCCATCAACTCCAAAAATAGTTGTGTGAATACTTTGGTAGCCGTTACTTTTTGGTATGGCGATATAATCCTTAAGTCTACCCAACTTAGGAGTGTAATTTTGATGAAGTACTCCTAAAACTTGATAACACTCCCCAATATCATCAACAATCACTCGAATACCAATTAGATCATAAATTTCATGAAAAGATCTACCCTTATTTACCATTTTTCTATAGATACTGTAGAGAGTTTTCTTGCGACCCTCTATTTCAAAATCATATAAATGATTTGCAGCAAGCATGCGTTTAACCTGTGAAATACTCCTTTTTACAATGTCACTGTGAGAAAGTGCACTTTCTTTTGCAAGTTCTTCAATATGTTCAAATTCTTCAGGCAAGAGTGTTTTGAAACATAAATCTTCAAGCTGACCTTTTAATTCCCATATACCTAATAAATTTGCAATCGGCACATAAATTTCTAAAGTTTCCTTCGCTATTCTTGTTCTTTTTTCAGGTTTAGGAATCGCTCCAATAGTGCTCATATTATGAAGTCGATCTGCTAGCTTGATCAAAATTATTCTAATGTCTTGGGCTGAATGAATGAACATTTTTTTGAGAGATTCAATCTGTCTTTCCTCCATGTTGTGCCTATAATGAACTTTGGAAAGTTTTGTAATTCCCTCAACCAAAAACGCAATTTTCTTTCCAAAATTCTTCTCAATATCCTCTAATGTGTATGTGGTATCTTCAGGCACATCATGTAGAAGAGCTCCAATTAAAGTATCTTCGTCAACTCTTAAGCCGGTCAAAATATATGCAGCCGATACAGGATGTACAATATATGGTGAGCCTTCTTTTCGGATTTGTCCTTCATGGGCACGCGCAGCGAATTCATATGCACGATAAAGTCGCCTCTCGTTCAGGTTGGGAAGATAGATTTTTGCTGCCTTGATTACTTCCTCAATGCTATGGTTCATAACGATTGACTTAACCAGCTAAAGATTTTATAGTAGATCGGCTAATTCTGCAAGCTCATATGAAAAAAAAGGGAAAAGTTCTAATCGGGATGTCTGGAGGTGTTGATTCTTCTGTTGTGGCTGCAATGTTGAAGGCAGATGGCTATGAATGTATAGGTTTTTATCTGAATCTTTGGAGTGATCCAACACAGTTTTCTTCGGAGGAAAGTAAAAAATTCCCACAAAATAAATGTTGTTCGATTGCATCAATGATGTTTGCGCGCCAAATTGCTCAAAAACTCGACATGCCTTTTTATTCACTAAATCTTGAATCTGAATTTAAAGAAAAAGTTGTAGATTACTTTATAGAAGGTCATCGCCAAGGAACAACCCCAAACCCATGTGTTAGCTGCAATAAAAACATTAAATTTGGTGCAATGTTCAAAAAAATGGAAGAACTAGGCTGTGATTTTCTTGCAACAGGTCATTACGTAAAAATTAAAAAATCAAAAGGCAAATTTACTCTTCACCGCGGATTAGACGGATCAAAGGATCAAAGTTATTTCCTATACAATCTCTCCCAAGAAAAATTAAGCCGATTGCTTTTTCCACTTGGAGATTACACAAAACCTGAAACTCGTGAACTCGGTAAAAAATTTGGCCTTTCCGAACTTGAAGGAAAACGCGAAAGCCAAGGTGTATGTTTTTACCCTGAAGCCACATACAAACCATTCTTGGAAAGATATATGAAGGCTGGCAAAGATTTTAAACCTGGTGAAATTCATGATACTGAGGGTAACAAACTTGGTGAGCATGAAGGTCTGCCTTTTTACACAATCGGGCAGAGAAAAGGTATTAAAGTAGGTGGTGGGCCTGCACTTTATGTTAGCGGTGTTGATAAGATAAAAAATGCATTAATTGTTGGCTCTGAAGAAGAGCTATACTCGAATAACGTAAAAGTTACAGATATGAATTTTTTAACTGGCGAGCCTCCAGATGAAGATGAAATTTTTGACATTCGTATGAGAAACCACGGTAAATTTAGCCGTGGCCGTATCAAAAAAGTTGATACCCACTTTGAAGTTGAGCTACTCGAACCTGAACGTGGTGTTATGGCTGGGCAATCTTTAGTTCTATATCGCGGAACAGAAGTTGTGGGCGGTGGCATATTGACATAATCTAGTTTTGGTGGTAAAAATCCAGATATGGATATCAAAAAATTAGGATTATCACCAGAGGAGCTCGCCTTTGAAGAATCAATAAAAGATCTACCCTTAGATGCAAGAGTTCGTAAAAGATCTATTCTTACACGTGCAAACATTGCTTCAGCATTGGCAATTTTTAATCAACATGCTGATGAAAAGCATGAAAAATCTGGAATTAAACCTTCAACATTAGATCAAGCAGTAACAGTCGAACTTGATCCTAGGTTAAAAACGTATAAAGAGCACTATGATAAATGGGATCAATTTTCAAAATCAAAAATATCTTGGCAAATAGTTCAGCAGAGATTCCTTGCAAATAATTGCTTTTATTTAAATAAAGCTGAAGCATTGGACAGGCCACTTTTATTTGGAGCTGATTTAGCTGGCAATCCTCTTCTTGCAAATGCAGAAACTGGCCCAATTAATGTTGGGATAAATTATGAAGAATCCAGAAAAATTGTCTTTGAGGATGCTTATGAATTATTCGGATATATAGAGCCATACTCTAAAAGCCGAGAAATATTATTATTTGAAGAATTTACAGGTCATCCAATAGTAAAAGATGGATCAATTTGGCTTGAAAGTAGTACTATAAAAAATGTCTCTGTAAATAATTCAAAGCATCCTAATCGCCCACGTGTTGCCAGTTGCTATGGAAAAGATAAGGAATCAAGTATTAGCACTGTAAATCCAGCTCAGGTGAGTTCAAGCCGTGGTGTACGAGTATTTCTAAGGATGCTTCCATAGTGATCAGTTCATATTCCAAATTATAGTAAATTCTGATATAATAATCTGATATTTTAAAAAATCGGATTATGGCAGATCACAAAGTTGAGGGTAAAAATTGGTATAAGGAAGTAAAAAAGGCGAAAGATACTGTTCCATATAATGAAAGGCTTGATTTCTATCTAAAAAGAGCAGCAATTAAGGCTGATTTAAAGTCTCTTTCTGGAGATTTTGAAAACACAATTTCAGGTCAAATTAAAGATGGTAACTTTAAAAGTTACGATAATCTTAGAAATCTAGAAAAATTTGAAAAAAATATAAATTCAGGTGATACAATTTATAAAATTCTTTTAGAATACTTTTCAAAAATCTGCAGCCCTGATCAAGCAATAAAAGAGACATACTTGAGCCTTGCATATTTAATGAAAACAAATAGTGGATCTAATGTGGATAAACTATTTATTGGTGGAAAAGTGATTATTCAATCTGGAAAAATCAGTGTATTCAATGGCTCTGGTGATACTTCTTATAAAGATGCTTATCTAAGGCCAGAAATTTTGCAAGTTAGTCCACCGGTGGAAGAAGTACCGGTTGAAGAAGTGCCAGTGGAGCAGCCACCAGTGGAAGAAGTGCCAGTCGATGAGGTACCGGTTGAGCAGCCACCAGTCGAAGAAGTGCCAGATGAAGAGGTACCCGTTGAGCAACCACCAGTCGAAGAAGTGCCAGATGAAGAGGTACCGGTTGAACAACCACCAGTGGAAGAAGTGCCAGCTGAAGAGGTACCCGTTGAGCAGCCACCAGTCGAAGAAGTACCCGTTGAACAGCCACCAGTTGAAGAAATACCAAAACCAGTTCCAACTCCAACACCTGTCGAGCCAGAATCAAATGAAAAAAAAGAAAAAATATTGGCTTCATCAAATGAAGGAGATTTTAAGTTTGATGTTATTAAATTTATGGAAACTCAGGTCAACAATAAATACGGCGACACGCTCTACCATTTCATAAAAGGAACACTACAGACTAAAGGTTTTATTACAGGATCAATGCCTGAAAAGGATAAACTTGCATATATTGATGCAATAATAAACATTTGTAGATTGGCAAATCCTAAGCTTAATTTGGATGATTTTAGTTCCATAAATGGAAAGAAAATTAAATTTCCTTCAAAAATTATAGTTAGTCCTGAGTTTAAAGATGTAGCTAAGAATTATAAGCGATTGCAGGAGTTAGCAGAACAAGATGGATATCAAATTTCAGTTCAGGAAGAGCGTAATAAAATCTATGCTGAGGCTTTAAGAACAGGTAAGCCAGTTCCGGAATCCCAATATTTTTTCAGAAAATCTGAAGGTATTGCAGACAGCCCGGCAGTACTTCAAGAAGAAGCATTAGAACAATTCACTGCAATTGCAAAAGAATTTAACGAAAGGACAGGCGGATGGCAAATTTCTTACTCAGACGTGCTGAGAACTGAAGAATTACAAAATATCCGAAATCCTAGAGTTTCAGATACAACTCATTACACTGGAAGAACATTGGATATAACTGATGGTAGATTTAAAAAGCCAGACGGAACAGAAATAACATACAGTGGTAATAGAGAATTTATTCCAAAAATTGAAAATGAATTCCGACCGCTTATCGTCGAACTGATAAATAAACATAATGGTGTGGCTTTTGTTGAAGCTGGTCACTGGCATGTTTACTTTCCTAAAACTCATGTTTTAGATTTAGAAAATACTCAAGATACTGTTGTCATAAAAGCACCTCAACCTGAAAGTCCGCCAGTTTCAACTGATCCTTTGCCACTCGGTAATCTGGATTTTCTGAAAAATCCGGAAAAACTTTCTTCAAAAGAAGTTGATAGAAGAATGAAGGCATTTAAAGAAAAATATGGCGAATTTGCAGATATGACTCCAATGCAAATTATATTTAATTTTGGACCTGTAAGTGCCGCGCTTCAAGCTAAATATAAAAACTATTCGTATGAGAGATTACAAAAAGAAATAGATACATTATCTCAGGATAAAATTCATAGAGGAAACAATCAGCTTAAAATAAATGAACTTGTTAAGATGAGAAATTTCTTGGTTTATAAAGACATGCTTTCAATTGTGATTAGAATGGCTCCAGCAGAAGTAAAACGTTATACAGTTTTAAAGTTATCAGCACTACATTTGTACGGAGAAGCGGGAGATGAAGTGAGATTTGATGATTTAGTTTCCGTTTGGAATTACAAGGAGAAGAGGAAAGGTTCAAGTTCAATTTTCAAACAAAGGTATCCTGCGCTAAAAAAATCTATTAAAGCTTTAGATCATTCTGTTACTGTTGAAAAATGGCATGAGAAGCAAATTAAAGCTACAGCATACTTTAATAAACATGCTGAAGAACTAGGTATAAAATCAGAAATGAGTAGATACGTTGATGCGGGTGTTTATTTAGGAGTAATAAACGCCGAATTTTTTAATGAACTGGATGGAGAAACCTTCTTAACGCTAGCACCGGTATTATTTGAATCTTATAATATCATGCATGGTCCAGCAGTTAATGATGAATATTTCAGCGCCGGATCTGTTCAGCTTATTGGCGAAACATTTCAAAATCTTCAATCTAGTTATGGTAAACAAATAACTGCAGTTCAAGCAAAAGATAAAAGTTACCAGGTTATTGTTCCGAATGTGAAGAATAATGATGAATATGCAAAAGCTATGTTAGTGGATTTTGATTCAAATCTATTTTATGCACAGTTAGCTATTTACGACCATATTGAATTAGCTAGTAATACATTGATGAAAGATCCTAATTTTAAGAAAGCATGGGATAAAGCATCAGAAGATGAGAGGCAAACCTTCGTTGCCGGTCTTGCGCCTGCTGCAATCAATAGTGGAAGAAGCGGCGCAAGTAGTAAGGCAACAAAGCTTTTAGGACAAATAAACAGTACTAAATTATCAGATTATACTGATCGATTACCTGATGCATTCGGTGGATTTGCAGGTAGAGGTGCAGCTTGTGCGGCCAAAACAGCTGAGGCCTACCAGAGAATGTCTGACTAGGAAAATATTGTATAATTCTGTGCACGTGCACAGTTTTCACTCAAATTAATCTCTAAAGAAAGCCATTTAGAGTATTGCACACGAAAAAGCCACAATTTTTAGTCAATATCTTCCAACTGCAAAAAACTCAATTTTGTGCTATACTTATCTGATGGCACAAATTCACATTCAAGCATCGAAACTGGCTTATCTAGCCGATAGAAAATTCCTCGCTTTACCTGAGGAGAACTTTTATCGTCTTGATATTTCCGCCCACGAAAAATTAATACTACCTTGGTTCCTCCCAAAAAAGAGAAAATCCACCGTACATGTTAAATCTTTTGCTCATTTCGGACTTGTTTCGCTAACAATTTTCACCCTGTTATTTGCAATGACAAATGCTCAGGCGTACACAAAAATAATACTTTCAGACATAAACGCAGCCCAACAAGCACAAATTAATGAAATGCCTATTCAACATCTCGCCCTTTTGTCTGAAGAAATCAGCTCGAAAGATTCAAAACATCTGCAACAACCTAACAAATTAAAAGCACTAGAAAAAGCTGCAATTACTCCTGAAAATGGCATCTTACCTCTTAATCTTTGGCTAACAGAACCAGATGATAGAATCAGCATTCCTTCTCTCAATATTGATGTTCCATTGGTTAAGCCACAACTTGGTTTAGATTCACTCAAATCACAGGATTGGAACGCTCTTGAAGAACAAATTCGTTCCTCACTTCAAAAAGGTGTGGTTTATTACCCTGGCACGGCTGAGCCGGGTACGCGTGGTAATTTCTTTGTTACCGGTCACAGTTCCAATTTCTTTTGGGAGTTAAGCAAATATAATACTGTTTTCGCTCTGCTTCCAAAAATTCAAAATGGTGCAGATATTTACATAACATATGATCAAAATCGTTATCATTATAAAGTCAGCTCAAAAACTGAAGTTAAGCCTGATGATGTTTCAATACTTCGCCAAGGTAATGACTTCAAAATGACACTTATGACCTGCACTCCGGTCGGAACAAGCTTAAAAAGGCTAGTGGTTGGCGCGGACTTAGTAAATTAAAGTTGACCCAATTGATTCAATAGATCTTCCTGATGTTTTGCTTCTTCAGCAGATGAGGCAGATTCAACTTTCTTCAACTCATCACGCTTTTGTGTTCGCTCAAAGTCATCCCACTCTTTCAGATGTTTCTCATTCAACTTTGCAAGTTCACTTTGATATTCACTATCTAATTTAGTGAGCTGATTCGCTTCGTCATCAAGAATTTTTCTTAATCTTACAACCTGTTCATCAGTCATTATCGGTAAAATCTGAAACCAGTAATTCCTCTCATCTTTTGACATTGATTCAGTCTTCTTAATTAACTCAACCAAATCCGGATATTTCTGCATCACAACTGCAGGCACATTATATTCAGCAGGAGCGGCATTCGCAGCTTGACCTGTTGTAGTTTGGGCACCTTGAGCCGCCTGAGCAGTACTAGTTTGAGTTGTAGTTGTTGTTGGTTCCATGTGGCTTGGTTAGTATACTTATTATTAAACTTTTGTGAACTTCATTTCCTCCTTGTTCTCTAGAGTCAAAATCTGAGTGTCATCACTTATCCTCAATTTTTCAACTACTTCAGCAAATTTATCTACACCAGTTTTATGCTCTGATTTATTAAATCCAGCGAATCCAATATCAGTTATAACTATATTTCCTTCCTTAATTTCCATAGGCCCAGGAACTGCATCAAGTCCATTCATAGCATAAGATATGAAGAACTTTTTTTCACCGATAGTAAGTTGATAACCTTTAAGACTACAGTTAACTTTACTTTGTGTACCGTCTGCATTTGTCACAGGATAATTAAACTCAAATGGAGTTTGCATTAGGTCAGTTGTAGAATTTGCAGCTGTAATCGCCGCACTTGCTTCCTCAATTGGTGTTTTTACTGGCACAACTTCAGGAGCAGGAGTAGCTGCAACAACCGCAGCAGCAGGTGCAGCACTTTCATCACTTGCTGTTTCTTCTTCTGTAGCGGGTTTTGCAGCTTCGAGTTTTATTTCGCCACCATTAGACTTAAGTGTTAGTTCACTTGTACTGTCAGTTAGTATCTCTAAGAAATTCTCAACTTTATGATCTGCACCTCCAAAATTAATAATTACTTCAAGTTTAATTGGATCTTCAGATTTTAGCTGAACTCCTGTTAGTGATTTAATTGTTGTACCCTCTGGTGTCTTATATTCAATATCACCAATTTTGATCAAGTCATTTTTTACAACAAACGCATTCTCAGTTATTACACCATCGCTTGATTTAAATAATTTTGTGTATTCAAATTTGGTATTACTATCACTCAATGCGATTGGAGTTCCAACTATGAGACCTGCATGTGTAATAGATTCATCATTTTTATTATTTATAATTTTATCTGCTAAATCTAATTTTACCGCAATACCATCAGCATGTTTACCAATATAATCTAAAACTTTATCTGTTCCTGCTGGTGGAGGACTCTGTTTTAGCATTGCATCCTCAAGTTGTTTATATTTTTCTTTTCGATCTTCTGGAATACCTGTTCCATCACTCAATGCCTTCTGAAATTGTTCAAAAGTAAGATCTGGTTTATTTAATGGATCTACACCTTCAAAAATGTTTTCCTTTTTTCCAAATAAGGCTTCGGACAGTTCTTCACATGCAATATAGTTTTTTATATCTCCAATCTCAGTACCAGCCACGTCGCCAAATTCAGGCACACCATCCTCATCAGCATCATTTATACCAAATTTTTGAATTAGAGCATTCTTATATTCGTCATTTTTACATACCTCTGCATACCAACTTGTCGCACCGAAGTAGGAAATAATCCGAAGCCCCCAATATCTTAATTTGTTTCCATAGCCTGCAAAAAAACTATCATCTTTCTTCTCTTTTTTCTCTTCTCTTATCATCTCTTTTGCTAGTCCTTCTGCAATTGATGACCATCTACTTTTACTGAAAATCGACCCATTCTTATCTGGCGCTTTTCCTTCGGATAACGATAATTTTTTAATTGTATCGTTTATCAAAGCGGCTTTCTCATCTTTCGTGAGGTCTTGCATATCTATTTCTTCAAGTTTTGTTTTTAACAAATCTTCCTTCTTAGCTTTATCACTTAGTTCTTTAAACTCTTTACTCGCCATTACTACTTCTACTTCTGTTTTAAGCTTCTCTTCATTTGACTTAGTTTTACTATCCGCAGTCTCAGCTTTCGGCTTCGCTGCTGGCTCGGTACTTGCAGGTTTGCTTACTGCATCTTCTTCTATTTCCACATCAGATTGTTCGACATCACCAGAGGCAGTTTCTCGTTTTTTTGTTGATGTTACTAATGCAACTTCTTTATCTTTTTTATGTTTACTCTCAGCAGCTTTTAAATCACTTTCCTGTTTTTTTCTTAAAGCTTCTGCAGCGTCATCTTTGGTTTCAGCAGCCACACCCTCAACTTTGCTTGATTCCGCATCTGCAACTACTTCCGGTGCTGTTGTTGGTGTATTTACCATACTAGATTATAAAAATATCGCCGCACATTTTTTCCACGTCTTCTTTGTTTAAACGGAGTGAGTCAACCAGGTTTTTAATCTGGTGAGTTGGCTCAGAAACAGTTTGAACTAGATTATAAATTTCGCGGATTTTTGTAAGCATTATTACTGAATTTTGATCTGCTTTTGCTTTTCCTTCATGTGGAAGTTTTTCGTAAAAATCATTATTTAACAGAGAACTTGGTGAGTAAAGATTGATTTTCTTCTCATTTACAAGTTGAACAATCAAATTTAGTAATGCTTGATCTGCCTCATTGTAAGGGTCTCTTTCAAGAGGTTTATTGATCATAACTTGAATATGATCCTCAATATGAGCATTATCGGTTTTTGGGTCGTACAATGGATTATATTTTGTGCTAGAATTCATAATGTAAAAATTATCTTAATATTATACCTTAAAAGAGGGGTAAAAACAAGCCATGAACAAGGAGGAAGCTAAAAACAGGATACAGAAGCTCAGAAATGAGATTTTACAGAGGAATTTTGAATATTTCGTTTTAGATAAATCAACAGTGGCTGAATCTGTTAGGGACTCTCTCAAGAAAGAATTAATCGCACTTGAAGAAGAATTTCCAGAATTGATCACTCAAGATTCTCCAACACAAAGAATTGGAAGCGTGCTTTCTGGACGTTTCGATAAAGTTAAACATAAGAGTAAAAAATGGAGTTTGGCCGATGTTTTCTCAATGGAAGAATTAAACGATTGGGAAGAACGTGTCGAAAAAGCAGTCGGTAAAACAACTTACATTACTGAGTTAAAAATTGACGGTTTAAACATAACACTTTGGTATGAAAAAGGCCTTTTAGTTAGAGCAATTACTCGAGGTGACGGTAGTGAAGGGGAAGATGTTACTCACACAGTTCGAACAATCAAAAATTTACCACTTAAACTATTTGAAGAAGTTGATATAGAAGTTTCTGGTGAGGTGTATATGCCCGCCGAAAGTTTCGCAAATTTAGGTGGGGAATTTATGAATCCAAGAAATGCAGCCGCAGGCAGCGTTCGCCAGCTTGATCCTGCAATTGCTTCTGAGAGAGATTTGCGAATGTTTTTGTACTCGATGGGGGAGAATAATTTATTAAATGCTCCAAAATCACAGTCTGAATTATTAAAGAAATTTATCGACTTAGGGCTTCCCGTTAATCCTGAATTTCAGGTTCATCAGTCGCCGCAGGCGAGCATTGCCTATCTTGAAAAATGGCAGAAAAATAGGAAAAATCTAGCTTATGAAATTGATGGAATCGTTTTTAAAGTTGATGATTTTGCAAAGCAAGATGAGCTTGGTTTTACCGCTAAAGCTCCACGATGGGCTGTTGCATATAAATTCCCGGCAGAGCAGGTGAGCACAGTTTTGGAAAGTATTACTATTCAGATTGGTAGAACTGGTGCCGCAACCCCTGTCGCAGAGCTTCGACCGGTTTTGGTTGCCGGCTCAATGGTTTCTCGCGCAACTCTTCACAACGAAGATGAAATCGCAAAAAAGGACATCCGAATTGGTGACACCGTAATTATTCAAAAGGCAGGTGATGTAATACCTGAAGTTGTTGAAGTTTTAATAAATTTAAGACCTGAAAATTCTGAAAAATATATCTTTCCAAAAATCTGCCCAATCTGTAATACAGATTTAATTCGCAAAGAGGATGAGGCCGCGTGGCGCTGCCCAAATCTGGATTGTATCGCAAGAAAGAGAGAAGCCTTTTTACACTTTGTTTCTCGTGGCGCTTTAGATATTGATACTCTTGGCGAAAAAGTTGTTGATGCACTTTTAGATTTTGGTTTTATTCATGATGTTGCGGATTTTTTCACTCTCAAAAAAGAAGAACTTTTGGAGTTGCCACTATTCAAAGAAAAAAAAGCACAAAATGTCTTAGATTCGATCGCGCTCCGCAAAAATATCGAACTTTACAGGTTGATTTTTGGGCTTGGAATAAGATTTGTTGGCGAACAAGCAGCTAAAGCTGTGGCAGAAAATATTAAGACGGATTTATCTGAAATCGGTCCTCGTGAATTTTCAGAATCAATGCAAGGCAAAACTTTAGATGATATTCTTGGAATTGAAGGAATTGGAGATAAAATTGCCGAGAGTATTTTTGAATGGTTTCAAGATGAAAAAAACCTCAATTTATTGGAAAAACTAGATAAAGTTGGACTCCGATTAAAAACACCTGAACAAAAAAAACAAGTTGAAGGCGTTTCAGGAAAAACATTCGTAATTACAGGCTCACTTAGCACTCCTAGAGAAGAAATTAAAAAAATGATTGAATCAGCTGGCGGAAAAGTTAGTTCAAGTGTTAGTGCAAAAACCGACTATCTAATTTGCGGCGAAGAAGCTGGTTCAAAACTAGAAAATGCTAAAAAACTCGGCGTTCAAATTCTAGACGAAGAGGCCATGAGAAGGCTTTTCTCCTAGTTCCATTTTGATGTCAGCAACAACACGGAATGAGCCTGTAAAAACCATAAATTGCGGAATGCTTTCATTCTTCAAATTCTCCAAAATTTCTTTTGCATTTGCATGCGTAAAATTCTCAGGAGTTTCACCGGCTCTCTCATTTTCAATTTTCATCCAAATGCTTCTTTTATTTAAAAATAATTTCAGGAGTTCTCGGGGTTTATCTTTTAAAATATGAAAGACCCATGTTGGGGAAGGCAAGCCTTCGGACTGTGCATGATGCAAAACTTTTTCATGTAGTGATTGAATTGAATCAAAAGTGTGGGCTCCATCTAAAAGCAAAGTATGAATACCAAATTTCTTAATTTCAAAATGCCCGGGAATTAAAAGATTTTTCATCCTTTCCATAATTTTCGCATCAACTTTGATTCCTAATAAATCAAGTGCAAAAAATGCGAGTCCACATGCCTCAGGATGATGATTTCCAAGCTCAAAACTACTGGTTAACACGGCCGTCAGCCCGCATTCCTCTATTTCCTCCATAACATTTAAATGCTGATTCGCAGGTGTTAAAAGTGGAACTCCAGGCCTGCAAATTCCCAATTTTTCTCTTGTGATTTTATCAAGAGAATCACCTAAAATTTCTTGATGTTCCAATTCAACATGAGTCAAAATTGTTAAGACTTTGTTATCAACAATATTAGTTGAATCTAGTCTTCCACCAATGCCGGTTTCTACAACAACATAGTCACAATTCTCTTCATTAAAATACAAATATGCAGCCAATGTTATTTCCTCAAATTTTGAAATTTCACGACCTTCACATGCAACCCTAACTTTTTCAATAAGCTCAATTAAGGCTTCGCTTGAAATCTCTTCCATATTTACTCGTATCATTTCTTCATAACAAAAAATGGCAGGTGAGGTGAAAAGCCCAACTTTAAAACCTGCTGCATTCAGAGCTTCTGCTGTTAGAAATGCAGTTGTACCTTTACCCTTTGAACCTGCAATATGAATCATTTTTGCATTTAGTCCGCCGAGCTTTTTGAAGATTTCTTTTAAAAATTCCATCATATGGTTTTTTCTTCAATTACTTCCCAATCCATTTCTTTTACAGCTGGATCAAGTTCAAACAAAATATTGAATTCAGGTCCGAGTATCTTCTTTATTGCGCTTTCAATTGTAACAATTCCCTCAGGTGAATTTACTTTATCGTAATGAAACTTACTTGAGAATTGGAATTTCAAAATTTTAGAATCAATATTAATTAAAGTACCTGTCTGAAAAGATGTACGAATACTAATATTTTCAACCTCTTTCAAAATCTGTGGGATTTGTTTTTTTACGCCATCAATATGCATTAATCCTTCTTGTCTCAGAGGAGATGCATCTTTTCTCACAATCACAGACGCACTTGCAGGTGCAATTTCGAACTTCTGAGTTGCTCTAATCAAGGCAATTTCTAAAGGCAAAGTCGCAATACTTGTTTTTTTCAACTTCATCCAAGCTTCATCAAAAAGAGAAATCCAATTCAGAATATTCGGTAAAACTGCCTGTTTTTGTTCAAATACTGCATCGTGCATTTTACTCCTCAAAAGTCCTAAAAATGAGCTGGTAAATTCCTGTAAATCAAAGCCCTCTAGGTGCAAATCTTGAATAATTTTCAAGCCCTTTTGCGTATCGCCACTACCCAATGCACCATACAAACTTTCACAATTTTGATCTTTACTTAAACCCAATCTTTCTCGCACTATTTCTGCACTCAAAACTCCATTTGAGAATTGTTGCATTAATGAAATTGCATCACGCATTCCACCATCTGCCGATTTTGCAAGAATCTCCAATGCCTCAATTTCAAAATCAATATTTTCTGCCTCAGCAATATATTTTAATCTTTCAACAATTTGCTTCTCACCAATTCGCTTAAAATCATAACGCTGACAACGCGAAATAATCGTTTCCGGAATTTTATGAATTTCAGTCGTGGCCAAAATAAAATAAACATTTACCGGTGGTTCTTCTAGGCTTTTCAGTAAAGCGTTGAATGCCTCTTTAGAAAGCATGTGAACCTCATCAATAATGTAAACTTTTGATTTTGCCAGGCTCGGTGCAAAACGTATTTTTTCACGCAAATCTCGAATATCATCAATTCCACGGTTTGACGCCGCATCAATCTCAATCAAATCCATATTTTCATTCGCAGAATTTGCCACGCAAATATTGCACTCTTCACAAGGTTCACCATTTTCTTTTCGATTTTCACACTGAATTGCCTTTGCAATTAATCGTGCAGAAGTAGTTTTACCAGTTCCACGCGGACCTGAAAAAAGATAAGCATGGCTTAATTTGCCTTTTTTGAGCGCTTCCAAAAGAGTAGTTCGAACAGCAGTTTGACCAATCAAGTGTTCAAATGTTTGAGGTCGGTACTTTCTGTATAGAGCAAAACTCATTTTTTAGGCTTATTGGCCTGCATAATAGCACTTTCTATAACTTTTTTAATAGACTTTTCAAAATTTTCTCTTGAGTATTTCTTAGCATGTTTGGCAATCTCCTTTGGATTGTATGTTTTTTCATTAATTAGGAGCTGGGTTAGTGCAGCTTCCATACTCTCTACAGTCTGTTCATTAAAAAACTCACCGGTTTCACCTTCAATCACAGTTTCAGTTAATCCACCTTTCCTATAAGCCAAAACAGGCTTTCCACATGCCATTGCTTCAATTGGTGCAATTCCAAAGTCTTCCTCTCCTGGAAAAATAAATGCCCTGCAATTTTCAAAATATTCCTTTGTTACTTCATCACTTTTATAACCTAAAAAATCCACATTTTTAGCAGCTAGTCTCTTAAGCCTCGCCATTTCAGGTCCATCTCCAATAATAATCAACCTTTTCCCAAGCCTGTTAAAAAGCTCAACAGCAAGATCAACTTTTTTATAAGGAGTTAAATTCGACACAATCAAAAAGTAACCTTCATTTTTACCATGTGCCTCAAATTTTTCTGTATCCACAGGTGGATAAATAATCTCGGCCTCTCGTCTATAATATTTCCTAATCCTATTCTGTACAGTTTTAGAATTTGCGATAGGAAGATCAACCCTATCTGAGGCTAAGAAATCCCATTGTCTAACTTTATGCATCATATTCGAAACGAAAAAATCACCAATCGCTCCCAAATTCTGCTCCTTTAAATATTCATGAGTATAATCCCAAGCATATCGCATTGGAGAATGATAATAACAGATGTGAGTAGTATCCAAATTTGTTACAACTCCATGCACATAAGCCGAGCTTGAACTTAAAACTACATCAAAACCTTCGAGGTCAAAATTCTCAACAGCTCCAGGCATAAATGGAAACATAAATTTATGCATTCCAGGTAAGCGGGGAATCTTCTGTAATCCAGAAGTAATCACACGCTCTTTTGGGAAAATATCTCCAACTTTGCTCTCATCATACAAAAGCGTGTAAACAGGAGCATCAGGATACATATCCATTAGCACTTTCAGAACCCTTTCGGCTCCTCCCAATCGAATTAGAAAGTCATGTACAAATGCAATTTTCATCAAATGAATCTTAAAGTGTTTTTTCTATTTCGAACATAGCGGCTTTTGCAGATTTTTCCCAAGAGAATTTTTTTAATTGCTCTTTCCCTGCAAAAATCAGCTCTTCTCTTAATTCACGATTTTTAATTAAATCAGTCATTTTTGAGGCGAACTCTTTGGAATCACGAGCATAAAGTGATGCATCTTCCGCAATCTCAGTTAAAGCAGGAATTGATGAGCAAATTACAGGACACCCAGCCTCAAATGCTTGTAAAATAGGCATCCCAAAACCTTCATCGAGTGAAGGTAAAATAAAGGCTGTTGCTACAGAGAAAACAGCTGATACTTCTTGCTCAGACAGAAAACCCGGAGCAATCACTGCTTCATCAAATTCCGCATGTATTTCTTCATATCCATATCCGTTGCCTCCTCCAATTATCAATTTGGAAAATGGAAATTTCTTTCTAAAAATTTTCCACGCAGCCAACAAAACTTTTAGGTTTTTTTTCTTTTCAATCCTACCTAAATAAAAAAATACATTTTCATTTTTAGAAATTCCTAATTTTTTCAAAACCTCAGAAGGATTTTTACATTTTTCCAATTCAAGTGGCCCATGATGAATCACTTTTACATTTTTAGCTCCAAAAAAAAGTTCCAAATCTTTAGCAACTGCATCTGTCGGTGTAAAAATCATTGCACAATTTTTCACCGCTCTTCTAGTTGACCATTCCAAATAAAATCTTTGAAATTTACCGTAAGCCTCGGGGTACTTCATGAATGACACATCATGAATCATTGTGAACGAATTATCAGGGGTAAAAAATGGCAAAACGTGTGAAGGTACAAACAGTGCATCAGGTTTATTCTTCCACATTTCTTTGCTCAAACTCCAAAGAGTCCATAGTCGCCTCCCACGCAAAACTTTCTGCAAATTTTTAGCAAAAAATGCCGATTCTTTTGGCAAATAAAGTCTAACTCGTAATTTTGGTTTTAGCTCAAGAATTGCCTTAATAATTTCAGAACTATATCTCTCAACTCCGGTTGGTTTTTCTCTTAGACTTCTGGAAGCATCAATGCCTAAAACTTTCACGTTCGGCCAGGGTTAAAGCTGAAATTTTCTCATAGCCCGCATCTTGCAGAACTTTCATACATGCAAGCAAGGTCGAGCCTGTCGTTACTATATCATCCACCAGTACCAAATGACCATGCTTTGAAACTTTTCCCACAATCTTAAATGCATCCTCCATGTTTTTTTCTCTTTCTGATCTACTTTTTGTTAGAGATTGTTTCTCAGTATTTTTGACTCTTTCTATCAAATTCACCACATTTATCCCATTTTTCTTTCCCAAATAGTTAGCCAAAACCTCCGCTTGATTGTATCCACGCTCGAGTTCACGATTTTTATGCAAGGGGACAGGAATTAGTAAAATTTCTTCCGGGAAGTAGAGTAACTGAAGCGCTCTATTCATATGTGGCACAAATAACCTGAAAATGTCTTTTTGATGATTGTACTTAAAGGGTAAAATTAGTTTTTCTAAAATTGAATCAGGATCGTAATACATCGCAATGCAAACCTTTAAATCTTCAATTTCTCTAGTATGAGGTTCATAAATCAAAGTATCCAAGCATCTATCACAAAGAGCTCGACCAATATAGCCACAATTTGCGCATTCACTTGGAAACAATATTTCGAGTAAGTCTAGTAACATATACTTATTTTGAAACATAAAGCTGAATAAGTCCTGAATTTTTCCTTGATAAATTTACTAAATTTTATATGATGAAGAACTTAATAAATCTTATGAACAAACCAGGTGCGGGTTTCACTACTCAATATGCTATAGGACTTCCTGCTGAAGTTAAAACTAAATTGGACACAATTCGAGGTAATGATGTGCTAATGCCTATCCAGGGGATTCATGAAAATATAATGAGAATTTCGCTTGCACTTGGTCAAGAAATTGGAATGGAAATCGAGCGTGAGGAGCTTGATTGGTATGGAAGGGTTTGGGCCTCACAAACCTTGAGTAAAAGTTTAGAGATTGGGGCGGTTGTCGATAAAATTACAGATTATTACAATCGGGCAGAGCAAACAGATGATCCAAGAATAAAAGCAATGAAATTATCAAAGGTTGGAGATGTCTCGCTCCTTGCAGCAGGTGGAATAGGGGTTGATGCAAAAAGAAATTCTCAACATTTACGTGATTTTGATTATTTAGAGCTATCTAGAATATCTTACAAGGGCGCTGCGACTGTTGCTCGAGATCCACTTCTTGCCAGAGTCTCAGATAGAGTTCACGAATTTGCTCAAATGACAGCGCTTATCAAAACTCTATGCCTTGAAGGTGATTATCAAGCTGTTTGGGATTTAATCAATTTTAGAAAACGTGCTTTAAGCACCGCTGGAGAAAATTGAAAATCTTGTTATAATGGGGTCAATTATGAAACCAAACAAGAATCACAGATATCCACCAAGGGAAGTGATTGAGAAGTCATGCGGAATTATCCTTTACAGAATGAAAGGAGTAAATCGAGACTATCTGCTTTTACATTATCCGGGTGGTCACTGGGATTTTGCCAAAGGTCATGTTGAGAGCTTTGATACTTCTGAGGAAGACACAGCTCGTCGTGAGCTTAAGGAAGAAACCGGTATTACTGAAGTGGAGATGAAACCGCTTTATAAAGAAGTAATGTATTATGAATTCAGACGCGGTAAATCTGAACTAGTTAAGAAAAGTGTGATTTACTTTTTGGCAGAAGCACAAAATGAAGATGTGAAAATCTCTTTTGAACACAAAGGTTTTGTTTGGCTTCCATATCTGAAATCAATGAAACAGTTAACATACGACAACGCCAGAGTCTTGCTTGAAAAAGCGGAAAAGCTTCTTCAAAATGCGGGCGATGAAGAATAACTATCAGCTAAATTCAGAACAACTTGATGCTGTGAATCACATAGATGGTCCGCTTGTTTGTCTTGCAGGACCTGGAACTGGAAAAACTCAAATTATTGCGATGCGAATTGCTAATCTTTTGAAGGAAACTCAGATGAATCCTCAAAATATTCTATGTTTAACTTTCACTGAAAGTGGAACCGTTGCAATGCGGAAAAGATTGATAGAAATTATTGGGCATGCGGCTTACCAGGTTAAAATTTTTACATTCCACGGTTTTTGTAACGAAATAATTTCAGAATATCCACAAAAATTTCCATTTAAGCGCGAGGCTCATTCCCTCGATGATGTTGAGAAAATAGAAATCTACAATTCGATTTTTAATGACCTAACTTCAGATAGTCCATTTTGGCATTTTTATGACAGATATCAATTTAGAAGAGATGTAACTGATGCTGTTCAAAAATTAAAGAAAGAGAATATTAGTTTGGAGAAATTTTCTCAGATTATAAATGA
The DNA here is from genome assembly GCA_943357175.1 of Candidatus Peribacteria bacterium. Lineage (GTDB taxonomy): Bacteria > Patescibacteriota > Gracilibacteria > UBA1369 > 2-02-FULL-48-14 > CALRGE01. The sequence continues at coordinate 120,998 of CALRGE010000002.1, forward strand.
AGAAAAATCTTTCTATGATAAAAATTCAGAAAAAATTCAACTTTTTGTCAGCCAAAATGCGAGATCTCTAAAAGTGCAAGATTTTGACACATTACTTTTAGAAATTCCAGAATTAAAAATCTTCTTTCAAAAATACGATTTAACAGATTCAAAACAAAGAACAGTTCTAAAATCAGACATTAAAAAATACAGCGAAAATTTAGCATCAGATATTCCAAAACATTTTGAACTTGCGCGAATATACCAAGCTTACGAAGAAAAACTGAAGGATCACGCACGATACGACTACGAAGATATGATTTTAAAAGTTATTGAACAGTTAAAATTAGATCGCGAGCTTCTTTTGATTTATCAGGAGAGATTTCAATATATTTTAGTTGATGAATATCAAGATACAAACGGTGCTCAAAACGAAGTTGTTGAATTAATTGGTTCATTTTTTGATTCGCCAAATATTTTCGTTGTTGGAGATGACAAACAGTCAATATACAAATTTCAAGGTGCCTCACTAGAAAATATTCTATATTTCTATAATCGATATTCCAGCACAGTAAAGCTAATAAAACTTAAAGAAAATTATAGGAGTACTCAGAATATTCTTGATTCAGCTTCTTCATTAATTTCTAAAAATGAAAGTAGAATTGAAAATTTTATTCCAAATATAAATCAAGATTTACACTCTCAAAAAAGCAGTGGAAATAAGATAAAATTGTACGAATTTGAATCAGAGCAAACTGAGAATTTTTTCCTAGCAAAAAAAATTAAAGAATTAATTACTACTGGCATTGACCCAAAAGAAATAGCCATCTTATATAGAAAAAATCGAGATGCAAAAGATTTAATTGATCTTTTTGACAGGCTCGGCGTCCCATTTCAAGTGACAAGCGGAGATGATATTTTAAGAGATAAAAAAATCCTCAAATTATTAAATGTCTTACGTTCAGTGAATGATTTGGGCAACAGTGAATTATTAATGAAAATTCTTTTTTATGATTTCTTTAGTTTTAAAAAAATAGATCTAGCCAAATTATCAATCAACAATCACTCGAGGAAAAAAACTTTATTCTCATTGATTTCAAATCCTGAAGAGTTATCAAAATGTGAACTATCTGAGCCGGAAAAATTTTATGAATTTGCTGAAAAACTTGCTTCATGGAAATCTCTAGACTCGAACAAAATATTTACTCAAACATTTGATGTGATTCTAAAAGAATCGGGATTTTTAAATCAAATTCTTTCAATGCCTGAAAGTGTTGAAAATCTAAATCGCATAAATAGTCTCTTCGATCACGTCAAAGATTTAAATGAAAAAGATCACAATTTTAACCTGCAAAAATTTATTTCCTACATAGATATACTTATAAAAAATGAAATTTCTATAAAAGATAAAATTTTAGAAACGAAAAAAAATGCAGTGAGACTAATGACAGCACACAAATCAAAAGGTTTAGAATTTGAACATGTTTTTATTATTAAATGTTACGACAAACATTGGGGTAATCCACGAAGCATGAATAAAATTCGTCTCCCTCGTGGAATTCTCAAGACAGAATCTCAGAGCGCGGAAGAAGTGAATGAAGAAGAAAGGAGACTTTTCTATGTTGCACTTACTCGGGCCAAAACAGAGCTTCATCTTAGTTATCCAAAAACTAATAATGAAGGCAAAGAGTTAGTACCATCAATGTTTATAAATGAAATTAATCCTGATTTGATAGAGAAAATTTCAACTGAAGAAATTGAAAATGAGGCTCTCGAAAGACTTCGTACAATTTTTCTTGAACCTATCCCAAAAGATAATAATCAAGATTTAGAAGATTACCTACATACTCTGCTTGATGATTATCAACTAAACGTTTCTCATCTAAATAATTATATTCAGTGTCCAAAAATCTTCTATTATAAAAATTTACTCTTAGTTCCTTCCGCAAAAGATAAAACTCAATCACTCGGAACTGCAGTTCATAAAACTTTTCAAGATTTGGTGAAAGATCGTGAACCAGCTAGTCTTTTGCAAAACTTTGAAAAGCATTTAAAAGATGAAATTATCAACGAAGATGATTTCAGAGAAACTCTTGAGCACGGAAAAAAAATTATCTCAGAATACTGGGCTCATTATGCTAAGAATTTTAATTTCAACTCAGAAGTAGAATATAACTTTAAGAAAAAACATGTAATTTTTGAAGGTGTTCCAATTACAGGTCAGATTGATAAAATTGAAATAATCGATGCTGAAAAAAAACTGGCGAATATTGTAGATTATAAAACTGGTAATCCTAAAAGTAGTAAATTAAAAAGAGGTGAGGATTACTGGCGTCAAATTGTGTTTTATAAAATTCTTTGTGATAACTGTGAATTTTTTCCATATAAAATGCTCTCAGGTGAGGTAGATTTTGTTCAAAAAGATAAAGAATCAGAAGAATACAAAAAAATACCCGTGCATATAGAAAAAGAAGATCTTGAAATACTTTCTGCTCAAATTAAGGATTCATATAATGAAATAAAATCACTGGCTTTTATGAATTTTCAACCTGATAGATATTGCGGTGAATGTGAATGGTGTCTGCTCTAAATAAATTTGCTCTTGACTTATTAACATATTGTTTGCTAACATCTGGCCATCATTTAATAATACAATATGATTATCACAAAATTGAAGCTAGGAATTATCACAGCAGCGCTATCGTTGATCGCTATTCCAACAGCATCAGCACATGCAATAAGTTATTACAAAAAACCAGTGCTGGTAAAGATTGCACATATCCTAGATATTAAAGTAAACGTATTAACACGTGAACTTAGATCAGGTGAATCAATCATGGAGATTGCTGAAGAGTACAATGCGACAAAATCTGAAATTAAAGAAATTAAAAAAGTTTTAAGAATTGCAAAGTCTCCAGTTGTTAAAATTGTTGAGCCTGTAATTACTAAAAAAGTAGTAAAAACAGTAGTAATCGTTAAGAGAGTACCTGTTAAAAGAGTAGTTGTTAAACATGTAGTTGTTGCTCCTATAGTTATTAAGAAAGTTGTACACGTAGTACATGTTAAGAGACCAACACCAATCAAACCAGTAGTCCCAGTAGCAACAAAAGTTGCAGCAATACTTGATACTACAGTTGCTTCAGTAAGAAGTGATCTAAGACAAGGTGATACACTAGTAGAAATCGCTAAGGAAAATGATGCGACTAAACGAGAAATGAAACAGATCAAGAGCATCCAGAATAAAAGAACACGAGGTCACAAATAATCACAAGTAATAAGTAAAGATCATAAAAGCTGTGCGTCTGAAAAGGCTCACAGCTTTTTTTGTAAAATTAATTTAGACTTCGTCGAATTCCAAACAGCTGCACTCCGTGCAGTGTGGTGGGCAATACAAGATTCGAACTTGTGACCTCCACAATGTCAATGTGGCGCTCTAACCAACTGAGCTAATTGCCCCTTATTTGACAATTGGAACGCCTGCAAGCACACCAGTTGAAATCTTACTTGATGCAGATGATTTTAAATATGTAACAATTTTTTTAGTAGTCATCAATCCGTTACTTCCAATTAGCACGCCTATTTTTGCTGATACATATGCAGTAGCAGGTGAAGTACCACTTTTATATGCATAAGTATTTCCGGGCACAGCAGATGATACTTTATCTCCTAAAGATGCTAGATCTACCCAATAACCATAGTTAGATTTTGGCATTTTTTGTCCTAAAAGGTCAACACTCGCAATTGCAATACTTTCACTATATTCAGCAGGATAAAATGGACCTTCTGCACTATTATTGCCTGCAGCTGCAACAATAACAATGCCCTTCTTTTGTGCTTTCTTTACGAGTTTTTTTAAAGAGTAAGAATCATTTACTACTCCGAAACTTGAATTAATAACAAGAGCGCCATTATCAATTGCCATCTGATATGCTGTCAAAACATTGGAGAGTTCACCACCATTTGCACCGGCTATCTTATATGGAATGATTATTGAATTAGGTGCATTTAGAGCAATAATACCGGCCATATGCGTTCCATGACCAACATCGTCATACATAGTTGCATTGTTATCTATAGTATTCCAACCAGTTTCAAGCGTAATATTTTTGAAAACATCATGTGCTGTATCAATTCCACTATCTATAACTGCAATTTTTACAGGATCACCAACGTCTTCTGATGAAAGTTGTATTGGAGAAGGGGCAGGTGCTACTTTTGAATTCTCATATTCAATCCCATAAACAGCATACCCTTCAAATTGTACATCTTGATCAACTTCCACACTTTCAAACTCAGGAATTAGTGACATATATTCATCTGCAATATCCTCAAGTGTACTTACAGGGATCTCATGTCCGGGTTTAAGTAAGATCAAACCACCCTTTGTTAAACTCTCATCCATACTAACAATAAGACCTTTATAGTCTTCAGTAGAACTTTCTAAAACGTTTGCTGTGCTCAATTCCGCGACTAAATTTGCATCGCCACCAACAAGCTTTTTATCAACACTAAAATCATATTTATCATTTAAATCCTTAAGATTTTGAAGTGAATCTGTTGATAATTGAGTCGTATAAAATAGTTTTTCTTTCAAAAAACTGCCTGATCCAAACATCAATGCAAACACAGAAACCGCTCCTAAAAGCCAAATTTGAAGTCTTTTCTCAAGGTCCTTGTTGCGTTTTTTCTTGATCATTTTGGGTGGATACGTAGCTATTATACTACTTTTTAACAAAAAAGACTAGACAGAATAAAAAATCTGATGTATAACACATACCTTTGTTGACAACACGTCAAGCAAGTCCTAATTAACACTATACTATGAAACATATAACAGCGGCATTAAAAAGCTTCCTAACTACACTAACAGTATTGGCATTAGTAGCTTCTCCAATATATTATTTCACCTCAACAAGTGCATACGTTGAAAATTACTACGGACAAGTACAGTCAAACCCTCAATACACTCAGTCATGCTACCCAGCAGTAGTATTCGAACAATTACATTTAGAAAAAGATGATTCTTTTATAGATATTGATTTCTCTCCAGCTAAAGACCAAATCACTTATCTTGGTGAAATGGGTATTATAGAGGGAACTTCAGATAATATCTTTAGTCCTAACAAAGCTTTAACTCGTGCTGAATATCTAAAAATGGTTTTCTTGGCATTCGGTAATGAAGTTTCAGATGATTCATATGAGAATGATTTCTCAGATGTTTCTGAATCTCACTGGGCAGCAGATTTAATTGCTACAGCTAAAGATTTAGATATTATAAATGGATACGTTGACGGTTCATTCAAACCTGATCAACAGATTACATACGTTGAAGCTATCAAAATTGCTTCAAGGGCAACAGGTTGTGATTTCTGGAGCTCAGAATTAGCAGAACATGGTGTGTCAAATCAAACATGGTCTAGCGACTGGTTTGAAGGATATATGGCTTGGGCAAGCGATAATGGAATCTACCAATTAGATGCAAATACTAAGATGGTTAGATGGAATGGTGCAATGCTAACATACGACATAATGAAGTTTGTGAATGAATCTCTTGGTATCGAAATGCGAGTGATGAAGCACGTGTAATTTACAGTACAATACGGTTGCTAGAGGGACCTTTGGTGGCGTGGAGGGGTCCCTCTTTTTTATGTGCTATAATCTTTGCATGAAACTTTCAGTAATCATTCCGGCATTCAATGAAGAGAAGAGAATAGTCAAAACCCTCGAGGAAATCCGCGAATTCCTAAAAGATTTTGACCATGAAATAATAGTTGTTGATGATGGTAGCACTGACGGAACGTCAGCTTTTGCTAATATCTCTTATAAAGAGAATATGGGGAAGGGCTACGCAATCAAAAAAGGCGTCGAACATGCCACCGGCGATTTAATACTCTTTATAGATGCAGATAATGCCACTCCAATCGAAGAGCTCACAAAATTCCTTAAAATTGATGCTGATGTTGTGATTGGTTCAAGATATCTCCCTGAAAGTAGAATTGAAAGAAAGCAATCCAAGTTGCGAATTTTTATAGGTAGACTTGGTAACTTAGTAATTAGTTTTTTGGTAATAAAAAATATAAAGGATACTCAGTGTGGATTTAAACTCTTCAAAAAAACAGTCGCAAAGGAACTTTTCTCAGAACTACAAACTTACAGGTTTGGATTCGACATTGAAATTCTTGCCAGAGCTCAAAAAAAACGTATGAAAATCGTTGAGGTACCGGTGACTTGGCTTCACAACAATAATAGTCGTGTGCGTCCGATTCGAGATGCACTTAAAACCCTATCAGATCTAATAAAAATCTGGTGGAGATTGACTATTTCTCATAAAGTTGTATAATTAGGGAAGATAAAACTTGATTCTTTACTCAGGTTTAACTAAACTCATGAAGCTCACAAAATTATGAACGACGACCAGAATACAAATCAGAACTCAGGAACATTCTATAGTAGTGGCTTTACAGTAGGTGGAGATTCTAGTGGATCATCTTCGACTCCAACACCGCCTACACCTCCAAGCCCTCCTGTACAGAATCCACCTACTCCACCAAGCCCAGCTCCAGTTGTTCAGCCGGTTGTAGCGCCTGTACAGCCCGTACAAGCTATTCAGCCAGTTCAGGCTCCAGTACAAGTGCAACCTGTTGTTGCAGCTCCTGCTCAGCCAAATCCGCCAACACCTCCTGCTCCACCAAGTCCACCCGCTCCTCCAATGGCAGGAATGATGGGGGATGATGATTTTGGTGGCCCTGCTGAACCAAAAGGAGATCCAAATTACAAGTTCGGAGACAAAATGCAGGAATTCAAGACAAGTATAGTAATTCCAGCACACAGCATTTCTTTCGATGAAAATAAATTTTTAAATCTACTCGCAGGTTCAATTTCACTTACAAAAGACGAAAAGAAGAAGATTGTAGATTCCATTCCAAAACTTAGACAAGACCAAGTAGACGAACTAATGAGAATTTTCGAAGAAGAAAGAGAGAAATTTCTTGAACTTTCCGGTAAACATTCAACTCAGCTTAAGAAGCTTGAAGATCAGCATGCTGCAGATTGGAAAGATCTTGAAATTGCATATAAGGCTGCTGAAAAATCCTCAGAAGACGCAAATAAAGCAGAAGAAATTCGCAAACAATTAGGACTTTAGTGTATTATGTCGTGGCCTAATCCCACCACATGAAAAATAAAGTTGTTTTAATCTCATCTCTAATTCTTGTTATATCTGCATGTAACTCAAATTCAGCAGAAAATTCCACAACAAAAACTCCAATTTCTTCAAGTGCTACAGAAGAGAAACTAAGCCCTGAAGAGGCAGAACTAAGAGCAAAAGAAGTTGCAGCAGAAAACCGGGAAATATTTGCGGAAGCAGTTGCTGCTGGTGACTCTTCAATTTGCGAATCAATCGAAAGTAATAATCTAAGATTTTCTTGCCGTCAAAATGCAATTTTTGAATCAGCAATGATAAAGAATGACAAATCTATCTGCTCTCAACTTGAAACAGATAAGGGCAGAAAAGACTGTGTAGATTCACTCTAAAATAGAGTACTACTGGTGTTTGTCCCTTGTGTTTCATTAGGGGAAAGGCAGACAGCATTGCTTGTTATTGAACTTGTACTTGCATATGCTTTGCAGAAATATTGGGTGCCACTTCCGCTTGTAGATTTTGTAATGTATGCTCCTTTATAATAAACAGTAGATGTGGCAGTAGTAAGGTAACCATTGCAACCTAATATATAATCGCCTACATTACACGATGCAGATGCATAATAAAGAGTAGTTGATGCCGAGTAACCAGGGCAAGTAGATGATGTGCAAGTAACATAACTACCACTGGCCGGAGTTTTGTAATAAATATCACCAAAGCTTGTAGCTAGAACTGGTGCGTTAACCGTTATATCTGTTCCTGAATAATTATCCAAGGTATCACTTTTCAATGTTCCTGTTACAGACATTCCTGCAGAAACTAATATCGGTGATGTAGATGAGGATGGAAAGGTATCTAGATCACTTGCATATACTGCTTCTGATGTTTTTATATTGCCGGTAACAGTAATTCCTGATGATGATGTAATAACACCTCCGCTTTCACTGCTTAGATAATCTGTGGTAACGCCTCCAATTGCTGTTACTACTCCCTCAACGTATACATCATCATCTGATGGCTCAGTTATTTCACCATTTCCAATATAAAGTGCATTGAATGTTGGAGTTATTAATTGGTATGGGTCAGCTGGTGCCACTGAAGGCGTATAAGTTGCTAGAACAGAACTGATTCCAAAAGAAAATATCACTCCAAGTATTAAAGTTGCAGAAATTCTTTCAAAAAATGTGAAGAGGGTTTTCATGATTATGGATTGTGGTGGATTAGTGCCAACTAATTTTAGTAGGCTCTGGCAAAATACACAAGAGTATCAGTTTCTCTACCTGTGAAGAAACATTTCAATTTTTCGGTGGATTTTATTGGATCGATTATTCTGATTGTCGCCTTAGTTTCATCCTGAATTTTTTTCTCTTCTTCATCAGTGCCAGCCCATGGAACTTTAATAAATCCACCTTTTTCATCGAGAATTTTAACCATTTCTTCTAAACTCGATGCCTCTCGAGTGTTCTCCTTCAAAAATAAAGTTGCTTTCTCCAACAAATTTTCCTGAATTTTATCTAGAATATATGGTACTTCCTGTTCAAGATCTCCAATTGGTAAATTGAATTTATCGCCGTCTCTTCGGGTTACTGTTACCTCAGATTTTTCTAAATCACGAGGCCCTAGATCAATTCTAATAGGAACACCTTTAACTTCCCATTCATTAAATTTATAACCAGGAGTAACTGTGTCACGTTCATCAAAATGTACGCGAATGTTTAGCGCCTCAAGAGCTTCTTTAATTCCATTTAGTTCGTCAAAAATTCGAGTTTTCTCTTCATCAGTTTTGAAAATCGGCACAAGTACAACTTGATGTGGTGCAATTTTTGGTGGTAAAACCAAACCTTTTTCATCACCATGACAAACAATAACAGTTCCAATAATTCTGGTTGAAAGGCCCCATGAAGTTTGCCAAGCATGTTGTACGACACTATTTTGATCCTGAAAAGTTACATTAAATGACTTCGCAAAAGTTTGTCCTAGGTGGTGAGATGTTCCAGCTTGAATAACTTTCCCGTCTTTAGCCAAGGCCTCAGTTGTGAGGGTGTAAAGTGCACCTGCGAAAGTTTCTTTTCTTGATTTTTTCCCTGTTAAAACAGGAAGAGATAAGAAATCTCTATCAAAATCTTTATACATATTTAATGCTCTATCAACTTCAACTGCAGCATCTTCACTAGTTGCATGAACTGTATGGCCTTCTTGCCATAAAAACTCAGTCGTTCTCAAAAATGGTCGTGTTCGCATTTCCCATCTAACCACATTTGCCCACTGATTTATTTTCAATGGCAAATCTCGATAACTGTGAATCCAGTCTGAAAAAGTGTCATACATTATTGTCTCAGAAGTCGGCCTAACAATTAATGGTTCCGCAAGTTTTTTACCACCACCATGAGTCACAACAGCACATTCAGGAGCAAATCCTTCTAAATGTTCTTTTTCACGATTCAACAAGCTTTCAGGAATAAAAAGAGGGAAGTACACGTTTTGTACTCCGGCCTTTTTAATTCTAGAATTTAATTCAGCTTGAATAAACTCCCAAATTGCATATCCATAAGGTTTGATAATCATGCAACCTTTAACCTTACTGTAATCCGCCAAATCGGCTTCTTTGACAACATCAAGGTACCACTGAGCGAAATCTTTTGATTGAGGTGTAATTTTTGTCATGTTTGGATTTTACTGTATGACCTCGCCTTGGGAAAGCGATTTTATTTTTATGTTGTCTGGAAGGGTTGGAATTGTCGGAGACCAAAATGGCCACATCTTAATTTCCACACTGTTAACTTCAGGTAAATTTTGAATATAATTTTCAGCTTCTTCAACTGTTTTACCGGCAATATGTTCCTTAATTTTCTTCGCAAGTTTATTTCCTCCTTCAAGATCCGGGTCAATTTCATATTCTTCAATACCTTGAATTTGAGCTGTGAATTTATATGTGTCAGTCTTTAAATTAAGCTCAAAAACATTGATACTTATTGAATTCTCATCAATTTTAACTAAACGTTTTCCTGGAGTTTTCGTTCCGATTACATCATTTCTCAAAATTGAAAGGAGTGAATCTGTGTTATAGGCAACACCACTAATTTTCATTTTTCCTGTAACTTCAAAGCTCGTCTGTTCCTTTCCAATAATTTCTCGAGGTAATGAGATTTCTGGTGCGCCGTATTGAATTATATCTGAATCTTCAAGCAGCGAAAGTTGGATTCCGTTTACAGTACCCTGTGCTAAAGCCTCTTTTCTTAATGCGGAAAGTGCCTTTTCTTTTAAAGCAGCCTCCATTTTTCCACTTGCCGCGATCAAATCTTCATCTGATACAAAAGTTGAAACAATTGTAGTTCCGCCACTCATATATTCCGTACTTTCTCCATATAGTTGATCTTTATTGGAATCCCTAAGGCCAGGTAGAAAAAATTTACTAGGACCAATATTACCTCTCTCTCCAACATTAGTACCATTTACATCTTTCTCATCAGCCACAACTCTAACTGAGAGTTGACCATTCGCTGGCACTGTTACTTCTTCCTTAATTCTAAAAATAATTCCTTCAGTTGTTTGAAATCTTGTTTCTGTAAGTAATGGCCAATTCTTATTAGCAATATTATATATAATTAAATTACCTGATGCATTTGCACCTTGAGAGGCTGTACCGCTGCTTTGATATGTTAATGTTGTTTCAGTCTCTGCAGTCAAATCATAAACTTTTAGATCATTGGCATCGACGGGTGTTCTTTGCAAAACAATGTTTGCACCTTTTGTAATTACTGTTGAAGCCGGAACAATATTGATTGTTGCTCCCGGAAGTGCAACATATGCAATAAAGAAGAAAACAGCGATACTCGTAGCCAAAAAAATAACAATTGATCTTTTATTAAGACTATTAAAATATGAGCCGGCCTGATTAAGTTTATTTATTTTTCTTTCTCTTAAATATGATTTTAGAGAAAAACCGTTATCACTAGATTTTAAAGTTCTAACTATTTCAAATATCGTGGATTTTTTTTGTGGAAGCCTAGATGGCTGAGTATCGTCAAAATCATTTGATGTGGCAGCAATTGGCTTCAGTAAGGCACTTTCTTCTCTGACTTCAGCCTCAATCTTGCTGTTATCCATTTTCGCGTAATGATCAAAAACCTTAATTCCAGACTGGTGTGCCAATTTCATTCCATTTGTATCATCTGTAATAATAAAGAGTGTTTTTCCAAGATCATCCATTTTCTGTTTCAGGATTTTCAAATTCACAACACTTTGAAAAAGCACCGCACGTTTTGGAATCACAAGATAAATATCTTTGTATGCCAATTTTTCTACTCTATCAAAAATACTAGTTATCTCATCATCAATCTGAATGAAAATCATCTTTTTTTTCGAAACTTTTTTAACTTCGTCTTCCATCTGCGCCGCAGGCGGCATTGGTTAGAAACTAAACTTGCATTAATCGGACAACTTTTTGAAGCATTTTAGTGAGAATCTTTTCTTCCGCAATCAGTTCCATTCCAATGTTTGAGAGTGCCATTGGCATTATATCCACCGGCGAAGCCAGCATTCCGGTCTGATCTTTTATGTGAGAAATATTCTTTGGCTGTAGATATTTGATTTGTGGCTTTCTTGGAAAGTTCAGTTTTTTATGCCATTCACTTTGTTCGAGTGAAACTTTAATTTCATTCAACATTGAACCACCTCCTGAAAGATATATCGTTGGAGGTAAGGAATCAACCTCCGTCATTTCTCGCAAAGTCAAAAATACACCTGAAGTCCAAACTTCAATGTCACTTTCTATGGCGCGACTTACGATTTTATGTGATTGCTGTTCGAGCTGTCCGTTTGAGAAAGCAATTTTAACTTCTTCTGCCTCGTCAACTGAAATATTTAAGGTGTATGCCAACCTTTTTGTGAATGCTTTGCCTCCAATCGTAAACATTTTTGTGGAAACAACGCTCCCGTCAACAACCAAAGAAATATCTGTCGTTCCTCCGCCAACATCAATAAAAATTCCGGAATATCCTTGCAATTCTGTTCCACCCAAAAGTCTACCTAACGCATATGGCTCAGCCATAATCGCCAAAATTTCTCTATCTAATTCTGCACCAATTGTTTGTAACGCTCCGAAATGAACTACTGGAGCAAACGCGTTGAAAACACTCATTGTGAGTTCGCGGCCTTGAAATCCAATCGGGTTTGAAACCTTATAAGAATCAATTTTTATATCCACTATTGCAGCATGCACCAACTTAACATCAATTTCGTTGAAGCCGGTTTCATATGCCAAATCTGCCCGCACTTTTTCAAAAGCCTTCCACTGCACTTTGTGAATAATATTCTTCAACTCTTCCTGGTGTATTTTGCTGGACGGATCTCTTCTTTTATAAGAAATCGTTGATGTCGCACCTTTTATAAGTTCGCCGGCAACACCCAAAACTAATTTTCCGGGAGCACATCCAGCCATTTTTTCAGCCTCTTTTATTGCGACGTTACAATTTTGAATTACTCCTGCAATATCAACTATTACACCATTTTCCATTTCTCCTTTGTTTTGCCTTCTGCGTCCAAAACCCAAAACCTTAACTTCTTTCCCCTCAACTTCGCAAACTGCAGCCTTCACATACTCTGTTCCAATATCAAGAACCGTGAAAATTCTTTCTCTTTTTGGACCGTTTGCGTTTTTAAATTTGAACATAGCTTCGCGAATTATACCTTGAACTTCTCTTATCAAGAAATGAATTTTATGCTATTTTACTTTTACAATTTAATTACAGAAAAATGAATGTAAATACGCTATCACTAAACGACAATGGAAAATCAGCTTTTTTCAACAAAGTTTTCGCCGTCTTCGGCCTTTCAATTCTAGCAACAGGAATTGGAGTTTATGTTGGATTTAATTATCTTCTGCTGACTTTTCTGCACAATCCTGGATATATGATGGGAATTTTTATCGTTGAATTAATTCTAATTTTTTCATCTCGTGCATGGAGTAAAATTGTACCATTAAACTATTTTCTATTTACATTTTTCACATTTATCAGTGGAATAACTCTTGTTCCACTCATTGCAAGTTTCGCCGTTGAATTTAATGGTTACGACATAATTTACAGATCACTTTTTGCAACAACTGCAACTTTTCTTGCTATGGGAATCATTGGATATACTAGCAAGCGATCATTCGAAGGCTTAGGTGGTTTCCTTTTTGTTTCACTAATAAGCATGTTAATTGTTGGGCTTATTGGAATTTTCATTCCATGGGGCAATACAGGAGAAATGCTTTACAGCGGTTTCGGAGTAATCATTTTTGCAGGTTATACTCTCTATGATTTCAGTCGATTGAAATACTACCCGGAAGATGAATATATAATGGCAGCAATTCAAATTTATCTTAATATATTCAACCTATTTACTTCAATTTTGCGTCTAACTGGAGCCATTTCTCGTGAATAAAAAAATTGATCAACTAATCTATCGACCACTATACACAAAAGCTGATTTCGAGCTCGACTTCGACTCGGACGATTTCACAGGCCATTCTCTGCAAGGTGAAGGGCATGCCTCCGGCTATTTGATGAAAGTTGAAGATGGAATCATGTTAGTTCTCGAAGAACTTGAAGCCAAACAAGAACTAATTTGCGTGAAATGCGGGAAAAAACTAAAACGAGAACTTCCATTCGTCGGCCCAAGTGAGTGGACTTTTTACGAGCAACTTAGAGATAAACCTCTACTTTACGAAGAACTCAAAATTGACCTAAAAAAACTTGAAATCGATGTTGGCGAACCTGTTAGACAGGAAGTTGTACTACATACAGATCAAAACCCATGCTGCCCGAAATCTTGCACAAAATTTGAAGAGTCAAAGGAGGTGGGAGTGAAGGCTTTAGCAGGTTTGAAGGATTTGATGAAAGATTAAAAAGAATTATCGCTTAAAATCAGCTTGTAATTCGTGAAACTTAAGGTAAAATCGTCAAGTCTAACAGCGCCGAAAGGCGACATTATCTAAACAATATATGGCAAAACACGCGGTACCGAAAAAGAAAGCCTCCCATGCGAGATCGAATAGAAGATATAAAAACTTTGCTAATCTTGCACGAAAAAAGCTTGGAGATGATTTAAAGATTGCTGTTTGTTCAAATTGTTCTTCTCCTGTAATTCTTCACAATGCTTGTAAAGAATGTGGTTTCTACCGAGGAAAAGACGTAATGGGTAAGGCAAAAAAAGCTGAAGAAAAAATCACTAAGATTAAAGCTTAATGTCATCTGATCGCCACACACTCAGAGTTTGTGTGATGCAAACGCTGTTTGCTTGGGAGTTTCATGGTGGAGTTGCAGCAGACGTTTTGTCATATAACCTAGTAAACGGGGCTAGATACATAAAAGACAACCTTTTTGCGCACATAATGCTAGAAAATCTTCTAAAAAAACGCGAAGATATTCTTGGATTGATCAAAGAATTCGCGCCAGAGTGGGCTTTAGAAAAAATCGCACCAATCGACAGGGCAATTTTACAGGTTGGAATTTACGAATTAGTCTACGATAAAGAGATGCCTTCACTCGTAGCTATAAATGAAGCGATCGAAATGGGCAAGGAATTTGGTACTGAAAACTCTTCTAAATTTATCAATGGTGTATTAAGCTCAATTTATGAAAAGCACAACAAAGACGAAGGAAATTGAAAAGTCACTTGGAATAACTTTCAAGGACAAATCGCTTTTAGATTTGGCATTTGTGCACAAATCTTACGTGAATGAAGCAAATGACAAGTCTGAACAGAATGAAAGACTAGAATATTTAGGTGACGCGGTTCTTGAGTTAGCCGTTACCGATTACCTCTATCACAAATTTCCCGGACATCCGGAAGGCGACCTGACAAATTGGCGCAGCGCATTAGTGAAAGGAAAAAACCTCTCAAAAGTTGCGAAAAAACTTGGACTTGGAGAATTTTTATACCTTAGCCGTGGCGAAGAGCTCTCAGGCGGCCGTGAAAAAGCATACATTTTGGCAAACACAGTTGAAGCAGTTATTGGTGCAATCTACTTGGACAGTGGTTTCGAAGTCGCTCGCGAGTTCATAATGAAACACATTGTGGTTTTGCTCGAGGACATTATCTCTCAGGGTCTCGATGTTGACCCAAAATCACGTGTTCAAGAGCTCGCTCAAGAAAAGTTAAACGTGACACCTCGTTACGAATTACTATCTGAAACCGGCCCAGATCACGACAAAAAATTCGTAATGGGAATCTACTTCGCGGATCGTTTAATTGCAGACGGCGAAGGTTCCTCAAAACAAGAAGCAGAGCAATCAGCAGCAGGGAATGCATTGGCTAAACAGGGTTGGAATTAATACTGCCTCGGAAAGTTCATCTCTAGTTTGCCTCTAATGACTTTGCCATATCCAAGTGGGAAGATTTCGAATTTGATAAAGTAGTCGCCTTCAGGTTTGTCGCTTTCAATTGCTTGTCTTTCTATTAGTTTTTCTACTTCTTCGCGGGTGAGTTCGTAGACTGCGGTCTTAACTTTAAGTCCTAACCAAATCGCACCAGGATGAGTTGGTCTCACTTCAGTGTTAAAAATTCTTAGTATGGGGAAGGCCAGTGAGTATGATTTTGGTAGAGCGAAATCCGCCAATTCATTGCTAACACAGAAGAGGTTATTTTCACGAACGACGAATTTGCAGTCAGGTAAATCATAATGAAATTTTTTAATCTCTTCGGTATTCAAGACTTGCAAGAAATTGCCTTGATTGTTTAATCCCCCGCCGGCGGGGCTTTTTTTCCTAATCGATATACAGAAAAACCCTTTCGTTCTTGTTTTGTGTGGCCAAAATCTGAAGCCTAGAAAACCTGTAAACTGCGGAGGTGCAAAATTGGAAACATGAGAACTATCTGCAATCTCGGCTTCCGGAAATTCTTCTAATAACCTTTCCACTACTCCGTCGTCTTCAAATTTGTTCAAAGTACAGGTTGAATAAACCAATGTTCCACCCGGTTTCAACAATAAAAATGCACTCTTCAAAATTCCAAATTGTTCGCTGGCGTATCGCTTTACCGACTTTGGACTCCAAAAACTTGGTTTCCCGCCCTTCGCCAATAAACCCTCTCCACTGCAAGACGGATCCAACAAAACTTTATCAAAAACTCCAGGATACATTTCGGCAATTTTGTGAGGCATCATTCGAATAGTCACGGCATTCCACACGCCCAATCTTTCGAGGTTTGAGTGCAGAGCTTTCAAACGCGAAGTATCCATATCATTCGCAATCAAGACGCCGGTATTTTTCATTCTCTGAGCGATGTGAGTGGTTTTCCCACCTGGGGCCGCAGTTAGATCGATAATTGTTTCACCAGGTTGCGGGTTTAAAAGCTCAACAGCAAACATTGATGAAGAATCTTGTGGATAAGTGAATCCCGCCAAGTAAGGCAATTTTAAAGAAAGCGGCATGCCTTCACCAATAACGTCTATCGCATCACTTGAAAAAGGATTGTTCGCCGCCTCATAACCATTTTCTTCGAACCATTTTCTCAACTTCTCCTTTGAGATTTTCAGTGTATTTACTCGAACAGTTCTGCGAGTTCTACCATTAGAAACAAAATCCAAAAAAGCATCAAACTCGTCGCCAATTAGCTCTTTAAAGTAATCCTTAAATGAATCTTTTAAATCATTCCGTTGAGACATTTTTCTTTTTGTTAATCGCTGCTGCCATAGTGAACCACACT
>CALRGE010000003.1 GCA_943357175.1 Candidatus Peribacteria bacterium
TCCTTCTGCCATGTTTTTTCACTTTTACTGAACCGCAGACACAAGCCTTTTTTTAGACATAGATTCGTACATAAAAAGATAAACTCTATTTAACAGCTTACATAAGCCAAAACTAAACATAAATAGCAACCAGTTTTTCCCTATATCCCTGAAAAAACAACAGGAAAGCAGGTGCAGATTTTTCTTTACGTGTATAGTTTTGTAAGATTCTCTTATCGTTACATAGTCGCGTTAACCAGAGAAGAAATTTTTAGTTTTAGAATTCTTATCAGGTTCTTATCGTGACACAGTCACGATAAGGGATTTGAGTAGTTTTAGTGTCATCTTCTTTAGCGTATAGACAAATCTCAAATTTAACGTATAATCACTTCAACTTATCCTAAAAAATGTCAGAAATAGAAAGTAAAGTACCAGTGTCGGAAGTGAACATAATCAGCCCCGAGCAGATTCCAACTTTGATTCGTAGTAATCAGGATCTTGTAAATATTTGGGTGAATGAAACTGTGAGAAAATCTTCTCCATACGTTTTAATAAGAAAAGTGCTCATGAAGAAATTGGCACAGGGAATACCTGCAATAACAGATTTTGATGCGCTGAATGTAATGATGGATTTTTTCTACAGCGGTAATTCTGATCACGAAAGTTTTTTGGGGATTGCAAAAGCTTCAAAACTTGTAGAAACCTGCAGACCCTCATACAAATTTATGTATAATAATTGGGAAGCTGGAGATAAAGAAAAAGCATCGTGGGAATTTGTGCAGGAAAGGCTTTTAAGAAAAGACAACCTAGCGAAAGCAATTAGTCTACCAAAAAGTCTTCTGTTTGGTTTAGATGAAACTGGAAATCCACTTGTGGCAAATGGAGGTGTAGAGCCAATTATGAAGAGAATGAATTATTCAGACTCTAGAAATGCTGTTATAAAAAAAGGTTGGGAATTATTCCCATATAAAGAGCCTTACGAAAAATCTTCTGAAATAATTAAATATGAGAAATTTACCGGCGAACCTTTAGTTGGATCTTACGGTAGAAATATATATAGATCGTCATGGCTGGAGAGTGGAGCCGATCCTGGAATTTTCGCTCGCGTTTCGAACTTCAATCCGTACTATCAGCGTTCCTACGTGGACTATGCCTATGCGTACTTTGGGTCCCTTGAGTACGGCTATCGTGGCGTTCGGGGCCTGCTAAGGGCGAAAGCTTAGTATTTAAGCTTTAAATTTTCTTAAACTTTAACTTTTAATTTAAAATTTCCAGAAACGCTTGATCGAATTAAGATTCCTCACTAGAATACCCACACATTAAGCCAAAAAAACATGCTCTCCCCAGAAATCATTGCCTCACAGATCCCACATGTTCTGAAAGGCACAAATTTTACGAATCTCGGTAACTATTACGAAGGTAAGGTTCGAGATAATTACACTCAAGGTGACAAAAGAATTTTGGTCACCACGGACCGTCTTTCCGCTTTCGACAGTATTATCGCCCTGATTCCTTTTAAAGGTCAGGTTTTAAATGCGATGACAAAATTCTGGTTTGAAAAAACTAAAGATATTTGCCCGAATTATATAATGGAATACCCTGATCCAAACGTGATTGTGGGGAAGGAATGCAAACCAATAATGGTTGAAATGATTGTGCGTGGGTACATTACAGGTAGCACAACAACTTCAGCTTGGTATAACTATGAAAAAGGTGTTCGAAATTTCTGCGGCAATGAACTACCTGATGGCATGATTAAGAACCAAAGGCTTCCGATGCCAATTATCACTCCAACAACAAAAGCTGCTCACGGTGAGCATGATAAGAATATAACTCCTGCCGAGATTGTTTCTACAGGTCTACTTTCTCAAGAAGATTGGAATAAACTTTCTCATTACGCGCTCGCTCTTTATATGCGAGGTGTTGAAATTGCCGCCGCAAACGGAGTAATTTTGGTTGATACTAAATACGAATTTGGAAAAACTGCCGATGGAGAAATTGTTGTCATCGATGAAATTCACACGCCAGATTCCTCAAGATATTGGATTGCTGAAACCTATGCTGACAGAATGAAAGAAGGGAAGGAACCTGACAACATCAATAAAGAATTCCTTCGACTTTGGCTTTCAAACCAAGGATATATGGGCGAGGGAGAAATGCCTGCAATTCCTGAAGAAATTATTGTTGAAACAACTCAGAAATACATCCAGGCTTTCGAGCTAATCACAGGCCAGGAATTCAAAGGTGAAGAAGGCGATCCATTGCCAAGAATCACAAAAAATTTAGAATCTTATTCAATTTAATATGTTTGTACCATTTATTTTAGGATCAAAAGTTGATAACGACCACGCAATGAAAATTGCAAAAACTCTCGAAGAGTTTGGCGTTCCTTACAAAATTCACGTTTCTTCGGCACACAAAGTTCCTGAAAAAACTTTAGCTATAATTGATTCATATAATAAATCAGGTGATAAAATTGTATTTATCACAATAGCCGGTCGTTCAAATGCACTTTCTGGAGTGGTTTCAGGAAATACTAATTACCCAGTAATTGCCTGCCCACCATTTAGTGATAAAGCTGATTATTTAATTAATATTCATTCTTCAATACAAATGCCCAGCGAAACACCAGCAATGACTGTGGTTGATACTCAAAATGCAGCAATGGCAGCTTTAAAAATTCTTGCTTTAACAGATGAAGGTCTAACTGAAAAAATTAAAACTCATATTCAATCAGTAAAAGATTCATTCGATGCTTAATTCTATTTCCCCATTAGACGGCCGATATATTGGAAAAGTTTCTGAACTTGTTGATTACTTTTCCGAAGCCGCTCTAATAAAAAATAGAATTGCGATTGAAGTTGAATGGTTAATTTTTATCTGCAATAAATTGAAATTGGAGGGAACTATTGTCCTTCACGAAACAGAAATCGAATCACTGAGAAAACTTTATTTAGATTTTCAGAATGATTTTGCAGAAGAAATTAAAGAAATCGAAAAAACTACTAAGCATGATGTAAAGGCTGTTGAATATTTCCTACGAAAAGCCTTAAAAGTTTTAAAAAAAGAAGAACTGATTCCATTTTTGCATTTTGCCTGCACCTCTGAGGATATAAATAATCTTGCATATGCCACGATGGTTAAAGGCGGACTTACAAAAGTAATTATTCCAAATATTGATGAAATTCTTGGTGTTCTACAAAAACTCGCATTCGAAAATCAGGAAATTCCAATGCTTTCTCACACTCACGGCCAGGCAGCTAGCCCAACAACAGTTGGAAAGGAATTTAAGAATTTTGGTGCTCGATTATTCAGACAAATTGAAACTCTAAAAAAACTCGAAATTTTCGGAAAAATGAATGGCGCAACAGGCAATTTCAATGCACATTGCGTGGCATACCCTGAAATTGACTGGATGAAGGCATCGATGGAATTTGTGGAAGGTCTTGGCTTTAAATGGCAAAAACTGACTACTCAGATTGAACCGCATGATTATCTCGCTGAAATTTTCGACTCAATCAAACGAATCAATGTTATTTTGATTGATCTTGATCGCGACATTTGGTCTTACGTTTCATTCGGATATTTCAAACAAAAAACTGTGGCAGGCGAGGTTGGTTCATCAACAATGCCTCACAAAGTGAACCCTATCGATTTCGAAAACAGCGAAGGAAATCTTGGTCTCGCAAATAGCTTTTTAAATCATCTTTCTGAGAAACTTCCGGTTTCAAGAATGCAGAGGGATCTTACAGATAGCACGGTTTTAAGAAATATCGGAGTGGCTTTTGGCTACTCACTACTCGCTTACAAAAGCACAATAACCGGCCTCGGAAAACTTGAAATCAATAAGGAAAAAATCTCAGAAGATCTAGAAAATAACTGGGCAATTTTGACTGAAGCAATTCAAACTGTGATGAGAAGATTCGGAATTGAAGATGCTTATGAGAAATTGAAAGAGCTGAGCCGCGGCAAGGAAATAACAAAAGAAAAGATTCATGACTTTGTGCAAGCCCTTGATATACCCGATGAGCAAAAAAATCGCTTGCTTAAGCTGACTCCTAGCTCGTACATTGGATTGGCAAATAAATTTTAACACGCACGTAATGATTCTCTCAGATCGCGATATTCGAAAGCAAATTGCCGAAGGCCGAATTGAAGTTGATTCACCTTTAGCTGACCATGACCAAAATATTCACGCCTCAAGCATGGATATGCGCCTTGGTAAATTTTTCAAAGTGTATGAACATACAAAGTTCGCAGTTCTTGATCCAATCAAAGCGGAATCATTCAAAGATTTAACAAAATTAATAGAAATTACAGATCCAGGTGAACCTTTCATTGTTCACCCTGGTGATTTCGTTTTGGGCGTTACAATTGAAAAAATCAAACTACCTGACAATATTGTTGCACGTGTTGAAGGCCGAAGTTCTCTTGGCCGTCTTGGCATTATCGTTCATTCAACAGCAGGTTTCATCGATGCTGGTTTCGAAGGAACAATCACTCTCGAAATTTCAAACATGAATCGAGTGCCAGTTGCTTTATACCCAGGAATGCGAGTTTGCCAGTTAGCATTTGAAGAAATGAGCTCTCCTGCAGACGTTCCATACAACAAGAAAAAATCCGCAAAATACCAGAATCAGGAACTCCCAGAAGAAAGCCGTCTTTCTATCGACCCTGAGTTTAACAAGGTGATAAGCGGGCTTTATTCAACTAAGTATTGAGCCGCAAAAGCATCTAGCTCTCGCCACTGAGTTTCAAACCCAGGTATATGGGCCTTTTCAGCAGGTCCGTGTGGACCGAATCCAACTCCACCAAATACAACAGCCCTCGCAATTGGTTGTCCAGTGTGAGTGTGCCCATCACATGAATGGATAAAGGCGGAGCCATCGTTAAAGAAAACTTTTACAGCAGATTTTGCTTGCTCGCCTGTAACATCTTCGAATGAATTTCTAAGTTTTCCTAAATGATGGTTGCTTTGATCACAAACCCATCCACTTCTTTCTGTTGAAATATCAACTTTTCCTCTAAATCTAGCAACGCCGTTCCTCATTCTTTTTACAGAATCTGTAACTAACGCCGCATGAATAGGAGCCTCTCGCATTTCAATCCCAGCTCGTAACATTGTTCCACGTTCAATGTCACCAAAATTTATAACTTCAACTTTACCCGCACCTGCCAAAACACTTTCAGCAATTTTTTGTCCGTATCCATCGTTATTTCTGTGAGCGATTTCAATTGTAGATGTAGAACTAATTGTATTGTAATTATTTACTCCCTGACCAACTGAAAATCTTAAAAGTTGAAAATCATTTAATTGTTCTCCAAGTAAATCTACTCGTTTTAATGCCTCTTCAATTGGCGTCGATTGACTAGGTTTTGATTGAGCAGAGTGCGTAGTATTCAAGTCATTTGTACTTAGTCTCAAAAAACCGTGAGAACTAGCTCCCGGATCAAGCCTGGCTCTGTAATCAATAAATGGCGCTGCAAAAGTAGTTCCAACTCCATCTTTAGAATTAGCAGCGGCAAGTCTTTGTCTAAATCCACTCATAAGATGGTTAACATTCATTAAAACTGAAATAGACTGCTCGTTATTTCTATTACTTAAATCTTTGCTGATTTCATATCTTCTGAGACCATAATTACTATCTCGAATTGTGGAAGTCACAAGTTCATCAGGATTAGTCATTTCGCCTGTTCGTTCTCCAATAATTGCAAATTCAATATCTGCAGCATATTTATCTTCTAAAAATTTACGAGCTGTGTATGTGTTGTGACCAAGTGCTGAATCATTTTCTTCAGTAAAAGAAAGCATCAGCATAAAAGGCGGCTTCTTTCCACCTGCTAATTGTTGAGTTCTCATCCATTCCAAGAAAACTGAATCAACTCCGAGCATGTCCGTTGTTCCTCTACCGTGAATAAAATCTCCTTCTACTCTTGCAGTGAATTGATCAGGTTTTTGAACATCAACAACGTCCATGTGTCCAACTAACGCAATCTTCGCAAGCATTTTCCCATCCTGAACCATTTCAGGAAAAGTGAGAATTAGAAATGGACAAGGATTTTCTGCACTTTCCTTCATTTCAATGACTTCCAAACCTGCACTTCTTGCTCTTTCAACAACAAAATCTCTTCTTTTATAAAGACCATTTAAATCGATTTTATTATCCGGCACAGTTACTCCACCCATTGGGACAAGGGCTTTAATATCTTCAATAACATTATCAATGTGTTCCATAAATTATTGTTTAAGTTCTTTTGCCAAGCCTAGTAAATAAGAGATGAATGGTTGATCTACACCTGGTAGGCCTGGTAAATCTTTTTCAATTTCTGAAAGCTCTATCGTCATACCTTTTCTAGTTCTATCAAGCAACTCATGTTGATAAGCATTATCCGGTAATGCCCTGCTTGTACTCCTATCTGTATTCATTCCGTATTTTTCACCAACTTCACTACGTAATCTTTCAGCAGGCGTTTGCAATTTCCCATCTGCAATATCAATTATTAATTGCAAATCTTCAGTTCTATCCATCGCCACAGCTAGCTCTCTTAATTCATTCAAAATAATTTTCAATGATGACCTTGCTGACATCTCACTATTTTTTGGCAAAAATCTAACTCTTGCATCTAAGCCTTTTAATAAAACCGCCTCTTCATTTCCTCTTGTTCTTCCTAAATTTTGCTCATCATATCTCAGGCCATCAAGGATTTTTGGACTTTCAGAAATCCATATAAACAGAAGCTCTTGGAAGGTATGAAACGCTTTTATATATTTATAAGGGCTCATAGAATCTGCATCGCCATTTGCTTCAAAGTAGAATGGGGTTTCTCCAACTCGATTCTCTACACGATTTTTTGGTCCTGCAATCACGGCAGCAATTTCCTTTTGCCTCCATGCTTCAATTTTCTTCCAATCAGGATCATTTTGTAGCGGATTTTCAGAAGAATTTGGCCCGAATTTATAGCTTGCAGTTAATGCTTCTCGTAGAAAATTTTCATCTTTTTTCTCAAGTGAAGAGTCAACGAATTTATCAAATTTTTCTCCTGATCCATTTATAGTTTGAGCCCTCACTGGTAACCAAATGGCTCTGCTTGAAGGCAATGTCCCATCTGCCGCCCAACCTCTCATTGTTTCTTCATAGCTCTCAATATTATCCCATAATGTTGAGACATCCATGTCAGTCCTGCCTCTCCAAACTAGAAAAAGTCTTGCACTATCATAAGGTGTTAATACTGATGTATTTGAGCTTTCACTGTTAGGACTGGATGCGTAATAAAACGGCGAACTTGTTCCCAACGCGTGATACAGAGGACTACCAACCAATCTATCCATCCCAGCCATTCTGATCATTTTGTTTGAGTAATCACGCTCTGAGCTATGCCTAGCTCTCCATGGTAGAGATAAGTTGTAGTGATCACCCATTGCATCTGCAACTTTGTCACCGTTTTTTGCTGCTTGAAAGGCGTAGTAAACTTGTTTATCAAAAGGGACATTTGTTGAAACATCAGCGCTTGTAACATTTGATGGTCTCCACGCCGCCCCATGCAAAGTATGTAAATTTCTACCTTCCATATCACTAAAATTTTGAATTGCCTCATCTATAATAATTGACATTAATCTTTGAGCGGCAGCAGTACTTCTTGGGTGACTAAGAGGAGGTGGATTTCCTTCAATTGTAAGTGCAGTAACATCTGGAGTTATAAAACTCAAAACTTCTTTTGCTCTCTCACCAAAACTATTCTGAATATATTCCATGCACGCATCAGTAGGCGACTTACCTCCAATGTCATGAACAACATCTAAATTACTATCAATAACAATCGCCTCAGTTTCTGCCCCTAAACGAGGCTCATGTTTCGTGGCTTCTTCTACAACATAATCAATTCGTTTTTTATCCATTTGCGTTTTCTAGTAATTTTCTAACAACATCTCCGACCCTTCTAATTTCTTTCTCAGTTGAAGCCGCGGTAAATCTTGCCAATAAATTTGCCCCTTCCGGTCTAAACATTTCACCGGGAGCAACCATTAATTTATGCTCATTTGCAAGAATACTCATTGCTTCTTGTGTTCCGGAAACAGGTCTACCATTTTTATCACGAACCAATGGCTGACCATCTGGTCCCACCAAAGCACCAGTTCCGTAAAATGAATCTCCAATTTGGAAGGGAATTTGAGACGACAACTGCTCATCCATGAGATTTCTTGCTGCATTAATTGCTATATATCTTTTACCCATAGCCGCATGTATTCCACGTGGATCTGACCATAGAGCATAAGCAGTATTAGCTTCATCACCTCTTGTGTAGGCATTCCAATTTCCCTTTACTTTCCTTGCTGCAGCCATATATGATTTTGCCATTTCATCGTGGCCCTGAGGTGCAAGCCAAAGCATAGTGGCTGTCTTTTTCTGTGAATCTGTTACTTTCGTTTCTCCGACTAAAACTGAAATTTTCCCAAGCACTTCTGGAGGCAATTTTTGCAAATCCTTCAGTCCTAAAATATCAACTCCATTACGAGCAATCGGAGAATAGAATGCATCTATGTTGAAGAACACATTATATTCAGCACAAATTTCTGCAATTTCGACTATTGTTTCTTTTGAAACTCCAAGACCAGTAGGATTACTTGGTTGAATTGTATTAACACCCATCAGTCTCAATGTCGAATCATTTTTAACAAACTCAATCGCTTCTCTGACTCCATCTGGACTTTGCAAAAGACCATGACCATCTGTTGTAGGAGAGTAAACCAATTGAATACCGATTTCTTGTGCAGAATCTTGATAACCTGACCAAGTTAGTGGGTCAACAATCATAGTTGGTTTTGCTCTAACTCCAGTTTCCGCATCAATTTTTTCAGATTTTTGTCTTACTGCAGTTAAAAAAGAATTTATCGCAGCTCTACCTGAAATTGTTGACATCCCCTGGTATGACGTCGTAATTCCTAAGCCATTCCTAGCTATTAAATCAACAACCTTTGGATACTCTGCAGCATAATTTTGTGGCAAATCATAAACCCCCGGATTTTTTGGATCAGCTTCAATTCCAGTCAATTTACCAATATCTCTTCTGTATTCTTTAAATGCTGGATCCAAATCTTCACCAACTAATGAAATATCTCCTGCAGATTGATCAATAATATCACCACCCAATTTTTGTGCAGCCGCTTTCATCTCCTGCAAACTCGCTCCCTTATAAGGTCTCCCCAAAACCGGCCTTTTCAATGCATCGTTTCCTGAAACAAATTCTTCCATTGAGGGCTTATTCATATTTTATGATTAACAAAATAAGACAACAAATTATCCTCTTGTCACAAGCAAGTAAATTCAATTCCGGCTTTTGTGCTTGACGATTGTGGCGAAATCTTAGCTTCATAGCTTATATGTGGCTTGATGAGCCGAATAAGTACGAGTAGAATTCGCTGGAAAATAAAT
This sequence comes from Candidatus Peribacteria bacterium, assembly GCA_943357175.1. Lineage (GTDB taxonomy): Bacteria > Patescibacteriota > Gracilibacteria > UBA1369 > 2-02-FULL-48-14 > CALRGE01. Next base: position 9,411 of record CALRGE010000003.1, read on the forward strand.
TTAAAAAATATGTTCCGCCCAGTCGACCCAAAAACAGATTTACCAGAAGTTGAGAAAAAGCATCTTGAATATTGGAAAAGAAAAGATATTTTCAAGAAATCGGTGGAGCAAAGAAAAGGGAAGGAGAAGTTTGTTTTCTTCGATGGACCACCTTTTGCAAACGGTCTTCCACATTACGGTCACATAATGGCAAATTCTTTGAAAGATGCAGTGACTCGTTATAAATCAATGCAAGGATTTTATGTTCCTCGAACAAACGGATGGGATTGTCACGGCTTGCCAGTTGAATACGAAATTGAAAAACAGTTGGAACTTTCAGGTAGAAAACAGATTGAAGAATATGGAATAGAAAACTTCAACACAAAATGCCGTGAAAGCGTTTTTAAATACACAAAAGAATGGGAAACACTTTTGGAGAGAATTGCTCGTTGGGTTGATATTGAAGACGGCTACGCAACTCTCGATTCAACATACATGGAGTCAATTTGGTGGGTTTTCAAACAAATTTGGGATAAAAAACTTATCTATCAGGGGTTCAAATCAATGCATATTTGCCCTCGTTGTGCGACTCCGCTTTCAAATTTTGAAGTTTCTCTTGGTTATAAAGATGTTACTGATCTCTCAGCAACAGTAAAATTCAGATCAAAAGAAGATCCAAATACATATTTCTTGGCATGGACTACAACTCCTTGGACACTTCCTGGAAATACGGCATTAGCAGTTGGAGCGGATATCAAATATGTAAAAGTTACTAGAAACGGAGAACACTTTATTCTTGCAAAAGATCTTCTTGAGAAAAATTTTGAGATGGATGGGTTGATAATTGAAGAGGAAATGGATGGCGCTGCTTTGAAAGGTAAGAAATTCGAGCCTCTCTTTAATTACTATGTAAATTCAGGCCTTCCTGGAATCGAAAATGCCTTCAAAATAATTACTACAGATTTCGTCGATACAGCAACAGGAACAGGAATAATTCATATTGCAGGTGGTTACGGTGAAGATGATATGAACGCCGTGATTGCAAACGATATGCCAATAATTCAGCACGTTGATATGAACGGTAATTTCAACCCTGAAGTTACAGACTTTGCCGGAAAATTTGTGAAAGGGCAGGATCAAAATGTGGCAGCTTTCATTGAAAAAAATGGTCTACTTTTCAAAAAAGAAAATATTCGACATAGCTATCCACATTGCTGGCGCTGTGATACTCCACTTTTAAACTACGCAACAAAGGCCTGGTTTGTGAGAGTTACAGATTTGAAAGATAAATTAATTGCAAACAACAAAAAAATTCATTGGCAGCCTGAACATCTTCAAGAAGGACGATTCGGAAAATGGCTTGAGCAAGTTCGTGATTGGAATATTTCCAGAAATCGTTTCTGGGGCTGTCCAATGCCAATTTGGCAGTGTGAATGTGGAGTTTTTGAATGTATCGGATCAATGGCTGAGCTCAAAGAAAGAGCTGGTTCCTTGCCAATGCGTGATAATGAAATCGATCTTCATAAACCATACATCGACGAACTCACAATGGAATGTAAGGCTTGTCACAAAACTATGAGAAGAATTCCGGAAGTTTTGGATTGCTGGTTTGAATCAGGTGCAATGCCTTATGCTCAGCTTCATTACCCATTTGAAAACAAAGAAGAATTTGAGAAAAATTTTCCTGCAAATTTCATTGCAGAAGGAGTAGATCAAACTCGTGGTTGGTTTTATACACTCCACGTTTTAGCGACAATTTTATTCGATGAACCCGCTTTCAAGAACGTAATTGTAAACGGAATCCTTTTGGCTGCAGATGGTGAAAAACTTTCAAAAAGAAAGAAAAATTACCCTGATCCAAATAAACTTTTTGATGAAAAGGGAGTGGATTCCACAAGAATGTTTCTTTACACCTCAACTGCCCCGCTCGCAGAAGACGTTCGTTTTTCAGAAATGCACGTTGAAGAAATAGTGAAAAAATTCACTTTAACACTTTGGAACACTTATAGTTTCTTCGTGACATACGCAAACATAGACAATTTTAAATTCGACGAAAAATTACCAAATTCAGAAAATATTCTTGATCAATGGATTCTTTCAAAATTAAACTCACTGATCAAAGAAACAACTGAGCAAATGGAGGAATACAACTTAACAAAGGCAACAAGGCCGATGCTAGATTTTGTTGATAATCTTTCAAATTGGTATTTACGTAGAAGCCGAAGAAGATTCTGGAAATCAGAGAATGATGCTGATAAAAACCAAGCCTACCAAACCCTATATGTTGTGCTTGTTGAGTTCTCAAAACTCATAGCACCATTCATGCCATTTATTTCCGATGAAATTTTCAGAAATCTAACAGAGAAAGAATCAGTTCACTTAGAAGACTGGCCGACAGCTAATGAAGATTTAATTGATGAAGAACTTAATGCAGAAGTTGCAGCTGCTAGATTAATTGTAACACTTGGCCATGCAATTCGTGGGAAAAAGAAAATCAGAGTAAGGCAACCATTAAAAAAAGTTCAGATCGTTCTATCTAAATCTGTGAAACCGGAAGTGATAGAAAATCAACGAGAAGTTATATTAGAGGAATTGAATGTTAAAGAGCTAGAAATCATAAATGATGCAAAAGAGATTGCAGATGTATTAATTCAGGCAAATGCAAAACTACTTGGCCCAAAATATGGAAAAGAAGTTCAAAGTATTATTAATGCAGCAAAAGCTGGAAATTATGAGATTTTAGAATCAGGACAGGTTAAAATATTAACATTCACACTTGAACCTAATGAGATTGACTTCATTTATAAAGGCAAAGAAGGACAGGATGTTGAAACTCAAAATGGAGTGCTTGTTTCACTAGATACAAATCTTTCAGAGGAGCTTATAAAAGAAGGCTACATGCGTGAAATCATCAGATTCATCCAAGATATGCGTAAAGAAGCAGGATATCAGGTTAGTGATAGAATTTTGTGCTTGGTCGAGTCCGAACCTGCAATCAATGAAGCAGTACTACTACATTCTGACACTATCAAAACTGAAACACTTTCAAATGAGCTACAAGTAGGCGGTGATCTTGAATGGGATCTTGAAAAAAATGTGGAAATTGAAGGTTATCTAACTAAGCTTGCAGTAAAACTCTATAAGTCATAAAATCTAAGCATGATTGTTTCAATAATTTACACACTACTTGCGAACGCAATTGCACTCTTTATAAGTGATAAAATTTTAGATGGGCTGAGCATTGATGGTGGATACATTGCCTTTATAGTAGTTGGTCTCACAATTGCCGCATTAAATTTCTTCGTAAAACCAATCCTAAAATTTTTAGCCTTTCCCCTTGTATTTTTTAGTGCAGGTTTATTTTTATTTGTAATTAATGCATTTATAATTTACCTCGCCAAATATCTGATAGATGTTATGGATATCAGTAATATTGCTATGCATGTAGATAATCTATTGACCTATGTGCTTGCCGCTATTATCTTTGGCCTCGCAAACTGGTTTATTTCATGGTTAACAAAAAATTAATATGTTAGAAAAAGTTTTAATGATTCTACAGGCAATATCTGCAATATTTCTTGTTATTAGCATCATCGTTCAAGAAAGAGGAGGAGGATTATCAGACGCAATTGCAGGTTCTGCAGGTTCAAATACTATCCAAACAAGCAAAAGAGGTGCTGAAAAAGTGCTTTCTTACTTAACAGTAGTATTTCTTGTTGCATTTATTCTATTGTCCTTAGTTCTCAACTTTGTATAAATGGAGCTCTTCTGGAAAACAATTAAATCCTTAAATAGTAAGGAGAGATTGGCGTCATTTTTTCTGTTAGCAATTTTTTTTCCAAGCACCATTTCAATAATACTTAAAGATAGTAATAGTTTTTCACAAAATACAGGTTCAAAAATTTATACTGAGGCACTTGTAGGTCAAATTACGCATTTAAACCCTGTATATACTGAGTTATCCGATGTTGATTCAGATATTTCAAGTTTGATTTTTTCAGGTTTAGTTAGATATAACCCTAAAACAAAAGAATTCGACGAAGATATTGCAACTCATACACTCAGTGAAGATAAATTAATCTATACTTTTACCCTTAAAAACGGAATTATTTGGGAAGATGGTCTAGAAATGACTGCTGATGATATTTATTTTACATATGTCGATGTAATTCAAAATGAAAATTTTAAAAATCCTATTCTAAAATCAAATTTTCAAGGAGTAAAAATTGAACAGCCTAATTCACGCACAATTACCTTCACGCTAAATGCTCCAAATTCATTCTTTTATTCTGAGTTAACAACCGGAATTTTACCAAAACATATTTTGCAAGACACACCTGTTGAAGATATTGATAAGAGTGATTTTAATAAAAGCCCGATTGGTGCGGGCCCATATAAAGTAGAGGGCAGTTATCAAACAAATAGTGATTCAACATCTACAGTTACGCTTATAAGAAATGATAAATATTTTGGGGCTACACCGTCAATTGAAAAAATTAGATTTATTGCATATACAAATATAAATGAATTGATAGATAACAGATCAGTTTGGCATGGAGCAGGCCGAATTAAATCATCACAAATTGCAGATATTGATACTTCTGATCTTTCCTCAATATCTTATGAATTACCTCAATACACTGCATTATTTTTAAATACAGATTCAAAATTTTTAGGTAAAAATAAAGTGAGATTGGCAATTTCTAAAGCAATTGATAAAACGCAAATCTTATCAATCACTTCTTACACAAAACAAATTGATACTCCACTTTTAGAGTTAAACCAAAATAATTGGTCAAATAAATATAATTTGTCTGAATCTCAAGGAGCACTATTTGATTCAGGTTGGAAATTCAATGAGGCTGAAATATTTCGTAAAAATGCAGATCAAGAAACATTAAGTTTAAGATTGATAAGAAGAGATTTCTCAAATACAAATGAAAATCAAGAAAAAACTTTTTCAGATGTATCTGCCGTAATTGCAGAACAACTTAAAGTAGTAGGTATTGAAGTAAAAATTGAGGCATATGAAGTTGCAGCCCTAAATGAAATAATAATTAACAGAGATTATGACATGCTTTTATCAGGTCAAAGCCTAGGATATAATCTTGATACTTTCTCATTTTGGCATTCAAGCCAGTCTAATGAAAATGGCTTGAATTTATCAAATTATCAAAATCCTAAAGCTGATTATTTAATAGAAAATATTAGAAAAACATTCGGACAAACTGAGAAAGAAGAAGATCTGACTTCACTAGCAACTGTTATTGCAGATGATGTACCGGCAGTTTTCTTATTTACACCAACATATTATTACCTAGTTGATAAAAGTATATCTGGAATAAACCTTGAGAATATATTATTGCCAAAAGATAGATTTGCAAATATATCAGAATGGATATTTAATTAAGTTATGAAAATAATATTATTACAAAGTATCAAAAATATAGGCCAGAAAGGTGAGGTGAAAGAAGTTTCTGAAGGTTATTATAGAAATTTTTTATTACCAAGAAATTTGGCTTTAGTGGGTACAGATAAACAGATTACCCATATTCAGTCACAAAAAACCAAAGCAGTTGAAAAACTTGAAGGAATGAAAGAAAGTGCTCATTCAATTAAATCTAAACTTGAGGGCCAAACATTGATTTTAAAGGAGAAATCCAGTGAATCTGGCTCACTTTATAGAGCAATTAATGAAAAAATCATTGTAGAACTGATTAAAGATCAACTTCATGCAATTATTCCTGCAAACTCAATTAAATTAACTGAGCATTTTAAAAATACTGGGACTTTTCAGGTAAAAATCAATCTTTTCAAGGGTGTAGATGCAAATTTAAATTTGAAAATTGAGTAATTCTGATCGAAGCTCAGGCATAACTATGAAAGGAAAAATCTTAGCCTTAGACCTTGGAACAAGAAAAACAGGTCTTGCTATTTCAGATATAGATCAAACAATGGGTTTTATGCGGCCTGAGATTATGCATACCTCAACTGAAGAGCTAATTTTAGCTATCAAAACACTCATTCAAAGCGAATCTATTCAAGAATTGCTACTAGGTCTGCCATTATCTTTATCTGGTGAAATGGATGAGAATAACAAGGTTTTTCAGATAATAAAAAGAATTGAATCGGAAATCAAAATCCCAATAAATAAAATAGATGAAAGATTAACAACTAAACAAGCAATTTCAAAAAGTTCAAAAAATGAAGAAGACGATAGTCAATCAGCATTAATATTGTTACAAAATTATTTAGATATCAAAGCCTGAATTCCTGGTAAGGTTTTCCCCTCCAAAAATTCTAGCATCGCACCACCTCCTGTAGAAATGTGCGTGAATTTTTCCAATGGTATATTAAACTTATTTATTGCATCTATGGTGTCACCTCCACCAATAATTGAGCTAATCTTCATCTCAGAAATTTTTAGCGCTAAATCTCTTGTCCCAGCCACAAATTGAGGATATTCATATAAGCCCATTGGCCCATTCCAAATCACGGTTGAAGATTCTCTAATAACATCTTGAAAATTCATTATTGTTTTACTACCAATATCCAATATTTTCATATCATCTAAAACTGAATCAGAATTAAGAGTTTCTGCAGGGGCATCTTTATTTATTTGCTTTGCCACAACTACATCAACAGGAAGTAAAACCTTTTTTCCCATTTTCTCCGCATCAATTAAAAATTTCTTCGCAACTTCCAATTTTTCTTTCTCAAACAGAGAAGATCCAATATTTTTTCCTTGTGCTGCCAAAAAAGTATTCGCAAGTGCACCACCAATTAAAAAAGAGTCTGCAATTTGAAGGAAATTATTCAAAATACCAATTTTTGTATCAATTTTTGCTCCACCTGTTAATAAACAAACAGGCTTCTTTGGGTTCTGTAATAATCCTGATAAAACTTCTATTTCTTTTTGAAGAAGTAAACCGGCGTAAGAAGGTAAAAATTTAGCTACTCCAGCAGTACTTGCATGTGCTCGATGTACAGTTCCAAAAGCATCATTAACAAATATATCAGCATAAGACGCCAGTTGTTTCGCAAAATTATCATCATTTTCCTCTTCCTCAGGATGGAATCTTGTATTTTCTAGCAAATAAACGCTAGATTCCATTTCCTTTAATTTATTCAGAACTTCTTCTCCAATACAATCATCCAGCTTAACAACATTAGTTTTTAGTAGATTTTCAAGTTCTTTTGCTATTACGTCAACTTTCAAATTTTCAACAAATTTTCCATCAGGTCTGCCAAGATGACTTAAAATTATTACTTTTCCCTCATGGCTTAAAATATATTTTATTGTCTCGAGACTTTCAACAATCCTAGTATTATCTTCAATTTCTCCTGCATCAGACAAAGGTACATTCAAATCACATCTTAATAAAACCTTTTTACCCTTTAAATTGGCATCTTTTAAAATAGGAATATTCATAAAATTTTTAACATTTTAGTGGCTAGAAATGAAGCTTCATAGGCTTTATGAATTCTTTTAACTGCATGTGACTTTTTTGAGCACATTAAAACTTCAAAAATAATAGGAACTCTATATTTTAAACTAATTTGCATGATTCCATCTGAGCACATTTCACAAACTCTATCATAATGATCTGTATCTCCCTTCAAAACCAAACCAAGGGCCACAATAGATGAAATTTTTTTCTTTAAAATTAATTCTTGAGCCGCGAAAGGTATTTCTAATGCTCCCGGAACTTTTAAAACTAAAGGCTTGATATTTTGCTCTTTAAAACCCTTCAAGGATTCCTCCAACATTTTCTCTGTAATTTCAGAATGAAACTCAGAAACAATAATTGCAAATTTTTTCATTTTTTCAGTGAATTTACATACCTTGCGAGAATATCTACTTCAATATTTACCTTATCACCAGCTTTTAAAAACTTCAAATTCGTATTTTTTAATGTTTCAGGTATTAGAGAAATGAAAATTTTATCACTTTTTCGATTTTGAACAGTTAAGCTTACACCATTTACAGTAATTGACGCTTTATCTGGAAAGAATTTAATATATTTTTTTTCGATTTTTAAAGATAAAACTTCGCCCGACTGAATTACTTCTGCAAGTGAATCAACATGACCTGTAACAATATGTCCTGATATAAAATCAGTTGCTCTTAAAGAAGGCTCAAGATTTACAAATGATCCAATCTCAACGAATCCCAAATTAGAAGTTTCATATGTCTCTTTAACTAAAGAAACAGAAAATTCCTTGTTCTTGTATTTCTCGACTGTAAGGCATGTTCCATTAACACAAATACTCTCTCCTCTAGAGAAAAAAGATTTATTTAGCGTAGTTTTAATATCTAAGACAAGTAAATTTTTATTTTTTTTTACATTTTTTATTTTCGCCATCTCTTTAACTATACCTGTAAACATTGATGAAATTATTTAAGGAAAATTTCAGGACTAATTCAGATCTCTATGGGAAAACTATATTGTATTCTCTAACCCAATTTATATGAGAAGCGTCAATAAAGTAACACTTTTAGGTCATATAGTAAATGATCCTGAATTAAAGAAAACAAAAAACGGTAAATCCGTTTCAAGTTTTTCAATCGCCACAAACAATGAGTGGAACGATGCGGATGGAAATCCAAAGCGAAGCGCTGATTTTCACAGGATAGTAACCTGGGACAAGCTGGCCGAGATAGCAGTGAAGCATCTAAGAAAAGGTTTTCCTGTTTACCTTGAAGGTCGACTAACAAATCGTAGCTATGAAGGCAAAGATAAGGTTCAATATTTTATTACAGAAATTGTTGCATCAAACATTCATATCCTTAAATGGGAAACTGAAAAGAAAGAAATGGAAACCCTTGAGCTTGCAGCTTAATAAAAATCCATTAGAGTATTAATGTGCACAAGCCATTTCTAACAGTAATAATCCCAACATTTAACAGGAGCACCTGCCTTGAACTTTGTTTAGAACGATTATTCTCTCAAAATTTATCAAAGGACAGTTTTGAAATAATTGTTGTGAATGATGGAAGCACTGATGATACAGAAAATGTATTAAAAAAATTTAAACAGAGAGAAAACTTTAGATACTTTCATCAGAAAAATTCAGGGCAGGGAAATGCTAGAAACTTTGCGATTAATCATGCTGAAGGACAAGTAATTTTATTTATAGGCGATGACATTTATGCAGAAGAGGGTTTTTTACAAAAACATGTCGATTTTCACTTAGATAATCCACAAATAAATTATTCCTGTTTAGGTAGGATAGAATGGTTTCCTGAGAATCAAATTACTTCTTTTATGGAATGGTTAACAAATGGTGGCCCACAATTTGCTTATCAGAAACTTATAGATTCGAAGGAAGCTAGTTTTTGGTATTTTTATACCTCAAATATTTCGATCAAGAAGGAAATACTTTTAAATGAAAAATTCGATCCTGATTTCAAATCATATGGATGGGAAGATATTGAACTTGCATATAGATTAAAAAATAAATTTGATTTAAAAATAATCTATAAATCAAATATCCTAGCATATCATGATCATCAAATATCTGAAGACTCATTAAAAAAAAGAATGATATCAATTGGAAAGTCAGCGAAAATTTTTGAATATAAAGCCAAAAATCTTAATGTGGTTCCAAAAGGTATTAAATTAGTACTTTTGACTTTAATATCATCTCGAATCAGTCTATTATTTCTATGGATTTTGAAATATCTTATAAATAATCCATTTCAAAAATATTACTGGTATGCGCTTTCAAAACGTTACTTTTTAATCGGTCTAAAAAATGTTAAATAAAAAATATATTGTAGCCTTAATTATATTTCCAATTGTCTTTACGGCATGTTTAAGAAAACAAGAGGTTCAAGTAGTAAAAAATGAAGCGATAACACTCACATTTTATGGACTTTTTGATAATGAAGATCTATATGCACCAATAATAAAGGCATTTGAAACTGAAAATAAAACTGTTTCAATAATCTATAAAAAATTCACAGATCCAGAATCATATTTAACATTAATTGTTAATGAACTTGCAGAGGGGAAAGGCCCAGATATTTTCATGTTACACAACACTTGGTTCCCTGATAATTATAAAAAACTTAAAGCATCTCCGTCAACTATTGTAACACCAGAAACATTTAGAACTGCATTTGTTCAGGTGGCTGCAGATGACATGATTATACCTGATGCAAATAATGTTGAACAGGTATATGGAGCACCAATTTATGTTGATACATTGGCTTTATATTACAATCAAGATCAACTTAATGATGCCGTGCCAGAACGAGGCAAACCTGCAAGTACATGGGATGGAATAGTTTCAGATGTGACTAAATTAAATAAACAAGATAATAGTTATGAGAGATTTAAGAGGTCAGGAATTGCAATGGGAAGAAGTGATAATATTTTACGTTCATTTGATATTCTCATGCTTCTGTTCTTACAAAATAAAGTAAATTTTTATACATCAGATTTGAGGAATGTAGATTTTGAAAATGATACTAATGCAGTTACAGCATTAGATCTTTATTCAAGTTTCGGTTTGCCAAGTAAGAGCAATTATAGTTGGAATAAATATATTTCTGACGCAGATTCTTCAGAGAAAGAAATTACAACCTTTGCGAAGGGTAAAGTATCAATGATTTTTGGTTACTCATACACATATGAAGATATATTAAATGAAATTTCAAGGTTAAAAGCCTTGGGAGAAGAAACAATAGATGTAAACTCAATTCAAATTCAAGAAGTGCCACAAATGTTTGAGCCATCAGCATCTGCTGAAACAAGAAAAACATATGCCAGTTATTTTGCTCCAGTCGTTGCTAGGACATCTGCAAACTCAGATATGGCATGGAAATTTATTGCTACAATGGTGTCAGAAACAAATCAAATATATTTAAATGAGAATACCCACAGGCCATCTGGTCGCAGGAGCTTGATTGCATCTCAATCTGAAGATCCAATTTACGGGGCTTTTGCAGATCAAGTTGGCTATGCACAAAGCATACCAATGTATAATTTTTACAAATACAAAACAGTATTTTTAAATGCCATTTCTGAGATATTAACAACAGCTGATACCGCAAAAGTAATTAAACAAGTGGCTGAAGAAATTCAAAACTTGATTCCAGTTAATGGCATAAAACCAGTATTAAAAATTGAGTGAAATATTAAATAAAATTCAAAAGTTTTTATTATCACTTTTAATTGTATGCCTACCGTTTCAGATAAATACTTTAATTTATCAAAGTGACTGGGGAGGTGGAATTTTCAATCCATACACAAGCATTAATCTAACTTTTACTGAGGTTTTATTGTATTTAGTGACAATCTTTTTTTTAATTAGTTCATATTTAGAAAAAAAGAAAATTACATATGGAGAAAAAAGTTTTTTTCTTGTTCTATTAATAATAATATCAACATTTTTATTGTCACTACTAAATAGCGACTTTAACGATGCAAAATTAAAACTTTTATTATCTATTAAACTCTTTGATATACTCATTTTCTATATCCTGATTGTCAATAAAATCTTAGCAATCAAGGAGCTAATAACCGTCTTGGTTTTCAGTATGGGATTCCAAGCAATAATTGGAATCTTACAGTTTAGTTTGCAATCAGATCTGAATCTAACATTTTTAGGTGAAAATATTTTAAATAAATTTAATCCGCAAGTTGCAAAATTTTATTATCAAGAAACAGCAATTTTAAGATCATATGGAACATTTCCACACCCAAATATATTTGGAGCATATCTCTTAATTTCAATTCTACTATTATTAGTGATTTGGAAAGAACTTAAAATATACAAAAAATATCCTTTGTTGTTTTTAATTTTAACAGCAATTCTATTAACATTTTCTAGATCAACAATACTCGCATCATTAATCAGCTTATTTGTTTTACTATATTGGTATTTAAATGAACTTAAAATTAAAAATAGGTTAAGATTTTTAATAATTTTCGGCTTATTATTAAGTCAAATTCTATTCCTTTGGACATATAGAATTCTAAGTACATTTACTGATAATTCAATATCTGAAAGATTGGAAGGATATAAAGATGCAATCTCAATTTTCCTTAAATATCCCACCGGTGTTGGATTTAATTTATCAACACAGTATCTAGATATATCTACATTAAAAAACTATCTTCCATGGGAATATCAGCCACCACACAATATTTATTTATTAATTTTAGCTGAGACAGGCTTTATTGGAAGCCTTGTTTTCATTTTTTCAGTATTCTTCGTAATTCACAAAATAACATTAAAAAGGAAAAAATTATTGGATACATCACAAACAATTAACTGGAGAATTTTTCTATGTATATTTCTATCGTTACTTATTATAAGTTTCTTTGATCACTACCTCATAACACTTGAGCAGGGAAGATATCTATCCGTAATTTGTTATGCTATTTTTGCAATTTTTTATAGTAAGAAAAAAAATATTGTAGCAATCAAGAAGGAAGGGTAGTTCCACTAGATAATTTCTGACCTGAAATAAACTCTTTTGCCGATACGATATTTTTTGATTCCAATTGTAGTGAACTTACTGAAACAGAACCATTTAAAGTACCAATTTTTATTGCTGAATTCTCACATTTTATTTCACCAGGTTTTAATACATCATCAGAAATACAAAGATCAATAATTTTTAATTTCAATTTATTGTAGCTAGTCCAAACACCTGGCCAAGGAGAATATGCCTTAAACATTGAGAAAATTTCAGATGATGTCTTATTAAAGTCCAAATATGCATCATCTTTAGTGATTTTTTTTGTAAAAGTGGCAAGTTGATGATCTTGTTTGAATAAAATTACATCAGTATTAATATTTACTAATTCATTTGGAACAATTTCAGCAGATAAATTTGCAATTTGTTCGTGTAAATCACCGGCTGTCCAATTCTCATTAATTTGAATTTTCTTCGTGCTAACAATTGGCCCGGCGTCCATTTCCTTCACCATCTTCATTATACAAATCCCAGTTTCTTTCTCTGAGTTTAGAATTGCCGCTTGAATAGGTGAAGCACCTCTATATTTTGGGAGTAATGATGCATGAATATTTATAGGAGCAATTTTCGGTAAAGACAATAAGGCTTCAGGCAATATTTTCCCGTATGCAAAAGTTAAAAATATATCTGCCTTTAGTAAAGCTAATTTCTCTATTGATAAAGAATCTAGTTTTTCAGGCTGAAAGACCTCAATACCTAACTTTTCAGATAATAACTTTATTGGATTTTTCTTCAGTTCTAAACTTCTTCCTGCAGGTTTGTCAGGTTGAGTTACAATCATTAAAATTTTATACCTTGAATCCTTTGCTAAAGCACATAATAATGGGGTTGCAATATCCGAACTGGAAAAAAATACAATTTTAATCACAAAAATAATTTACCAGAATTATGAAAACAAAGCGAAAAGATCAAGTTACAGAATTAATTACCAGAGAGATCTCATTACTCCTGCCTAAACATATTAGAAGTGAGACTTATAGACTACTTTTTATTACACATGTTGAATTAAATTCAGATTCATCTCAGGTTAAGGTTTGGATCTCAGCACAAGAAAATATTGAATTATTGCAAAAAGAACTTAATTTTAAAGTTAGGGATATTCAATCTGAATTTAATAAGATGATTCATATGAAAGTAGTTCCTAAATTAGTATTGAAAGCAGATGAGAAAGATCCTGAGTTAGAAAGAGTAGAGAATTTACTAAACAAATTATAAATTGCATACATTAAATACGGGGCATCATAAAGTTTTATATGTTATCAGCATTGCAACAATTATAAGTTGGCTTTCTTGGATTTTGGTTATCATGAATCTGGACCCTTACACTTCAACTGGAATGGGGTTAGGCTTATTTTTTATTAGTTTAACACTTGCATTAATAGGCACTTTTACGCTAATTCTCTTCTTCTTAAAAAAACTACGAAACCAGAATGAAGTTTACATAAAACATGTGATGATCTCACTGCGACAGGGAATATTACTCTCAATGTCAACAACTATCTGTTTAAGCTTCTTAATGTTAGGTTTACTAAGAATCTGGAATGGATTATTGATTGTAATAATAATCACATTACTTGAATTTTATTTAAGCGGGAAAGACGAATTAAATTGAATAATCAGGATTAGAAATCCATCTAATATGAGTCAATGGGAAGACTACAATCTTAACCTCTCCTTGAATATAATCGAAATCTAAATATGGTGAAGATTCTGTATTACAGCCCAATTGATTAAAACATCTTCTTGAGTCAGAGCTCTTATTTCTATTATCACCCAATAAAAAATATTTATCATCGGGAACTTCATACTCTTGTTCTATAGTTCGATATGTATAAGTTTTACCAAGGTTATCCTCATTAAGATAATCTTCATCCAATTTTTGGTAATCACCTTGTGCATCCATAAGATAAACAAATCCATTGGCAATCTTTATTTTATCTCCAGGTTCTCCAATTACACGTTTAATATAGTATTCACCTTCAGTAAGACCAGGTGCTTGAAACACTAAAATATCTCCTCTATTAATCTCTCCGGGTCTCCATCCAAAAAGTGAAATAACAGAAAATTTCGAAACTAAAATATATTCTCCATCACCGTTGTAACATTCATCATTATAAATATTAAATGTATTACACATTGATGGCCCATGAACTCTAAAAGGAGCAAAAATATAGAGCCTGATAACTTGAACTAGTAGAAATACAACAACAACATCAGTGATGACATCTATAAGAAATCTCTTTATTGTGAATTCAGTATTTTTCTTCATAATATTTTATGCTTGCCAGAAGAGGATACCAGCAAATATAATTAAATAAATATGATTATCGCAGAAATAGTATTCAGAAGTTTGCTTGGCAAGGGTGAGACGATACACTATGTGGCTCACTCACATCCTTTTACAATATATCCAGATTTATTTCGAATAATGTTTTTTGGTATTTTAATTCCGTTAGGATTCTACCTATTAATTCCACCATTTTTATATTTATGGATAGCATGGGGAGCAGTTGGCAGCTTGTTATTCCTATATAGATTATCAGTTTGGTATCAAGATGTATGGTTAATCACAAACCATGGAATTATTGATCATGAATGGAAAACATTTTTTACAAAAACAACAACAAGAATTGAATATGATTTTATAGAGGGTATTTCCAACGAAATTTCGGGTTTCTGGCCAACAATACTTGGATATGGCAATATAAAAATAGAACACATGAGCGGTTCAATTATCACATTAAAAAATATTACGTCACCTAGAAAAGTTGAGTCAAAAGTTATGAACCGTCACCAGGAATATCATAATAATCAAAAATTTAAAGATCACCAGAATTTAAAAGATTTAATTACTAAAATGATAAGATCATAATATGACTAAATTCGAAACAGTAATCGGTTTGGAAATTCACGCTCAGTTATCAACAAAAACTAAGCTTTTTTGTTCTTGTGACAATGATTCATTTAATAAAGAGGCAAATACTAATGTTTGCCCTATTTGTATGGGTTTTCCAGGAATGTTGCCTGTTACAAATAAAGAAGCACTTGAGAAAGGATTAATTGCATCATTAGCATTAGAGTGCACAATTAATAAAGATTCTAAATTTGATAGAAAAAATTATTTTTACCCGGATCTTCCAAATGGTTTTCAAATATCACAATTTGATCAGCCACTTGGAGTTCATGGCAACTTAAAAATTATTCTAAACGGTGAGAAGAAAAATATTAGAATCACTCGACTACATTTAGAAAATGATGCAGGAAAATTAAGCCATGAGGCTTCAGGTACATTGCTCGATTTTAACAGATCAGGTACACCACTTGCTGAAATTGTTTCTGAACCAGATATAAGAACAGCTGAGGAAGCAAGAATATACGCAGAAACAATGCATAAGTTATTAAGATATTCAGGAGCTTCTGATGCAGATATGGAAAAGGGAATGATGAGATTTGATGCCAGCGTTTCAATTAGACCAATGGGTGAAACCAAATTATATCCAAGAGCTGAGATAAAAAATTTAAATTCATTTAGATCACTTGAATCTGCAATTAATTATGAGGTTAAAAGACAAATTGAATTATGGGAATCTGGTAAAGCACATGCAACAGAAGTAACAGTAGGTTGGGATGAAGAGAAACAGATGACCAAAATTCTACGTGAAAAAGAAAGTGCAGCTGATTATAGATATTTTCCTGAGCCTGATTTGCCACCACTTTTTGCAAGTGATGAGCTTATCGCAAAATGCAAAGCAATGATTCCAGAATTGCCGACAGAAAAATTTGAAAGATTAATCAATGATTATAAAGTTTCTGAATCAGATGCAAAGTTTTACATTGAAGATTTAGGTCTTTCTAACTTCTTTGAGGAATGTGCTAAGAAATCAAAAAATCCAGCACTTTCAAATTCATTCGTACTATCAATTTTAATGAGTAAATTAAATGAAGTAGAACAAAAACTTTCAGATACTAAAATTACAGCTACGGATTTAGCTGATTTAATTTTGTTAATTGATTCAGGAACAATTTCAAATAACGTAGCTAAAAGTACAATTTTAGATGAAATGATTTCCACAGGCGATAAGCCAGAAAACATTATTAAAAAACTAGGTCTAACACAAATAAGTGATACTTCTGAAATTGAGGATTTCTGTAAAAAAGCAATGGAGGCAAATCCTAAGGCTGTTGCTGACATAAAGGCTGGTCAAGGAAAGGCAATGGGCGCACTTGTTGGAGGAGTTATTAAAATTAGTGGTGGCAAGGCAAATCCAAAAATGGTAAATGACATTTTGAATAAACTTCTGTTACAATAGAATCATTAATAACCACTCGCCATGGAAACAATCAATATCTTATATTTAACACTTTCAGTTTGTGTAGCTTTACTAACAATTTTCTTATCTATAACATTAATTTATTTAATGTTTATTTTAAGAGATGTAAGCAAGGCAATTGATAGCGCAAAAGATGCCATCGAAAAAGTAAATGAATACATCACAAGACCGATTCTTATGACAAAATCAGTAATTGAATTTATCATGCCATTTATAAATCACGCAGAAGAGAAAATTAGCGGGAAGAAAAAATAGCCGTAAGAGGGAAAATAACTAGGGCATTGAAAATTCTTTTTGAACGTTTTATTGGATTTAGAAACAAGCGCCAAAGCCATTCTAATCCAATATTTCTGATAAAATTCGGAGCTCTTTTGATATTACCTGAGAAAAAATCAAATGAACCTCCAACACACATTGCAATTGATAAATTATCAAGTTTATCAAAATATTTAGAAACAAATATCTCTTGTTTTGGAGCTCCATATGCAACAAATAAAATATCTGCATTGCTTGATTTCACTAATTCAAATGCCTTTTCAGATGGGTCAATATTAGAAAATCCAGCAATTTTTAAATTACTATGAGCATTTTTAAAATAATTTGCAGTTTTTTCTGCAGAATTTCCAAATGCTCCTAAGAAAAAAACTGATTTATTATTTAATTCAGCCCAAGAAACAAGGATTAACATAAAATCTGATCCATGAATAATTTCAGGAAATATTTTTTTAAAAGGTCGTTTCCAAAATAGGAAAATCAACAAAAAAGGGAAATAAAAAAGTACTCTGAGAAATTTCGATTTAAACTTCAATAATGTGCTAACAAGTTGCAAGCCATGACCATCTGGTAACATTAAATCACCCTGAAAAAGTGCAGTTTTATACTCAGGATTTCTTTCTGACTCTAATAGAATTTCTGGATTTGGAGTGTAAATTTTCAATCTTTTTTCACCAAGTACAGAAATTGCTGAAGTTAAATTGATTGTATTAATCGGAATGTCAAAAATTTTATAACTATTCATATTTTGCTACTGATATTATATTTTTTGCTCTAAATATTCCTGAAACATTTGAACCATGATAGTAATCATTTATTTTAACATTATAGCCGGAATCATGGAAAAGTTTTTGAAGCCGTTTTTTTGAAAAAGCATAATAATATCTCATTACTTTATTTTTCCATGGAATTAATAGCCCAAAAAAACCGTACTTCGGCATTAAAATTGATAGCAGATAGAATAAAAAGTACTTTTTTTGTCTTAAATTCCAATTTGTCATAAAAATATATCCACCTTTATTTAAATAATTTTTACAATTTTCCAAGGTTTCTCTCTGAAGTTCTCGAGGGATATGATGAAATGAAGCAATAAAAAAAATCGCATCAAATTTTTTCTTAAATTTCATTTTTTTTGAGAAATCCATTGCTTTAAATTCTTCATCAGGAAAATTCTTCTTAGCAAATTTCAACAATTCCACACTTTGATCAACTCCAAGATAAGATCTATATCCTTTTTTCCTTAAAAAAGTTAAGAGTCTACCATTGCCACAACCAAGATCTAAAACATCCGATTTTTTTTCATAAAATTTTTCAAAAATCTTGAATTCATCCCAAGGAAAATTTCTTGTTTCAGAAAATTCTGCAGCAATAGAATCATAGTCTTTCTTGACCTTTTCTGTAATTATATTAGAGTGCATAAGCTAAACCCAATTCAATGCAAATTATCAGTAAAGAGAATATCCTTAAGAATCTATTAAAACAAGCCTCCAAACTTTCTTTAAGAAGTGAAGAAGATTTACATAAGTTAAAAAAAGCCTTCTCAAGAGAATTCAAAACAGATTTACCAACAAACTTCAGCCTTCAGGTGGCATATGAGGAATTGATAAAAGAAGGATGGGAAGGTGACCCTGAGATACAAAGACTTGTAAGAAAAAGGAAAATACGAACATTATCTGGAGTGTCTGTGATAACTGTTCTTACAAAGCCATATTCTTGCCCAGGAAAATGCGTTTTTTGCCCAACGGAGCCAGGAATGCCAAAATCATATCTATCTAACGAACCCGGAGCCATGAGGGCAGTTCTTGATGATTTTCATCCAAACGATCAAGTTACAACAAGAATATTAAGTTTAAAACTTCAAGGTCATGAAACAGAAAAAATTGAAATGATTGTATTAGGAGGCACTTTCTCTTCATATAACAGGAAATATCAAAACGATTTTATTCGAGCGCTATTCAATGCATGTAACGAAAAAAAGGGTAAATCATTGAAAGAGGCACAAGAAATAAATGAATCATCAAAAAACAGAATAATTGGACTTAGTCTTGAAACTCGACCAGATCACATAACAAAATCAGAAATCAAAAGAATGCGGAATTTAGGCTGCACGAAGGTTCAAATTGGAATCCAGCATACAGATAACGCAGTTCTTGAATACAACAAACGTGGAGAAACAATTGAAGATTCATATAAAGCTATCAAATTGATGAAAGATGCAGGTTTGAAAATTGCGGTTCACATGATGCCAAACCTCCCGGGAAGCAATCCAGAAATGGATGTTCAAGCCTTAAAAGAAGTGTTTCAAAACCCGATGTTAAAACCAGATCATCTTAAAATTTATCCATGTGTTGTGACGCCATATTCAGAGCTTGAAATTTGGCACCGAGATGGGAAATTTGAAACTTACGATGATGAAACTCTTATTAGAATTCTAATCGAGATGAAAAAAGATATTCCTGAATATGTTAGAATTGAAAGACTTTTCAGAGATATTCCAGGAGAATCAATTATAAATGGAAGTCAAAAAACTAACATGCGTCAACTGCTTGAAGAAATTATGAAAAGGGAAGGTGTTAAATGCAAATGTATCAGGTGTAGAGAGATAAAAGGGGAGAGCTATGACCCTGAAAAAACAGAGTTAAGGGTTCTAGAATATGATGCCTCAGATGGGAAAGAATTTTTCCTTTCATACAACCAAATTGAAAATGATAAATTATGTTCACTTTTAAGGTTGCGTTTCAGCTCATACAGCCAAACAGGGAAGAAGCATTTCATAAAAGAATTGGAAGGTGCAAGCATCGTTAGAGAAGTCCACACATACGGTTATCAAGTTAAAATCGGTAAAAAAACAGAAGACGCTTCTCAACACGCCGGACTCGGTAGAAAATTGATGCTTGAAGCTGAAAAAATTAGCAAAAAAGCTGGCTTCAATAAAATCGCCGTAATTTCAGGAGTGGGTACTAGAAATTATTACAGAAAATGGGGATACGAGTTGGAGGGGACTTATATGACTAAGCAGCTTTAGCAGCATCTGCCGCTTCCTTTTCAGCAAGTTTTTTATCAATTTCAGCTTCTGCAGATATAATTGACTCTAAATCTTCATCACTTATTGATGCAACTTCATCACCCTTTACATCAAAAATTGCCATATTTTTCACTTCAGCACTTCCTAATGAGTAAACTTCATAACCAAGAACGCCCTTTCGCTTAATTTTAACAACAGCTTTTTCCTCTTTCATCAGCTCATCAAGCAATCCATCAGCAGTATCAAATTTCATCACTTCATATTTAGTCTTCATTTCAGCAGGCGAAATAATCTCAAATTCCTCCATTTCCTGAGTCATTCGTTTCTCAATTTCCTCTGACAATATATAACCATTATAAATAAGTGTAGCAATGTCATAAACATCTTTAACTGCCCATGCCACAAGAAGCACACCAATAATATCTCCAATTGGAAGCGGACCATCAATAGCTGCTGTCACTCCGGCTCCAACAACTTTTGTACCAACTGAAGCCGCTAATTTTTTTATAATCTTTCCACACCCTGTTGCAAGTAAATCTTTAG
Organism: Candidatus Peribacteria bacterium; assembly: GCA_943357175.1. Lineage (GTDB taxonomy): Bacteria > Patescibacteriota > Gracilibacteria > UBA1369 > 2-02-FULL-48-14 > CALRGE01. Next base: position 30,055 of record CALRGE010000003.1, read on the forward strand.
TAAATTTGCCAATTGCACTGTTTCCAATTGCAACACTTACACCTTTTACAGCTTCTTTCGCTAAAACCTTCTGAACCACTTTAGTGCCAGCTAAACCATAAACTGATCTCAATGTAGTAACCAATGTTACATCTTGCAGTAAACCGGAAACTCCCTCCTCAATAATCTCATTCCCATTTGGAAATTTAGCGACATATGAATCAATAAATTTAGAAATAGGCTCACTAAATCCAAGCGCTGCAGCAATTCCTCCGAAAATTGAGAAAATTGGAATTAATCTTTTGTCCAACTTTGCACCCAACATTGCTGCGCCCTTCATACCTGTAAGAAATGTTAATACAGCGGCAAATTCTTCTGCAACAATCTCTCTTAATTTATCCTTATCATCTGTTGTTGAAAGCTTATAAAAAAGATTCACCGTATATGCAATACCAAATACTTCAAGAACTGGCTGTGCAAATTTTAGTACATCTTTAATCTTATCAAATTTAATTACTTTCCCAACTTTCTCTGCAGCTAATTTAATTTTAGAAATTACTCCAGGATCATCAACTAATTTTATAATTTTACCATTTAATTTATATTGAAATTTACCACCTGGTAGTTCTTCACGAATCAATCTATTTATTACGGATCCAGAACCATCAGTAGGATTTAAATATTTTTTAAAATCAGCTAATTTTACTCCATTAAATAATTTATCAAGATCTGCTACTTCTTTTGTAGTAAAGACAACATTTTCTGTTAAAGATTTAACAAACTTATCAAAGAGTTCTGGCTTTGCTTTCCCCATATCGAATAATCTCAATAACAATCTTTTATGCTCAATCAATTTTTTTGTATCAATTAATACAGGATTTGTACTACCTTTAATATTATCAATCTTCAAAAGTAATTTATCTAAAGCTTCAATCCTACCTGTTGGCGGCACTCCATCATCAAAATATTCCAATGCTTTTTTAATTTCATCATCATTCTGCAACATGTGTAGTAATTCATCTACATCATTTATTTTAGATATTCCATGAAGATATCTACGCAGAGTGGAATCTGTATCCATTTTATCAATATATTTCTTTGCTGTAGCTAACCTCTGCTTAATGTCAGTTGCATCAAGATCGCCAGATAATAACTTAATAAATAACTCATCAGGAGTAAATTCAAAGGCTTTCTTAAATTTGAATGCATCAATCGTAAGAATACCAAGTTGAAATGGTACCTTCACCGGCCCCGTCACAATATTCTTAGCAGCAATCCAAACAATTTTTCCAGGACTTAGATTTGCTGTAGTTGCATATTCAGTTAAAGCACCGGCAACTTGGGTAAAGGCCAAAACATAGACAATCGTATCAGTTTCATCATCAACAAGTTCCTGCATTTCCCAACCAATAACCTTTAATACATTTCCACAAACACCAACTAAAACAAATTCACCACCTTCCATAAGATCTTCCATGTTTAACTCCTTAATATCTTCATTACCCTCACGAACACGAGTTTCGTTTGCAGATACAATTGCGTTATTGATTTTAAACTTAAGATCAACTATCTCCTTCTTTAATGTTTCATATTCAGCCTTAGTTTTTTCCGTCCATGGTTTTTCTTCCTTATGGTCAACGAGAAAATCATTAAAATCAGCAACTTGTCCCTGCATTTCTTCAAATGCTTCATGATCTTTAGACATTCCAGAATCCACATTTCCAAGCATATATTCTCTTGCTCGTTTCAGATCTCCATATTCCATATTATCATCCGCATCTGGTGGCCAACCAATTGCTGCCTCCATTTGAACTAACATATTACCCCAAACTGAATCAACACTAGAATCTAAGAGTTGGATATCATCAATTAATTTTCTATTCATTTCAATAATTTCATCAGGATGTTCTTCGGGATTAGATAATTTATCCCCATATTCTTTCAATTCTTCTTTACTCTCTGCCTTATGTTTTGAAACATCTTCTTGTTGACCGCTAGTTAAATCACTCTGATCAACCTCAAATATAATTCCGCGCTCTAATCCAGAAATCATCACTTGCCCTACAGTCATTTTTGAAAGGTCACTTGTTGTTGATTTTATATCATCTAAATAAAAGTCTTTAATTCTTGCGCGAATTTTCTCTTCTGATTCTTTTGATGAGCCAAATGAAAACATTGAAGACGATTTTCCATCAATAAATTCGTTAAAGTTCATTCTTGATATTGCTGTAACTCTATCAACATCAGTATCAAGTATAGTTGCTAATTTTTTATATTTGACCTTATCTTCAACTGAAATTGCTCCGTACAAAATTGAATTCATCGCATTTTGAAATTCACCGTCTGCTGCAGAAGTTAATGCCTCGATATATCTTGAATTGATCCAAGAATTGTTGTCTTTTGAAAGGTAATTTCTAACTTCTTCCATTCCCAATATTTGACCGGCAACGAATGCTCCACCGGCAGCCATTAATCCAACTTTTGCTCCAGTAGCAACTAAACCTGATCCGCTTTCTCCTTCCTTTTTTTCATCAGAAAATAATTTTTTATACATCCAAATTCCACCAACTGCCGCACCTGCAAATGCAAATAGACCAACTACAGTTTTATTTTTTTCAGCAAAATCCTTAACTCCATCGACAAAAGAATCATTTGAGTCTTTAGATTTTTCATCATCTTTAGATTTTTTTTCACCAGAAATAACATCCATCATAACATGACCGGCTGTCGCTAATTCCTTCGATTTTTTCTTTGCAGCATCAAATCCTTCAGACAGAAACCACTTTGAAACTGGAGAATCAGTATTTTTCTGTATATAAACCAGTGCTGTAACAAATGACCTGGAAAATGATTTCTTTTCAAAAGTAAATCCGTCAATAATATCCATTGGAGAATCACATTTTTCTCCTTTAATTAATTGTATTGCTAGAAAAATTTCAGTAGCTGCAGATATTGTTTCCTTCATTTGGTCATTAAATGCATCAACATTTTCAATTTTATCTAAAAGTGAAATATCAGTACTGTTAAAAACCTTATCCAATGAATCAAGTAATAGTTTTTCACGTTCATCTGCAGAATTTTTTTGACTATCAAGTGAACGCTTAAATTCATCTAGTTTATCACTAGTATCGGGGGAGGAAGGAGCATCACTAAGTTTATCGATTTTTTCTGCTCCAGTTATTCCTGTATTTTGATTAGTAGTTGCCATACATAAATTAGATCAGATTATTATATCATAATTATGAGGCTAAGTGAATAGCAGGTGAGTATAGTAAGCCTAAACACAGAGTCCCGCACAATATATCTTGCGCGGACCTCTTTGTGCATAAAATCAGTTTTCAGGGTAGAACCTATATGGAAGTCCTAGGATTGAATAATTTTATTTCTTTAATAAAATCCTCTTCTGTTAACAATTTAATTTTCTCTTCAGCTGGAACTTTACGTAAATTCATGTAGATATTTAAAATTTCTTGAGACAACTCAGAGTTCATACAGACTAAATATACTGGTCCTAGTGAAAAGTTTTTATATTTTCCATACTTTAAATTGAAGTTATTTATCAATCCTATTCTATTTTTTGGATAGAAAGTATCAACACCAAAAATACCTTCGGCGTGGTAAACTTGAAAATCTACTCTATTACGATACGAAAATTCTCGTTCTTTATGTACACATATTTCACCAAAATATTTTACAAGAATATTCTGCATTTTATCCTCATGTGATTTAGCTCTATCATTAAGTGTTTTATTTAATTCAGACCTAACCTGACCTTTTGTATAATCCTCAATACCAAATCCGAACTTTTTTCTAAACATTGGAATCCCTCCATATAACCTTCTTATTGTTTCAGGATCAGGTAAATAATCCGTAAATTGAAAATCATGTTGTCTAGGATAATCACCATTTTCAGATCGAAATTTTTCAACTGCTTCTAATACTGTAGCATCATTCCATTTAGCTTTTTTCATAATATTTATATAAATCAAAATCAATATAACCGAAGTATATTCAATGTAAATATCTCCGTTTATACGCATTATTATTATAAAAACGACTTACTTTATTACACCTCTGCTATTTCCGTCTGCGACTCTATTTTAGCGATTTTCTTCGCAAGAGCCTGATAAGACTTCAAATCAATGTCTTCATTTACAAGTCGCTCAGCGCATGATCTCACGCGATCTAAAAGTTCTTTGTCGCTGAATGTTGCCATTCTTAGATCAGGAATTCCACTTTGTTTTACTCCATAAATTTCTCCGGGGCCACGAATTTTTAAATCCATTTCAGCCAAATCAAAACCCGAAGTATATTGAACCATGAATTTTAATCTTTGCAAGGCGTCATCTGAGTTTGAATCTGTAAACAGGAAGCAATAGGACTGATTTGAGCCCCTTCCAACCCTTCCCCTAAACTGATGGAGTTGTGCCAAACCAAATCTATCAGCACCTTCAATCATCATAATCGACGCATTGGGAACGTCTATTCCAACTTCAATCACGGAAGTTGAAACCAAGATATTAATTTCTCCCGCAGAAAAAGCTTTCATAACTGCCTCCTTTTCATCACCTTTCATTCGTCCATGTAAAAGCGCCAACTTATGCTGTGGAAATATTTCTTTCGAAAGTCTTTCATATTCGAGCGTCGCAGCCTTCACTTGAATTGCTTCAGATTCTTCAATCAAAGGGCAAACAATAAAAACCTGATGACCCTTCGCAACTTGATCTGATACCCAAAACTCCGCATCTTTTCGCTTAGCCTCAGGCACAAGTCTTGTGACAATTGGAGTTCTACCTGGAGGCAATTCATCTAAAATTGATAAATCTTGATCACCATAAATAGTTAGTGCCATTGTTCGAGGAATAGGAGTCGCAGATAAATTTAAAAGATGAGGAAAGCCCTGAGTTTTAAGTTTTGCTCGCTGTTTCACACCAAAACGATGTTGTTCATCAATCACAACGAGCCCAAGTTTTGGGAATGTAATTCCTTCTTGAATCAGTGCATGCGTTCCAATAACAAGATCACAGGTTCCCGTGGCCATTTGTGTTACAACGGCATCATGCTCACTTGCAGACATTGATCCGGTTAACATTTGTATATTAAAAGCAAAATCCGCAAATAAATTCACTAAATTTTTGTAATGCTGTTTTGCAAGAATTTCAGTCGGCGCCATCAAAACACATTGATATCCGGATTTAATCATTGCAAAAATCACCGCTGCCGCAACTGCCGTTTTACCCGAACCCACATCCCCTTGAACTAATCTAAGCATTGGAAAATCACGACTAATATCAGTAAAAATTTCTTCAATCGTGCGTTTTTGTGCTCCAGTTAATTCAAATGGAAGTGCTGAATAAAATTCAACCATGTCAAGTTTTGTACTAAACCGTTTTTTCTCACCGGTAAAACCTTCTTGCCACCATTTTTTTCGTCGCAGTGCCATAAATTGCAACATAAATAACTCATCAAATGCCAATCTTTCACGAGCTTTCTTCAAAAACTCTTCATCTTTAGCAAAATGAACATGATAAATTGCGTCTGCAAAACTGAGTAAACCCTCCCCTTGCAAAACCCAAGACGGAAGATATTCATCAAAATATTTTGCATATGGCAAAACGTGGAATATCTTTTCCCTAAGCCATTTTGAAGTAATTTCCTCACTCTCGGGATAAACAGGAACAATTCGACCGGTATGCAACAAAATCGATGAGGGTTTTTCATATTTGGGACTCACCATTACAATCCTTCCCTGCTCAAATTTCGCCTTTCCTGTTAAAATAATTTGACTACCTTTGAAAAACATCTGTTTCAAATGTCTTTGATTGAACCACATAACAGAAATTTCTCCAGTATCATCCCCAACAACTGCCCTCGTAATCACTCCCCCGGCCCTTGTTGGCAAAGTCATAATAGTTTTAATTTTTACCTCCAAAACATTCACTTCATCAGTCTTCAATTCATTAATTTTTGTAAATTCCTGCTCGTCTCTATAAGCGCGCGGGAAATATGTCAAAAGATCTCCCAAAGTCTTAATTCCCATCTCCTTAAGCTTCACTATATAGGAGTCCTTGGTCTTCAACATAGCGGAATCAAGTCTTTGATCTAGCATAGGCGAATTATACTCTCACCTTTCTAAAATTTCTCTTTCCAACCTGTAAAAGTCCTGCATTTTTACTTAGAACAATTTCCATTTTTATATCTTCAATTTTTTCATTTTCCCATTTCACTCCTCCTCCTTCAACCAAACGCCTTGCATCACTCTTTGTACTCGCAAGTCCTAAATCAGAAATCAAATCGACAATATTCCAGTTTTTAACAACAAGAACAACCTCTTCAATTACATCTGGCAACTCCTTTTTTTGATGAACAGTTTTGAAATGTTCTTGGGCTTTAACTGCCTCATCTTCTCCTCTGTATAACTTAACAATTTCAAAAGCCAATTCCATTTTTAAATTACGCGGATTTTCAGTCGTCAGTCTATTTTTTACAGATTGAAGCTCATTATCACGCGCTCTAGCAGCCAATTCAAAATACGTCAGAATCAATTCATCAGGAATTTTCATTGTCTTACCATAAATATCAATTGGATCTTCATTAACTCCAATATAATTGCCAGTTGTTTTACCCATTTTCATAGAACCATCTGTTCCAACCAAAATTGGCACAGTCAAAATATTTTGAGGTTCCTGGCCATAAGCTTTTTGAAGAACTCTACCAGCAAGAAGATTGAAGGTTTGATCTGTACCGCCTAATTCCACATCTGCCTTAAGAGCAACAGAATCATAACCCTGCATAAGCGGATACATTAATTCATGAATAGAAATTGGCTGATCATTTTTAATTCTGTCCTGAAACATATCTCTCTCGAGCATCTGGGCAACTGTAAATTGTGAAGCAAGAGTCACCACATCTGAGAAATTCAATTTAGCTAACCATTCGGCATTCCATCTGATTTCAAGCTTAGAAACGTCTAAAATTGAGGAAACTTGCTCAATATAATGTTTCGCATTTAATTCCAGCTCTTCTTGAGTTCGCATTGGTCTCGATTCATTTTTTCCTGTTGGATCTCCAATTTGGCCTGTAAAATTACCAAAAAGTAAAATAATTTGATGACCTAAATCTTGAAATTCTTTCAGTTTATGCACAACAACCATATGACCTAAATGCAAATCCGAACCTGTTGGATCAATTCCTAACTTAATTCTTAACTTTTTACCACTCAATAATTTTTTCTTCAAATCAGCCTTAACAATTACATCTGCAACTCCATCAGATAAAATACTGTCGACTAATCGCTCGACATCTTTTTTTAAGGAAAGCATATCTATAAGTGAAAAAACTTGGTATAAGGCTATAGCACACTATCAAACACAGAAATTAAATGCAATTTCAAAGCTTTACAATCGGCGCAGAAGAATCAAATGAAAGATTAGATCTTTGTCTCACAAAAAAAACCGGTTTAAGCCGTAATTTTATTCAGAATCTGATTAAAGACGGAATGGTACGAGTTAATAAAATTCAGATTGAAAAAACAGGATTTAAAGTTTCAGCAAATGATGAAATCGCTTATAAAATTCTTGAGAAAGACAGCACAGTCAGAGCAGAAAATATAAAATTAGAAATAATTCATGAAGATGAAAATCTTTTAGTAATTAATAAACAGGCAGGTTTAGTCGTGCATCCTAGTGATAGCGGCCATACAAGCGGTACAATCTTGAATGCAGCACTAAATATAGATAAAAACGCCAGTCTACTTCATAGACTTGATAAAGACACATCAGGCGTTCTACTTATCGCCAAAAACCAAGCAACAAAAAATCGACTTTCAAAAATGTTTAAAGACAGAAAGGTTGAAAAAACATATTGGGCGCTAGTTCGAGGAGTTCCTAGTAAAGAAAAAGGTAAAATTGAAGCGCCTTTAAAAAGAAACACAAGCAATAGAATGAGAATTTCCATAAATTCTACAGGTAAGATGGCGATTACTAAGTTCAAAGTTTTAGAGATTTACAAAAATGCATCTCTTCTAGAAGTGAATATTGAAACAGGAAGAACTCATCAAATCAGAGTTCATATGGCAAGCATTGGGCACCCTGTTATTGGAGATATAAATTATGGAGATGCTAAAATCAACAAAGAATATGCTGAAAAGTACAATCTAAATAGACAGTTCCTTCATGCAAAAGAAATAAAAATAGATGGTCAAACTTATTCAGCAAAACTACCAGACGACATAGAATCAGTTTACAACATTCTTACTCACTCTTAGCCACTTTTTTCTTAGCTGGAGCTTTTTTTGTAGCTGCCTTTTCTTCAACTTCTTCAGAAGCTACCTCTGCAACATCATTCTCAACAGTAGATGCCTTCTTTCCACCAACAGTAGAAATTTTCAAAACTTTCAACATTGTAGAGAAAGTTCTGTGTCCGTAAGTCTTCTGGTATCTCTTTTTCGCGTGGAATTTGAAAACCTTCATCTTTTCTGATCTTTCCTGGCTCATAACCTGACATTCAACATGAGCACCAGCAACATAAGGCATTCCAAGCTTCATTACAGAAGCGTCATCCTCAGCAACTAGATAAACATCTTTAATTTTAATGTTTTCACCTTCCTTTAAATCAAGTTTTTCAACTAGAATTTCGTCTTTTTCACGAACCTTGAACTGCTTAGCACCTATTTTTACTACTGCGAACATATTAATTTATTAGAGCGAGAAGACTTTAAGGGTAAATTCTTCAAATGGCAAGAGAATTTTTCAAGACAGCAAGACCTTCAGTAACAGAATCAACAAAAATTTTCATCTCTTCATCTGTAAACCTACTTAAAACAAAGGCATCTAATGGAAAATTTTTATTAGTTCTTGATTCAATTCCAAGCCTTAATCTTGGAAAATCTTGTGAACCTAAACAAGAAATTATAGATCTCATGCCATTATGAGTACCTGCCGACCCAGTTTTTCTATATCTAATGCTACCAAGCGGTAAATCAATATCATCGTAGACAATAAAAATATCTTCGGGAGCAATTTTATAAAAATTAGCGATTTTTGAAACTGATTCGCCAGATTTATTCATAAAAGTAAGCGGTTTCACAAAAATCACTTTGTCATCACCATCTCCTGAATCAGCAATCATTGCATTAAAATCATTTTTTTTCTTAAATTCACTCGCATTCAGTTCACTTGCAAATTTATCAATAAAAATAAAACCTGCATTATGCCTAGTATTTTTATATTCATCACCTGGATTTCCTAATCCGCAAATCAGTTTCATCTTTTGATGTCGTGAAATTCATAGATGTGCGGTTCAATTTTAACCAAATCGCCATTTTTTGCACCTATTTTTTTCAACTCATTGAAAATCTTCATTTTTTGCAATACATCTTCAACTCTTGCCACACCATCATCTTGATCAGTATTAGTCATTCTAGAAATTTGTTGAATTCTCTTACCAGTAACCTCGAAAATTGTTCTTTCAGGCAAAACTTCAGGTGGAATTAACATACCAACAATTGGCTTTTGAAATCCATCAAGCTTCACGGAATACATTTTTTTAACAGTGAATGAATGTTCATCAATATGTAATCCTGGTGTGTAATCATGATATTCAGATGCTTCAACAGGAATTTCTTTAGTTTTCCCTTTTTTCTGAAGCATTTTAAATAAATCAAAAGCAAGTTTATCAAGATTCTCTCCGCTAACTGCAGAAATAAATTTTAATTTTAATTTCATTTTAGGAAATTTCTCAAGAAAATCTTCTTTCAAAGTTTTTCTATCCTCATCAGATAATGCATCAATTTTATTAACACAAACGATAAATTGTTTCTTCAAAAGATTTTTGTCGTATTTAGTTATTTCATTTTGAAGAATTTCAAATTGCTCAGCGATAGTCTTTTCATCATATGGATATGGATCCAACAAATAAATCAAAGTAGCTGTTCTTGAGATATGACGTAAAAATTTATCACCTAAGCCCTTCCCTTCAGATGCACCTTCAATAATTCCTGGCATATCAGCAATAACAAAAGTTTGCGCAGAATCACCTCCAAATTTTTTCAAATTCACAACTCCAAGATTCGGAACAAGTGTTGTAAATGGATAATCACCAATTTTCGGTTTGGCCTCAGAAAGATGTGAAATCAAAGTCGATTTTCCTGCTGAAGGAAAACCCAATAGTCCAACATCAGCAACAATTCTAACCTCAAATTTAACCTTTTTGAGCTCACCAATATCACCTAACTCCGCAAATTTAGGAGCTTGTCTTGTACTTGAAACGAAATGTGCATTTCCATATCCACCTCTTCCACCCTGAGAAATCACAAATTGCATTTTATTTTTAATCAAATCAACAATCAAAGTATTGTCATCTTGATTAATCACAAGTGTTCCAACCGGAACCTTTAAAATTAAATCTATACCATTATGACCAGCACGATTGTTTTTGTGCCCGTCAGTTCCTGGATCAGCCTTATAATTTTTTCTACCTTGAAAGTGTTGAAGAGTATTATAGTTCTCATCAGCCTCAAGAATTACTGATCCACCATTACCGCCATCTCCACCGTCAGGAAATCCTTCATCGATAAACTTTTCTCTGTGAAAACTTATGACACCACAGCCTCCGCGGCCACCCTCAAGCTCGAGGCTTACTTCATCGAAAAACATATTTTTAGGTTATTTGAGTTCAGACTCTATCACAGATTGAAAATGTTCGAAAGACTCAGCACCTAAAACCATTTTTCCATTTATAAAGAAAGTTGGAGTTCCGCCCACACCGTAACCTCGTGCAGCAGTATAATCATCTGCAACTTCAGATTTCATATCACCATTATCCAAACAAGCAGTGATATCAACACCTATTTTATTTCCGTATCCAATGAAAACATCCTTCGCGGATGCATTTCCAGACCATTCTGGAAGACCGCCGAAAATCATGTCATGCATTTTATAATAAGATTCATCTTTTTCTGTTGCAGACAAAGATCTAACACATTCTGCTGATTCAGCCGCAAGCCCAGCTTGTGGATGAGAAGGAATTGGGAAATCTCTATAAACAAATTTAACTTTTCCTGTGTCTATATATGCAGCTTTAATTTTTAAATATGTACTTGACCAAAAACTATGGCAGTAAGAACATTGATAATCACTGAATTCAATCATTGTTACAGTAGCGGTTGGACTACCCTGAACAGCGTCATTATCGGCAGATACATTAACAACAGGCAGTTTATCTACATCAAAGACAGGCGGCTCATTTGAAACTTCTGCTGGGTCAATTCCCGCGCTGCTTAAAAATGACTTATCTGTGATCAAAAGTCCTATTAACAAACCTATTACAAGAAAACTTACTGAGACCCAAAAAGTTTGGTTATTTTGTTTAGACATGGTGTGGATTTTAAGTGATTTGATAATATCATATTGTTTCAAATCAACAAATGGTATAATTTTTGTCCGCGCCGGAGTGGCGGAACTGGCAGACGCGCGAGACTCAAAATCTCGTTTCCCTCGGGAAGTGTGGGTTCGACCCCCACCTTCGGCACCAAATTTTTAATCACATTTCATGAAAAAAACATTATCATTAGGCTTGATTGCTATTTCTATTCTCTTCATTTCTTGTGAAAAAGAAGTAGACATAAACACTATAAATGAAATTGAAAACATTGAATCTACTGGCAAAATTGCAGATGAAATAAATATGGAAGAAGAACCAGTAAAAGAGGAAAAGAAAATTATAATTGAAGAAAAAGTGGAGATATTGCCAGAAACAACTACTGCAACAAAAACTGAGGAAACAAAAGTTGATGATAGTAAAAACGAGGAGACAATCTCAACACCTGTGAGCACTATAAAAAACTTCTCAATCACAGCACAACAGTGGTCATTTTCACCAGCTACAATTACCGTGAATAACGGAGATACAGTTAAACTTTCAATAAAAAGTACAGATGTAGATCATGGATTTTTCCTTGCTGATTTTGGAGTAAGTGAAACATTGAAAGCTGGAACAACAACAAACGTAAGTTTTATTGCAAACAAATCAGGTACATTCTCATTTTCATGCAGTGTTTTCTGCGGAAGCAGTCACTCAAGCATGGTTGGAACATTGATTGTTAAATAAGCTGCTTTTCAACCATCTTTTTTACTACTGAGCCATCAGTTTTTCCTTTGAGCTTATTCATAACTGCACCCATCAGTTTACCCATACCACTTTTATCTGTAACAGACATTTCAAGCATAGTTTCTTTCACAACAGTCTCTACTTCAGCTTCACTCATTTGAGCTGGCAAATAAGCCTGTAGAATTGTCATTTCTAATTCTTCTTTTGCAGCAAGTTCTGGTCTATTTCCTGCAATAAATTGAGAATGAGAATCTTTTCTTTGTTTCAACATTCTTCTAATTGAATCAAGAATAATTTCTTCATTAATTTCACGTCCGCTACCATCAGTTTCAACTTTCATCAATTCTGCCTTAAGCATTCTAATAACTGAAGTTTTAAGCTCATCTTTTGCGAGCATTGATTGTTTTAAATCGTCAACGATTTTTTCTTTAGTAAGCATTTTATTTTGTTAAGTGTAAATGTATTTTCTCCGCAATTTGCATTCCAGTCAATGCCGCGATTTCATCTAAACTTGCAGATTTTATCATTTCAACCGAAGAAAATTTCTTTAAAAGTTTCATTTTTGTTTTTTCACCAAGTCCATCAATTTCATCTAATATAGATGATTGATCAGTTTCCTTACGTGAGCTTTTCTGGAAAGTAATTGCAAAACGATGTGCTTCATCACGAATTCGTCTAAGCAAAAAATTCGCTTGTGAATCCTTATCAATATTCAATGGATACTGCAGTCCCTCTATATAAACCTCCTCTTCCCTCTTTGCTAAAGATATAATAGGAATTTTCAAATTTAGTTCATCTCTAGCTTTTATTGCAGATGAAAGTTGTCCTTTCCCTCCATCAATTACAATTAAATCCGGTTTAGATAAGAAAGAAGCATCATTTAGTTTCAATTTATCAAATGCCCATAAATGCTCGCCTTTTACGAACTCATTAAACTCATCAGGAATTTTTTTTATTATCTCAAAACCAAGATTTTCTAAATATTCAGATTTTTCCACTGTCGAGATATATGCTCGTTTTACCTTTTTCTTTTCCATTACATATCTCAAAAACAATTTTTCTACTTCTTTATTTCTATATTTTTCTGGAAAATCAAAGTCTGTTATAAAAATACCCGTTTTTGATGACTCAACTTTCATTTTTGAAATCGATTTTTTATTCAAAAAAGCCTCGAATTCTGTATCCGATTTTTTAGTTTTTTTGAAGGTAAATTTTGAATATGTCTTACATAAATATAGAAGTCTTCTAAAAATAACTTCTTCCATCGATTTAAAATCATCAATTTCACCTTCAGCAAGATTTCTAATCCTAAATTTTCGATAATCAGAAGATTTAGACCTTCCCTTTTCAAAAACAACCATTGAAGCAACAGTATTCGTTCCACTTAAATGTGATATATCATAACATTCAATTCTAAATGGATTTTTTTCTAAACCTAAATGCTTTGAAAGCTCAACTAGAGCAATATTGTCATCATTTGAACTTAGTTCCCATTTAACAATATGCTGTTTTCTAAAGCTTTCGGCATTTTTTTTAGCTAAATCTAACAATGCATGTTTATTTCCACGTTGAGGAATGAAAATTCTAATTTTTGAACTACTTAAGTTTTCTATCCATTTATTGAAAAAAGTATCTTGATCAAGCTCAATCGGAATTAAAATTTCTCCAGGAAATTGAAGGGCTTTTGAATAATACTCAAATAAAAAACTTTCAAGAATCTCCACAGCATTTTCTTCATCATCTTTTTGATAACCTGGAGCATCTAAAATAAAATTCTCCTGGTTAATAAGGTGACCTTCACGAACCATAAACAAATTAAAATATGCCTTTTCATTATCAATTACAAATGAAATGACATCAGAATTATTGTGCTCAGGAGAAGAAATTATTTGCCTCTCACTCAAATCTTTAATTGCATTTAATTTATCTCTTGTTTTTGCAGCCATTTCAAAATTTTTCTGATTTGCATAAAAAAGCATTTTTTCATTTAGCGCTCCCTCAATTTCTCCTGTTTTTCCTTCAATAAATCTTTCAATCTGAGAAATATTCTTTCTATATTCTTCTGGAGTAATTTTCGCAATACATGGCCCTTCGCACCTCTTGATATGATAATCCAAGCAAGGATAAGCAATCGTTTTATTCGAAATCTTAACTTGACCAATATTCAGCCAATTAATTCCCAAGCTACAACTTCTATAATTAAAAATTTTCTGAAGTACATTTAAAATTTTCTCAACCTTATGTGCGGCTGTTTTTGGCCCATAATATTTCGCCCCGTCTTTCAAAACTTTTCTTACAATTTCTATTCTAGGAAAATCTTCTTTTGTAATTTTTATATAAACAAAATTCTTATCATCTTTCATCAAAACATTGTATTTTGGCAAATATTCTTTTATCAAATTTGTTTCCAATAAAAGCGCCTCCAAATCTGAACCAACCTCTATCCATTCAATATCAACAATTTGTTCAACAAGTTTTTGAGTTCTAATTGGTACATCATTCTGTTTCCGAAAATATGACTTTACTCTTTTATTAAGTGATTTTGCTTTTCCAACATACAAAATCTTATCTGAAGAGTCTTTCATTTTATACACCCCGGGTGAATTGGGGATTTTCTTCAAAATTTGCTCAATTTTTTTGTCAGACATAATTCCATGCTATTATAATCTAAAAGATGAAAAATGGAATTTTTAAGCAAAAATAAGACATTAGATCAGGCAATTTTAGCAACTTTGTCATATTTTGATATTTTCAAAATACCACTTTCTAAATCTGAAATTATAGAAAATTTACTTTTTTTGAAGTCTGATGAAAAGACCGCAGAAAAAGAACTAATAAAGATAAAAAATGAAAATAATTATTACTCATTAGATCTTAAAAAATCTGATTACGAAGAAAAATTCGAGAGATCAAAAGAATACTGGAAGAAAGTTGATAGATTCAGATTTTTATTTTCACTTTGCCCATTCGTAAAATTAGTTTGCGTTTGCAATAGTCTTTGCATAAATGATACAGATGAAAACAGCGATATAGATCTGTTAATTGTCACAAAAAAAGATAAGATTTTCTTGGCACGAGTATTTATAACAATTTTAACTTCAATTTTTGGCGTTAGAAGACACGGACTGAAAATTAGAAAAAGATTTTGTTTGAGCTTTTTTGTAAGTGAATCAAATTTGGACTTCTCAAAAATTGCAATAAAACCTTACGACATCTACTTAGCCTTCTGGATAAAAACTCTAGAACCAATTGCAGGAGATTACAAAATCTACGAGAAACTCATCTCTGAGAACAGTAGATTTTTAAGTGAATATTTCGGAAATCCAATTTCAGTAAAAAAAGATCATTTCAAAAAAAGGAACACTATTCAAAATTGCACAAAAAAACTATTTGAAAAAGTATTTTCACCAAAATTCATAAACTCAAAATGCAGAGAAATTCAGTTAAATCGTGCAAGAAGTAAAATGGAAACATTATCAAATCAAAGTGGCACAATCATCAACGATGAAATGTTAAAATTTCACGACAACGACATGCGAGAAAAAATTCGCAATAAATGGGAAGAAAGACTAAGTCTTATCGTGAAACCTACTCTTTAATGATTCACCTGCCTTCCTGAAAAGCAATTTCAATGAAGTTCCTGTAAATCCAAAATGTTCTCGTAGAGAGTTTTCCAAATATCTTGAATATGAGAAATGCATAATTTCTGGCCATTTACAGTGGAACAAGAATACCGGAGGATTCCTATCAACCTGCTCAACACTCAAAATTTCAAATTTACGTTTTCCACGAGTCAAATTGCCTGGATGCTTTTTCAAAGCAGCATCAAGCCAAACACTCAAATCTTGTTTTGGTACTTCTTTATTTCTCTGTTCATCAATTTCAATTGCTAAATCTAATATTTTATATACGTTTTTCTTGTCTTTAGCAGATGTAAAGACAACCGGAGCCCATGGAATATACGCCATGTCTCTTTTTAAATAGAAAATAGTCTGATTTTCCTTAACTTCCCTTTCCTCGCCTTTCAAAGTATCAATTTTATTAACAACAAGAACCAAACCTTTGTTTTGCTCTAGAATGAACTGACTAATATGACAATCTTGATTTGTAACTCCCTCCTCAAAATCAATCAACAAAATACAAATATCAGCCATTTCAACCGCCTGCAGCGATCGTAAAGAACTGAATTTCTCTATTCCTGCCTCAATATCACCTCGCCTTCTCAAACCTGCCGTATCAATCAAAACGAAATCCTTTTTATCATATTTAAAAGGGATTTCAGTTGAATCTCTTGTTGTACCTGGAATTTCTGAGGTAACAACTTCATTTTTTCCTAATATCGCATTTACCATTGTCGATTTACCAACATTTGGACGGCCGACAAAGGCAATTTTGATCCCCTTTACATCATCTTCATTCAAATCTTTCTCAAATTTCAATGCAGTTAACTTTTCCTCAATTTTCGATTCAAGATCACCAATACCCATTGAGTGGATTGCAGAAACCGGAAGTGGTTCGCCAAAACCAAGCTGGAACATGTTGAATCTTTGCTCTTCGTAACTTGGATTATCACATTTATTTGCAACCAAAATCACTGGTTTCTTTGATTTTCTCAGTAACATTGCAGCATGAAAATCATCAGAAGTTAAATCAACTCTTATATCTACAACAAACAAAATCACATCCGCATCATCAATTGCAACTTTGGATTGCTCCTGAACATTCTCTTCAATATCATTTCCGGTTTCAGTTTCAAGTCCACCAGTATCAACTAAAATCACCTTAAAACCGTTCATATCAAGCTTCCCATAAAGTCGATCTCTAGTTGTTCCAGGAATTTCAGACTCAATTGCATGACGTTTACCCAAAAACTTATTGAAAATTGTTGATTTTCCAACGTTTGGACGACCGACAATTGCAACTAGTGCAGACATAGGTATAAGATAAGGAATAGCAAAGTAACAGATAAAATGAAAAAACTCAAGCTAGTACTTGTAACTAAGAAGCGTCAACCTGAAGAAATTCAGAAAATTATACAAAAATATAATATAAAAAGAATAGCCGAAAACAGATTAGAAGAGGCTATGAGCAAATTTCATTTGCTGCCAAATTTAGAAAAACATTACATCGGTAAACTTCAAACAAGAAAAATCAAAAAAATCTGCGAATTATTCGATGTAATTCAAACCGTTGAAAACATTGAACAAGCAGAAAAAATCAACTCTTTCGGTAAGAAAAAGATTATGGTTCAAGTAAATATTGCAAATCTACCGCAAAGAAGTGGTGTACAAATTGAAGAAGCCAACTCACTAATTGAAGAAATCAAAAAACTAGAAAATCTTGAATTGATAGGAGTGATGGGAATGGCGAGTCAAAATGAAGACCTAGCCAGAAAAGAATTCAAAATTCTAAAGTCATTTCAAGGCAATTTAGAGGAATGCTCGATGGGAATGTCAGATGACTTTCAAATCGCAATAGAAGAAGGTTCAACAATGCTCAGACTCGGACGAATTTTATTCGAAGAAAACTTGCCCTCTGAGCTCAAGTATGAGTAAATATCAATAATGAAATTTCTCAAACACGCATTCCTCGCACTAACAATTTCAATACTGCTTTTGGGAAACACGGTTTTTGCTGCAGAAACGGATTATAAATCTAGCAATACAATACTTCCTTCAAATGACTTTGTTGAGGATTCCACTGAGCAGGAGTGCATAAAGAGTATAAAGGAATTAGGTGATGATGATCTAGAAGAATACATGAAAAATGGTGGTGCAGAAGCAAGAGATGGAATTATGGGTTGTGCCATCAAATCCGGCTACATAAAATTCTGGATGATTCCTTACTTTATAAAATACATGCTTGAGTGGGTTATTAATTTGGCAGGTCTGATTTCAGTTTTGATGATATTAGTTGGCGCATACTTTTACATTTGGGGTGGAATTTCTGATGATAAAGAAAAAGGAAAAAAAGTAATTATGTATGCAATTGGCGGCCTAGTTCTAACTACAGTAGCTTGGTTCTTAGTTAACGTTATTTTACTTGCAATTACTGGTTGATATGAAAAAAATGTTTGGATTTAATAAATTTTTAAAAAGTACTGGAGAAAATGTTGTTAAACTTAAACATAAAGTTGAAGAGCTTAAAAAGAAACAACAAGAGATTTATGAAAAATCGATACCAGAACCACACAAACCAAAACTTGAAAAACATGAGAGTATACTAATTGAATTTTCATTATTAAGTGTAACAAAAGCTACACTTGTCGTAATCGGCTTGGTAATTTTGACTCAATTTCTAAGTGAAATTTCTGAAATTTTACTTATATTTTTTATTGCATATTTATTCTCAGCAGCCTTACATCCAACTGTAAAAAGTTTGGAAAGATATAGAATACCAAAAGCCGTTTCTATTATCTTAATTTACATTCTTTTATTATTACTACTTGGTTTCTTTATCACACAACTTGTTCCTTTAATCGCGATTCAAATCATTGAACTAGCAAGGAATTTAAGTCAAATTGTTAGTAGTATTGATACAACTGGCACTAATAGTGACAATTTTATTGTCCAACAAATTAAGCCATTTATTGATAGTTTTGCTAAAGATATTAATAAAGATCTAATCATAAATGAAGCTAAACAATATTTAGAAAGTATAGGAACTCAACTTCAATCATTTGCAGGCAATACCTTTGCTGTAATTAAAACTGTATTCCAAGGCCTACTAAATTTTGTTCTAGTATTGATTCTAACTTTCTTTTTAACAATCGAAGAGAAAGGTGTAAATAATTTTTTCATATCACTCTTCCCTTCAAAACACGGTCAATACATAATTGAAAAAATTGAAACGGTAAAACAAAAAGTCGGATTCTGGTTAAGAGGAATAGTTACTATGATGGTAATAATGTTTAGTTTAACACTAACTGGACTATTAATTTTAGGCGTAGATTATGCATTAACATTAGCAATGATGATTGGTATTGCTGAACTCATTCCAGTTGTTGGTGTAATACTATCTTCAATTGCGGCAATTTTAGTAGCTTTCAATCAATCTCCATGGCTTGGAGTATGGGTTTTGGGATTGTATATTCTTTTACAACAACTTGAAGGACATATAATTGTTCCACTAGTAATGCGTAAAGCTGTGGGTCTAAGTCCGATAGTAATTATACTATCAATGCTTGTGGGATTCACAACACTTGGAATTTTGGGAATGATTATTGCTATTCCTGTTGCAACATCACTTTCTATTTTCGTTATTGATTACACGGGTAAAGAAAAGTAGCGCTCTTTTAGAAGCATTTTCCCAAGAATAATTACCTCTAGTTTTTGGAATTTCTCCATAACCCATACTAACTTTTTTTACGGCCAAAATTAGTTCTTCTTGTGTTTTTACGAAGAAATTAGAAATGTATAGTTCCCTGTGAACAGAAATGTCAGATAAGATTACAGGAGATTTTGCCTTAATTGCCTCCAAAACAGGTAGATCAAAGCCCTCATAATCACTTAAAGCCAATAAAGCTTTTCTATGCTTGAAAAGCCATGATTTTTCTTCTTCAGAAACTTCATTCAAAATGATTAAATTTGAATATTTTTTTTGTTTAAATATAGAGAATCTTTTATCATTTTTTTTATGACCAGCAATTACAAAATTTAAGTTAGGAAAAAATTTAGCAAGTTTATAAATCTTTTTTAAACCTTTACGTGGATCAGCAGGGGAAATTGAAAGAAAGAAATCTTTACTAATAATTTTTTTAGATTTTAGTGGTACTACTGTATTTTTAGAAATTCTAGCACCCTCAAAAGTGACCTCAAAAGGTGGAGCATCAAGTCCAAGTGACGAAGCTGTGCACAAACTTGGTACAAGAACACCGGAGCAGAGTTTTTTTAATCTATTATAAGAGAAAAATTTATGCCAAATTCTAGCCTTTAATGACATTGAACCAGGAAATAACTCAGGAACGAAATCATGAATTGTCATTACAATCGGAATATCACATTTATAAAACGGTCTTCTATCAGGAATCCAAATTAAGTTCGGTTTTCTTTCGAAGTAATAATCAGGCAATAATTGAAATGAGAAAATGGATTTTAAATTGAATACAAAATTTGAAATTGGTATGTATCTTACTGATGGGAAAATTTGATGAATCTTTTCAAATCTTTTTCCTGCCTGATAAAAAAGATCAAATTCAAAATCAGAATTTTTCATCATTTCAATGAGCATTTCTCTAGTATAGACCTTAACCCCACCTTCAAAATCTTCAAGTAGTGGACGAAGGTCTACTCCAATTTTTGGACGCATATTCTAAAATGAACAAACAAAAACCTGTAACTAAAGTTGTTAGCAAAACGATTCCTAGTAAAATTCTAAAATCAGATCTTTCAGAATCAAGTTCTGAGTATCTAGATAACGCAATTAAATAACCAGCATTTGTTGCAGCATCGTATTCATTAATCCTTGATTTTAACAAATTTAAAAATTCTTCAGCTGCTGACGCGTTAAATGAGCTCGGATCGCCGCTCAAATAAAAAATCAAATTTTGTTTTTCTTGTCTTAATCCGGAATAATCCAAATGATATTTAAGTTTTAAATCAATTTCTTTCGAAAATGAAGGTTCATTAACCCAGCCTAAAACTAAATCTGAAAAATGCTCGCTTGCACGCTGAATTTCATAAGATGAAGATTCATTTAGCAAAACTTTTTGATTTATACCAATTGTAAGAAAAAGAAGTCCTCGAGAATCAGGTTCTGGTAAATTATTTACATAAAATAACCCAGCAACAAAAGAAAATAAAACCGCACAAACCAGAATCCAAACGCTTAATTTCTTGATTTTCATGAGCTTAGACTAGCATTTTCTTATGTTCTTTCCAAGCTTTCTCAATAAAATGTAATATCTCAACCCTAAATCTAGCAGGAGAAAACTTATTTACACTTTTTACTATTTCATCAGTATTCCATTCCATTTTTTCAAATTTTTCAATTGCCTTCTTCAAAGCCTCTTCATTTTGCTCATGAAAGAAAATACCTGAAATATTCTCCGTGACACTTTCCATTGCACCACCTTTAGCATATGCAATAACAGGTATCCCTGAGGCCATTGCTTCAAGTGGAACAATTCCAAAATCTTCAACTTGAGGGAAAATTAGTGCTTTAGCAGATGAATAAATATTTTTTAAATCTTCATCACTAACTTTTCCTAAAAATTCAATATTTTTCTTTGATTTATTTTTCAAATCTTTAAATTCAGGTCCATCACCCACAATTTTCAAAGGCAATTTTAATTCATTAAAAACTGAAATCAACAAATCAAACCTCTTATATGGAATCAATCTACCAACGCCCAAGTAATAATTTTCACGTTTTTCAGCAGGTCTAAAAAAATCAAAATTAACAGGCGGATATATTACCTTACTATCTCTTTTATAATATTTTTTAATTCTCTTCGAAATGTATTTTGAATTAGAAATATAAGTATCTACCCTATCCGCAGCAACCCTATCCCATTGTCGAATTCTATGAAGAATTGGTGAATATAAAAATTTCAAAGGTAAAAAAAATTTGAAATTCTTCTGATAAGAATGCGATTGATCCCAAACATATCGCATCGGTGAATGACAATAAGAAATATGCAGAGTTCCAGGTTTTGTAATTATTCCTTTCGAAGCCGAGTGTGAAGATGAAATAACAATATCATATTCAGAAAGATCAATTCTTTCAAAAACGATTGGCATAAATGGTAGATAAAGGCGATGAAATCGCCTAGCAAATGGTAAATATTTCAACCATGACTCAACAACATTTCTATCTTTAAAAGCCGCACAATTTTTATCATCATAAAGAGAAGTATAAATAGTAGCTTTTGGGAAAAGACGAGAAAGTTCAAAAACAACTCGCTCGGCGCCTGCAAAGACTGTGAGCCAATCACAAACAATAGCTATCTTTAAATCATCAAGCATGAATTTTTTTACTACTGCATTATAGCCAACTTCGCCTCCTCAATACTAGGGAAAGCATTTATTAACTGAGTCAGACCAACAACCTGTAAAATATCCAAAATATTTTCTCGAGCCATTGCAATAACAACCTTCCCTCCCATTGCAGAAATTTTACTATACCAATCAGTTAAATAACCAATTGATTTAGAATTCATATATTCAAGTGCAGAGAAATCAAAAATTATATTTAAACCTTGTGGACCTGCTTCAATGAGGGAATATATTTTTTTAGCCTCTTCATCAACATTTGACTCATCAAGTTGTCCTACAATATGAACAATTTTCACAACTTTCCCACCTGGCATGTTCGCAACGTCTTCAAATGTAATTTGTACAGCTGTCATAAATTTATTTTAATACAATATGATTAGTAGTTCCAACAGAGGATACAGTGTCCTCTTCCTTTCGTAAATATTTCTTTATTTTAACTCTTATTCCTCCCCCATCAACATCTTCAAAAACCAGCTCATCAGTCCATTCAGCAATAATTTTTGGTAAACCTCTACCTCTAAAACCAAGGTATTGACCAGTCATCATTTGTTTTCTTGTTTTCAAAAGTTCAGTTAGTTGTGCAGCTGTCATTTTTTCCTTTGAGGTACCTGTATCTTCAACAGAAACTGCTAAAGAAATACCTTTTTCACTAAGAAATTTAATCTTAATATCTTTACCTGGTGCACTACCATGTTCAATTGCATTATTACATAGTTCATCCACAATTGCCTGGAAACGAAACGCCCATTTTTCAGAAAATCCAGTTAAATTCTGAGTCATATGCAGTGTAAAATCACGAATTCCAGAAATAAAATATGCCTGTGTTGGCAAAATAATTACAATTTCAATAGGTTTTTCAATAATAAGTGCAGGATTAGCTAGAGTAGCTTGAGCCTGCTGAGGTGTTTGTTCTAACTGTGTTGTTATAGCTGTATCCATATTCAAAATTTATCACTAAATTCTATCATCTTTTGACCTGAAAGTCAAATGAGCTTGCAGATTAAAAATAGATAAGTATAATTTCATTACTTTAATTTAGCTGTTTACTTGATTTTGCCATCCTGACCTGAAAAGGTTTAAAGCAAAACGTGAAAGTACTCAGTATTTAACCCCAAGGATTATGTCAGATCAAAAGACACAGATGCGAGATATGCTCGCGAATGCAGTTCATTTTGGACACAAAAGTACAAAGTGGAACCCAAAAATGGCTCCTTACCTTTATGGAGTAAGAGATGGTGTTCATATTTTCGATCTTAACAAAACTTTTGTTGGATTGATTGAAGCTAAAAACTTCCTAAAATTAGCTTGTTCACAGGGTAAAACTGTTTTAATGGTTAGTACAAAACAACAATGTGCTGATTTGTTACAATCTCAAGCTGAAGCCTGCAAAATGCCATACGTTACAAAACGTTGGATTCCAGGTTTACTGACAAATTTCAAAACTGTTAAAGCAAGAGTTAAATACATGCAAAAGTTAAGAGATGAAAGAGACAACGGTGGCTTTGATAAATATACAAAAAAAGAAGCTCTTGAGTTCGGAAAAGAAATTGAAAAATTGGAATACGCCTTGAGTGGTGTGGAACACATGGAAAGAACTCCGGATATCGTTTTCGTTGTAGATGTTTGCAGAGATAAAATCGCTGTAAAAGAAGCAAGAAAAGTAGGCGCAAAAGTTGTTGCGATTGTTGACTCAAATTCTGATCCAGATGATGTAGACTACATTATTCCTGGTAACGACGATGCAATTAAAGCAATTACATACATTGTAAACGAAGTTGCAGGAGCAATTAACGAAGGAAAACTGGCTAAAAAATAATTCATGACGGATTTAAATCAAATTAGTCAGGAAGAAAAGCAGAACAGATTTCTTGATGCCTTAAGTTATGTACCATTTCTATTCATTTTGAATACACTTCAGAATGGAAAAAATGAGGGTGCGATGTGGCATGCAAAAATGGGAGCCCTTGCAACAGCAATCTTCATGATTCCAGTATTTGTTGCAGCATTTGTATCTGTATTTTTCGGAGGAATGCTATATGGATTCTTCTTTCTATACATTGGCTTATCAGCATACAAAGCATGGAATGCTGACAAACTAGATATTCCGGCATTGAGCAAAATAGCGTCAAAAATTCCACTAGAATTAATACTGAAAAAAACGGCTAAACCAGTAGTTGAAGTTCCAACTTCATCGCAAATTGTTACTACCGCTTCAGCGGAAGCTATAAAAGTTCCAGCTACGCCAGTAGCACCGATTGCTCCCGTAGCTCCAACAACTCCAATCACAACTACTCAACCAACTAACACTAACCAAACAACATGACAGTTACATTAGATCAAATTAAAGCACTTAGAGAATTAACAGGAGTTTCAACAATGTCTTGTAAAAAAGCATTGGAAGAGGCTGAAGGTGATGAAAAATTAGCTATCGAAATATTAAGAAAAAAAGGTGAATCAAAGGCTGCTGAAAGAACAGACAGAGAAACAAAATTTGGAGTTGTAGTTATTGAAAATGGTGAAGGAAAAGCTGCAATTCTTTCTCTAGGATGTGAAACTGACTTCGTTGCAAAAAATGAAGATTTCATTAAATCTGCACAAGGTTTAGCTGCAAAACTTTTGAAAGAAGGTGAAAATGCAGATTTCTCAAGCGAAATTTCTGATTTAAACATCAAAATGGGTGAAAAAATCGAGATTAAAGATAAAAAAATTGTTGAGGGAAAAAATCTTGGTAAATACATTCACTCAAATAATAAAATTGCTGTATTGGTATCAATGAATGGTGGTGATGAAGAAACATCAAAAGATATTGCAATGCATATTGCCGCAATGAACCCAAAAGTTTTATCTGCAAAAGAAATTTCTGAAGATTCAGTGACTAAAGAAAAGGAAATCTGGGCTGAACAATTAAAGAATGAAGGAAAACCAGAAAATATGATTGAGAAAATAATGATGGGAAAAGAGAAAAAATTCAGAGAAGAAAATGCATTATTAACACAACCTTTCGTTAAAGATCCTTCAAAAACAATCGAATCTCTACTGAACGGAGCCCAAATTGATGGATTCTGGAGGTTGGAAGCCTAACTTTTCACACATGTGGAGTAGCATCGACGAAGCCATTGCAGAAATAAAAAAGGGCAACATGGTTATAGTCGTTGATGACGAAGACCGTGAAAATGAAGGTGATTTAATAATGGCAGCTGAACTTTGTAATAAAGAAGATGTTAATTTTATGATGAAAGAAGGGCGCGGCTTAATTTGTGTTCCATTAAATGAAGAAATTGCAGAAAGATTAGATCTGAGTCCAATGACAGGTCAAAGAGCAGAAAACGGTAAATGTAATTTTACAGTTTCTGTAGATTATAAAATTGACACAAGCACAGGTATATCCGCATCAGATAGAGCAAAAACAATTCGCGCACTTGCGGATGATAAAACAAGCAAATTAGATTTTTTCAAACCAGGACATATATTCCCAATCATCTCAAGAAAAGGAGGAACATTAGTAAGAGCGGGACACACGGAAGCGGCTGTTGATTTGGCGGAGTTGGCCGGTCTAAGTCCGGTTGGAGTAGTTTGCGAAATTGCAAAAGAAGATGGCGAAATGGCTAGAGTAGATTATTTATTGGAATACTCAAAAAAACATAATCTAAAAATCATCACGATCAAGGATTTAATTTGTTACAGAAGAAAAAATGAAAAATTAGTTAATCGTGAAGTTGAAACTGAAATTGAAACTGAATATGGAAAATTCACAATTATGGTTTACAGCAATAAAATTGATGACAAAGAGCATGTAATCATGAAAATGGGAGATATAGAAAATAAAAAAGATGTTCTTGTTAGAGTCCACTCAGAATGTATGACTGGTGATATTTTTAATTCATTGCAATGTGATTGTCATCTACAATTCGAAGCTGCAATGGAAAAAATTTCAAAAGAAGGCATAGGAGTTATGCTTTATTTAAGACAAGAAGGACGAGGAATTGGTTTAATTAATAAATTAAAAGCTTATAAGCTCCAGAAAGATGGCTACGATACAGTTGAAGCTAACACTATGCTTGGTTTCAAAGCTGATTTAAGAGAATATGGTCTAGGCGCACAAATTTTAAAAGATTTAGGATTAACTAGCATTCGACTTATGACAAATAATCCTCAAAAAATTGTGGGCTTGGAAGGACATGGCTTAAGTGTTAGTGAAAGGGTTGAAATTGAGCTAAAGCCAAACGAACACCAACATAAATACTTAAAAACAAAAAAAGATAAGATGGGTCACATACTAAACCGTGTCTGAAAAACTACTAAATCCAGTCGGGCACATGAGAAGAGCTTTAAGGCTTGCTGAAAAGGGCATGTGCCATGTTTTACCGAATCCAATGGTTGGAGCAATCATTGTAAAAAATGGTGAAAGAATTTCCGAAGGATTTCATGAAAAATTTGGAGGAGATCATGCAGAAATTGTAGCTTTGAAAAACTGTAAAGAATCTATTGAAGGTGCAACTTTATATGTGACATTAGAGCCTTGCTGTCATCAAGGAAAAACCCCTCCATGTACCGAAGCAATCATCAAGGCGGGAATTAAAAAAGTTGTAATTGCATCATTAGATCCATCAGATAAAGTAAATGGTAAGGGAATGGAGAAATTAAAAGAAGCTGGTATTGAAATTGAACTGGGACTTTTAAAAGAAGTTGCAGAAGAATTAAATGAACAGTTTTATACATTTCATAAGAAAAAACGGCCATTTATTTCATTGAAAGCTGCACTTTCTATTGATGGAAAAATTTCAGTATCAAAAAATGAAAGAATATTTTTAACAGGAGAAAGAGCAAAAAAAATGACAGAAATATTAAGGAGCAGACATCAAGGAATTTTAGTTGGAAGTGGAACTATAATCACTGATAATCCAAATCTGGGACTTACAATGGTGGAAGGAAAAGAGCCATTAAGAATTATTTTAGGAAAAGAATCTAAAATCAAAAACGATTCAAAAATTTTCAGAGATGAGAATTTTTTAATAATAGAAAACTCAAATTTAAAAGAGCTGATGAATCACTGTTATGAAATGGGAATTTTATCAATTTTAGTTGAAGGTGGGCATGAAATATTTTCTTCTTTTATTAAAGAAAATTTTGTTGATAGATATTACTTCTATCTTGCTCCTCAAATTTTAGGTCAAGAGGCACTGGATTTTACAAATATTGAAAGTCCGGTTTCACTAAAGTTTGAATCTGTGCAAAAATTAGGAGCGGATATTTTCATCAGCGCCGTAAAAAATGAGCATAATTGACTTTCTGATTTATATTCTCAGAAGAATTTTTCTTCCAAATTCCATAAAAACATTGGAGCTACAGATGTTTTTTTTGCTTAATCGAGATAGAAGAAGAAATCATTTGAGATCACTTTTTTTTCAGGATGATTTAAGTTATGTAGCAAGAAAACACAGCAAAGATATGGCAAAAAAAGATTATTTTGAGCATGAAAATAAATTAGGTTATAACCATGCAGATAGGTATAAAATTGAAAGAATAACAGAAGTAACTTCAGGAGAAAATTTAGCAAAAATTGGTGGCTACCCCTTGCCTGTTCATCGAGCAGAAATCGGATTAATGAATAGCCCAGGCCACAGAGCAAATATATTAAATGAAAGTTACAATTGTGTTGGTATTGGTATTCATAAATCAGAGAAAAAAGTTTATTATTTCACACAAAATTTTGCTTATAGACCATTGATTTTTCTCGGTAAAATTCCTGAAAAAATTAAAGTAAACAAAGGAATCAATCTAATTTTTAAACCTGCAGAAAGAGTATATACGGGTATCTACAGAATAAAATCTGGGAAAAATATTATAAGAGAAAAAAGTTTCAATGTACTTGAAGGAAAAAACATTTTAAAAATTCCTTTTTCAGAAACAGGTTTTTACTCAATTGAAATATTCACAAATATAAAAGGCCACAAAGGTTTTAATCTATCAAATTCTTTTCAACTGCGTGTAGGTTCGGGATGGTTTTAAGAAAATATGAAATCGCAAAATATACTGCAAAACCTATAATTCCAGGTAGAAACAAATTATATAAAATTGAATCTGTAGAGAAAATTTGAATTGTAAGAACTGAAGCTGTCATTATAAAAGTTGAAATTAGAATTTTCAAAATTCTTGTGAAATCAAAAAATTGAGAGAAACTTGTTCCCATTTTTTTTGAAAGAGAAAAGATCAAAATTAATGCATTAATTGAATTACTTATAATCGCAGAAATTGCTAATGCCCAAACAGGCACAGAATATAATTGTGTAAGAATTAATCCAATAATCATATTCGCTAAAACGGCAATAAAAGCGCTAAGAACTGGTATTTTGGTATTCTCTAATGCATAAAATGCCCTAGCAAAAAGTGGAATGATGCTTTGAGGTAAAGTTGCCCAAATAAAAATTCCTAAAGTTAATGCAGTCAAATTTGCAGAATCTTGACTAAATGCACCACCCTTTAAAATAAAATCAACAAGTGGAACTCTAAGCAAATAGACACCCAAAATTGCAGGAATTACCCAAAAAAGAATAAGTGTATTTGATTTTTTTATAGTTTCAATAAATTTAGCATTATCACCTGCCTGTTCTGATAATGTAGAAAAAATGGCCATGCTGAGTGAAACCGCAACAACCGCATAAGGCAGACTTTGTAAATTAATCGTAAAATTTAGAATTGATAAACTTCCAACACCAATCAGAGTTGCAATAGTTGTATCTATTAATATACCAAATTGACCAACTGATAGACCGAAAATTCTTGGTATACTTAATTTTATAAAATTCCAATATTCTTTACTTTTAGAACGAAAAATAAACTTATATTGAAAATTTAAATTAAATATAAATGGAATTTGAATTAAAAAATGTAATGCAGAACCAAGAACGACGCCATAAGAAATTGCTTTCAAGCCATAAGTTCCTGAAAAAACATAAGCTGAAATAATAATTGCTAGATTATAAAAAATTGGAGCAAGTGATATTCCAAAAAAAACTTTTTTTGCATTTTGTATACCCTGTAAAACACTGCTTAAACCTAAGAAAATTGGTGAAAACAACATGATGCGAGTTAGTTCTATTGAGACTATAAGATCAGCAGGATTTAAACCTGGCGCTAAAAATGGAAGGATATAGGGAGTAAATATAAAAAATAATCCGCTAATTATGAGTAGCAATAAAAAAATAGAATTAAAAATCTCACTGGCAAAATCATCAGCATCAGTTTTATTTTTCTGAAGCAATTTTGCATAGATTGGTACAAATGCAGCAGACATTGCACCAAAAACCAACAAATTATAAATCAAATCAGGTATTCTAAATGCCAAAAAATACGCATCTAATGTATTTCCATATACATTAGCAAAAACGTGATCTCTAAGAACACCAAGCAATCTACTTAAAATAGAAGAAAATCCAAGTAAAATTGCTCCGAAACCTACGACAGAAAGATATTTTTTCTTCATTTATACTAAATAATATTTTCAGGTTAGATAGCCTTGAAGCTATCAGCTAAATATGTTATAATTATGAGATATAAAAATTAATTGTGCAGAAACTAAACAAACTATTAAACATTACAAGTTCGGAATGGCCGAGAATAATTGTATCATGGACTGTAAATTTTCTACTTAGATTCGGTTTCATTTTGGGTTGGACGATTATTGTAGCTGGATTCCTAAATAGAGTTGGAATTCAATTTTTGCCTGTTCTATTTTTAGGAAACGCTCTTTTAGCAATGATTGGTACAATTATTTATAGAAATTTTATACATAAAATCAGAAAAGAGGTACTGATTTCATTTAGTGTCCTAATCGCTGCAGCACTAATTATCACTTCATTATTTTTTAGCAGAGATCATAGTTTAATATATCTAACAATTCTATTAATCACCGGATCTGTTATTTTATCTCAAGTATATATTATTGCATCCTTATTTTTTGAAGAATTATTCACACCGCTAGAGAGTCAAAGAACATTCCCATTGATAGAGTCATCAGAAATATTCGGAACGATGGCAGGTGGTCTTGTATTAAGCATATATGCAACAACAATGGCACCATATAAATTTATAGCTATGTGGGCAATTTCATTGATTCTAATTTTACCTGTTGTGCTCTTATTCAACAGTAAAACGATGGAAATACCTAAACTTGAAAATGAAGAAGAAATATTAAAAAAAATAAAGAAAAAGAGCCTTGCCGAAAGTTTCATTCAAATAAAAAAAGTAAGTTTTTTGAAGGCACTAATGTGGATTGTATTTTTGAATTGGGCAATAATGAATATTGTTGAATTTCAATATACAAAGGCAATTGAACTAGATGTGCTTGCAATGGGTAGTGATTTCGAAACAAATTTAGTGCAAAAACTAGGAACCTTACATGTAATTTTCAGTGCCGGTACTCTATTTATTCAGTTAGTTTTGGCAAGTAGAATAATCAGCTCATTGGGCATTGTTTCAAGTATGTTATTACATCCAATCGTAATCTTTCTAAATGGAATTATTATTTCACTCAGATATGGATTTTCAACAGCTGCAATTACAAAAGGTACATTTGAAATAACAAACTTAATTTTCTCAAATGCTTACAATTCATCTTATTACGCAGTACCACATAATATTAGAGAAGAAAGTAAAGAATTAATTCAAGGAATAATAAAGCCTATCGGCGCATTAGTTGCTACATTTTTCATTCTATTGATATCAAATATTTTTGATAGTCAGATGGCAACATTCATATTAAATATGATTTTGATATTTTTAAGTATCACAATGGCAGTATTAATTTCAGATTTAAAAAAGAAATACACAGATATGTCAGAAGAAAATCTCGCCAATAATCATGATGTAAACACAAGATTAAATGCAATTGAAATTTTGGGTCAAAATGGGCATGGAAAACTACCGATTACATTGGAGAAAATTTTAAAAAGAAAAACAGAAGCTGCCATTTTGAAAGAAAAAACACTTTACACAATTGGAAAAAGACAAGAAACAGAAAGTTTAAGTGTAGTACTAGATATGCTAGATGAGCCAGAAGACGAAATTCGTATAGCTGCAATTTCTACAATAATGGAGTTTCACAGTTTGGAAAAAAAGATTTTTGAGCAATCTCTAACAAGATACTTTACAATCCAAAAATTAAAATCAGCAATTGAAAAAGAAGAAAATGATTTCGTTAGAGAACTTTTAGTAAAGTCTCTATACGGTATTAGTCCAGACGAGTTAACATCCTTTCTAATTCAATCTGTTGAAACGAATAAAAAGCATCAATCTGAATTTATAAAATTATTATCACTCTTTAAAGATGCAAACTTAATTCCATATCTTGAACCATACTTAACAGACAAAGATATAAAATTAAGAAGCTCAGCCATAATTGCACTTTGGCAATTTAAAAAATTAAGACCGAAACTGAATCACATTTTAATCCAGATTTTAAATAGTCAAAAAACTGAAAGCGTTATATCTGGCATTGAAGCAGCAGGAATTACAAAAAATATAAGAGTCAAACAATTAATTTATAAAAATTTAAAAAGTGAAAACATACTAATTTTTGAAGCAACTATAATTGCCTTAGCAAGATTAGAACATGAATCAATTATTCCAGAAATAATTAAGCGTATAACAAACAAAAATCATGATTGGCATCTTAATAAAAGATACATATTTGAATCATTATCCAAAAAATTTAGTGAAAATTTAAAAAGCTCCATCAACCTATATGTGATTGAAAAAATTAATAACATTTTATATAAAAATAAAAATGAAAGCATCGAAGTAATGGAAAAAGAAACCTTAACTGAATTGCTAAGTTTATACAGAGAAATAGATGCATATCATGAATGCAATAAAATAGAAGAAGTACTAAAAAAAATTAAATAAGAAAAGTTGGCAATATTATGGACTTATCAGAGTTTAATACTGATTTAATCAGATCTAAATCTCTCAAATTATATTTACCATAATATAAATCTTTCAAATCACCACCTAAAGCAATGAAGTTTTGAATTTGAAGGTAACCTCTAAAGTAAATTGCATCTTTTGTAAACACTCCAGATTGCGAAGTATCTTCCAATCCCCTTTTCACCTTGGAACATGTTCTAAATGCTTTTAATGGAGACATTCCCAGATCAAGACAATATTTTGCTGTTTGAGAGAAACTGTTATTCTCAGCAAATTTCACAATTAAAACTAACATTGCTGCTCTATAATTTTTATTCATGTCATGATTTAAAACATGTTCCTGATTCCAAATTGCCAAACCCTCTTGGGTTTCCAGGTAAAAACCAAAGCCTCTATTAAACATTCCAAAATTTTGTTTTTTTCCATTTTCAGCAGTAAGTATATGAGTTTCAATTTCATGAGCAATAATCATTCTTAACCTATCTTCAGTAAAAGCAGAATGTTCTCGCACGAAAAGAGTACTTTCTTTCCCTGCGCTACAATCTGCAATCATGTCTTTTTTCAATATAACTTGCCAATTTTTCAAATGATATTGTTGAAGGATTTCTGTCAATCTAGATACAATTTCATCATCTGTCAGGGTTTTACCAGTATCAGCAAAAGAATCTGGCATAGATTTAAGCTTTTGTTTTGCAGAATAAATAATTCCTTCGTCAGGTATGCCATAAAGTGCTGCACTCTTAGATGTAAAATTTTCAGTTGAAATACATTCAAGCATTTCAATTTTTTTATAAAATTCAGAAATTTTATTGATATATAATTTTCCAAGTGCAGAATCATCACATTTATCTTCAATTTTTTTTAATTTTTCTTTTAAATGAAGCGGATCAAATTGAAGATCAGAATAAATAAACTGTGGATTATAATCATAATTATCTAAAAATTTCTCTCTTTCCTCTTCATAATTTCTTGGTCTTAGGTGATTAAGAAGCTTGGTTTGTCTATCAATAGATATAAGCGATTTATCTATTTCCAAATAATTAGGTGAGTCATCTGCATCTAATGTTTTACTTATCTTTTCCAATCCAGTTAATTTTGCAATACCTGATCTACCTTTAGATGGATCAATTAAGAATCCTTGCAAATCACGCTTCCCAACAACTACTTCAAAAGGTTTCCCAGAAAGATCTTCAACTTGTGCAAGTGTTTGAATTCTTTGTTCTGCTAAGGAAAATTTAATTTTAACATTTTTCAAACCAGCATCTAAACCTAAATCTTTGACTAAATCTCTATCAATTAAGGTTTTCTCTAAAAGTGGATTAATTGAAGCCCAAACAATCCTTTTTCCATCTTTATCAAGAATGGTAATTTTCTCTCTACTTCCAATAATTTCCTTACCACTAATTTTTTTTACTTCTTTTTCAACTTTATTACCAAACATGTCCTGCGCAATTCTTACACCTTTCTCAGGGCTACCGACCTTAATTCCTTGAATTCTCTCCAATCGTTTTCTTAATGGTGCCAAATTCGCAATCTGCACACCTAATCCAGCCCTGGCATTGATTTCAAGCAATACAGGGCCAATATTTCTATCAATCGCTATATCAACAGCCATATAGCCTAAATTAGTTGCCATTTGTACATTCGAAGAAATTCTTAATATTTGATCCCAATAAGGAATTTTTAATCCAGCAATTGGACCTGCACCCGGAACTTCATTTACAATCTTATTTTTATAAACTGTATGAGTAGCAGTTCCATTTGATATATCAATACCAACACCAACTGCACCCAGATGTAAATTTGCCTTTCCATCAGATTCCTTTGTTGGCAGCCTAAGCATTGCCATTACAGGAATCAAATTATGAACAACCACTCTAATATCTGGTAGACCCTTATAAGCAAATTTTGAGATTCGATCATCACAAACAATTAACTGTTCGAAAAACGCTGTATCAGGCACTCCCGACATACTAAATCTTCCTTCTAATATATCTCCAATATGTTCTTTAAGCTCATCTAGTGTCATCAATACACCAGAAGATTTTTCAAAAAAATCATTTTTCTTCCCTATAAATGGAATTATACCTTCCCCACCGAAACCTAAATTTGGCTTTAGAACAAATGCGGAAGGAAGCGTAGAAAAATCAAACTTCGAAAGCTCATCTTCACTTCTAATAACAGCAAATAACTTCGGAACTGGTACATCACGAACAGAAAGAAATTGTTTCGTTTTCAGCTTACTATCAGCCATTTTAACAGCCTTTTTACTATTAAAAGGCCGAATATAAAGAAGATTTCTAGCATTTATACCAAGAATTCCAAAATTTTTAAATAATTTCATTCTTCTTCAACGTGACGAATAATTTCACGAAACCTAATATACTCACTCACTCTCAAACCAGTCCACCTTCCTAAAATAATATTTGCAATAAAAAACAAGAAAATGAGTTCAGGATGACCCAGAATTGTAACTTTCAACCAAGGCCATTCTGCAACAAAATATGCAAGAATTGCAACAAAAATAGCTTCTGCAATAATAAATAATGCTGATTTCAAGCCTTTACCACTCTGTAATGACAAAAATTTTTCAACTAAAGTACTCATAATCAACATTGGAAAAACAGCAATTCCCATTATTTGTGCGATATCAAAGTAAGACCCAACAAAAAGTAGAAATAAAATTGTTAAACTAACAGTCGAAAGCAAAATTGCCATTCTTGGAATATATAACAACCTATAACCTTTCAATAACCATCTCGTAACCATTCCAAATAGTAAAATCACAAATAAGATCAAAAGGCCGAAATTCAAATCAAGAGCAATAAAAGAAAGAGCAAGAATAGAGGGCGTATAAACTCCTAAAGTTGTAACCCCAACAACTTGTTTCATAAAAGCAACTACAGTTACAATAACTGGCAACATGAGTACCAACGAAATTGTATTACTTGGCACACCTTTTTCAATCATTGTATTAACAAAATAAGACATCAAATTCCAAATTTTCAAATTCAATTTATCGTTAACAATCTCAAATTGTATCTCCCTACTTGTTAAAATTTCCTCCAAATCACTTAATGAATTTGTCTCAAGAAGTACCCAAACAGCTTCAGGCCTTGTTAATAAAATTTCAACCGGATGAATTGTTTCGAAAGTACCCTTAGCTATATTTTTTAAACTACCGAAATTCTGATTCGAGATAAAAATAATTTTTTTATTGTCAAAAAAATTCTCTTTACTTACACTTTTCTGCAATTGAGACAGTACTGTTAAACCTGAAGTACCTTTAGTCCATATAACAATGGTATCAACTGATTCAAGTGAGTCTAGGTTATCTGAAATTTTCCTAAGTAAACTATCTTCAGAAAGAAACTGAGACCCTTCAGTATAATTTGCAATCAGATCAACAAAAATATTCTCTTTTTTTGCAGAATCGACGAAATTAGAAATTCGATCAGCCTCTGTGTCAACATCCGTTACTAATGCAAAAGAATTCTTATAAACAAAAACTTTTTGAATTGCAGAAACTTGCTCACCATTTGTAGGAATTATTGTAAGTGTCACCTCATATTCACCAGGATTTGCGTACGAATGAACAACCTCAGTTCCCTCTTGTTTATTCCCATCGCCAAAATGCCATTCATATACAACTGACCCAGATTCTTCAGTAACAATACTCGATGCAGCATCAAAGATAATTGATTTATTTAACTCTACGTTTGAATGCGATTTAATTACCGGATTTAGATCTGCCACATCAGCAAAAACCTTTGGAGTAAAAATTAGAGCAGCCAAGAGAACGAAGAAAATCTTTTTGATCATGTCAGCATTTTAGCAAATTTACAGATTTCCGCTTAAATCTTTCTTGACATAATTTTTGAAATGGACGAAGATGACCTCCTCACCTAAATTTCCTCCATGCCAAGCCAAAATCTTGAAATTTTCGACGCAAAAGAAACATGCTCAACAGAGGCTGAAATTCTCGAAAGTGAAGATTTAAAAAGATTTTTAAGGATTTATAAGGAAGAAATCTCGACAACTGTTCAAGATATCATTAATGACCCTAACTCAGCTCTTCAAGCATATTTTCAATTACGAAAACTTCGTGGAATAAGTACAAAAGATAATACATCAGCGATAGCATTTCAAAAAACATTAAATCTAATCTTAGTTGAAAAAATCATTCGACAAAGCAATCGAATTGAATTTAATCCAGATTATCTAGAATTTTTCAGTGAAAATGCGAGAATTTTCATGAACCGTGGATATGTTCCAATTGTCGTGAATTATATTGATGGTAATTTTAGTAGCCCAATATTCCCATCAGATAGTCCGAATTCTAAAGATAATAGTATATTAATAGAAAAATACGGTAGCGAGTTCACACATATACAATTGAGAAAGTTGCCACCGGGTATTGAATATACAAATTTCGTAGCAAGACCTGATCCAAAAAAAATATTAGCAAAAGCTGAAACACCTGACGGCTTGGGTTTTGCAGCTGAAAACGAGTGCAGTCATGCAGTAATGGCAACTGTTACATATGAAAGAACAGCAGGTCAAAGAATCATTGATGAAAGCATTAAATGGTCTGATTCTGTCTCAGCACCAAGAGGTACAATTTCTTCAGAATTATTAGAACAAAACAGGCAGTACGGTGTTGCACTTTTTGAAGGTATTGGAGTTGAAAAAGATACAAATGGAGATATAAGGATTTTCAGACTAGAAGATCACGCAGAGAGAATGTCAAATGGTGGTAAATTTTTCGACATGCCAGCAATTCCTGCTGAAATTTATAAAAAAATGGTAATTGATTGTGTACAAGCCAATGAAGAATTCATTCCAGAAAATGGCAAAGGTAGATTATATGTTAGGCCTAACTGGTTTGATAAAGGACCAAGATTGCATGTGAAAAATTCCAACTTACATGCTTTAACAATGACTGCTGTGGTTATAGGAAGTATGGAAAGTTACTTTGACAAGGGAAAGAAAATTTTCTTTTTTCCACAAAATATCTTCAGAGCAAGCGAAAATGGTGCCGGACAAACCAAGGCCGTTGGAAACTATGCATCAACAATTCGACCAAATAATAGAGCAAAAGAATTGGGAATGCAGGGCGTTTTATACATGAATGAAGGTAAAAGCAGAATTGAAGAGACGCTGGCCTCCAGTTTAATAAGAATTATAAAACGAAAAGACAAAATAATTTTACAAACACCAAAACTCAACCATGGAACAATTCTTGATAGTATTACAAGAAAAACAATTCTACATCTTGCGAGTGAAGAACTGGGTTGGGAAATTGAGGAATGCGATATCAGCCCTGAAGATGCACTTAACCCTAAAGAAGAAATCTCAGGATATTATGCAGTTGGTACAGGTGCAGGTATTGCACCAATACACAGTATAAAAACTGGTACTTTTAACAATGGAACTGGAGAAATCGAAGAATTAAGCGAGGAAATTGAAATCACAGAATATAATGAAGAAAATCCTATTGGAGATGAAGGTAAACAATTAATGGAAGTATTACTCTCATCAAAAAATGGTGATTTGTTAAGAAAAAGAAGAGATGAAGAAATGAAAATGGATGAATCTGCTGATCGCTCAAAGATTCATAGCTTGATTGATACTTACGCATCTTGGCTAACACCTACTAACTAAGGTCAAGCTCTACAAGCAGCTTTACTTATGAAGCTTTTTTTGCTATAATAGTATGATAAATAAAAACAAAAAGTATGGCAAACATAGTATTTAATTTTCTACACAAAACAAGATATCTGCTTGTGGCTGCGCTTGTTAGCGCTCTTTTATCAACACCATTTTCAACTGAGGCTGAGTCAACAACTAACATTAAATTGACAGCATCAAACACAATTGCCGGTGAATCCACAGAAATTTTCATATCAAATGCAGAACCATATAATGAGATTTTAATTGAAATAACAAAGCCAGATGGCAATAAATTCAATTTAAATACAGCAAGTAATGCTTCAGGAATATCTAATATTCAAATCGACTCTAAAGATTTGACAAAAGCAGGTTCATATTTAGCAACTGCAAAAAACTTAACTAAGAATAGTGCCTATTCAAAATACATTTCATTTCAGGTAAGTGCTGCTGAATTATCAGAAGAAAATTCCTCAATTAAACTAAGTAAAAATACAGCAAATTCAGGCGAGAAAATTCAAGCCACAGTGAAATTAGAAGATTCATTTGGAAATCCAATAAGCGGACATCAGCTTATTTTAAGTTCAGATAGGGAAACTGATAAAATCAGTTCACCTGAAAAAACAACAAATGCGAATGGAATTATAAATTTTTATATAATAGGAAGTGAAAAAGGAATTGCAAAAATCATTGCAAAAGATATCGACTCAAATAAAAATTTCAATACAAAACTTGCCTTCACAAGTGGCAATAGCCTTGAAAGAACAAAAATAATTTTTGCAGAAGAAAGCGGAAGCATTGCTTCATTTAATTTGAGTGGCTTAGATGCTGAATCTAAAGTGGGAGATAAACAATCGATCACTGTAACTGCCGTTGATGAAGCTGGCCTGACTGTAACTGATTACACTGGCACAGTTCATTTCTCATCAACAGATGCAAATGCAACAATGCCAAGTGATTATACTTTTATTGCTTCAGACTTGGGTCAGCATAATTTTGATTTAGGCTTTAACTTTGTAACACCTGACACACAAAGCATCACTGCGACAGATGAAGCACAAAGCACAATTAAAGGTTCAATTAGCACAGTTGTGGTAACCAGCACTTCTTCTCTTGATCAATCGATTGATTACCAAAGCACATACGAAACAACAGATTATGAAAGAGAAGATAAATTTACTCTAATTAGCCCTGCATCTGGTTCAATTTCTGATGATACAATCGATGTTTCAGGTTCAGGTGATTACGGAAAAACCGCTGTTATCTATTTAAATGATGAAGAAGCAGCAATGGTTGAGATAACTAAGGATAACAGTTTTGAATACAGCCTTGAAGATTTAGAAGACGGTACTTATGAGATATATGTAGATATTGCACAAACAACAGTAAACGATGAAGGTGAAGTTGAAGTAACAAGTAAAATAGAAAGTTCTGAAGTTGAAACAATTGTAATTGATACAACTGCACCAGAACTAGGATCACTAACATTCTCACCAGGAACATCAGTTTCAATTGGTGAAGAAGTTTCAGCAACAGTTATAAGTGAAAACGGATTGAAAAATATTACATTAGAAATAAACGGTGTACTAAACGCACTCAAAGAATCTACAACTGCAGGTAAATATGAAGGTGACTTACTAATACCTTCAGCAGAAGGAACTTATCCTGTAAACGTAGTTCTTGAAGATCAACTTGGAAACGAAGCCGACTATCGAGCAAAAGATACAATTATAGTTGGAGCAAGCGCTACAGGTACTGTTGCAGAACCAATAGTTGAAACTGTAGCAAAAGTTGAAACACTTGATGCACCAACTGGATTAAGTTCAGCGTCAGGCCGTGAAGAAGTAACAATCAGTTGGGAGCCAGTAACAGCACCAACAGGCACAACAATATCATTTTATAGAGTGTATTACGGCCCATCAAAAACTGAATTATTTGCTAGCTCTGATACCTTAGATGCTTCAACTAGTTGGTTATTAACAGGCTTGAACGGTGGAGAAAAATATTACTTTGCAGTCGTAGCAGTTGATTCAGATGACAATGAAGGTGAACAAAGTGACCCAATTGTTGGAACACCTTTAAAGAAGTCTACAGAATCAGCGCTAAAACCTTCTGCACCAGAACCAGAATTAACAACAGCTACTCTTCCTGAAAGTTCACCTGAAACAGGTCCTGCAACAAACATCTTGATTGCATTGAGCCTCATGGGTTCACTTGGATACTTAGGAGTTCGTAAATTGGCAAAGCAAGAAACTTTCTGATAATATCTGGGCATAAAAATTGCTATGTTTGCCCAAACAATCGTTTTACTTGCCTACACATTGAATACTTTGATTTTTATCAGAGTAATTCTTTCTTGGCTTGGAAATCAAGAATCGAATGCATTAACAAGATTTTTTTATGATGCTACCGAGCCAATTTTAAACCCAATCAGGACAGCATTA
This sequence comes from Candidatus Peribacteria bacterium, assembly GCA_943357175.1. Lineage (GTDB taxonomy): Bacteria > Patescibacteriota > Gracilibacteria > UBA1369 > 2-02-FULL-48-14 > CALRGE01. The sequence goes on from CALRGE010000003.1 coordinate 70,175, forward strand.
CCAAGAACTGGCATGCTTGACCTTTCACCAATGATTGCAATACTTTTGATTGCACTAATTAAAGATCTTCTTTTACAAATGTTATAAATGCAAATCTACGACAGCCTTTCCGGCGAAAAAATAAATTACGATCCGCCATCGAAAATTAGAATGTATGTTTGTGGTCCAACGGTTTATGATCACGCACATCTCGGTCACGGGCGCTCAGCGATTGTATTCGATTTAGTTCGTCGGTATTTTGAATTTCTCGGACATCAAGTTGAATTTGTCAGTAATTTTACAGATATAGATGATAAAATGATTAATCGCGCAGCAGAACAAAAAATAACTGTTGCAGAGCTCGCAGAAAAAATCATTCCTGAATATGAAAAAGATTACGCATTGCTCGGAATCAAAGCTCCCACAAAAACGCCAAAAGCTACCGAATATGTGACCGAAATGGTAAAGCTAATAAATCAGCTTGAAGAAAAAGGCTATACCTACCAAATCAGTGACGGAGTTTATTTTGATGTTTCAAAATTCGCAGAATACGGAAAACTTTCACATCAAAAACTCGATGAGTTGAATGCGGGCGCCCGTGTTGATGAAAATAAAGAAAAAAGAAATCACCAGGATTTCGTTTTATGGAAGTTGAAGAAGGAAGGAGAACCAGCGTGGCCGAGCCCTTGGGGCGAAGGCCGTCCAGGTTGGCACATTGAGTGCAGCGCCATGAGCCAAACTCTCCTCGGTGACACCTTTGATATCCACGGCGGAGGTCTCGATCTAAAGTTTCCACACCACGAATGTGAAGTCGCTCAAAGTGAAGCTGTTAGCGGCTTGCCGCTTGCCCGCATTTGGATGCACAACGGTTTCATCACCGTGAACGAAGAAAAGATGAGCAAGTCTCTCGGGAACTTCTTCTTATTAAAAGACATTTTCAAAAAATATCACCCACGAGTTGTTAGATTTTTCTTACTCTCAAGTCACTATCGCTCGCCTATCGAATTCTCAGATCAACTTTTAGATCAGGCCAGAAATACACTTCGGTCTCTTGATGAAACATACCTCCGCGCCGAACAAACATCTGAAGTTGATGAAGTCATACTAACAAAAATCAAAGAGAAAATGGATAACGATTTTGACGTTGCAGGAACACTTGGCATTATTTATGAATGGATAAACTCCAAACCCGCCCATCTAAAATCAACTCTAGAAAAGCTAAACGAGTTTTTACAAATCTTCCCTGTTGATTTCAAACTCTCTCCAGCCCAACAATCACTAATTGAAGAACGCGAGTCTGCACGTGCAAACCGAGACTTCAGCAAATCCGACGAAATTCGAAAAACTCTAGCAGAGCAAGACATAGAAATTGAAGATTCTAAAGAAGGATATTTTGCCAGACCAAAGATCTAAAAGTGCACCCGGGTGCACTTTTACAGGTTAGAAACTGCCGCCGGCGGCATATTAAAAAACAACTTTAAACAAGTCAAACTGCAGTCGACTGCAGTCTACACTCCCCCAACCCCACCCTCATCTAAAATCATCGGAATGAGATTTGTAATATTACCTGCCCCCATCACCAAAACCATGTCACCTTCATTCAAAGTATCTAGTAAATAGTGGGCAATTTTTTCCATTCCGCTAATATGCTGAGCTTCAGGAATTGCATCAGCTAACTTTTCCGCGGAAACCGCGGCTTTATCTTCATCTGTATCGCGTGCTTCATAAATGTCAGCAATAATAACTTCATCAGCATCTTCAAAAGATTCTGCAAAGTCATCAAAAAGTGCAGCTGTTCGACTGTACTGATGAGGTTGAAAAACAGCGACAATTCTAGCCTCAGGATGTTTTTCACGAGCTGCCTGTAAAGTGGCCATAATCTCAGTGGGATGGTGAGCATAATCGTCATAAACCAAAGCGCCACAACTTGTGCCACAATATTCAAAACGTCTCCAAACCCCACTAAATTCTTTCAACGCGGAAGCGATTATCTGCTCAGGAACCTGCAATTTTCGCGCCAAATTCGCCGCCATCGCCGCATTCAGCAAATTATGTTCGCCGGGCACAGTCAATTCACCTTCATATTCACTAACATCTTCAGGCCACACAACTTCCCTACTTTGATCTGCAAATTGTTGAAAAGCTTTCTCATAATCTTCGTAACTTTTAAAGTAATCTAAATGATCCATTTCCACATTCAGAATTCCCAATAAATCAGGCTTCAAATGAAGAAAATTTCGACGATATTCACATGCTTCAACCAAGATCAAATCACTCTCACCCACTCGAATATTTTTATTTCCAAACTCTTTAACTTTTGTTCCAACAATCACAGTCGGATCAAAACCGGCAGCAGTCAAAATCAAACCTAACATTGAAGTTGTTGTACTTTTTCCGTGAGTTCCAGCAATCGCAACCAGATGAAATGATTCCGCAACTTTCCCCAAAGCCTCAAAATAAGTCAGGGTTGGAATTTCTAGATCTCGAGCCCGTTCCAATTCAATATTATCCTGAGGAACCGCCTCGCTGTAAATAAGTAAATCAACATCTTTAGGCACCTCCCCATGACCGATTTTTACATTAATCCCCTCTGCCTGAAGCTCTAAACATAAAGCTGACTCTGTCGAGTCAGTACCCAAAACCTCAAAGCCTTTAGCCTTAAAAAACCTTGCCAAAGCGCTCATTCCGATTCCTGCGATTCCCACAAAGAATATTTTATTTGCTCCTTCAAAAAATTTCATAATTAAGATAGAATTACGCGGTCATTCTAGCAAATATGGAAAATCTAAGCTACAACAATCAATTCGGAGTCGCAAAATTAGTTTTGATTGTGGGCTTTTTTCTACTGGCATACATGCTCTACAACCTCACAGTTTCAATTTACGACAACTACCAAATTGAACAACACATTGCGGAATTCCAGAATAAAAACAAAGCATTAGCAGATGAGAACAGCAAAAAACTCGAGGATTTTCAATACTACACTTCAAGAGAATATATTGAAAAAATTGCGAAACAGAACCTTGGCCTAGTGAATCCGGGTGAAAAAGTGATAATAATTCCTGATAAAGATCTTGTGGTTATATCTGAAGATCAAAACTCAGAAGAAGTCGCTCAACAGATTAGAGCAGGCTGGTCTACGCCTAAAAAATGGTGGAAATTCTTCTTCAGCTCCAACCCATACAAGGTTTAAAGCTTGCATTAAGGAAAATTCTTGCATAATATTCCCTCCGCGTGGCTGGGTAGCTCAGTTGGTTAGAGCGCGGGACTCATAAGCCCGAGGTCGGCGGTTCAATTCCGCCCCCCGCCACCATCACTCGACGAAGTCGAGCTTTTCGGTTTTTTAGCCAAACAAAAAACCCCCAGCTTTCACCAGGGGTCTTTTTGAATTTGAAGAGAATTACTTCTTCTTTCCTAGAATGCAGTACATTCCGCATCCGCAGTCTGCACATTTACCTTTCATGGCTGGTCGGCCATTTTTCATTTCAACCTGCTTAGCGTCAGCCATGTCTTTCTTTGCCTTACATTTCACGCAGTATGCTTGTTGCATATAATTAGAGATAAGTAATAAACGTGCGGGTATAATACACGCATTTAAAAAAAATTCAAACTTGCCTTAAGTAGACTATTCTCGTAGAATCCATTCGCGGGGTAGAGCAGTGGCAGCTCGTCGGGCTCATAACCCGGAGGTCGTTGGTTCGAATCCAACCCCCGCAACCAAACTCGACGAAGTCGAGCCATTCGTTTTTTTCTTCTATGTCAATTCAGACTCTTTCAGCCTCAGAAGCCCAATCCTTCATCAACCAGAACTGGAATGACATTTTTTTGCTGGACGTGAGAACACCTATGGAATACGAACAAGGACATCTTGAAGGTGCCACAAATATTCACGTTCAATCACTCCCCTCTTCACTAGAACAAATTCCCAACAACAAAAAAATCATTTGTTACTGTTTGCACGGAATTCGTAGTCACGATGCGGCGGAGTATTTATCAAGCCAAAACTACGAGAATGTTTACCATATTCAAGGAGGATTAGCCGCAATGAGTAAATAGGCTCGACACCATCGAGTATTAAAACAAAGAAATCTGATTCTCCACAACCAGTGCCTCCTTTTTCGGCATATTCTGAATTACAGGAATATCTCTTAAGTCTTTCACTCCGCCGTTCTGCATAGATTTCAAAAACTTGATAAGTAAACCTGCAGTTGCACGCGCATCATGAATTGCTCGGTGTGCTTGAGGTAAATCAACAGCAAAATGTTCACAAAGTGCTCCAAGAGCATATTTTGAAAGATTTGGATGCAGATATCTCGCTAGATCAATAGTACACAAGAATGGGCCACTCATTGGGCTTTCAAGATTACGACTCAACTCTTGATTCACAAATCCACGATCAAAAACTACATTGTGCGCAACAAAAACAGCATCACCCATGAATTCCATATATTTTTTAGCAATTGACTTAAAATCAGGCGCACCAGCAAGCATATCAGTTGTAATTCCGGTAATATGAGTTACCTCAGAAGGAACAAAAACTCCGGGATTCACCATTGTATAAAATTCATCAATTATTTCACCATTTACAACTTTGACAGCGCCAATTTCAATAATTTTATCAAGTGCAGAAATTAAACCTGTAGTTTCACAATCAACTACAACGAAAGCATTTTGTGAAATCATCTTAATGAGTAACTAGATTATTAATAACTTCTTTAATTTGGTCGAAGTTTCCTGTTTTCGGCAACAGAGTATACGCCCCACTTTGATTTATCAAGGAATACAAATAATTTTCATTTGAAAGCACAAAACCTGAATCCAGCTCAAAATCTTTATATGAGTAGTACGTAATCAATTCCAAAATATTTACATCAGTTGTAACATTGACAATTGCTGACTGTAAAATTGCAAATAAATCTTTCATTTCCATTTCACCATCCATTTGAAGAATTTTTGTTCTAACGGCTCCAACAATTTTTTGCTGTCTCTCTGCTCTGGCAAAATCAGAACTAGATTTTCTGCTACGAGCATATTTAAGAGATTCTGTTCCATCCATATGATAATTCCCAATGGAAACAGAATAAGGGCTGTAACCACCGTAAGCATTAGGATAAAGCCCATCATAAATCGCCTCATCAACGTAAATATCAAGACCTCCTAAAACATCTATTACACTAACAAATCCCTTTAAATCTATTTTTATATATTTTTCAATACTTAAACCTGTAATACTTGTGATTTGTTTTTCTAATTCAGAAATTCCATAGTAATAAAGTGATTCATTAATTCTACGACCATTTATATACAAATCTCTCGGAATCGAAAAAAGTGTTATTTTCTTTAATTCTGAATTAACACTTGCAACCATTATTGTGTCTGTAAGATTTCCGTTCGTTCCAAGAATCAAAAAATCAAATGAGGGATCTTCTGATGCTAAAGATACCGCTGCAGTTGTTGAAGCGGTTTTCTTGACACTTGTTTTCGGTGTCATAACTGCAACTTTTTTCACACTTGAAACAGTCTGTTTAAGTTGACCAACCTCCTCAATCAAAGAGGCGATATATTTATCTCTTTCAGCCAGTTTAGAATCTGTGTTCACTGAAACATAAACAAGGCCTACAAAAAAAATAGCCAGCACAAAAAAAATAACCATTGAAACAGCTCTAAGGTGCCTATGATCTGAAAAGATTATCTTTGTTACACCCTCATTTTCAGGGCCTATTTCCAGTTTAGTATTTTCACGGTGTAACATCAGTACTTGGAGTTGGAGGAGTCATGGGTTTGTGTTCATCCAGAGATTCCGTTTTTTTAGTATCCACAGAGTAACTCGGATCTGTGTTTTTTCCAAGCTCCTGAATATCAACACCAATTCTAGCTGAAATTTCCTGATCTACAAATATTCTTTTTCTGCCATATTTCATTCTTGAATATTGTTTGATGATATCTCGAACTTTCTCACTTTTACCAGTTTCATCCCAAATCGTAGCCAAAGAGAAAGGTCTTGATGTTGATCCATTTACTGTCAACTTAATATAAGCCTTATAATTCGCTATACCAATAACATCCTGCTCGGTCAAAACCGGCGCATATTCTTTTGCAAGATACTCAGCATCTTCAGCACCAACCTTAAAAGATTGCAATGTACCAACGTTACCAAATACCGCGTCACGAATTTGTGTATTTGCAGAACCTGATTTTGTAACAGTTAGCTGACTTATATACTGATGAGCAATAATCAAATTCAACCTATATTTTCTGGCCTCAGATAGAATTGAACAGAAAGTATCTGTTGCAAAGTTCTGGAACTCATCGACGTATAGGAAGAAATCCTTTCTCTGATCTTCAGGAGTATCAACACGACTCATAGCCGCCATCTGAAGCTGAGCAACTACGATCAAACCAAGGAGCTGAGTATTTAATGTACCAAGCTTACCCTTTGAAAGATTGATGAGAAGAATTTTCTGTTCATCCATACATTTTCTAAAATTGAATGCAGATTTTGTTTGACCAATAGTATTTCTCATTATTGAGTTTGTAATAAATGGACCGAATTTCGCCGAGAAATACGGAATCATTTCCTGCTTTTCACGTTCACCTGTATTTGCATATTCATGTTCCCAGAATGACTTCACGATTGGATTTGTTACTTTAGAAACCTTATATTTCATAAATTCTTCATCAACGAAAATTCTCGGTACATCAATTAAAGTGGCACCTTCATCTTGATCAGACATTAATGTTAAACAAGCATTTCTGAAATAGTGCTGAATTCGAGGCCCGAAAATTTCATCACCGAAAATCTTAATAAAAATTTCAGTAGCCTGACTTGAAACCATGTCTTGCTGTTCAGGTGTTTCCGCCTCCAAAAGGTTCAAAGCCATAGGCCTTTCAATATCTGACGGATCAAATACAATCACATCTTTCGCACGTTCCTTTGGAATATATTGCAAAATATCTTCAATCAAATCACCGTGAGGATCAACCACACAAACACCATCTCCATTTAGAACATCCTGACGAGCAATTGAACTGATGTAAGCAGATTTACCTGTACCTGTTTGCCCGATGATATAATGATGCCTACTTCGATCTCTCTTTTTAAATCTAATATCTTTTCTAACTCCACGATAGAAATTGTAACCAAGCAAAATACCCTCGTCTGAAAGATCGTTCGGTGCAGGCAAAAGCTTGTACTGAAGCCATTTAATAACCGGTGTATAGTTGTAACGAGTTGTTGGCAAATGGAATAATGAAGCTAACTCTTCAGGAGTAAGAATAGATTTCTTTTCTCCGAATTCCATAAATCTTCTGGAAGCTGCAAAGTTCATTATTGGAGTATTAATGAAATCCAGAAGTATCAATCTTCTTGATTGAAACCAGTTTGAATCTGCTTGTTTTGTTGCATTAAAAGCAACGAACATACCATTCAAAATGGTATCACATCTATTTTCACCCTTATCAGATGAAGCCATAACACGAATTACAGTTTCAAAACCAACCTGTCTTGCCTTTTCACCAATCATTTTTGCCAACTCTTCTTCTGTTTGAAGCATACGAACATATGAATCTCCTTGTTTTGCACCAGGTGCATAATTTTTACTTGCAGCTTCAGCACCTTGAAACATCGCAGTCAAAAACCAGCCTAAAATATTTAAGCCTGGAATTGACCACAATTTACTTTCCTTTTTTCCTTTAAATAAAGCATTACCAACTTCTGAAGCACGTTTAGCCCACTGAAGACCAGCAGGTCTTAACATAATTTGAATCATCGCCCTTTCATTATCTTCAAGCTTAGACAAAACGTTTGTAAAATCATTCAAAGGGTCATTTTCAAGAGTTTTAAAGGTTTTAATTGGATATGCGTCCTCTTTTTTTAAGTACATATAAAAGGACTTCAAAAATGTTTTGATTTTTGGATCCCGCATATCAGGAGGCTTGATATATTCAATGGCAGCATTTGTGTAATAAGTAGTAATTTGCTTCTCTAAAATTTCCGCATAATAAGGATTAATTGATGCGTAAAAAGTAATTTCTTTAAATTTTGCATGAATTTCAAATGAGATTGAGTCCTTATGGAATAACCAAACTAAAAATTCGTTCCATATATTCAATTCCTTAATTTCATGTAGACCCCTGAAAAGCTGATCCATAATCGCAATTTTCTCCTTAAAATCTTTCTCAGTTGCATGTTCCTTATCTTTTGCAGACTCCTCTCTTGGCATTGTAATAAGAATGTAAACTCTCTTTTTTGCTGCGTAATATGCATATATGCCTCTTAATAAGCTCCAAAAAAGTTTATATGCTAAGTAAACAGCAAGTACTGAAAAAATTACCTGCTTATAATGTGCCAAGAAGAAAGCGGTCGTTAGATAATTATCATAAGCATACCAAGCAAAACTCTTTGTATTTTCCCATGTAAGTTCATGATAAAAATTCACTGAAAATTCCTTCAACTGACTCCAATAAAGCATTGGTTTTTTTAAACTTTCTAAATAAGTTGAAAAAATTTGCCCTAGGAATACTTGAAAGTCATAAAAGTAATCAGCCCCCCTCTTAAGACTCGCGACATATGAATGAAATATTTTTGCCATACTCATCAGATTTGATCTATCTGATAATTATAGCAGAAAAAGACGAAATTAACAAGCGTCTATTCCTATCTACTTTACTTATTTAAGTAATTATCAAGTAATGCACCAGGAACACCTAATAATACCTTATATCGTGAAAGTTGAGCCTTAAAATATCCACTAACACTTATATATTTACTTATATCAGTAGCATTTTGTTTAGGATCATTAACTCTAGAATCAATATATTCAAGTAAAGCTGCAATTTCTGCAGATTGATTGATTTTCTCGGAATCACTATTTGCCACAGTCTCTAAACCTGCTTGTTTATTTTCTATATAGTTGAATATCTCTTTATCACTCATACCCTGTGTTTGATTTAAAATCATTGCTAATTCCGCAGCTTTTTTATCATCAAATTCAGCTTGATCGACATTTGGTTTTGTTTTTTCCTTAGTGGGAACATATTTTTTTGATTCCTTTGAATCTTGCTGTGGATTCTCATTAACCTCAGTAGAATTTTTATTTTCTGGTAACGGCATATATAGACTTTTAATTTATAAAATCCTAGAATTATAACATAATAATCAAACCGAGTAAAGTGTTACAGTTTACCAGCCAAGTATTCCTTCAAATCCTCTATCTTCACCCTCTCCTGTTTCATGGAATCTCTATCACGAACCGTTACAGAAGCGTCATCTCGAGAATCGAAGTCAAAAGTTATACAAAAAGGAGTCCCAATCTCATCTTGACGGCGGTAACGCTTACCAATTGCTCCACTTTCATCAAACTCAGCTCGGAAAGCCTTTTTTAAATCTTTGTAAACTGCTGTGGCCTCCGCCGATAAATCTTTCTGAAGTGGAAAAACAGCAACCTGAACCGGTGCGATTTTAGGTGAAAAATGCATAACCGTTCTTTCTTCACCATTTTCAAGTTTTTCAAGCTGATAAGCACTCAATAATACAATCAAAAACATTCTTGTTAGCCCAAGCGCCGGCTCAACAACATGTGGAACAAAAACTTCATTTGTCATTGGGTCACGATATTGCAATTTTTCTCCTGAAAATTTGATATGTTGATCTAAATCATATGAACCGCGATGAGCGATTCCCATCAATTCACCCCAACCAAATGGAAATTCATATTCAAAATCCACGGTTTTAGTAGAATAGTGAGAAAGTTCATCTTTTTCATGGTATCGAAGTCGCAATTTTTCGGCAGGTATAGCCAAATCAGCAAAAAATTTCTTATAATCCTCAACCCAAGCATCAAAATATTGCTCTGCGTTTTCAGGTCTAACAAAATACTCAATCTCCATTTGTTCAAATTCACGTGTTCTAAAAATAAAATTCCCTGGAGTAATTTCATTTCGGAAAGATTTTCCATATTGCCCAACACCAAATGGAAGACGCACTCGCATTGAATCAATAATATTTTTAAAATTCACGAAAATTCCTTGTGCAGTCTCAGGTCGAAGGTAAATTTGCTCAGCTGTATCCTCAATAACACCTTGGTAAGTCTTAAACATAAGGTTGAAGGCACGAGGCTGAGTCCAATCTAATTTCCCACATTTAGGACATTTAATTTTCTCATCCATAATTTTATTGAAAATCTCATCATTACTCAAACCGGCAATTGTAATTTGCAATTTTTCTTCGAGAATTTTATCTCCACGAACTCTTTCCTGACAATTTTTACAGTCCATCAAAGGATCAGCAAAGTTCTTAACATGACCAGAAGCCTCCCAAACCCGTGGATTCATCAAAATTGCGCTATCAAGACCAAGCATATCATCACGATCATCAATAAAAGTCTTCCACCAAAAATTCAAAATATTTCTCTTTAGTTGAGAACCATATGGTCCGTAATCCCAAGTATTTGCGAGGCCACCATAAATATCACTTCCTGGAAAAACAAAACCACGACGCTTACACAATGACATTACATCTTCCATTAAAGCCATAAAATTTATTTAAATTATGTAGAAATTAACCGATTTTTGATTTTGAATCAAGAATTATAGTGACCGGACCATCATTTACAGAAGAAACCATCATATGTGCTCCAAAAATTCCTGTTTGAATCTTAATCCCTTTGTCCTCTATATAAGAAACAAAAGATTCATACATTTGCTTCGCAATTGATGGCTCCGCGGCTCCACCAAAACTAGGTCTATTACCACCAGATAAATCAGCACAAAGTGTAAACTGAGAAACTACCAAAATAGACCCTGCTATTTCAGTTATAGGAAATTGCATTTTTTCATTTAAATCTGGGAAAATCCTCATTTTAATGATTTTTTCCGCCATCCAAATAAGATCATCATTCGAATCACCTTTTTCTACACCCAAATATACCAATAGGCCTCCTGAGATCATACCTGCAAGATCATTCTCAACAGTAACATGCGAATCCAAAACTCTTTGAACAACTGCACGCATTAAGCATTTTCAGGTAATGTCATTCCTCCATCTTTTGGCTGAGCCGCAGATTTCTTTTTGAAATCCTCAAGTGCCCCTGTCAAAACCTTCATGAAAGATTCAGCAGTTCGCTGATTCATGTTTACTCGGCTTACAACTTCAATTAATGGTGAAGGTCGGTTTGGAACAAGGTAACCGAAATCAACCACAACCTCATTTGAATTTACATTAACTGAAACCGCATTAGCATAAACTCCAGCCTGTAAATCATCTGGAACCTTAACTTGCAACTGCTGTTGAGCTGCATTTTGTGTCTCGTCCGCCATAAATTGAAAATTTAAATATTAAATCGAATTCGAGTATATCATAATTTCCTGACAAGGCTACATATTTGCAGACTAAAAAAATTGTAGGATAATGAAAATACTTTAACCATATATATATGTCATGCTGCTCAGATCACTCAAAAGATAATCATATGTGGGGAGGCTTAATTGCATTTATTATTGGTGCCGTTGTACTTTTACAAAAGTTCGACATAATTCCTACAGAAACTTGGGGCTATCTATGGCCAAGTATCTTAATTGTTTTTGGACTTAAGCTAATGCTTTGTTCAAATGAAAGTTGCGCAAGCACTAGCTCAAGCGCATCTTGTTGTGAAACAGGATCATGCAAAGGCGAATGTGCTGTTATTATGCCAACTGCTGCTAAAAAAACTCCAAAGAAGAAATAACTATTCAAAATAGTCCTTCATTAAAACACTTTCAACAAAGGTGGAATAAAAAGGATCTTCAAGACACATCAGCTCAGTTTCTTTGTCGTTAGAAAAAATAAATATGACTTTATTTTCACAAAGTAAAAGTTGCCCATTAACAAAAATATTTTCCATATCTGACTCAAAAATCAAAAAGTTTTCGTACAAGTTTTTTGCAATTTTCTTCATGCCTTCTGGAATACATAAAAAAATATTTTCTACACATTTTTGTGATAATTTTTCTAAATAATCATTTAGTATTTTTGAAGATTGTGAATTAGTCCCAAAATCCATAAATAAAACACGTAAAGGAAAATCATTAGAAATTTTTTCTTTCAAAAATTTATGAATTGCTTTTGCACCTTTATGATAAACAATTTTTTGTCTATTTATATCTTGACCAACTGAATTATTTTGTAATTTTTCAACACAGTTTTTTGCAACCTGCATTCTAAATTTCAAATCAGATTCTTGTCTTTCAAGATTGTAAAGTATGCACTCTGGATCATGTGGAATAAATCTTCTTCCATTATTCATTTCTTCAAAGGAAACAATTCCACGCTGACAAAGTGAATTCAAAACCGCATAAGCCGTGGCTCTTTTGATATCTAATCTATTCGCCACAACGCTCGCCGGAGAAGGACCGATGCGCAATAAAATTAAATAAACCATTGCTTCTTTTTCCGTAAACCCTAATTGCATCAAACTTTCAATTTGCATATTTGTTGGTAACAGGCGGCAAAGGCTAACAAAATAATTGTTGATTTGTAAAGCAAGCTTATAGAATTGATGTTGTCAAATTTTGTTGACAGTAAGCCATTTTTTGACTGTTGCCCGTTCTCTGACAACAGGAAATTCAACCCGTTGAAAGCATTTCCTATTACTCATTATTTTTATTTAAAATTATGATCTACTCACTTAACCACAGCCACATGCACACAACAATTATCAGTCCATATCCAAAACAAGCAGGAATGCTTGCACAAACATTCAAAAGACAAAACATTGAATGTATAACAGTCAGTCCTGAACACCTTTTCGGTGATTGGTTTCCATATACCGATTCAGTAGTTTTTTATCATCCTCTCACTCAAGAAACTTGGGAAAGATTGATAAATTTTTTAAGGAATTTAAACAGAGATATTCCAATTATTTTGATTGGAGATCTTCATAGATATATTTTTAGAATTGATCCTTTTCGAGAATTTTCACATCGTATAATTTACATAGAAGACGGAATAAAACTTGAAGAAATTCCCTCAATAATAAAAGATTGCTCAAGAACTCGTCAGAGTGAAGCCAGTAATAGATATTTTCAAATGGGCCCGTTAATTCTAGATAAAAAAAAGCGTGCAATCATTATTGACTCAAACTGTAATTTTTTAACAAGAAAAGAATATTTTTTATTGGAATTATTAATGTTAAATGCTGGTGAAGTTACAAGTCGAGATACAATCATTGATTACGTTTGGACGCGTAGAAATTTTATTTCTCAAAATACAATTGAAGTTTATATAAGTAGATTAAGAAAGAAGATTGACTCTGAATCAAAAAAATCTCTTATATCAACCGTTCCTTGCTTAGGATACCAATTAGACAAAATGTGAACTTTACAAAAATATTACATATGATAGTGTGTTGTTAAATGTGTGAGAAATCCTGGCTACTATTCTAACAAATTGTGAACTATGGTCACTACTAACTTCACCGTTGACAATAAAATGTCACCTCAGGATTTGCAACTTCACGCTCTTATTACTCACCTTCTTATTGTTCTTTCCGAAAAGGAAAAGTTCATTATTGAAAATCGCTTTGCACTCGAGCAAGGAAAAAGGATGACATTGGAAGAAATTGGTTCACACTTTGGAGTTACTCGCGAAAGAATTAGACAAATTGAAAAGAGTGCACTTCGTAAACTAGAAAGAAACGCTCAAAACACTAATGTTAGAATTTTAACTGAATTTGCAAAAGCACTTTTAGAAAAGCAGGGTGGAATTGTTCAAGATCAACATTTCAAAAATCTTCTTCTTAACATCCTTCCAAATATTACCGAGCAAGAAATTCAAGATTTACACCTCGCGTTGATTTTAGATCAAGGTATTCAAAACGAATCTAATACATTGAAATATCATCCTTATTTCAAACTTTCTTCTTTCAACGATGATTTAATCAATTCAGTTGCAAGTACAGGTTTGAAAATTCTACAAGGTTCAAAACATGTGATTCCAACAGATAAATTGGCAGTAAAAATTAATGAAGCTCTAAATACAAAACTTGATACAAGAACAATAGAAAATATTCTAAGAGTTGTTAAAGAATGTAAATTCACAGATGGTGGAATTGGATTATTCTCATGGAGACACATCCATCCAAGAACACTTCGCGATAAAATTAATTACATTTTCACTCGTGAAAAAAAGGCTCTACACTTCCAAAAAATCGCAACACTTATTACTGATTCTAAATTTGATTCCAAGAGAGTTAATGTACAGGCAGTTCACAATGAACTAATCAGAAACTCTCAGTTTATTTTGATTGGACGAGGAATTTACGCTCACAGCGACTGGGGTTATAAAACAGGAACTGTTGCAGACGTAATTGAAGAAATTCTAGTAGACGGCGTGGCTCGAACTCGTGAAGAAATCACAAAAGCAGTTCTTGAAAGACGTCATGTTAAAACGATTACGATTTACCTAAACCTAAAGAACAAATCTCAATTCGTTCGTGTGGGTCGTGATAAATATAGTTTGGCTGGAAAGAATTAGTTCCATTTAATTGAACAGCCCATTGAAGGTTTCTGACTCTCAGTGGGTTTTTTGTTTTCTAACAAATCTGAAACTGCAGATTTTATGCCATCAAAGTTCCCTCGATAGCTCAACTTACGCTGAGCGTCATAAACAAAAAAATCTGGCGTACAAACTGCGCCGTAAGATTTTGCTGCGTCTTGATTTTCGTCATATAAATAAGGGAAATTATGACCTTTTTCTTTAGCGTATTCAGACATTTTTTCAAAAGAATCTTCCGGATAATTAGAATTTGCATTTGAGTTGATTCCAACAAATTGAACTTCACTCGGCATTACCGCAACTAAGCTCACCATATCAGACCAAATTTTCTGAACATAAGGACAATGATTACACATGAAAACAATCACCAAAACTTTTGCTGAAGAATATTCCTCAAGATTGTGCATCTCATTATCTATTCCTTTTAAAGAAAAATTAGGCGCTTCACTACCAAGCGGAAGCATCTTTGATTCAGTAAGTACCATAAGTACCAGGATTAGAAAGCAGTAGAGTGATTAAACCAGTTGTGACAATAAAAAGCATTGATAAAATAGTTCTTCGACCTACCGCACTTGAAGCAAAAAAGAATACGATAAAACCTTTTGTAAGGGTATTTGTCATAACAGCAATAGTAATTGCAGTGCTAGCAACAACAGATGTAATTTCTCCCTTCAAAGATAAATTTGCCATTGAAACTGTAATTGCATCAACATCTAGTAAACCGGTCAAAAAAGAAGTTACATAAATCCCACCACTTCCATAATATTTACTAACATAAGCTGTCACAAAAAGTAGACCAGTTAAAAGAAGTGCAAATTGAATAGCAGTTGTTAATTGAAGTGGGCTCTTTAATTTTAAATCTTTACCTGAATAGTTATTTAAACTACTATCTTTTTCTTTAAACCAAAATATTGCCGAAACAAAAAGTCCAGATACTGCCATAACTGAAAGTGGAAGTATTAAAGTTGAGAAAAGTGCCGGATTTACAAATGTAATTTCAAGTAAAACCCTAACAAACATTGTTGACGATGCAAGTAATATACCGACTACAAAAGGATTCACTATTTTTTTTGTTTTTTTACTTAATTCTGCAAGGCTTATTGAAACTGCTGTTGAGGAAATCAGTCCACCCAAGAATCCACTAGCTCCAATTCCTCGTTTAGGGCCTATAACTTTTATTGCCACATAACTTAAAAAAGAAATGGTAGAAATTAAAACTACGATCAGCCAAATAAGATATGGGTTTACAACTCCAAATGCATCATAAGTTTGGTTCGGTAAAATCGGCAAAATAACAAAAACAACAGCAATAAATTTTATAGCATCATAAAGTTCATCTTTCTCAATATGATGAGCAAAATCATGGAGTTTTTCCTTAAAATAAAGCAGCATTACGACAATCAAAGTAACTGAAGAAGCATATAAAAGCTGATCTTGAGCTACTAAAATACCCATTATATAAGTAAAAATCGCAGCAATTTCTGTGGTGGCTCCGGTATTCTTATTTAGTGCTGAAGTAACCACATAAGAAGCAATTAGTAGAAGCAAAAACGCTCCTGTAAAAGTTGAAAGCAAAACTAAATTATCTCCAAAAACCTGATAAACCAGGTATCCAAGCATACCAATAAGTGACATAGTTCGAATTCCACCAAACTCATACTGCAGATTCTCTGTATTTCCATGATGATCTTTTTCTCTTTCAACTCCAATTAAACTACCCAGTAAAAGAGCAATTATAAGGTTCTGCAGGAATTGTAGGTTGGCGTCCACGGCAAAATAATAACATTATTCTTGTACTTTAGAAAAGATCAGTTAAAATTCGCAGTACTACCACTCGCTTTATGCGAGCTAGGCTAAGAAAATGTTCCAACGTGGGCAAATGGCGGAACTGGTAGACGCGCCAGATTGAGGTTCTGGTCCTGAATTTTCGGGTTGGAGGTTCAAGTCCTCTTTTGCCCACCATAGCCGACTTGTCGGCCTATTCGGTTCTCGTCAGAAGGACAAGCTTGTTTGGTAGTACAAAAAATAGTATTTTTGTGACATGGAAAAACATCAAAAGTTAGAAAGTAACGTACATTCACCACTTACAGGCGGGCACAGATGGAATGACTGCTTGCCTTATGCACAAGCCTTGGACTGTATTGCTAAAGGAATGATGAACAAAGGCAGGGATTCGAGAATATTTGCTGAAGATCGACTGTATTTTATTTTAAATGAAATGGCTCAGATTACAGTACTAGAAGCAAAAAACGAAGAATACAAAAAATATATTGACTCATTAACTGACGAAAATGAAACTCTAAGAGTGCAATACTACGATGCACTTATAAATAAACTTCTAGAAGAGATTGAAAAACTAAAACAAATCTCTAAAAATTTTAGAATTAAGACCAGAAAAGATTTTAAGGATGATGAAATTAAATCTTACGATATACCTAAAAATGATGAGATTGCAGTTAAAGAAATTCTCATAAGATTAGCCAAAATACTGGATGAAGTATCATATTTTCTCTACGACAAAGAAAATACAATTGAATCGGGAATTCAAAATATCTTATCTTAGCCATTTATCTCTTGAGTTCTTTGAAAGTTTTGGTATATTTGCTCAGCACTCGACATGCGCGATTAGCTCAGTTGGTTAGAGCGACTGGTTTACACCCAGTAGGTCGTTGGTTCGACTCCAACATCGCGCACCAAACTCAACGAAGTTGAGCCTTCCGGCTCAGCATTTTCTCCTTACATTCATGGAAACCTGGATAAAAATAATCGGATTAATAGGTGCACTGTTAGTTATAACATCGAATTTTGTCACCACAGAAACAATAAAAATATTCAAAATTAAAAATGCAAAAGTAATTGCTCTCTTCAGAGATTCACTTGGCACAATCGGATTCTCAATATGGTTGGTTTCCAGCCTTTTAATGCACGATTCAATTCTTATATTAATCACTGGAGCCGGATTCTTTTTATGCCTAACCAGGCTCATTTTCAAAATAAGAAGTTTGAGAACCAGGAAATAATAAAACTTTGCTCGCCACATACCCCCTATCTAAATGGAAATAAACTGGATTCAGACAATCGGAATAGTGGCTGCAATATGTACAACCGGAGCTTTTTTGCCGCAAGCAATAAAAACATTCAAAACCAAGGATACAAAAGGAATTTCTCTTTTAATGTATTCGTTTAGCACATTAGGTATATTTCTCTGGCTGGTTTATGGACTATTACTTCATGATACACCTTTAATACTCGCCAACTCGATTACAGTTTTATTATGCGGTAGTATTTTGGTTTTGAAGATAAAGCATGGGTGAATGTTGAGTTTGATCAAAGCCAACTTTGGTGTATAATACTTACGACAATCCTTGGGAACATTGCTACAAGAAAAGGACCTCATAAGGGTCCTTTTTCATGTGTCATGCTCGGATGGTGGAGCTAAGGGGATTCGAACCCCTATCCCATGGTGACAATCCTTGAGATGCAAGCCAATTGCTAGCCCCACATGCCGAACAATCTAAAACTAAACTCAAAAGCTGAATAAGTCCTGAAAAATACCTGTAATCGACATCAGAGTAATAGCCTGTAACTTAAATCACCTGCCCCACCAGCACAGCCATTCTTTCGGCGTGAGTCATGGTTTTGAAATAGTGAGTTGAGGGTTCGGTGAGAATGAAACACTGTTCAACGCCGCGAATTTTTACAAGAACTCCACGAATTCCTTCTTTTACCTGGAACCAAGTACCATGCGTTTGAGCACGATTCGCAATTATCTCAACGAGTTCAGGCTGCATATGAGCCCACTTCCCTGCTGTTAAGGACTCTTTTTTGCAGTGAAAAAATTCTGAATTACCCCAAAAAACCAAGCGGTTCTCTCCATACGCCCTAATCAGTAAAACCGGTCTGGAATCTAAAACTGAAACTCGCACAAAATCACCGTCAATTCTAAAGTTGTGCTTCAGTTGCTCTGAAGAAGAAATTTCATTCTTATTAAATTCAACTGCAACGCACATAATTTAAAAACAAATTTTACCGGCTATATCAACAATTTCGTAATCACTGGCCTTATCTTTAAAAACTTTATTTGCATAAGCCGTTGAAGCACTACGCAAAGTAAAAAGCCCATGCTTTTCATTTATATTTTGCTTAATTTGATAAATACGAGTTCTCCGCTCATCTTCTAATCCAAAAAAACTCATCTGTTTTGCGTAAGTCGAGCGAACGGGCGAACCTATTAAGTGGCAATAACTATATGTTTCACCAAGAATAAACATTTTTTTAACTGCCCTCTTTAGAGCCTCAGTTAAAACTCCAAAGTCAGAAGTAAAATCAGAGAGGTTTTCAACAACCTTAAAGCATTCTCCTTTCTGCGTTTGAAGTAGCAAAGTAAAAACTCCAATTTCTACTTCTTCTTTCAAAAGAGATTCGCAGAATCGTTCGAGATTTCGCATCAAAAAACCAAAAATATATTTGGGATCTTTGTGGTGACCCCACAAACTACCTCCGCGAGAAATCACTTTTCTTTGTGGCTTTGCATCTTTAATTTCTAGAATCGACTTTCCTTGAAGTTCATACCAAATTTCTTCTCCGGGTTTATTAAGTATAGACTTTATTCTTTTGGCAGGAGTCGAAACAAAATCAAAACAAGTTTCTATCATCTGATTTTTTAATCTACCGGCAAGTTTCTCTCCAACTCCACATATCTCTGAGACGGTAGTCGACTTCAAAAATTCCTCCAAATTTTCAGGAGTCACAACTTTCAAACCGAAGGGTTTGTTTTTGTCAGAGCAAATTTTTGCAAGAGTACGGGTAAGCGAAATGCCAACACTCACAGGAATATGAAGTTTTTCTAAAATTTCATTTTGCATTTTATAACCAAGTTTTGAAAGATCACCCTCGTAATTTCCAAAATCAATAAAGCTCTCATCAACAGAATAAAACTCAACTCGATCTGAGTAAGACTTAAAAATATCCTGCATTGCATGAGAAACAGCGCCGTACCATTGAAAATCACGCTTCACATAAACAGCCTCGGGGCAAAGTTGACGCGCCTTCCAAATAGGCATTCCAACCGTCACCCCGAAAGGCTTCATTTCATAACTCCGAGCAATAACACAGGCGCCCTGATTTCCAAGCACACAAACAGGTTTGCCAATTAAAGTTCTATCACGCACTCTTTCGCAAGAGACATAGAAGCAATCGGCATCAACATGAGCAATAATTTTCATGCCCACATGATAGGTGAGCAAGCACTCACCGTCAACTCATTTATTCAGTCTTTCTTTCCTCTAATTTAACCTGGAGATTAATCGTCTTGCCATCTCGTAAAACTTCAAGCGTTACAGTATCATCAACAGAGTAAGAAGAAATTGCATTTGAAAGATCAAAGTTTTGACCTATTTCTTTTCCATCCAAAGTTAAAATAATGTCTCCTTCTTTCACTCCGGCTTTATCGGCAGGGCTATCTTTCATAACAGGCAGAAGTCCAGCTTGAACATCAGCCACAACATAAGCACCGTGGTCAACGGAAAGGCCATTTTTTTCAGCAAGAGCAGGAGTAATAATCATATATCTAACTCCAAGATAAGGTCGCACAATTCTACCAAACTGTTGATAAGATTTAACAACTCTTTGGATTTCATTTGAAGCTATTGCAAAACCAATTCCTTGAGAAGAACTATCAACGGCTGTATTCATTCCAATAACCTGACCAGATAAATTTACAAGCGGACCGCCGCTATTTCCAGGATTTATTGCTGCATCTGTTTGAATCAGACCTGTTAAACTTTTTGCGGCTTCCATACCTCCACCAGCAATAATTTGTCTTCCGGTAGCAGAAATAATCCCGGCTGTAGTTGTATTTGCATACTCACCTTCAGCATTACCAATCGCAATAACATGATCACCAACAGACATGATATCAGAATCTCCAAATTCAACAGTAGAATATGTTTCCACCATATCACTGGAAAGTTGTAATAAAGCCACATCGTTCAGAGTGTCTTTTGCCAAAACTTTCACATCAACTTCAGTTCCATCAGACAAAAAAGCAACGTATTGACCACTATCATCAGCCACAACGTGCCTATTTGTAACCGCTAAACCGTCAGATGAAATCACAAAAGCCGTTCCAGCAGCAACCTGAGTCAGTTCACCATCAGCTGAGGGAGCCTGCTGCTCACCCATAAAAAACATATTATAATATTGACTCACATCTTTAAGTTCAACAACGCTAACAACTGCGGGAGCAGCCTGATTCCAAGCATAAGAAAAAGATGGCTCACTCATATTTAGCGCAATCTGAGAATTCTCTTCGCCGTCATCTGAATAATGCAATATCGCCAAAGTTGTGACAGCACCTCCTGCAGCACCGAAGATCAAACTTACAAGAGCCGCACTTAAGACCACCATTTTTAACCTGATTGTGTTCATATAATTGTGATTTAAAGTGTGCAGGATTCTAACACGTTTTTTTGCTTTACAAAAGACTTCTTCAAAGGCAATATTCGGTCGCCTAGAATTCAACTATGAAGAATGCATTAAGGCAGGAGACGCGGGAGAAGCGCCAGTCGCTCTCGCCTGATTTGTATGCAAAAAAATCTGCGGCAATAAGAGAAAAACTCGAAAATCTACCGCAATTCAAAACCGCAAAAAAAATCATGGCTTATGTCTCAACAGGTGAAGAAGTTGATACACACGAGCTAATAAAAAATGCATTCAAAAAAGGTCAAACTGTTTACATACCAAAAATTGATAGAAACGAGCTAAAAATTATTCCGGTTCGAAGCTGGGAAGTTTTGGAGCCGGGAACTTTTAGCATTCTCGAACCCATGATGAACGGCGCCAGCGAAGAAGCAAACCCAGAAGACCTGGATCTGATTCTTGTTCCCGGGATCGCCTTCGATAAACGCGGCCACCGCATTGGCCACGGCCGTGGTTTTTACGATCGAACTCTGAAAAATACGAAAGCATTCAAAATCGGACTGGCCTTTGAAGAACAAATCGTAGATGAAATTCCAAATGAAGAGCACGACGTCCCAATGGATTTAATTATCACTGATAATTCCCTTATCACCCCTAACCCCCTTTCCTAATGTTCACACATTTGCAGAAGCAGGACCCGCAAATTTACGCCGCAATAATGCGCGAAGAAAAACGCCAGGCCGAAGAGTTAGAATTAATCGCCTCAGAGAACTATGTTTCTCCAGCAGTTTTGGAAACAATGGGAAGTATTTTAACAAATAAATATTCAGAGGGTTATCCGGGAAAACGTTACTACGCTGGCCAAGAGAATATCGATGTTATTGAAAATCTTGCCATCGATAGAGCAAAAGAACTTTTTGGAGCCGAACATGTGAACGTTCAGGCACTTTCAGGTTCACCAGCAAACGCCGCAGTTTATATGGCCTTCATCAAACCTGGTGATAAAGTTTTGGGATTAAGTCTTGATCACGGCGGTCATCTTTCACACGGTCACCCAGTGAACTTTAGCGGAATGCTTTATAACTTCGTTCGATACGGAGTTGAAGAAGATGGAATTATTGACATGGATAAAGTTAGAGAAATCGCCTTAAAAGAACGCCCAAAAATGATTGTTGCTGGATTCTCTGCATACTCTCGAAATATGGATTGGAAAAAGTTTAAGGAAATCGCAGATGAAATTGGAGCTATCACATTTGCCGACATTGCTCACATCGCCGGATTGATTGCCGGTGGTCAAATTGAATCACCTATTCCACACTTCGACGTTGTTTCAACAACAACCCACAAAACTCTTCGTGGACCTCGTGGAGCAATGATTATGTGTAAGGCACAATTTGGCAAACAAGTTGATAAAGCCATTTTTCCAGGAATGCAAGGCGGCCCACACGATCACATCAATGCAGCAAAAGCCGTTGCCTTTAAAGAAGCTCTTCAACCAGAATTTAAAGAATACACAGCTCAGGTAATCAAAAATGCAAAAGTGCTTGCAAGCGAACTGATGAACTACAACTTCAAAGTAATCTCCGGTGGAACAGACAACCACTTGATGCTAATTGACATGACCAGCAAAAATTCCACAGGAAAAGAAGCGGATCATGCTCTCGAACTTGCCGGAATTTCTTGCAACAAAAACATGGTGCCATATGACACTCGTTCACCTTTTGATCCATCTGGAATCCGTCTCGGAACTCCTGCAGTCACAACTCGTGGGCTAAAAGAACCCGAAATGAAAATCCTCGCGAAATGGATCAACGATGTTTGCTCTGCTCCAACAGATGAATCAGTTCAAGCTCGCGTTCGTGGCGAAGTAAAAGAACTTTGCAAAAAGTTTCCGGTTCCGGGAATTTTGATGTAAATTCTTACTTCCCCTTCATCACCACAACAGTCATATCATCAAGATATTCACTGCCGTTGATGTGCTCAATAATGTTACTTAGAATTGTATTTTTAATTATTTCAGCAGGCTTATCTTCAATTGCGGCATCCTGTACAACCATCTTCAACTTAGCGAGGCCGAATTGCTCTTTTGCAGGATTATTCGCTTCCACAATACCATCACTATACATAAGAAAAACATCACCGGGCTTAATTGTAAATTGCTGAGTTTTGACCAATTTTTCTACATCTTCAAGCATACCAATCGCCATCCCCTGCAATCTCACATCAATAACTTTTTTTGTCGCAGAATCATAATATAGAATGGGCGGATGACCGGCATTCGCATAAGTCAAAGTACGGCTATCTTCAGCCCAAAGAGTTAATGCCATTGTAACGAAAACCTTTTGCGAGATTTTTCGACGAAGCACATCATTCAACTGTTTCACCATCTCAATAAGATCGACCTGTGATCTGAAAGAATACATGAGTGAATTTACAATTGAAGAAACAATTCCGGCAGCCACACCATGACCGGTCACATCTCCAAGATAAGTTATATATTGATTGTCATTAACTTTAATATAATCGAAGGCATCACCTCCAACTTCAGTTGCAGGAATCAAGCCTCCGGCAATATCGAGGCCATTCAAAACAAGTTTATCTTTCGGTAAAAGATTAGTTTGAATTTGGACAGCAAGCTCTAATTCCTTGGCAACACGCTCCTTATAAACCAAGGCCTTCGTGGAAACCTGTAACTCTTGCGCCATTATATTAAAAGACTGAGCGAGTAGACCGACTTCATCTTGAGTTTTAACCTCTACTCTCGATTCAAAATCACCGGTCGCAATCTTCAAAACACCACGCTTGAGATCTAAAATCGGGTTTGTAATACTTGAAGAAAGTACAAATGAAACAAGCAAAGTTAAAACCAAACCTATAATTGTGAAAATACTGATTTGATATTTTGCAAGTGCCAGACGCGTCAAAAGGCTCTGATAATTTATTGTATATACAATCGAATATGCATTATCAATTGGTACAATTATATTCGTAATTCTATCACTAGGTCCGATTTGATCCATCGGTTTTTCATTCACATCTAAGGAAGTAACATTCCCAGCACTATCAAATTTCAAATATATAACACGTCCGGTTCGCAAGAGCACAGAAATATTAATAGATTGAATTCTATCTAATGTCGCCTGATCAGGAACAGTTCGTGGCACCCCGGTATACTGAGCATTCTGTTCAGTTGCTGAATCAAAAAGCGTAAGTCCAGAATAACTTGAAATTCCAATCGAGGTTATATCGGTATCTCTTTGCAAGAGTCCTCTTAGCTCTCTGTTAAATGAAACGAAATCGCCCGGTTCAAGATATTGTTGATAATTTGCGATTACCGTATTTTTCGTAAAATGAGCAAAACTCAAAGAATTTTGAGCAATATCAGCAGTAATTTCTCTTGATTTTGCATCAATCAAAAACACTCCGGAAGCCGTAAACAAGAGCACAATCAGTGTACCGAATGATATCGTGAATTTGGCTTTAAGCGAATGGAACATTCAAATTAGATAAATTTATCTAATTATTATACTCCTTTTCCAACAATTTCGGAAGCCAAAATCTGACCATCCAATCTTATATCCCAAATAACTTCAGGCCTTATTCCATAAAGTAGCTCTGACTCAAAAAGAGGAACACCAATTCTATCTTCCAATATGCGTTTAGAAATAAGGGCAAGTACATCTTGTCTTTCACTTACATCAAGCAATTGCGATGCTTGATCAATATATTCATCAACATCAACATCTGAGTAAGACATTCCGTTAAAACTACCATAGGCACCAACTTGGCTGTGAACGACAGTTTCAAAAAAATCAGAGACATCAGCAAGGTCATATTTCCATCCAAAAAAGTAGAAATCGGATTCCCCTGCTAATATTTTATTTTGAAAATAAGAAGGATTCGAAACCAAAACTGTTACATTTATATTCGCCGCAGCTAAATCTAATTTCACTTTTTCAGCCAACTTTTCCAATCCGGTCGGAACATCCAAAGTCACATTTACTTCACCTTTATATTTAGATCTAAACTCAATGGCTGTCTCAACATTTTGATTTCTATCTGTAAGTTTTCTACTATATCCGGACATCCCTGAAGCAGAGAATTGATCTGTTGACAATAAATATCCAGATCCAAATTCTTCCGCGTAATCAGTAGCTAAAGCATAATAAACAGCCTCTCTCAAATTTTTATCAGAAAAAATGCCGATAAAATTAAACATCAAGCTACTAACTTCAAGATTAGGAAAGTCTTGGACATCAACTCCAGACTCCTCCATTTCCTCAACATATTGTGGGGGAACATTCGCCAAAACTTGAACCTCATTTGATAAAATTGCAGACAGTCTTAACTCGGGGTCAGTAATAGCAGTCAAAAACGCCTCTTTATAATATGGACTTGGACCCCAATAAGAATCAAATCTCTCAAGAGTTATATTTGCGCTCTCACTAGATTTTATATAGTAAGGGCCGGTTCCAATAGGCGTATTAAAATCAGTATAATTAGACTGAAAGATATAAACATTAACCAGTTTATTTAGAAGAAGTGGATCAGGAGATTTTGTAAATATTCGAACTTTATAATCATCAACTTTTTCAATTTTATCAATATTATTCAAGAGTGATTTTAATTGAGAAGAATTATCAGTCATTGCAGTTGTAATTGAATAAACAACATCTTCCGCATCAAAAGAATTTCCATCTTGAAAAATAACTTCAGGTCTTAAACGAAACTCCCAAGTTAAATCATCAAAGCGCCCCCAAGAAAGTGCTAAAGAGCTATCATAATCAAAAGTTTTATCATATCTAACAAGAGTCTCATAAATATTCGACAAATATTTTCTATTATTCGCAGAATAATCTAGAGGTGAAAAACTCGTTAAAGGCTCAGCGTAGGCAATACTAATTTTTTCTGGAATTTGAGCTTTTTGTTGCGGTATACAAGAAGACAACAATAATGTGAACAAAAGTAATATGCGGAAAAATTTCATTTGGTGGTGTTTGCGAAAATCTTAATCTTCTTTTTTAAGAACTGCAAGAAATGCCTCCTGTGGAATATTAACTTTTCCGAACATTTTCATTCTCTTTTTTCCTTCTTTCTGTTTTTTTAAAAGTTTATCTTTACGAGTTCTATCTCCGCCATAAAGATAACCTGTCACATCTTTTCGAAGTGCAGAAATTGTTTCTCTAGAGATAACTTTTGCCCCAACTGCAGATTGAATTGGGATTTCAAATTGCTGTTTTGGAATAATTTCCTTCAATTTTTTACAGACTTTAATGCCACGTCCAAAAGCTTCTGACCTATGAATAATAATTGAAAGCGCTTCCACAACTTCATGATTAATCAAAATATCTAATTTCACTAAATCACCAACTCGGTAGTCTAAGACTTCATAACTCATCGAAGCATAACCTGAAGAAATACTCTTCAATTCGTCATAAAAATCAACCACAATTGAAGCAAGTGGCAACTCATAAATAACGTTGGCTCTTTTCTCATCTATGTAGACCAAATTTTTTGAAATACCTCTCCGGTCTTCCAGCAACTTAATAACTGCACCAATATAATCAACCGGTAGTAAGATTTCCACTTTCACCCAAGGCTCACGAATTACATTTACATGAGCAGGCTCAGGAAGTTCAGATGGATTCGCAATAGTAATTTCATCACCATTATTTTTTCTAACTTGATAAGAAACGCTCGGCGCCGTAACAATTAATTCCAAATTGTATTCACGCTCAAGCCTTTCCTGAACGATGTCCATATGCAGAAGACCCAGGAAACCACATCTAAAACCATAGCCCAAGGCACCTGACTGCTCAGGCTCATACACCAATGAAGAATCATTCAAACTTAATTTATCCAGCGCGTCACGAAGTAATGGGTAATTTTCACCCTCCACACAAAACATTCCGGCAAAAACATAAGGCGTCACAGTTTTATAACCAGGCAATCCACCGGGTTGAATTATATCTGTTTTGTTTCCATATTTTTCATGTCGCCAAATTGTATCTCCAACTCTAGCATCACGAACAGTTTTCATTCCTGTAACAACATAGCCAATTTCCCCGGCTTGCAATCCATCAAGTTGCTCATATTGCGGCCTAAAACAACCAACCTCCGTGATTTCTGTTTCAGCCTTTGTATTAACAAATTTTACTTTCTGACCTTTTTTCAAACTACCCTCCATCATTCTCACATAAGCCACGATTCCTTTGTAGGTATCGTATTTCGAATCGAAAATCAGCGCTTTAGTTTCAGAAGGATCGCCCCAATCTTTTGGCGGAGGAACCTTTTTAATTACTTCAGCCAAAACCAACTCCACATTAGTTCCCTCTTTTGCCGAAATCGCAATAATCGACTCTTTTGGAATTCCCAATGCATTTTCAATTTCACGTGCTCGTGCAGGCACATCGGCCGCAGGCAAATCAATTTTATTCAAAACCGGAATAATTGTAAGGTTATGTTCAAGAGCCAAATAACAGTTCGCAAGAGTTTGCGCTTGAATTCCTTGGCTCGCATCTACAACCAAAATCGCACCTTCACAAGCCGCCAATGATCTAGAAACTTCATAAGTAAAATCAACGTGCCCGGGAGTATCAATCAGATTCATTTGATAGTCCGTACCCTCAAACTTCCAATTCATTCGAACCGGCTGCAATTTGATAGTAATTCCTCTCTCCTGTTCAAGTTCCATCGTATCCAACATTTGTCCATGTTTCATCTCACGTTTTGACAAAGTTCCAGTCACCTCCAAAAATCGGTCTGCGAGCGTAGATTTTCCGTGATCAATATGCGCGATGATGCAAAAATTTCTGATGTTTTTCATAGCAGGAGGAGCATAGCAAGATTGCCAGATTGAAAAAAGGGCAATTTTCTGGTATAATTGAGAGATTTAAAAAGTTTATGCAGTTCAAAATTCCTCAAGACGTACAGTTGGAAGACAAAATAGTCGGCCCCCTAACCTTAAAACAGCTTGCGACTTTGGGCATAGGTGGATCTATTGCATATGCCTTTTTTGTAGGCCTTGGTAAAACATACACGATACTGGTTTGGATCTGGCCGGTGGGATTTTTCACAATTCTCACTTTACTTATAACATTTGTTAAGATTAACGGTATCCCATTTGGCAAATGGTGCTTCCTAATGGTTGAATTCATGTTTATTCCTCGCAAAAGAGTATTTATGATGGGAGCAGGAGATGTTTATAAAGCAACAATTTTTGCGGAAAAAGAGAAAGATAAAGACATCAAAAAAATCCTTACAAAAAAAGAAAAGGATCAGGAGAAAATAAGAAAACTTGGAGAAATAACAAAACTACTGGATTCATACGATAAAACCCAAACATAATGCCTGAAAAAGCAATGAAAGAATCGGTGAAAGATGCTAAAAAAAATGTGCAAACAAGCACTCAGCTTCACCTTAAAATTTCTGAAATCCGAGATAACACGGTAGTTTTAAAAAACGGAGGACTGAGAGCAATTTTGAAAAGCTCAAGTATGAATCTAAATTTGAAGTCAGAAGCAGAACAAAATGCAGTTATTTATTCTTACCAAAATTTCTTAAATACTCTCGAATTCCCTATTCAAATTTTAATTCGAAGTAAAAAACTCGACATTGATGATTACATTGAAAAGTTAAAAAAACTTGCGGTGAAACAAACAAATCCGCTAATGCAGAAACAAACTTTTGAATATATTGAATATATAAGTCGTTTGGTTGAATACGCAGATATTATGGAAAAAGAATTCTACGTTGTCATTCCTCAAGATCCGTTCAGATCAGAACAAAAAGGTCTAATTAAAACTTTCCTAGAAAATATTTTTCCTCAAGATACAGTTCAAAAAATTAAACAGAGACACGGTGAGTTCGACGAACTCAAAAAAGGCCTAAATCAACGTGTTAATACCGCTCGTGCCGGTCTTGAAAACTGCAACCTTCGTGTTACCGAATTGAACACACAAGAACTTATCGAGCTATTTTACGAAGTTTACAATCCAATGACTTCTCGAAATCAAAAATTCACAAATGAAGAAGATCTTGCTCTTGAAAATGATGGAGCAGGTGAGAATCAATCTACTCAGACTGTTGAAGCGCCGAAGTCTTAGTTTCATAAACAATTTTAGGTACCAATTGCTTAAATGTATCTGAAAGGACAACACACTTATATCTTTCACTGAGTTTTAAAAGTGCCAAAAGCAAATCATAAATTCTAGTTTTGCTATCCTGCACATCTAAAGATAGCTGCAATCTATCAGAGTTAGTACCTGGGATTCTTTTCTGTTCAATAAATCTAAAATTTGCTCCAATTCTTTCAAATTCAGTTGATATTTCCTTACCAATTCCGGCTTTATCAGGAACTTCAAAGTAGAGGACAATAGGATTCTCTCGATCAATTTTAATCGGATTTTTCTCTTCATCCACAGCATTAGCAATTAGTTTCAATGGTCGAACATGGCCATTTCTGATTCCTTCTAAAAGTTTATTTAGATCTGAAGCAAAAGCATTATCTACCTTGACAATTTTAGACTCCAACTGCTGTATTTTTAATTTAAGTCTGTCAATTGTGTATGAATCAACTGCACTGGACAAATCATCTTTAAAAAGTGCCAAATATTGTGGTAGCATAACATGATCATAAAACCTTTTTTTTACATCATGTTCATCACTGTTGGCTAAAAGAACTCGTAAAAGTTCAGATTCCTCTATACCCAAAATGCCAGCCACTCTAATTAAATAAGACTCCAACTGTTCATTTTTTTTCTCAAGTGACAAGGTATTTAAATATTTCCTAATTGATTGAGCATCTAGACTTTTTGCAAATTCAAACCAAGCATAATTAATTTTATAATTATCAATATCTGGATCAAAATCAGGATCATCTTCTTTAATCACTTTAATTCTAGACTTATGTTTTAGCCTATCTAGTGGTGAAATTGGAAGCCATACTCTTCTCATTGCACCATTCTTATCTTCAATTTTAGTTTCAATTCTGGCACCCTTAATATCTTTAAGCATTTTTGTATTAATTGCAGCAGCAAAAGCTAAAGAAGTCCCACCAATAGGTATAGACATTTTATCTCGTCCTGGTGTAAAAATATCATTTCTACCGTGACCAATTTCATCAACCATTTCTAGAATACCTTTTGTGCTTTTCTTAGTTCTGTCTAAAACTTCATTAATTGGTGTTAAAAAATCTTTATATTTCTGTTTATCATCCTCGGTCTCTAATGAGTGTTGCCTACCTTGATCTAATCTAGACTCATTATTAACTGTATTAATTCTAATTTTCAAATAGCCACCAAGTTCAGGGTCAGGATCAGGATTTAATATTTCTAAACGTATTCCTCTTTGAGGAGTAATATCTTTTGAATAATTTAAATCTTCCTCAAGTAATTCTGAAGATGTACGCATATAAGAAGAGATTCTATCTTTAGCCTTTAACAAATCTTCTTCATTTTCAACAAGCACCACAATTTCAAACATCGGGTCACTATGATCAATATCAAGAATACTTGCCTGGCCATCAGTACCATTCACATAATCACTTATTTTCTTGGGATTAACAGCCAAAAATTTAATGAATTTAGCCCTACCAATTTTTTTGAGCCTATTAATCAATTTTGACTTTTCCTTATTTAATCCAAACCTAATATTTAAAGTCTCAATACTTTTTAATTTAAAAAGTATAAGTGCATCTGGATCGAGGTACTCATAAGCACTCGTAACAAGATTCTCTTTCGCTCTATCCAAATCTAAAAATCCTGCAAATTTAGGATAAACTTTCAATGAATGAGTCAAATACTCCTGTGCTTCAGTCTGACCTTTTGCTTTAATTGTTTTATGGTTGTGAATTCTTTCTGCTATACGCACTTTTGTTGGCCTCATACCAAATTTTGCAAATGCCTCCAGGGCTCTTCTCACATTTAACTCATGTTTCTTTTCTTTATCATCACGGCTAAATTTCTTATAAATCGAAACAGCTTCAACAGTTGAAACCACTTCACGTCTAAAATGTTCAATTTGATTATCAATTGAGGTTGGCATTTCACTACCGTTCAGTAAATACTCATAGTGATGCAACGCAAGGAGTAAATCTGGGCTACGGTTGTCAAAACCAAGCTTTTCATAATCTTCCAAATCATCATGCCTCAAAATTGAGACAATAGTAAAAATATCAGAAACCCCTTGATCTCTTATTGCATTAATCACAGATTCGAATAGATGAGACTTGGCATAATTCTCACCACTTTGTCTAAAATTATTTCTATGCAGATGAGCCGTATACCAAATCTCATAAACCAATGTCAAAATTGAATCATCTGAATAAGGACTCAAATTCATTCTCTCTCTCTGCCTATCTGCCATTAAAATAATCTTGATCATCCATGTTCTAAGTTCATCATCAAGAACATTGAACTCATCAATACCTCTCTCAACAATTCCACTTGAAGTAGAATCAATAAAAGAAATTATCGTCTCATCTCTTTTTTTCCTGTCTGGATTTGTTTTTCTTCTATCTACAATCTTTGCCCAAGCCGGTAACTCATGAAATAAATCAATCGTATCCAACTCAGAGATCATCTCTTCATCCAAATCTAATTTTTGTTCAATAATTTCAGACATATTAGTTCTGACAAGTTTGAATTATCCACTAGTCAGTGTTATCTGTCAAGCAAGATAAACCGGAACTAAAAAAGCGGCTAAATCTAGGCGTCGTCCTACGCTTCCATGACTAAAATCATAGTACTATCAGCGATGAAGGGCTTAACTGCTGTGTTCGGAATGGGAACAGGTGTACCCCCTTCTCTATAAACGCCTAGATTCAACCGCGTTTTGTAAACCGCCGAGGCGGTGTATAACCGTGAATTGAACCTAGAAAAGGTCGAAATTTAAACTGATTTCACTTAACTTACTGGTAAATGGCTGATGAATAAAACTTATTCACTCTAATTGCCACCAAAAAATTGAAGATGACTAAACATCAATGATTCATTAGTACTACTCAGCTGAACACATCACTGTGCTTACACTTGTAGCCTATCAACCCCGTAATCTTCGGGGGAATTCATAGGGAAAATTTTCTTGAGACTGGCTTCCCGCTTAGATGCTTTCAGCGGTTATCCATTCCGAACTTAGCTACCCAGCAATGCCCTTGACAGGACAACTGGCACACTAGAGGTTCGTTCAACCCGGTCCTCTCGTACTAGGGTCAAGCTCTCTCAATTTTCCTTCAACCATGGCGGATAGAGGCCAAACTGTCTCACGACGTTTTGAACCCAGCTCGCGTACCGCTTTAAATGGCGAACAGCCATACCCTTGGGAGCTTCTCCACCCCCAGGATGCGACGAGCCGACATCGAGGTGCCGAACCGCTTCGTCGATGTGAACTCTTGGAAGCGACTAGCCTGTTATCCCCGGCGTAACTTTTATCCGTTGAGCGATACCCCACCCACATGGTGGTACCGGATCATTTTCACCGACTTTCGTCCCTGCTCGGCTTGTAGGCCTTGCAGTCAGGCTCCCTTATGCGAATACACTAATCGTCCGATTTCCATCCGGACATAGGGAACCATTGCGCGCCTCCGTTACTCTTTAGGAGGCAACCGCCCCAGTTAAACTACCCACCAAACACTGTTCTCCACAGAATGGAGTTAGATTTTAAACATTACAAGGGTGGTATCTCAACGACGACTCCACACCGGCTGACGCCAGCGCTTCAAAGTCTCCCACCTATCCTGCACAAATAAAATCCAAAATCAATGTCAAGCTATAGTAAAGCTGCACGGGGTCTTTTCGTCCTGCCATAGTTAATCGGCATTTTTACCGATAATGTAATTTCACCGGGTCTATGTTTGAGACAGTGCTCATATCATTACACCTTTCGTGCGGGTCGGAACTTACCCGACAAGGAATTTCGCTACCTTAGGACCGTTATAGTTACGGCCGCCGTTCACCAGGGCTTAGATTCAAGCCGTGAAGCTATCCTCGTGACCTTCTGGCACTGGGCAGGTGTCAGCCCGTATACATCGTCTTGCGACTTAGCACGGACCTGTGTTTTTGATAAACAGTTGCATGAGCTCATTAGCTGCGGCCTACACATCTTGAAATAAATCGTAATGCGCAGGCAAGGCTTATCCCGAAGTTACGCCTGCTGTTTTGCCGAGTTCCTTAAACATAGTTGTCCCGATCACCTTGGTATACTCTACTCACCCACCAGCGTTGGTTTGCGGTACGGAATTGTGAAACTCTCGAAACGAGGATTTTCTCGTCCGCTGAACTTGCCTGAATCAATCATTTCTGACCTTTGCATAACTCTTCGCGAGCTCTACCGGATTTACCTAGTAAAACATAAGCTAGAAGCTTGCACGTAAATTCATTGATACGCTCAGACTATCCTGCGGCGTCCCCCCGAGTCTAGCGCCACTTTCACTTAAAAAATTTTCTCATTTACCCCCGAAGGGATAAAATCAAAAATTAATCTCGTTCCAGTTTTGCTTGGACGATTTTCACAATGTACAGGAATTTTAACCTGTTGTCCATCGGTTTCGGCTTTCGCCTTACCCTTAGGACCGACTAACCCCAAGTCGATTAACGTGGCTTGGGAAACCTTGGGTTTTCGGTGTCAAAGTTTTTCACTTTGATGACGTTACTTATGCCAACATTTGCACTTCCTAACGCTCCACAGGAATTCGCAATCCTGCTTCACAGCTGATAGGAACGTTCTTCTACCGCGTATAAATACGCCCGTGTCTTCGGTTAGATATTTGAGCCCCGTTACATTTTCGGCGCAAAATCACATAGACCAGTGAGCTATTACGCACTCTTTAAAGGAATGGCTGCTTCTAAGCCAACCTCCTGGTTGTATACGCGACTTCACATCCTTTACCACTGAATATCTATTTGGGACCTTAGACGACGATCTGGGCTGTTTCCCTTTTGACAATGGCACTTAGCTGTCACTGTCTGACTCCCGTGCACCACACATTGGTATTCGGAGTTTTTCTAGATTTGGTAGACTTATTTCGCCCCCTAGTCTAAAAAGTGCTCTACCCCCAATGCTCTGATCACGAGGCTAGCCCTAAAGCTATTTCGAAGAAAACCAGCTATCTCCAGGTTCGATAGGAATTTCTCCACTATTCACAGGTCATCCGCCGCCCTTACAATGACGGTCGGTTCGGCCCTCCAGTAGGTTTCACCCCACCTTCAGCCTGCCCATAAATAGCTCACCTGGTTTCGGGTCTAGTGCATGATACTTGTCGCCTGTTAAGACTCGCTTTCGCTACGGATCCGGGTTTTAACTCCCTTAACCTTGCATCATACAGCTAACTCGTTGGCCCGTTCTACAAGAAGTACGCAGTCAGGCCGAAGCCCTCCTACTCTTGTTAAGCAAAGAATTTCAGGTTCTATTTCACTCCCCTTCCCGGGGTGCTTTTCACCTTTCCCTCATGGTACTAGTTCGCTATCGATCTCAAAATCTATTTAGTCTTGGAAGATGGTCCTCCCAGATTCAGGCCGGATTACACGTGTCCGACCCTACTTAGGAACACTCTGGAATTTTACCCTATTTTCGCCGACGGGACTATCACCCTCTATGGTTGGCCTTTCCAGGCGCATTTGGCTAATAGGAGAAAAATTCGTATTGAGGTCCTGCAACCCCCTATCCCGAAGGATAAGGTTTGGACTGTTCCCGGTTCGCTCGCCACTACTACGGGAATCTCTATTTGATTTATGTTTCCGGGGTACTAAGATGTTTCAGTTCCCCCAGTTTGCCTCCTCTTTCGAGGTAATACGACATTACTCGTATTGGGTTTCCCCATTCGGAAATCCTCGGATCGAAGTTTGCTTAGCAACTCCCCGAGGCTTATCGCAGCTGGCCGCGTCCTTCATCGGAATTTTGAGTCAAGGCATCCATTCTTTGCCCTTTTTTATATGTTAACGTCACCTTCATTTTTTATGGCAATCAGAAAGAACAATTTATTATTCATTTCTATCTATTTTGTATGGTTGTAATTAGTCCTACATGTCGAACGTAGGAACTAATTTTTGAAATTTGATTTAAATTTCGACCGATTTTTCAAAGGTCTCTACGCTATCCTCTTATGCCGCCGAAGCGAGATAAAAAGAAAGGAGTGTGGATCTACACACTCCTTAATCCCAAAATGTAAGATAGAGTCTTAACTTTTGGAACGAAGGAGTATGTGGACTTTATTACTTATAATTTCAATTAAATTTGCTTCTAAAACGACCGAAGCCGCGTCATTATATTTAGCCAACAAGGTAAAGTCAATACTATTTTTCATGAGATTTTATAAGAGCGGGAAAACCATAGCCACAAAGGCAAGGAATAGACTGGAATAGAAATAAATTTTCTCTTGTATAGACCCGACAGACGCCAATTCCTCAATTAGATATGGAAGCCTGAAAGAAAGAAAAATTAAAAGTACAAAAATTGCGAAGATAAGTGCAAATACGGAAAGAATGAGTATTTCAAGTCCGGTGTATGCCGGAAAATTAATATGTGAAAAAACTCCAGTCAGACCTAGTGATTCCCAAACGACTGTGTAAGCAATACATGCGTAAATAAGCAAAGCAATGTCTGCTAAATTTTCTTTTAACACAAGATTCTTGGATATCCTTAATCTCTTTGAATGATGTAAAAAATAGAAGAAAGGAATCTCTCTACAAATAAGAATAAAATAGAAAATTTTACCGACAGATTTATCATTAATGCTCAAACCAAATGATTCGAGACAAACGGCCAAAAGAAAAAAACCAACAAAAACGTGTGCGAACAGAAATAGATATATTAATCTATGAATTTTATTACTAGAATCTAAAACTCGCTTCAAGACTACGGTCAACTTTGTTCGAAATGCCCAAATTTCTAAGAATAAAATTGCAAGAATTAAAACACCTAAGGTAGGATTCGTTCCACTATTATTGATAACAAGATTCGTCAAAGTCAAAACATAAGGCTGAAACAGCCAAACATAAAAAATAAAAATAAAATTAAAAAGAAGGATTCTCATTATTTCTATAAAATACTTCCGAAAGTTTTTACCAAAAATCCCTGCATTGAACCAGTTGCCCACATTAAGCCACCTATAAAGAGAGCAAGCCCCAGTATAAGAAAGAATGTCCATGTGCCTCCAGTGCCTAAATATTGTTCCGCAAAACCAATATTTCCGGTTAAATCTTTAATTCGTGGCCTGAATACTATAATAAGGAAACCAAACAGCATGGCAGCAAGTCCTTGAAGAATCATATATAAAAATTTAGATCGAAAGTATCATACACTTTTCGATTGAGAAATTCACCTATTAAAACCCATACATTTACTTGAAAATTTATTTCTTGATTTTTGATCACCCCAAATGTATAAGTTCTAAGCACTTGGGGGATTAGCTCAGTTGGCTAGAGCGCCGCGTTTGCACCGCGGAGGTCAAGGGTTCGACTCCCTTATCCTCCACCAAAACTTGCCGAAGGCAAGCTATCCATAATTCAACCGGACTTGACCTCCAGTTTTTTTATGGTAGAGTTCGGCACTAAATAATTAAATTTTATGGCTTTTGAACGCGTAGGTGATAAACCTTCACACTCGGCACAAGTATATAAGAGTGGAAATAACTATGAGTATAATTTTTATCCTTCGATACCTGTAAGCACTCCCAAACCACAAAAGGTATGCGATATCATAACTAGAAAAATTGTACCAAAAGGTGGGGGTTTAATTTTGCAGGCAGTAATTGGTGGAGAACCTGTCATTGGTCTAGCAATTCCTCAAACTGTGACAAAAGACATTGTTGAGGAACTATTTGCTGCCTTTCGAGAGTTTGGAGTAGAAATTCAGATAACCAATGAAGCTTACGCTCAATCACCAGTTGAAACGGCAAGAAGTACTTTTGGATGTATAATTACCTGTAATATATTTGATACTTCAGTGCCAACGGTGACCGAAGCATATGAAAAAAAACCTGATGGCACTAAAGTATCAATTTTAAGAGAAGTTACTTATACAAAGAAACCTTAAAAAGACCTTCGACGAAGATTGATTTCTGATTCGCTTGCGCTTATCAGTCATTTAACATAAAATTCACAGGCAAATTTGGCATGGGTGATTAGCTCAGGTGGTTAGAGCGCGACACTGATAATGTCGAGGTCCCAAGTTCGAGTCTTGGATCACCCACCAGTCATATAAAAAAAGTGGAGCATTTTGCTATCGTAAGCAAATGTTTATTTTTTAACAACGCTATCTTTAATACTTTCAAACATGAGTTCAATTAAATTCATGTTTTTGATAACGTTCATATGTTTCTTTATTTATAAGTCCTTCAGTAAACATGTCGGTATATACTTGTAGCAAATTTTTTTTATAGTCAGGAGATTCTACTTGTTTTTCTACAAAATTAGCAGTTATTTTTGACATAGTGATACCTTCCACATCAACACCCGCATTCTTTAATGCTGACTGCATATCGTACCTTATTCCATAAAGTAAATCATTACTATCACCATCAATCTTAGCCCACGAGAGTCTTTTTAAAAAAATTTCGGTAATTTTTTCTTTATCTTGAAAAGAGGCAACTTCACGAAAATTCAGAATATCAGCTCCACTAAAGGATCCTCTTTTAATAGCATTTTCAATAATGATTTCTAAATCATTATCATTAAAGTTACGATTTTCTAGATGTTCAACAGTATTCATAATATATGATAATTTAAATCCACACTCACAATAACACTCCCTTCCATTTTGTCAAGTCAGTTTTCTGTAAACCAAATTATTACAGGAATAATTCAGCTTTCGCAGTTAATTTTAGATTGTTCAGTCGGGGCTAGCGATGGTTCGCACTATCAGGATCGTCACCCGATGGTAGGGGTTCGATTCCCCTTAGCTCCACCACTGAACACTAAAAGAGGACCCATTTGGGCCCTCTTTTATAATTGGTGCACCACCAGGATCGTCACGCATATTATAACTACAATTTATACACATGCAAACAAAAGGACCTTTATTTCAATATAAATTTCAATCTAACGCTTTTTATCCAAAACACTTTGTACAAGTCCTTCAAGCACATTCGCTATATTCGCTATAATTGCAGAGACAGAAAAGATCAAAAGACCCATAAAAACACCACCAGCAATGTCATCACCTGGCCGAACTATAAATAGGTAAGCTAGTGGTACCAAGATAAAACCAACAAGCGTCATTCCACAGTATTTTATAGTCCGCAAAGCTTTCACAGAATCCTGTGAGAATACTTTATTTTGCCCGATATAATTCAACACCTTGAATGTCTGATAGAGAGCCAAAAAAAATGCAATGGATGCTGTATACGCATAGATCAAGAACGGATCATTGAAATATACTTGAGTGAGCGTGGAGTGAAGATTTCTACCCTCAAAAATGGGTTCCAGAAGCATAAATGCAAGAACTCCGATGCCAATTAGCACAATAAGTACCTGTAGGAATATTGCTGAGGCTCGTTTCATGAATTGATTGTAAGATTATTGAAATTACATTCTAAGGCTGACAATATCATTTGTGAATATGTATTTATCAGAGGATAATATAGTCTTGACAGACCGAGAAAATAATGTATAATCAGGCTAATTTAAATCGAAAATATGCCGCCAATCGATAAAGAAGGACTGAAATTAAAAATTGATACAGCAACACCTGCACAGCTTGAAAACGTCAAAGCAATTTTCAATATTCAAGATGAAACTGGTGAACAAGTTGTTGCAGCTCTAGCAACTCCGGAAAAACCTTCGTCCAAACTACCTAAGAGTCTTAGTGAATGTGAGGTTAGCTGGTATGAAACTCCAATATTAGAAGCTGAGAAAGCTTATTTTACGTATAAAAACGCATTAGACTCAGGCAATAAAGAAGATATTAATGATAAGAAAAGAGCTTTAATCGATGCTATTTATAATGTTTGTTCAGTAATATATTTTGGTACAATGAGGCAACTTAAATTTCATAAGTGGCTAACTGATTCGGGTGTTCTTACAGGTAGTGATGCTACAAAGGCATGTTTTCCAGAAATAGATCGACCTGCGATAGGGTATCCTATTCCGACTCCAACTCGCTCTAGGCCTTACTATGCCGGAGAAAATGGTCATTCTCATTAAAGAATTATCTGTTCCTCAAAAAGTGATCAATCATCACAATCGCAGCCATCGCGTCCACAATTGGCACGGCTCTTGGTAAAACACAAGGATCATGCCTCCCCTCAGCTTCAATCTCAACAGCCTCCCCCGCTTTATTCACAGTATTTTGCTTCTTTCTAATTGTTGAAACCGGCTTAATCGCAACACGGAAATAAATTGTTTCACCGTTTGAAATTCCTCCTAGAACTCCACCAGCATGATTTGTTTTAGTAGAAATTTTTCCGTCCGGTCCGACTATAAACTCATCATTATGTTCACTTCCTCGCATGCTAACTGAATCAAAACCTGATCCAATTTCAAAGCCCTTAACCGCATTAATACTCAGCATAGCCTTCCCCAAATCGGCGTGTAATTTATCAAAGACGGGTTCGCCGAGTCCAACAGGCACTTTTCTAATCACGCCCTTTATAATTCCACCAAGTGAATCACCCTCTTCTTTAACTTTTTTGATTAGTTCTATCATTTCTGCAGCTGCTTTTTCATCAGGACAACGCACAATATTCGATTCAATTTGCTCAGCAGTAACAGAGTTAAAATCTAGCTCACACTTCAAGTCGCCAACTTGTTCGACATAACTCAAAAACTCGATACCAGCTTTTTCTCGCAAGAACTTTTTTGCAATTGCTCCTGCGGCAACACGGGCTAAAGTTTCACGCGCAGAACTCCTCCCCCCACCTTCAAAATTGCGAATTCCGTATTTCATTTGGTAAGTGAAATCTGCATGACCGGGCCTATAAACATCTTTCAATTTTGAATAATCCTGTGGCTTCATATCCTCATTAAAAACCATAAGTAAAATTGGAGCACCAGTTGTTTTGCCTTCCGATATACCAGACATTATATGAATTTTATCTTTTTCATCTCTTGGAGAATTGATTTCACTCTGACCAGGCCGCCTGCGGTCCAAATCGATTTGAATTTCTTCAGGAGAAATCTCAAGACCGGACGGGCAACCGTCAATCAAAGCACCCACGCATTCTCCGTGCGACTCACCAAATGTCGTGACCCGAAAGATTTGTCCAAATGTATTACCGGGCATATTTTTAGGTTAATGATTTTCTCATGACTTCTTCTGGCGCATCTTGACCTGTAAAAAGTTTGAATTGTGCAATTCCTTGTTTGAGAAGGATTTCCTTACCATTCACAGTTTCTGCTCCAGCTTCTTTCGCCTCTCTTATTAAACGCGTTTCCTTCTGCGAATATACAGCATCAAACACAATTTGTCCTTTTCTTAAAAATTTTGCCTGAATTGGACTTTCGTCTGGATTAATTCCAATCGGCGTCGCATTCATAATTACACCGAAATCTACAATTTCAGATGAAGCAAAATTTGCTAATTTTCTACTAAATATTTTAAAATTTCCAGAGGCATAAGCCATCGCTTTTGCCATACCGCCCTCCCCTAGTATTGCGACTTTCTTTGCTCGATGATTTTTTAAAAGATCGGAAATCGCAAGAAAATCCGTGTTGTATCCCACAATTTTCCCATTTTTATTTATCAAGGTATTAACTGCTCCAATTTCTTTCGCAGTATCTTCAATTTCATCTAAATATTTTATTATTTCGATCTTATGTGGAGCAGTTACACTTATTCCTTTTATTCCATACATTCTCATAAAGTCAGGCACATGTTTCAAATCTTCAACGGGTATTTTTTTAGTCAGATAAAAGAAATCCAACCCGAGCTCATCATATCCGGCATTGTGCATTTTCGGCGAAAGCGAATGAGAAACAGGGGCACCAATTACCATGAAAATATTCAGGTTTTTGACAGTTTTTTGACAGACTTCATCAACAGACAAAAAATCAGTCTCAATAATTATATCCGCTTGTTTCTCGTAAATTGGGCATCTTTTTTCATATAATTTTCCGGCTTCGTCATCAAAAAGTGGCCTATCAATTTTATCTTTTAACCGCTCAGTAATAACTTCAAAAGAAGTTTTCAAATAGATCGTTTTACCATCAATGAATTCCAAATTACTTCCTCCACCCATTGATACAATTGCATCCTCATCTCCGATTCTTTCAAGTGCAAGATTTTCAAAATCACGAA
>CALRGE010000004.1 GCA_943357175.1 Candidatus Peribacteria bacterium
ATTGAGGAGATGTTAGGCACAAAAGCAAGATTCTAAGACCGGATGGCTCGACTTCGTCGAGTAATTAAAAACCGACCCTAATTCCTGTTTGTAGAGAATCTATATATAGTTCAATCAAACTTTTATGGGAGTAGAGTCGGTTTCGTGAATGGCGACGAACTCATTCTGTTTTTGTTTTTTTCTGCCTTATTTTGGTCGGGTTTATGGCCGGACCGGGGCTGCCCTTGGCGTGGAAGTGGCCGCTGTAACCGAAGTCAGGGAGCAGGAAACGCAAGTCCACAGAGCGATATGAGAGTCTGTCTCTCATGGGTTCCCTTGTCTAGAGAACCATCACAAAGCGAGAAAGAAAATTGTCGATGTTTTATCGACCGCTTACCATCACGCTTAGTGCTGGGTAATCCGCCTTTCAGCGGACTACTTTTTATTTTTGTTTTTGTGTTTTCAATGTGCCTTGGTGAATTCAATGTTTGTCTTACTGAATTCATGTCATTATATCCCCCTTTGATCTTTTTGCAAATAATATTACTCGACTAGTGGCGAAATATATTTTACAATGCTAGATTTTCAGGTAGAGCACGTATCGCTTTCTATGGACTTTTTCTTTTTTAAAGCTATACTTTGGGCGATTAAATCCCCAAATGACTAGCTTTTCAGTCTTCGACATTGCGGGTCCGGTAATGGTTGGGCCATCGAGCTCACATACTGCAGGTGCGGCAAGAATTGGTCAGTTTGCGAGAGCTATTTTTGATGCGACTCCAACTAAGGTGCATTTTTTGCTACACGGTTCTTTTGGCGAAGTATATAAAGGCCATTCAACAGATAAAGCGCTCCTTGGCGGAATCATGAAATTTCCACCAAATGATGAAAGAATTAAGATTGCATTCGATGTAGCGAAAGAGAAGAATATTGAATATGAATTTGAACCTGGAGATTTGGGCGGTGGATACCATCCTAACAGCGTTAAAGTTACGCTTGAAAATGCAGAGAGAAAGATGACTTTAATTGGGTCATCTATAGGCGGTGGAAATATTGAAATTTGTCAGATTGATGGTTTTGATATTTACCTGACCGGGAGTAGCGCGGAACAATATTTTACGCTTGTTGTTGAGAATGAAAATATGCCGGGAATGCTTGCAAAAACAACGACTTTTCTCGGAGACAAAGGCATTAGAATCGTGAATATGCAAAGTTCTTATCTTGCGGGTGAAAATAAGGTTTTGAGCGTTTTAAGTATAGATCAAAGTTTATCACTTGATGAAATTCTCACTCTTGAAATGGAGCCGGGAATTCTATTCGTTAGATCACTTAACAAAATTGAACAATGACAGCTTCATATGTTTTTAGAAACGGCAGTGAATTATTAGCAAGATGTGCAGAACATAAAATGACAATTTGGGAGGTAGTTTTAAATTATGAAATCCAGATGTCTGGAAGTACAAAAGAAGAAATTTACAAAAAACTTTCTGATAGATTACATGTCATCTTCAGAGGAATTGATGCCGCGATTGAAAATCCTGAGCTTTCTCCTAGTGGAATGGTTGGGAAATCGACTCCTTTATTGGCGACTGCTGTGAAAAACTGGAAAGAAGTTGCAGATGGAT
The DNA here is from genome assembly GCA_943357175.1 of Candidatus Peribacteria bacterium. Taxonomy (GTDB): domain Bacteria; phylum Patescibacteriota; class Gracilibacteria; order UBA1369; family 2-02-FULL-48-14; genus CALRGE01. Next base: position 1,602 of record CALRGE010000004.1, read on the forward strand.
TGCTATTAAATGAGACTGCGGTGCGTGGAATGCTCGGAGCGATTGCAACGGGAGAAAATAATGCGAGAATGGGAGTTATTTTGGCATTCCCAACTGCCGGTGCCGCTGGAGTTATTCCGGGTGCAATTTACGGTGCGATGGAGAAATTTAAATTGAGCGAAGAGAAATTGGTAGAAATGATGTTAACCGCTTCTGGAGTTGGAATTATTATTGCAAATACTGCGACTCTTTCAGGTGCGGCAGGTGGATGTCAGGCTGAAGTTGGTAGCGCAACTGCAATGGCGGCGGCGGCTTTAACTGAAGTTAGAGGCAAATCTCCTGAAACAACATTACACGGCGCTTCATTGGCTTTGAAAAATATGCTTGGCTTGGCATGTGATCCGATTGGTGGACTTGTGGAAGTTCCTTGTATTAAACGAAATGGAATTGGTGCAGTTTTCTCGATGGCGGCTTCAGATATGGCTTGCTTGGGAATCGAAAGTTTCGTTCCATTTGATGAAATTGTTTCAGCAATGCGCTCAATCGGAGACATGATGAGCCCAAAAATTCGTGAAACCGCTTTGGGCGGATTAGCCGTTACTCCAACAGGTCAAAAAGTTGCAAAAAAAATGGGCTTGATACAGTTGGGGAGTAATCCTTGTTCTAAGTAGAATGTTTAAAATTGCAGTTCTAGCATCAACTCGTGGTACAGATTTACAGGCTATTTTTGATGAAATTGATGCAGGACTTTTACCGGATGTAGAAGTTGCGGTTGTCGTGAGTAATGTTGAGAATTGTGGAGCGCTTGAGAAGGCAAAAGCGCACAATGTGAAGGCGGTTTTTGTAGATCCAACAGGTAAAAGTAAGGAAGAATATGATGAAGAGCTCGCTTCGCAAGTCGGCGAAGTAGACTTACTTTGTTTGGTGGGCTACATGAAGATTTTGACTGAGGGTTTTGTGAAAAAATATGAAGGAAAAATTATAAATGTGCATCCGGCTTTGCTTCCAAAATATGGAGGGAAAGGATTTTATGGACAAAATGTGCATGAAGCGGTGATTGCTGCAGGCGAAAAAGAAAGTGGTATGACGATTCATTTTGTAACAGCTGATGTGGATGGTGGTGAGATTTTAATTCAAGAAAAAGTGGCGATTGAGGAGGGAGAAACTGCGGAAAGTTTAAAAGAGAAAGTTCAAACACTTGAGAAAAAGTATTATCCTGAAGCGATAAGGTTGCTATCGAGGAAAAGGCATTTATAATATGCCCGATGTATAAAATTAGACATGACAGGCCGAATTGCATTGGCTGTAACGCCTGCGCTAACATTGCGCCGAATTTTTGGACAATGAGTGCAATGGACGGAAAATCTGATATAATAGGTTCTCAATTGGGTGAAGATGGCTGGGAGGAGTTAGATATTTCAGATGCTGACTTCGATCTAAATCTTGCATCTGCGGAATCCTGCCCGGTAAACGTTATACATTTGATTCAAATTGGCACTGGAAAACAATTAATATGACAACAAAACATAATCATTTCACTTGGATGGTGGGTGGTGAAGCCGGATACGGAATCACTACGATGGGACAAATGTTCTCTCGTGCTTGCACGCAAAGCGGCTTATATGCATTTGGTTATGTTGAATATCCGTCTTTAATTCGTGGTGGACACAATACTGCGATGGTTCGTGTTGGTAGCAATCCAGTTCATTCTCACAGCGATAAAGTTGATATGCTTTTGGCATTGAATAAAGAAACTGTTGATTTACATGTACATGAAATGAGCGTTGGTGGAGTGATTATTTATGATGGAGAAAATGTGATTTTGAGTGAGAAACGTGAGGATGTTTTGTATGCTTCAATTCCGCTTGGAAAAATTACAAAGGAATTGGGTGCGCAGGCACTAATGAGAAATACTGTGGCGCTTGGTGCTTCATTTGGAATGATGAAATATGATTTTAAATATTTGGAAAAAGTTTTAGCTGATACTTTTGGAAGGAAGGGCCAGGAAGTTGTGGATTATAATGTGAAAGTTGCTAGGACAGGTTACGATTATGCAATTGCGAACTTTGGTGACAAAGTGAAAATTGGCGAAAATATTCAACCAATTGAAGGAGCTGCCACGAAAATTGTGCTTTCAGGAAATGAGGCGATTGCGATTGGAGCGATTAAAGCCGGCGTGAAATTTATGGCTGCTTATCCAATGACTCCAATCACAACTGTAATGTTAATGATTGCGAAATATGGAGTGAAATATGGAATTGTGATGAAGCATAGTGAAGATGAAATTGCTGCTGTGAATATGGCTATTGGTGCCGCACACATGGGAGTTCGTTCGATGACTGCGACTTCAGGTGGAGGTTTTGCATTGATGACCGAAGCTTTGGGAATGGCTGGAATTACCGAGACTCCTTTGGTTGTTATTGAAGGAATGCGTCCAGGGCCATCAACAGGTTTGCCAACATGGACAGATCAAGCAGATTTGCGATTTGTGATGCATGCTTCACAAGGTGAATTTCCACGAGTTTTATTTGCCCCGGGTGATGTTGATGAATGCTATAATATGACAATAAAAGCTTTCGATTTAGCTGAAAAATATCAAATGCTTTGCATGATTATTACTGATAAATATTTAGGTGAATCTGTAATGACAACAGTTCCATTCGATCACAAAAATTATAAGCCAGATCGAGGACAATTAATTAGCCGAGCTGAAGCGGAAAAAATGGAAGATGGAAAATATAAACGATTCGAATTTACTGAAAGCGGAGTTTCAAAACGAGCTGTTCCCGGTACTCCAAATTGTGTTTATGCAGTTTCAACTGATGAACACAATGAAACGGGTGATTTGGATGAGGGTGCAGATAATAGAAATAAAATGGTTGAAAAAAGAGATCGTAAATTGCAAACATTGAAAAAAGAATCTTTGAAGGAAATTGATATGCTTCAGTTACACGGTGCTATTGATGCGGATCTGACAATTGTGAGCTGGGGTTCAACAAAAGGTCCAATTTTGGAGGCATTGGATTTAGCGGAAGAACAGGGTAAAAAAGTGAATTTCTTGCAGATAAAATGTGTATTGCCATTCCCTACTGAAGAAGTTAAAAAAGTTTTGACCGGAGCGAAAAAATTGCTAATGTTGGAGACTAATTTCGAATCACAAATGTCTGGTGTGATTGCTCAAAACACGGGTATTTTAATTCAAGATAAGTTGTTACGTTACGACGGTCGTCCAATTCATCCTGCACAAATTTTAGAAAAAATATGTCAAACAATTTAAAGTTATTAACAGATCTAGACACTGGCTCCAAATGTAATTGGTGCCCAGGTTGTGGTGATTTTGGAATTCTTGTTGCTCTTAAACAAGCGTTGTTTGAACTAAAAATAAATCCTGAAGAAACAATGATTGTTTCAGGAATAGGTTGTGGCTCACAGACTCCGCATTTGGTGAAAGTTTACGGTTTTCACTCACTGCATGGTCGCGCTTTGCCAGTGGCAACTGCGATGAAAATGGCAAATCACAAAATGAACGTGATAATTATCGGTGGTGATGGTGATGGATATGGAATTGGAATTGCACATTTAATCCATTCTTCACGTAGAAATTATAATGTGACTTATATTGTGCAAAATAATCAAGTTTACGGCCTCACAAAAGGTCAAACTTCGCCAACCAGCGATCATGGTTATGTATCGAAATCGACGCCAGAAGGAGTAATTGAAGTGCCAATTCGTCCGCTTTCAATTGCGCTTTCAGCAGGGGCAACTTTTATTGCTCGTGGATACGCCGGAGACATAATGTATTTGAAAAAATTAATAATGGATGGAATTCAGCATAAAGGATTTTCTTTGATTGATATTTTGCAACCTTGTGTGACTTTCAATAAAATTAATACTTATCAGTGGTATCAACAACGAATTCATAAATTGGACACTGAAAATCATGATCCGACAGACCGAATGGCGGCATTTAAATTAACTGAAGAATGGGGGGAGAAAATTCCAGTTGGTATTTATTACAAAGAAGATCGTTGGCTTTATGAAGATGAACTTTTGATGTTAAAAGATAAAGCACTTGTTGACCATTCCATCGAGAATATCGATATCGATCCAATTATCAATTCATACCTATAATATGCCAAAAGTTACAAATAAAAGTCTATCAATGACAGTTGAATGTGAGGGCGGTGCCAAGTTAAGAGAAGTGGCCATGCAAAATAATCTTGGAATTCCTTTTGGTTGTGAAAATGGAATTTGCTCAACTTGTTTGATTCAAATAAATACCGGCATGGAAAATATTACAGAGAGAACTGAACAAGAAGAAGCGACACTTTCAATTAGAAGCGCTGCACCAGAGCAAAGGCTAGCATGCCAGTGCAAGATTAATGGTGACGTAGAATTTGAATTCTAAACGGTTTCACCGGTTCCTGAAGGGGCTGTTTTAATCTGCTCGAGTTCTTTTTGCTTTTCAGCCGCAGCATTTTGCTTCTTTATCTCCTCAAGATTAAGTAAAATTGTCTTCAATTCTTCAGGTGTGCCCTCATAGTGATCAAAAGTATAAGTACCAATTAATTGCTGATAATCGTTGTAACATTGAGCTTGGTCTTGCCCATCTGTTGGCAAATGTAATTCAAATAATGAAGCTGGCATTCCTTCTCCATTACTTGATGTTTCAAAAACACGCATTTCAATAATTCCCGTTACAGGATTCATGAATTCATAATCAATACCAGAAGTCCTATCACTTCTAAATGCCCATTGAGAGACTGTATATTCCTTTTCTAGCTCATAACCCTTCATTCCAGGTAGAACTATACAAGTACCATCTTCATAGCCGACGTGATCAAAATAAAAATTTGTAATATAATCACCTTTTGATTCTTTTATTTCCCAAAAAGTAGGGTCGAAACGCAATTTGAAATATAAGTTTTCAGTTAAAACTGAATTCATTTTTACTACTGTCCATCCTGTTGTATCATCAGCAGGAAGAAGTTCATAATTTTGACCACTTGTTGCAAATTTTTGCCCTCCACAAGATGTAAGTAGAAGTGCCAATAGTGAGATAACTGTTATAGATTTTTTCATAAGTTTTATTTAAGCTTGAGCATCATAGCGTTTCTGGCTTCCGGGTCAATAGTGGCTTTATTGTCATCAATTTTGAGTTCAATTTTTCCACTTACATATTTTCCGGCCTCAATATCCTGAGCGACAACAAGTCCGGAAGTAATCATGGTGTTAGAACCAATTTTCACACCTGGCATTAAACTTGTATTTACACCAATTCGTATATTGTCACCCAAAATTGCTCCGAGTTTATTTGTTTCTTCAATTTTCTTTTCATCTAAACGTAGATTTGCACAGATTGCACCTGCTCCAAATCCACAATTATTTCCGATAATACTATCTCCAATATAATTGGAATGGAACCAAGTATCATCTCCAACATATGAGCGAGCAACTTCTGTGTTAAAACCAATTACTGAGCGTTTTCCAATTGATGATTCTCTGACCAATGCATTATTTCCCACGATAGAATTCTTTCCAATATATGCTGGCCCTTGAATGACTGCATGATCAAAAATCTTTACACCACTTTCAATTACAACGTTTCCATTTATCACAGCAGTTTTAGAAATCTGAGCATCTTCAGCAATACTTTTTTCTAATTTAGACAAGAAAAAATTGTTCAAATTTAAAACATGCTGAGGAAATTTTAATGCCTGCCAGAAGCCATTATATGGCACTGCTTGAAATGTTCTCTCTTTCATTAAAATATCGAGAGCAATTTCATAACGATCATCTTTTTCAGAGGATACTTCTTTCAAGATTTCAAATAATCTTTTCGGGTTTTTATGTAAATGTAAAACTAAATTTATTAAATTTGATGGCTCATTTCCCGCCCCGGGTTTTTCAATAATTCCAGTAATTTTCTCAGCTTCAATTTTTAAATAACCGCCGGGAAAATATTCAGAAACTTCACGTGCTAAAAGATAAGAATCCGCACCGGAAAGATTTTTCATTGCATCATACGCGCTTGAATCAACAACATCATTTCCGCTTACAATAAATAAATCTTCAGCACCGACTAAATCTTCTACAGATAGAACAGCTCCTGCCATTCCTTCATCCAAGTTTTTTTGTTCAACAACTTTTGCATCATATTTTTGGGCAACTTTTCTAAGTTTTTCTAAATTATGTACTCCACCAACAATAATAATGTCTTCAAAACCAGCCGATTTTAAAGCTTCAATTTGATGCTTAATTAAATATTTGCCACAGAATCTTAAGAAATTTTTATCTTCTATTGGTTTTGCCCTTTTACTTCTACCAGCGGCTAACAGTAAAACTTTCATAAATATCAATAAAGTGCTGGAATTTTACAGGTAAAAGGCTTTTCTTGCAATCTGACAGAATTACTATTTGTAATCGGGCAAAAAAGTCCAAAAAGACTGATGAATATTTCTCAAAGATTCGGCAATGTGCGGCTCTTCAATAATAATTCCAACAATGTCTCGATAAATTGAAACTATGGCAACCTTGTCACCATAGATATTTATTTCGACAGGAATATGTACATTATTTAACATCTTCAAAACCCGATTTTGTTCTTTACGATGCTTATATGCCATGTCTGAAGACTCAGATTTATTTAAAATTCCAAAATATTTAATTTTCTTTTTAGCTCGACGAATTGTGTAATCCCAAAGCCAATTATTAAAATCTTTTTGACTTGATACCGGAAAAAAATATTGAAAATCACCCATGCCATATATATTTACTCCCGGAGTTTTCAACGTATCTTCATAAATTTCTTTCATTCCCTCAAGCCCCTGGAAAAAGTGAATTTTTGGTTGAGCAAGAAGAGGATTTCTAATCTTTTCAAGATCCGGCAATATGCTGAGGAGTTTTTGTTTTTGGTTTTCTATTTCTTCTTTTCGATGATCTAAAATTGAAAGAATCGACTTGGGAGGGCGCGAATTAAAATATCTAACACTTCCCTTTGTGTATTCTTGCATTATTCTTTTTTCAATCAATGTACTTAAAATATTGTAAGAATGACTTCTTTTAAGTCCACTTTTTTTGGCTAGTATTGATGCCGGCTGAGCACCTAATTCGAGACAAGCCAGATAAAGTTTTGCTTCGAGGTCGCTGAGACCGAACTCAGTTAAAATGGAATTAATATCAAAATCTGCCATTATAAATAGCTATGAGAATTGAAAGAATATGAAATCATTTTTTAAATCAGATTGCAAGGCTTTTGTTGCAGGTATAAATATATTGACATGAACTACATAATCAATATATTATCTATGTAATATACATATCGTTTCCATATATGCCCATTGTGAACTTTTCAATTCCAAAAAATCTTGATCTGCGAATTCAAGCAACAATTAAAGAAAAAGGCTTTGCTAGTAAGGCCGAATTTTTTCGTTACTGCGCTGTTCGATATATTGACAGCGACAAAGATAGAAAGAATAATCTAGCAGGATGATCTCCCCAAACGGATGATAAAAAACTGTAGTGCATGTGGTCAAAACTTCAACATTGAAGATCAAGATTTTGAGTTCTTGAAAAAGTTTGATGTTCCAGCTCCCAGCCACTGCCCGGATTGTAGAAATCAAAGACGATATTCTTTTCGTTGTGATAGAAATTTTTATCTTCGCAATTGTGACATGTGCCAAAAAGCTATCGTGTCTATTATTTCGACCGATAAACCGCTGAAAGTTTTCTGCAATGAGTGTTATATGAGTGATAAATATGATCCATTGGATTATGGAATTGATTTTGATTTTAACAGATCATTTTTTGAACAATTTGCAGAGATGAGAGCGAAAATTCCACGAATTTCTATTTATAATACACAGAACGAAAACTCAGATTTTACGGGGCACGGATCTAAGAATAAAAATTGTTATATGTCGACATCGCTAATAAATTCGGAAGATGTTTATTACACGGATTGGGGACATTCATGTAAAGATTCTATGGATTTATACATCTGCCAAAGAATGGAAAAATCGTATTTTTGTTGTGGTAGCGAAGACTGCTATCATTCTGCGTATTTGGAAAATTGTATGACGGTTAATTTTTCTTATTTATGTTTCGACTGCAGAACTTCAAATAATCTAATTGGCTGTGTTGGACTGCGAAGAAAGGAGTTTATGGTTTTGAATGAATCCGTGAGCAAAGAAGAGTTTGAAAATACTTTAAGCAAATTGAATACCGATCCTATTTTTAACGGGGAATTTAGAAGGAGGTATGAACTGTTAAGGCTTTCCGTTCCGGTCAAAAATTATTTTGAAATGAATACTGAAAATTGCTCCGGCGATTATATTTATAATTCAAAAAATGCATCTAATTGTTTCAATGTGAAAGATGTTGAAGATGGTCGATATTCATATGAAGTTGGAAAATTAAAAGATGCAATGGACTGCACTCGTGTTGCAGATGGTGAATTTCTTTATGAATGTAAGGCAATAATTGATCTGAAATTTAGCAAATTTTGTAATCTTTGTTATCAATCCAGCAATTTAGAATATTGTGACAGTTGCCAAAGTTCACATGACTCTTTTGGATGCATGGGATTAAAATCAAATCGTTACTGCATTTTAAATAAACAGTATTCGAAAGAGGATTATGAAAGTTTGAAAGCGCGGATTATTGAACATATGCGAGCCTCAGCGAGTGCCGACGGAGGCCGGAAAACTGGCGAATACGGTGAGTTTTTCCCAATGAATTTGAGTATTTACGGCTACAATGAAACGAAGGCACAGGAATTTTACTCACTTACAAAAGATGAAGTTTTAGCGAAAGGTTTGAAGTGGAAAGATATTGATCCAAGGCAATATCAGCCTCAAAGTTACAAAATTCCGGATACAATTAAAGAAGTTCCTGATTCGGTTGTGGGCGAAATTTTAGGGTGCGAAATTTGTGGGAAAAATTACAAAATCATTCCACAAGAATTGAAATTCTATCGTGAAGGCGGGTATCCAATTCCTAAAAAATGCCAGGATTGCAGGCATAAATATAGAATGTCACTTCAAAACCCACGAAAACTTTGGGATAGGAATTGCATGAAATGTGGAGTTACGATGAAATCGACTTATGGACCAGAGCGTAAAGAAAAAGTATATTGTGAAAGTTGTTATTTAGCTGAGATACAATGATAAAAACTTGCAAAAACTGTTCTGAGAATTTTGAAATTACGGATGATGATTTAAAGTTTTATGAGGATATTGGGCCTGATTTTAATGGGAAAAAATATCCTATTTCAGCTCCGAATTTATGTCCAAAGTGTAGAGAAATAAATCGTTTGCAGTTTCGTAATTTGAAAAATCTTTACAAACGTAAGTGTGACTTTTCCGGCAAAGAAATTATTTCCGGTTACAGTGAAAAAATAATATCACCTATATATCATGCTTCAATATGGTGGTCGGACAAATGGGATCCGATGGATCATGGAATGGATTTAGATTTAAATAGATCATTTTTTGAGCAATTTAAAGAATTATTTGAAAAAGTACCACTACTACATTTGTATTGGGTAAATAATGAAAATTGTGAATATATAAATGGGGCAGCAAATTGCAAAAACTGTTACCTTTCCTTTAATATCGACCAATGTGAAAGCATGTATTACGTTACAAATGCGCAAAAATCACAATTCTGTTTCGACTGTTATTCAATATTTGGCTGCGAACTTTGCTTTCAGTGTGTTGATTGTGAAAATTGCTACAATTTATTTTACTCCGAGCGCTCTAGCTCTTGTTCTGACAGTTATTTTTTAATTGACTGTAAGCGTTGCAAAGACTGTATTGGCTGCGTAAATTTGATAGACAAACAATATTGTATTTTCAACGAACAATTTTCAAAAGATGAGTATGAAAAAAAGAAAAATCAAATCTTAAATGAGAGAAATTATGAGGAAATTCATATAGATATATTAAAAAAAAGCTTGGCATTTCCAAAGAAATATTATTACGGACATTCAAATGAATCTTTTTCAGGAAATAATATTAGAAATGCTAAGAATAGTTATGCCTGTTTTGAATCTTATGAGATTGAGAACTGTAAATATTGTGACTACATTTTTCATGCAAAAAATTGTATGGATTATAATATTTTCGGTAATCACTCCGAGTGGATCTACAACAGTATTGCTACCGGAATAAACTGCTCAAATAATATTTGTTGCATGGGCTGTTGGCAAAGTTCCAGCAATAATTTTTATTGCAACATGATAAATGGCTGCACAAATTGTTTCGGATGCAGTGGTTTAAAAAAGAAAAATTATTGTATTTTGAACAAACAATACACGAAGGAAGAGTATGAGATTCTAGTTCCAAAGATCATACAAAAAATGATTGAAAATGACGAGTGGGGAGAATTTTTTCCAAAAGAATTATCACCATTTAGTTTCGAAGAATCAATCGCCAGCGACTACTATCCTGAACAGAAAAATGAACATATTGTTAAAGCTGGGAAAGAAACTGATGGTTGTATTGAATGTGGAAAACATTTTAAAGTGATTCAACAGGAAGAAAATTTCTATAATAAGAACAATTTATCACTTCCAAAAAAATGTCCAAAATGTCGAGATAAAGCTAGAATGAAGTTACGAAATCCTAAAAAATTATGGACGCGTGCGTGTTCAAAATGTGGAACTGGAATTCAAACCAGCTATTCCTCCGACAGACCTGAGACTGTATACTGCGAAGCGTGTTATTTGGCTTCTGTATACTAAATGTCTGAAATCAAACAAAACTGTCGTATCTGCTCAAAAGAATTCGTTGTGAATGAATGGGAGCAAGCACATTTGCAAAAAATGGGTGGGTTTCCACTGCCAACTTTGTGTATTGATCACAGACATCAAAGAAGATTTGCTTATAGAAATGAGAGAAAATTATACAAAGATAACTGTGATTTTAGCGGAAAAGATATTATTTCAATTTATTCGCCTGATAAAAATTTAAAAGTTTATTCACAAGAAATTTGGTGGAGTGACAAATGGGATGGACGCGATTACGGAAGAGATTTTGACTTTAATCGTCCATTTTTTGATCAATTCCAAGAGCTAAGATTGGCTGTTCCAAGAATGTCTCTTTTGAATTCGAATGGTGAAAATAGTGAATATTGTAATTTAACAACAGACAATAAAAACTGCTATTTAGTTTTCGGTGGGGACTTTAATCAAGATGCTCTTTATTCAATATTTTGTTTTTATTCACGAGATGTTGCGGATCTTTATTGGGTTAATAAATCGGAACTTATTTATGACTCAATTGATTGTGCAAATTGCTATAATATCAAGCATGCTCAAAATACTTATAACTGTCGTGATGGCTCCTTTTTGTTTGATTGTAGAAATTGTGAATATTGCGTTGGATGCGTAGGTTTACGTGCGAAGAAATATCATATTTTCAATCAAGCATATTCACCGGAAGATTATGCAAAAAAAGTGCGAGAATTAAGGTTGGATACTTGGAGCGGAGTACAAAAATTTAAGATCGAATTTGATAAATTTAAATTGAATTTTCCTATGCTTTTTGCGAGCATTGTGAATTGCGAAAACTGCAGTGGTGATAAAATTAAAGATGCTAAAAATTGTGAAAATTGTTTTGATATTTATGGGCCAGTTGAAGACTGCAAAGATGTATTCTTGGGCGGATGGAGTTTAAAAGATGCACTTAGTTCAAGTCATATTGGGCATAAATCAGAAATTGCATATGAATCCATTGGAATTCCTGGGGTTAATGTCACAGCATTCTCATCATTTGTTTGGTTTGGAAGTAATGTTTATTATTCAGATACGGTTGCTTACTGTAATAATATTTTTGGCTGTACTAACCTACACCATGCTGAATACTGCATTTTAAATAAACAATACTCTAAAGAGGAGTATGAAAATTTGCGTGCCAAAATTATTGAGCACATGAAAAAAACCGGTGAGTGGGGTGAGTTTATGCCAATGAAAAATTCACTTTTTGCATATAATGAGACTGTCGCTCAAGATTTCTTTCCTAAAAGCAAAGATGCTGCTTTATCCGAATGCATTAAATGGCTTGATGAAGAAGTTCGAGAGATAAAAACTCAAGATATTCCAGACTCAATTCAAGATGTAAAAGATGATATTACACAAGCAACCTTCACTTGTGAAAAAACGGGAAGGCCTTATCGAATTGTTCCCGCGGAACTAAAATTATATCGTCAAATGGGAATTCCAATCCCACATTTTGCTCCTGAAACTCGAAATGAAATGAGAATTAACTCACGAAATCCTCATAAAACTTGGAGTCGTAATTGTATGAAGTGTTCCAAACCAATCAAGACAAGTTACTCTACTGATCGGCCGGAAAAAGTATACTGTGAAGAATGTTATTTAGCTGAAGTCTACTGATCAACTTCTTTGCTAAGTGCCTTCTCTATTTCGTCTGTATTAATTGGAGTTAACATTTCCTTCAACTGCTTATCTTTTTCAACATCTATTCCATTTTGTTTTAGAAGCAAAAGTAAAAGTTGTATGATTTTTGTAATTTCACCTTCTGATATTAGGTCAACTTGGAGGCCAGTTTCATCACGAAGATCATTCACTTTTCCAGCACGATTTTGTGAAATCAAAACAACAATTGCCAAAATAATTGCCTCAAGAGAAACTACTGTGGTTAAAAGGCCAAATGGGAATGGATCGAACGCTGCGATTGATGGAACCATACCGGTATTAATCAAAATCCATGTACTAAACCAAGCTAGATTTAAAAATAAAAACGTATTACTTCCAAATATTTTGGTTAATGAATCTGCAATTTTCTCCCCGAATCTTCTGTTTCTGTCACTCTTTGCTTTTATTGTTCGTAAAATTTGCCTTCTGCTCTTAAAACTTTTGTCAAAATTAGTAAGAAAATTTAGACTACTGAGCAACGAATGAAGTTGCACCGAGCCAAGAAAGGTCGAAGATTGCTTTTTGCGTACGCGCATAAACGGCTGATTCCATTAGAACCCCCATTAATTCGTCGGGGTTCAGGGACATTATAGCAACAAAGTTATCATAAATAGAAATCTGATTTTCAAATGACCCCTAACAGGTTGACGGAGCCCCTATAATAAGGTATAATTACTCTATGGATTTTTTACATGTAATAGTCCCACAGGGAACCGCTGAAAATCCGAAAAAAGAAGGGCTTTTCCTTCAGTTTTTGCAGAATTTACATAAAACAGCGCATCACAAACATTTGTCTTTTGAGCTTTTTGGTTACAATCAATACACATATTTTTTCATTGGTTGTGAGCCGGATATCACAAAACTTGTGGAGGGTTTGATTTATTCAAGCTATCCAGATGCAGAAATTAGACCTGTAAAAGACTATACAACCGTCTATGATCCTAAAAAACATATTTTATTGGGAACGAGCGCGAGGTTTGCAATGAGCGATATTTATCCCTTCAAAGCTTACGATGAATTTGAGGTGGATTCTCTATCTTCGATTTTTTCAGTAATTTCGAAATTGGGAAGAAATGATCATGCTTGGGTACAAATTTTGACGGTACCGATTGATGAAGATTGGAAGTATCATTTTTTGAGAAAATTCAGAATGCGACTTAATAGATTTTTGCGAAGATTCCGTTTGAAGAATTATGTTCGAATGAAAGAAAAATCAGAATATTACAAAGAAGAAGAGGCACTTTTTATTCATAAATCAGAGCATGAACCATTTAAAGTTCAAATTCGATTTGGAGCAGTGTCTGACAAAGAAGATGAAGCACAGAAAAATTTATTAGCGCTTTCGAAGGCATTTTTTCAGTTTAATAAAACAGATGCAAATCATTTTGAATTGGAAAAAGTTAAAAAGGGCGCTGCATTTTTGCGAGAATATCAGAGCCGACATATTGATAACGGCGCGATTGTTAGTGATCATGAATTGGCTACATTTTTCCATATTCCAAATGCAGATCACGTTCCACACGTTGTGCACGTGATGGCAAAAAAACACGAGCCTCCAAAAGATTTACCAACCGGTGGTCAAGATGTTTGTATGTTTGGAATGACGAATTACCATAATAATTTTCAGCACTTTGGAATTAAGCGTGATGATAGACGAAGACATCTTTATCTTGTTGGAAAGAGTGGTACCGGTAAATCAAAAATGCTTGAGCTTTTGATTCAGGCCGACATTAATGCCGGAAAAGGAATTGGCGTTTTAGACCCGCACGGTGACCTAGTGGATAACATTTTGCGAATGATTCCTGAATCGCGAATGAAGGATGTAATTTTGTTTGATCCTTCAGATACTGAGTTCCCTATTGCATTTAATCCGCTCGAAAAAGTTGATGAAAAATTCAAGATGCAAATCACAATCGGTTTCATTGATATCTTCAAAAAATTATTCGGTGGAAACTGGTCTGACCGCTTGGAACACGTTTTGCGATATACAACTTTAGCGCTTTTGGATTCTCCAAATACAACTGTGCTTTCGATTTTGAAAATGCTTTCCGATAAAAATTATAGACAGAAAATTGTTGCTAGAATTGAAGATTCCGTTGTTAAAAATTTCTGGGTGAATGAATTTGCCGGATGGAGTGAGAAGTTTGATAGTGAGGCAATTACTCCACTTTTGAATAAAGTTGGGCAGTTGGTTTCAACAAATATGATTCGAAATATTATCGGGCAGCCGGTTAATACTTTCAATATTCGCGATATAATGGACAACAAAAAAATCCTATTGATGAAGGTGTCGAAAGGGCTTCTTGGAGAGGAAAATTCACAGTTAGTTGGAGCAATGATTATCACGAAAATTTATCAGGCTGCGATGGCAAGAGCAGACATGCGTGAAGATGATAGAAGTGATTTTTATTTCTATGTGGATGAGTTCCAAAACTTTGCCACAAATACATTTTCTGAAATTTTGTCTGAGGCCAGAAAATATAGATTGAACATGACTATTGCGCACCAATATATTGGACAGCTTTCAGACCTCGTTAGAAAAACCGTTTTCGGTAACGTTGGTACAATCGTGAACTTTCGAGTGGGTGCCGAAGATGCCGTGATTTTGGCAGAAGAATATACTCCGATTTTCAATGTTCGAGATATTATTAATCTTGGTGTTCGAGAATTTTATACAAAGATGTCTGTTCAAGGTGAACTTTCAGAAGCCTTTTCAGGCCGAACTTTAGACATTAAATATAATCCGGTTGATAAAACTCGTGAGATTATTGAACTTTCACGTGCGGCATATTGTCACCCTCGTGAAGAAGTCGAAGAAATGTTAAAGAAATGGGATGAAGGAAAAATTGAAGAACCCGGTGCTATTGCTCCGAAAAACGAAGTGATTGAAGAAGCGGCGGAGTTTGAGATGCCTTTGATTTAAAGAATGAAATCCAAAATCCTTCAGAACATTCCGAAACTATATTTAATGCAGTTTTTTTCGGAGCTAATTTTCTTTATTCCGATAATGATCCCGTTTTTTGGAGGGTTAGGATTTTCGATGAAAGAGATTTTGATGCTGGAAGGTGCTTTTGCGGCGATGTTGGTACTTTTTGAAATTCCATCAGGTTATTTTTCGGATAGAGTTGGCAGAAAAAAGACTTTGATACTCGGTACATTAATTCAGCTAATTGGACTAATATTATTTGTTTTCTCTAATGAATATTTGTGGTTTTTTATTGGCGAATTAATAATTGGTATTGGAAGTAGTTTGGTTTCCGGTACTGTTGAGGCTTTGATTTTTGAAAGTCTTGCTGAGGCAAAACAAAGTTCAAAATATAAAGAAATTCAAGGAAATATTTTTTCTTTTGCAAGAATCGGTTCGCTTTTCAGCAATATTTTAGGAGCAATTTTGGCAATTATTTCAATCAGACTTCCTTTTCACTTAACACTAATTACATGGACAATTTGGTTCTTAATTAATTTAACTTTAATTGAGCCAGAAAAACATGAGATGGAATCTGAGAAGTGGCAGCACTTTAAACGTATTTTTAGAGAAACTTTCGGCGGTGATAAAAAATTGGGATTATTCATTATTTACTCATCAATTCCATATGGTTTTTTCTTTATAACTTTCTGGCTTTATCAGAGATATATGGAGTTTATAGAGTTGCCAATTTTCTATTTTGGATTCGTGATTGCAGCAATGAATATTGCGTCAATTATAGGTTCAAAATATGGCAAAGAAATTGAGAGTTTTATCGGCCAAAAACTTTGCATGATCTTACTACCTCTCGTTGCAGTTTTAGATTGGATTTTACTCGCGAATATTCAAACATTTTGGGCGATTCCTTTTTTAACAATTACAAGCCTGCTCTGGGGATTAACGATGCCACTATTTTATGACTACATTCAACAAACAATAAGTAATGATAGACGAGCTACTGTTCTTTCAATTCGAAGCTTTTTCTCACGCGGGATTTATTTTGTATTCTCTCCACTCTTAGGAATCGTGACGGATTTATGGGGAATACAAGATGCACTACTGGCTTCCGCCATTTTGCTGTTTATTTTTAGTGGGGCGAGTTTAATTGGCTTAAGAAAAGTTGGAGTTTTATAAGTTGGCATATCTAAAAATCTGCTTGACTCATCGCAGAGTACATTAAACTATTTGCCAAAAATGAACCTGTAAATTTACCGCCGTCGGTAAATTCTTACCTGTGGAATTATACAATATTTATTGATAATAAATGCTTATTTCAATCATTTTATGTCAAAACTAGATCCAACTTCTTCTCCTTAATCGCAGCTTTAATTTCGATTGCGATTCTTTCGCCGTAGCTCATTGGCTCACCCCAGAGGTAACTTGTATATGGAGTGAATTTTGTGCCAGGAGAACCGGGAATTCGCATTGAAACGTCAAATATTACTAATTCTTCGCGGCCATTTTCAGAGGCAACAGCGCCTTGTAATGCGAAAGGACCGATTATGCCGGGCTTTGAGTGTTTCTGAGTTGCTGCGACGAATCTTTCGCCAATTTCGTAGGCTTTTTCAACTAGTGACTCTTTGATTGTCACCGCGAAATGGCCTGTTTCAATCATTGTTGGGTTGTAGCCTGCATTTAGAAGTTCTGATTGAACATTTGAGTTGAGTCGAAGAAATCCATCAAGACTAGTTTGGCGTCGAGCATCAGTACCCATTAATTCGAGGCGTTTTGAAAGTGGAGAATAGAAAAAATTGAAGTTAACTTGAGCGCCGATTATAAATTCTTCGATTACTGCTTTTTCTAGCCCAGCTTTTGTGATTTGACCTTTTTTGATCATGGCAGATGATTTTTCTTCGTAATCTTTTTGGCTAACTGCAACAAAGAATGCGCGCTCGTATGAACGAGTTGCTTCAT
Source organism: Candidatus Peribacteria bacterium (assembly GCA_943357175.1). Classification (GTDB taxonomy): domain Bacteria; phylum Patescibacteriota; class Gracilibacteria; order UBA1369; family 2-02-FULL-48-14; genus CALRGE01. The sequence continues at coordinate 18,899 of CALRGE010000004.1, forward strand.
TAACTTTTACGATTACTGGGCGATCAATTTTCGATGGTGCACTTATCATTTTTGGAATTCGTATCCCGGCTTGTTCGAGCAACCAGTACTGATTTTTCTCAACATCACGTTCTTCAAGACGAACCATATGGCGAGTGCCGAAAATTGGGATGTCGAAGTTTTTTTCGATTTCGTCAAAGTCGCAATAAACCCAGAAATAACGATTATGAATGAAAATTACATTTCGTTTTTTTAGTTCTTTTTGAACTTCTGGTTTTGTAATATCAGAAAATTTGTCCACTAAAATCACTTCATCAATGCAGCCGAGACCATCGCGAGTTTTGTAATATTCCGCGTAAGTTTTTTCACGACCTTTTTGGCAAACAGCGAGTGTTTTGAAACCATGTTTTTTTGCTCCTGCGCAAACGTCAAGTGCGCTGTGTCCTCCGAGAACTGCAATAGTATATTTCATCCTAGAATATCTTGTAAACGGCCAGATTGAATTGCTGTTTTAATTTCGCGAGCTACACGACGACCGGTAGACATTGGCTCGTTATATTTTAACCAAGTATATGGCGAACCGTTTGTGTAAGGATTTGTTCCTGCGACAATTCTTGCTGAAATTTCGAAAACACGGAAATTTAAATTTGGATCTATAATTCCTTCTAGACAGAATGGTCCGTAAAGACCTTTTGGAGCTCCTTCGAGTTTTTTTGATGCTGCTACTACATCTTCACCTATTTTGAAAAACATCGGCAACATTGATTCACGCACAACAATTGGAATGTTTCCTGTGATTGTATAACTGGTTTGGATTCCTGCGTCGAGTTGGTCTTTTGCGGCGATACGTCCAATTGAATCGGCATTTGATTCGTAACGTTTGTCGAAGCTCATAATTTCAAGTTCGCCTGTAAGTGCCGATTGGAAATAATGAACATACATCGGTACACCAACAATATATTCTTGAATAACGTAATCATCAGGATCTTTGAATTTTTTAATTCTTTCATAGAATTCTTGAGTTGAATTTGCAATAAAATAACCGAAGCCACCTTTTGCTCCATGGAATTTTATTATGACAGGACCATCAATTTCCTCAGGTGTTTGGTAGATTCGTGGTAAGTTTAAACCAGCATCTTGAAGCCAAACTCTTTCCATTGAACGGTCTGATTCCCAGATCAAAATTCCTTTTGATCCGTAGTGCATTGCTTTCAAATTATCTTTAATTTTCTGCGGCCCAAGATAACTGACAAAACTTCCATGCGGAATCACGATTGCATTTTTTTCCATCAAAATTTTCTCGATTTCAAAAAAGTTTTCGAAAGAATCTATTTCGATTATTTCATCAGCGACACCGAAACTGTCATATGGTTTTCTAGTTTCCTTTGTACAAATCGCAATGGCTTTTATTCCCTCTTCTTTTGCGCCCTTGAGGATTTGGAGAGCCGTGTGGCTCCCTAGTGTGGCTATCGCAAAATCATTAATATCGTTGCTCATTTGAGCTATCTTATCAACTTTTTGAGTTTTGTCGAGGGGAAATTTTAATGTCTGAAGCTTCTTATCCCTGTTACAAGCATCGCCATACCGAGTTCATCTGCTTTTGAAATTACTTCCGCGTCACGAATTGAGCCGCCTGGTTGAATTATTGCAGAGATACCTGCGCTGTGGGCCTCTTCAACACTGTCTGCAAATGGGAAAAATGCATCAGAAGACATAACTGAGCCAGGAATTCGATCTCCACCTTTCATTCGTGCGAGCATAACAGCGTCAACTCGGGACATTTGGCCGGCACCGATTCCGGTAGCAACACAACCGCCTTTTTCATGAGTTTTTGCAAATACAACTGAGTTTGATTTAACATGTTTTACAAGAACTCGAGCAAAGAGCATTGCCTCAATTTGATCTGCAGTTGCTTCCTTTTTTGTGACCGTTTTTAGATCTTTTTCAGTAACAATATATTGATCTGCAGTTTGAACAAGAATACCACCACTAACCGTCTTGATATTCCGTTGGTTTGGATTTTTTCTAAGTTCGCCGGTTTCAAGAAGTCGTAAGTTTTCTTTTTTTGATAGAATTTCTAGAGCGCCTTTTTCAAATTTTGTTGCCACAATTATTTCCACAAAAAGTTTGTGTTCCTGAATATATTCCGCAATTTCTTTTGTACATTCACGGTTCAAAGCAATCACACAACCGAAGGCTGATTTTGGATCAACTTCAAAGGCCAATGTGAATGCGTCGTTGATTTTTTCTGCAGTGGCACAACCACAAGGATTTGTATGTTTTATTACAGCAGCGGCGGCTTTATCAAAATCTTTCACAAGTTCTAATGCGGCATCAGTATCAATTATATTGTTATAAGAAAGTTGTTTTCCCTGAAGAACTTTTGCATTAGTAACATTTGGAAAATGATCTGTTGGATCACGGAAAAATGCAGCTTTTTGATGAGGATTTTCGCCGTAACGCAGGCTCATTACTTTTTCGTAATGAAGGTCGAGTAGTTCAACCGGCTCGCCTTTGTATCTCAAATATTCCGCAATTGCTGCATCATAGTTTGAAGTTTTATCAAAGACTTCAATTGCTAGTTTTCTTCGTGTTGCCAAAGTTATTCCATCAAATTTTTCGAGCTCTTCAATAATTAATTTGTAATCATTTATTGCGGTGAGTGCGGTAACAAATTTGAAATTTTTCGCAGCAGAACGAAGCATTGCAGGACCGCCAATATCGATTTGTTCAATTGCTTCATCTTCAGTTACACCTTCTTTTGCAATTGTTTCTCGGAATGGGTAAAGATTTATAACCACCATGTCGATTGGCTTGATGCCATTTTTCTCTGCTTCGACTTCGTCAATACCACGGCGTTGTAAAATCCCTCCGTGAATTTTTGGGTGTAGTGTTTTTAATCGCCCACCCATCATTTCAGGAAATTCTGTGTAGTCAGAAACATCTGTCACTTCAAATCCGGCTTCTTTCAAGAATTTAGCAGTTCCACCGGTAGATAAAATTTCTGCTCCGTGCGCTCGAAGTGCCTCGGCTAAAACACTAAGCTCAGATTTATCAGACACGCTGATTAAAACTCTAGCGATTTTTCTTGTATCTTCAGTCATAATTTTGGGAAACCCGGGAGACATTACACCTTATCTCATGGCAAATCAATACCTCCACGAGACCAAGGATTACAACGAATAACTCTCCAAATTCCCATTAAAATGCCCTTTATATTTCCGTGTTTTGTAATGGCTTCGTGAGTATATGCACTACAACTTGGTGTGAACTTGCAAAAACCACCTGGAAAATAATGCCGAAGCCAAGAATGGTCGGGAGAAATTGTCTTTTGATAAATGCGAATTAAGAGTCTTACCATTTTGTTCCGTAACCTGTAAAGTTTGACCCGAGAGCACTAACTGGGAGCTTTTGTCCTTTGTATGAAACTTCAAAGTGAAGATGTATTCCTGTTGCACCGCGAACACGCCCAGATCTACCCATTTTTGCAATTACTTGGCCTTGTTTCACTGTATCTCCCACATTCACATAAATCGCCTCCGCATGAGCATAAAGTGTGGTGTAACCATTGCCGTGATCAATAATAATATGATTTCCATAACCACCACCATAATCACCTGAATGTGATTTAACAATTGTACCTGCAGCCACTGCAACAATTGCCGGCTGAGAACGATCCGCAATATCATATGCATAATGCCCGGTGTGAAAAATCTGGGTTACCAAACCACGAGTTGGTAGAATCCAGCCATCTTCATTTGCTGGAATATCATATTGTAAAACAGTTGGTCTAACTGAAGCGCCTCCTGAAGACTTGCCTGGTGTATTTGCTATGTAAGTAATTTCAGGTATTCCATCTACAATTAATATCTCTGCATCGGCAATTACTTCTCCATCAACAGCATTAAATTCTTTTGTTTTATCAATATTTCCTTTGTATTTCTCTGTAAGTTTTGCAATTGAATCTCCCGCCTTTGCCTTAACATAATAACCATCCTCCGCAGGTATGATTAGCTTTTGACCAATCTTTAAATAATCACCACTGCCGATGGTTGGGTTTGCATATTTGATTGTGCTGCTTTTCAAACCATATCTATACGCAATTACTGAAAGGGTATCCCCTGGTTGAACCTCATGCTCAACTTTATCAGTACGATTTTGACTAAATAGTGCTTCGCCCTCCAGTGGAGATGATTTAACGATATAGCCCTCTTCATCTGTTATCACATCAAATCCTTCTTGAAGACCAAGTTCTTCATCAATAAAGGCAACACCTTCGTCATAATTGGCACTACTAATATTTACTGAAGTCATCAACAAGATCAGCATGCTCCAAGCCGTTACAGTCATGTAAAGCCTTTTTGGTGCAGGCATTCCATCAAGAGGATGCCGAAAAGTCGGCAGGATTTTCCGTGAAGGAGTGAGAAAATCAAAAACTTTTTTTAGAGCTCTCGTTATTAGAAACCAGATGTGCCCTAGTCGGCTTTGATAATGCCCTTCGAAGAGTTTTTTGTGTCTCTCTTTTTTTGCATCTGAATTTATTTTGCTCACCGAGTTATTTTACTACTTTAACTCGGATGGTCAAGCATCTGTATTAGGCCTGTGGTTTTCTTCTTTTAAATATTGCGAGTGCAATCAGAGATAGAAGAACAAGTGCGCTTCCACCAATTGTTATAAGTGGTGAAACCCCTTCAGTTTGGCCTCCGGCGAAACCTGTTGTTGTTAATGTGAATTGTACTTGTACAGGTGCGCTCTGTGAATTATTAATGTTACTTACAGAGTAAACTGTGGCTGTGTGCTCTCCTGCTTCCAAGCCACTAGGTGCAGCTAGTTTAAAGTTCTGATCTGCAACGATTGTATTTGTTAGTACAAGACTTCTCCATGTTACAACTATGCTTGTGTCTTCACTTTGAGTTAGACCGTCGATTGTTGCGTTATTACCATCTACTTTTATCGCAATTTCTGGAGATTTAACCGTCACTGTCTTTGCAACACTTAACTCTTGAGGATGTGAAACAGAGATTGTTTTATTATCTTTGCTCAATACCGCCGCAACTGTGTATTTTCCCTCTCCAAGTTCAGATGTGCTTAATGAATATAGTCCTTTTGCATCTGTTTTTGTTGTTCCGATTGTTGTTTGCTTACCGTCAGCATCAATTAGATAAATACTTACATCTGTATCTGGTGAATTTGTTCCACCCATCATGTATTGTTTACCAACTGAATTCTCTTGTCCCTTCTTAATATTACCTATGCTTATTGAATCAACTTTCGATGCTTTTGCAGGGTTAGTATCGTAAAGTAGTACTTCTGTTCCATCTGTTAATCCATCTGAATCAGAATCGTCATTTCTTGGATCAGTTCCCATTTGCAATTCCTGTTGATCAGACAAACCGTCTTTATCTGAATCAACTGTTCCTAATGTCTCCCCTGCTTCTTTATTCAAAACTACATTGTTTTCAGCGATGTATGCAGCTGTAATTTTTGCATCTACAACTTTTGGATTGAACTTAGAAACTTCTCCAGATTTTTCCTTTTCATCTGCAATACCGTCACCGTCTGTATCGTAACTTGCCGGATTGCTTCCGTTTGTTAACTCTTCTGTATCTGCAACACCGTCTTTATCTGAATCGTTCGATTTTGGATCTGTACCATATAAGAACTCTTTAATATCAGGCAGACCATCTTTATCTGTATCTGTTTCTGCAGTTAATAAATCGTCGCTTCCAAAATTCTGTTCCTTCCACCAAAGTGGAATTTCATCTGCACCTTTCTCTCCCATGAAATCTGATTTTAATAATGCAGGTGAGAAGCTTGGTGCTGATTGTGGCACATATACTTCTAAAGGTGCATCTTGAACTTCTTGAGATTCTTCTTTTACATCAGCTACAGATGGTTCTGCACTAGGCTCTGGTGCATATAAATTTGTATATGTCTCCTTAGTTTCTTTGCTTTCTACTTCTTTAACTTCTACTACTGCTTCAGGTTCTGGAGTTACTACTGGTGGCAGATTTACCTCCGGTTGAGTAGCTACAGATTCTTCTCCTGGTTCTGTTTCTGGTTCTCCGGCCATACTCTGACCTTCATCTTCAACTTCAGTTACGCCTGGGATATATGTAGGTAGGCCGCTGTTTTGTGTACCACTTGTTCCACCTGATGGCGCGATTGTTGCAGTTACAGTGCTTGATGTTCGCGCAAAAGCATCTACAGCCCTAATCTTAAATATGTTTACCCCAACTATTGTTGGTACCGATAGAGTGAATGTACCGTCTCCTGCAACAGTTGTTGTGTATACATCATTAACATAAATTAGTGCGGCCACTTCACCTGAACCACTTATAAGTGATGATGAGCTACCGTATATTGGATCATACACAAGTGTTGGGGTTGTTGGTGCAGTTGTGTCTAGAGTTACATAATATGTACCTGTTGTTGAAACGTTGTTTGATAAATCTCTTGAATCCAAGATGAATGTATTTAAACCTTCTGACAGTGTGACTGGGTTACCAGTCCAACCTGTTGATGGATCAGTTGCAATCACCAAATTACCTGATGCATACACCGCAGAATAAGCGTCCTTTGTTCCGGCAGGTATATACGTTGGATTTATTGTTGTGCCTGTTGCTGAAGTCATTATTGGCTCACTTGGCGGCGTCAAATCTGCCACAAGTGTTCCTGTACCTGTTGTTGCTGAGCTTCTTTTATTAGTTGTGTCATAGCTATATACCCAGTAATTATCATCAGTAACACCCTGACCAGCTACAACGAAACTAAGATCCATATCTATGTTATTGTAGTTTTTAAACATGGCGAGGCTGCCAGTACCTGATAGAAGGAAAATTTCTGTTGGAGCTGGTGTACCATAAGTTCCGGCAATACCTGAAGTATTTGCAGTTGTAATAGTAACATCTGGTACTTTCCCGGCATTTGGGCTATTTGTGAAGGTTATTGGAGCAAGTCCATTACCAGGCAAATTATTTTCTAAAATCGCAATTCTATCTGTTGATGCTCCATCAACTGTGATACCTGATAAGCCATTTCCTGCAATTGTCTGTGCAGGTCCATTGTGAGCACCGATGTATACATCAGTGACACCGGCATTAACTAAAATTCCGGATAGGCCATTACCTCTTGGAGATTGATCAGGCAGAGTGCCGATTTCATTAAATTCTACTACTGAGTTTGAAGCTCCTGTTCCACTTATTACAATTCCGTTTCCAAGGTTTGAACCAATTATATTTTTATCTCCATCTACGTCAGCCGTACCTATTTTAACCGTACCCAAGGCATTCACACCCGACGCAGAATTTCCAAGTGCTGCAAGAGTTGATCCGACACCAATTGAGTTGTGATAAATTGTCGTTCCGGTTGAAGTATTTGCTGTATAAATACCAGCCTGAGTATTTCCGGAAATAACATTGTCTCGAATTTGAGTACCTGGTACCCATTCATCAATCTTAATTCCGTTTTGAGTATTTGCTACAGCGACTGTTCCCGATCCATCTGTACCGATATAGTTTTTTTAATCAAATTATCCATGGCACTTGGCCCGCTTAACAAAATACCGTTCTGGCCATTTCCTGAAATATAATTTCTTTGATTAGATGTATTCCCTCCAATTGTATTTAGTCCACTAGTCATGCTAATTCCATTTTGAGCATTACCGGCAAGCCCTACCGTTGCAGTAATACCAATATAGTTACGTTTGATTGTAACCATCTGGGTTGTGCTACCAATCAATATTCCATTCGCGGCATTATTTACGATTATGTTAGATGTAAGATCGCTACCGCCTAGCAATGTATTCACCGAAGAGCCTGTTTGAACGTTAATACCGTTTTGACCGTTTCCAAGAGGTGCACCACCAAACATCATACCGATTGCATTTGCTCTAATATTTACACCTGTACCACTAATTACATCTATTCCATGTGCAGTACTTGATACGATTTCATTTCCGTTTAGTGCTCCATCTCCACCGATATTTATATTATCACCTCCTGAAATTGACACTCCAACATTATTAGCTCCAAGTGTACCAATATAGTTATTATGAACATTAATACCATTTCCAGCTTCAATTGAAATTCCTGAGGAAGTTGAACCATAAATATAATTATTTTGTCTAATGGAGGTTCCACCAATTTGTGCGTTTGAAACGCCTTGATTGTTAATCACAATCCCCTTTCTACACCCGGAAAATCCGATCCCGTAAATTGTAGTACCGTCCCCGGCACTTAGAGTAAAACAATCAATTGATGAACTACCCGCTAAAATTATATCAGCTGACCCCGGAATATCATCCGGAGCGGTTGTACCATCAATTATGGCAGCTTGTATAATATCAATAGTTGACAATAGCGTAATTGTTCCTGTGGCTGTAAAGCTTACGGTATCCGTACCTGGATTTCCATTCGCGTCAAGAACGGCTTGCCTAAGTGAACCTGCTCCTGAGTCTGCTGTGTTTGTAACCGAATATGTTGCCGCTTTTGTGAGCGGAATATTCGAAAGATAAGTTGATGGAACAACTATACCTAGAGACAGGATTAATGTTACTAATCCTGAAATATATTTTTTGAATAGATTTGCCATACTCGCGGTATAAATTTTTATTTATCCCGATATTATAGCAAAATTCCTGGACTTTATCTAGTGCTTGGTTTCAGAAGAGTATGAATATGATCTGCAACAGTCTGCATTAGATTCATATCAAAGGAGTCAGCCAACATTTTTGGCAGATTGTTTTCATCAAGTGCAGATTTAATTTTTTCTTCATTTAAATAAATCTTCCGCAGTCCACCGGAAAGTGCTGAGTTTATCATAAGAACAGTATGCTTATAATCAGGTTGTGCGTGATCTTTTTCAGTTTGAATTCTCCAATATGGAACTTTAATTTTTGCTATAAAAGTTGAAGCCTCACGTTCAGCCCAAAAAGTTTCATCATCACAATCTGCAACTTCATCTAAATGACCAAGGCCTGAGCCATCACAACCGGCAGTGTCATCTCTATTTGCAGGCCCTTCAAAATCAGATAGAAATTTAATTGGGAGATCAGGATATCGAGATAAAACACCTGAGGCCATAGTGACTCCAAAAGAGAACGATGCAATTCCCATCTGATCTGAATCCACTTCCGGTAATTTTGATGCATATTCAATAATTGCATTTAAACCATCTTGTTGAATAAATCCTCCATTATCTTCTTCGCCTTCACTTGCCCCTCTACCATCAGGATCAAAAATTACTACAGTAAAACCTTCATCAGCCAAATCTTGGGCCGATTTTTTTCGGCTTAAGAATTCGGAACTGTCTCCTGAACCGCCAGGCACTAAAAACACAGTCGGTAGTTTTTCATTATTCCAATCTGTTGGATGTATAATTTTTACATATAATTTTGCTGAATTAGATGGGTTTTCAATATAATAAGTATCTTTTATTTCGTGTTTCGACTTTGTATCACTTGTAGAATTAGCATTTGAACATGCCGAAAGAAATATGAAACAAACAAGTAAAATTATATTCTTATTGAGCTTTTGCCTAATTTTCATCTTTGGATTTCAGGAAGTAGTAGGTAATTGTACCGATTGTAGAAACATCATTCCTAATATGTCCATGATTTTATTTTAGTCATAATTATGCTTAAATCAATGTGTATGCAAAAAATAGTTGTACTAAGCGAGGAATTGATAAGCCAAATCGCCGCCGGTGAGGTTATTGAAAGGCCTGCGTCTGCTTTGAAAGAACTTTTAGAAAATAGTATTGATGCCGGTGCAGATAAAATCTCAGTTGAGATTGAGGAGGGCGGATTGAAGAAAATTCGTGTTAGCGACAACGGGAGTGGCATGAATGCAGATGATGCGCGCTTGTGCTTCAAGAAACATGCGACTAGTAAAATTAAATCGATTGAAGATTTATTTTGCGTGAAAAGTTTGGGCTTTCGCGGAGAAGCACTTGCCAGTATTGCAAGCATTGCTCGTGTTGTTTTGGAAACTAACGAATCGCGCGTGGGAACTTTGGTGGAAATTGATGGTGGAAAAGAAATTAGATTTGAAGAGAGTGCTTGTTCAAAAGGAACAGATATTTCAATATTAGGACTTTTTCAACACACGCCTGTGAGAAAAAAATATATGAAACAGGAAAGAACGGAGTACGGTCATATTTTTGACGTACTTTCGAATGTGGCGTTGTCTCACCCAGAAATTTCTTTCAAATTGAAAAATAATAATGAAGAAGTTTTTGATTTACCTGGTCGACAGTCTTTGAAAGAAAGAATTCGCTCTTTATATGGGGATGCAGCAAATTCGTTGATTCCAATCAATTATCAACAGTCAAATTTAATGTTGAGCGGATTTGTGGGTAAACCGGAACTTTCAAGATCAAGTAAAAAATATCAATTTTTGTTTGTAAACGGTCGGCCAATTGAGGATAGAATGATTTCACATGCGGTTAAAGATGCCTTCCATTCACTTCTGATGCATGAGAAATTTCCTTGGTATTTGATAGATATGCAAATTGATCCGAATTTGATTGATGTGAATGTTCACCCACGAAAACTTGAAATCAGATTCCTCAATCAGCAGGAAGTTTTTAGAGTTGTGATGTCGACGATTCATCATGCACTGGAGGCTAATGTTTTGGCACCGATAATTGGTCAACAGAAGGTTGAGTTTTCACGGGAGCCGGAATCAGGATTTGTACCTGTATTTGAACTAAATGCTGACCTTCGGCCTAGTTTTGAGCGACAGCCACAATCAATCCGCGAAGCTGCGCCACAGAAACTTATTGAATTTGAAAAAGTTTACATGCGTCCGATTGCACAAGTTGCCAACTCTTATATTGTTGCAGAAAGTGAAGAAGGGCTGATTTTGATTGATCAACATGCAGCACATGAAAGAGTGCGATATGCAAGATTGATTGAGAATTTGGAGAGTAAAAAAATTGAAAAACAGGCACTTTTAGTTCCGTTAGAACTGGAATTAGGCAAGGATGGTTATCGAATTGTTAAGGATCATTTGGCAGATTTTGAAGTTTTAGGATTTGAGCTTGAGGAATTTGGTGGACGAACTTTTTTGCTAAGGGCGACACCTTTTGGCGTGCGGAATCCGGATGCTTTTTTGAACGAAATTATTAGTGATTTAAATGCGAATCCTGTGAAGGATTTTAGAGAAACTTTGCTGACTTATACGGCTTGTCGAGGTGCGATAAAATTTGGTGATAATTTGACGATTAGCGAAATGGAGGGGCTGATTCGTGACATGGAAAAAACCAAACATTGTAGTCATTGTCCACATGGCAGGCCAGCATTTGTTACTTTGACTTTTGATGGTCTTGAGACGATGTTTAAAAGGAAGAATTTTTAGAGGTAAAGGTTTGTGAGAGGAGGATTTGTCGGGCTTGACTTTCTAGGAATTTGATGTAGAATATCGACCTATTAACAAAAAAATATGTCAAAAATGAACCTGAAAACATTAGCTTTAGCAGGAGCACTAGCAGGATGTTCTGAAAAACCTGTGGCGCCTAGCATGGCACCTGAGTTTGCACCTGAAGACACGGAAATTGCTGAAACAGCGAAAGATGTGAAAAACGAAATAGATTGGACCTGTGATGCGTATTTATCCTTCAAATCATGGGGTGAATATATTGCGGCAATTAAAGACTGCAGAGTAAACATTGATGTTACTCGAGAAATTAGAGGAATTGATCCGAGTTTAGCTGAAGGTGACATAAATATTGCCGGCTACGAACCAGATACTGATGAACTTTATGTTAGCAGTGGAAAAAATACTTGGATCGTTTCAGGCTTGAGCGATATTGTTCAAGAATTACCAAGCGCAAAAGTAACAGGCAAAAAAATTCAGTAACTAACGATAAAGCAGCTTTATATCTAAATCAGATTCGAAGCTGTTTTTTAGTATGTAATCAAAAGGTTCCTCTGGTGGATTTGGAAGCGGATAACTAGAAAGTAAGCTGCGTTCTGAAGTGAAGGTTTTTGTGAAATCGATGTTTTTGAGCCCCGGCTGTTTGTAGACATGGAAATTATATTCTGTGAAATTTCCGTTGAAAGATTTAGGAAGTGCGTATTGTATTGAAAATGATTTTGATTCACCTGGATTTACGATTGATTCAGCATAGAAATATGAAACTTCTTCGAGTGGATCATAGTAAAATTGAAGATCATCGCGAAGCACTCCGGAAGTAGATAGTATTCTTGAGCCTTCTGGCAAGTAGATTCGAATTCCTGTTTTATTAGCTGCGTTTCCAAGGATTTTTTCAAGATCGGGATTCCATTTTGTGAAGCCATATTCTTCTGTGATTTTTTTAATCCATGAAAGTGTTGAGGCGTTAAAAGTGTGAGTTCTAGAAATTGATACTGTGCCCACAACGCCCCCATCAGTAAGAATTTGAGTATCGTGATTTATTGAAGTTTGCATGTAACGATCACTTTTATTAGCCCCGATATTTGTGAAAATCGGCATAAAATAATCGTCGCTTAGAGTGAATGCACCGTCTAAGTGAAGTTGAGTAATGAGGCTCTGTACTTCCGGGAATTTATGGTAAGCAAGAATTTGTTTTTTACCCGCCTCAAGCATCACTCGCGCAGCGAGCTTCCTATCTATTTCAGTATTTTTTAGCTTCTCCAAGAATGATTTTACGAGCTCGTTTAGAATTTGTTTTGGTGAACCGACTCCATAATATTTTGATTCAACAAGTGTGCTTAAAAGTGTTGGCAGAGTTTCTGCAGAAATTGCTTTGCCAAGTGATGGAACCGTTAAAGGACCAGTTTCTTCTAGCATTGCCTGCATTGCTGATAGATTTACACCGATTACTCCGTCAACTCCTGGGCCCCCTTCTTGTTCAAGAAACCAAGCTGCTTTTTGTGCGGAATATGTGAAATCAGGAGAGATGTTGCTATCACGCATTCGCCAAAATCTGCTTAATGCTTTTAGTTCATGAATTGGCACTTCGATTGGATTTTGATAGATTCCATCATATTCATAAACATCATGGAATTCGTAATTTGTGAGACGTCCGTCGTTTAAATCTACTAAAACGAAACTACCAATGAAGCCTCCACCCGGGCGCATTTCATCATTGTTCATGAGAAGTACAAGATATCGTTGAGGATAGCGATTTCCGAGCATCGTCAAAACCGCATCTTTATTTTCAACCCACATTTGAAACATAACTGAAATTGCTTTAACTTTTTCACGAAAATCGATAAATTTTGTTTCATAGTCAGTCGTGCTCAGATCAACTTTTGCAAGAAGAGCATTTATTTCTTCAAGTTTTGCTGACGCAGGTTCAAGATCATTTATAGAAATTTGATTTAGATATTCTGTTAATGAGCCTTCTTTTGGTAGATTTTCAAAAGATGTTTTTGCACTTGCAAGGTGTTGGCCAACTTCAGCAATTAAAGTTCCTGAATCAAGAATATTTCTTAGACTTTTTACCTCTGCAGGTTCAGCCAACCACTCAGACTGATGAACAAGTAGAAACTTACTTTTTTCTTCCGCTTCTGCAAAAAGTTGTTGAGCTTCATCAAATAGAATCATTTCTGAGCCATTCTCACCAGATATTACAGATTGGCCTGCACCCTTAAGTGATGTGAAAGCTTCCGCTGCTGATGCCAGTGCCTCCTTACCTTTAGTTTTACCCAAAAATAAAACCTGGCCGAGGTTCAAAAGTACTATTAAAAATACTGCCGACGCAATCATTCCAATTCTGCCCAAGCCTTGTTTATCAGGTGAAATTTCTCCTACAATGCAAATTCTACCGGAGGGAGTTCTTTGCGATTTAATTTCTTCTTTTGTGTTGATTGTGACGTTTTCATGTGCCTTAGTTTTTTTTATTCCATCTACAGATTTTAAATTCAACAAATGCTCAGAGGCGATTGGGAGCTCTTCTTCGGCCAAAATCTCCGGTCCTATGTCTAATTTGAGATTCATTTGAACTGAAGTGAGTGTCTAGTGAATATACCGTCATCAAACACTTTACGTGTTGTTGCGAAATTTTTAAAGCCTTTTAACAGGTCTTTTAATATATTCCCATCAGGAAGAAGTTCCGTGTGCAGAATTGAAATCTCATCAGAGCCCGATAAAAGCTGACCGTAGTCACGAAGTGACCTCTTTTCGGCACGTCCGTCCATCTTGTCTAAAATGTCAAAAAGATCTTTCTCGTTCGTGGCAAAAATAGCCTTATCATCTAAAATTGCGATGCTGGCAAAAGATTTATCTTCAGCTTTCCATTCAACATATGAGTGGCCTTCATAATTTTTTTCTACCTGTGTTAATGGCACAAGTGTTGCTTGAGTTTCAATAACTTTATTTCCATCTACTTCAACTTCAACCTGCCTTTCATTTTCGTACTGATAGGTTCGAGCAAAAAGATCACGAAGCTTAAAAACTTCTTCCTGCTCTTCAGTATTCAGTTCCAAAATTAGAACTCCACTATCAGGGCTCATTGCAAAAAGATATTCACCATCTAGAATTGGGTAAATTTCTTTTTCAAGATCGATTCCTTTACCTAAATACTGAAGTGCGGTTGCCTTAATTGAAGATTCAAAAATAAGTGCTGCACTTGAGTGAAGAGTATTTAAGAGATCAATCATTCTAAAAACCTGGGCTTTCACGTTATGACCACCCCATTCAAACAAAAAATTCTCTGGTAAATATGCTAAAAACTTCTGCTCATATTTGGTGTCATATCTGAAAAATGCCTCGTTTTCGATTCTACTTTTATCTACCGCAGTAAAAGTTTCCATATTCCAACCTGAATCGCTCATAGTTATTGTGCCTCCAAAAGACGAGAAAATTTGAAAAAGTGATTCCATAAAACCCGGCTCATTTATTCCAATTTTTGCGAATGCTTGTGCAATGTACAATCTTGTTTTTGGTAGATTCGAGTAGAAAAATCCTGATGAAAAATACTGCAGACGTGAACGTAGATTTTGATAATTTTCAGTGTCTATTATCTTCTGCTTATCAGATAAAATTTCAAGTAAAATCTCCGATTTTGTAGAAAAAGCTAAAAGATTTCCAGCGAAAGTAAAAGAAAAAGGATGAGAAAGAGGATAGGAATAAATATCATTTTCTTCTGTTAATTCTTCATCAGGTATGAGAAGTGTTTTCAGATATTTAAGCGCCTTTTTTTTAGATTTAATTTTAAAAAATATCACAGGTTCTTCAGACACAAATGCGATTCCAATTTTGTCATCAATAAAATCAAGTTTTTCTGGGCTTGAACCAAGATAATATTCGAATGGAATTTGTAATTTCGAAGCTGCAAAAGGGCTTTCTTCAGGCAATTTATCTGCCGAAGCCAAATAGTCTTCAATTGAAAAAACCGCAAAAGCAAATGTGTCTTCAGCTGGTAAAATCGCTGCAAGATCAGGGAGTTTTTGCGAACGTACGTAAATAAAAAATACGAAAATTAAAGCAGCCAACAAAACACTGGCAATTAATAAACTTTCAGAAACGTAAAGCTGCATTTGATAGACAACTCTAACAAGTTTCTCCTTAAAATTTGGTTTTTTCTCTTCCATAAGCGTTTATTGCCGCGCAATTATACCTGAATGTCTAGACAAAGAAAACCGCAGGTGATAGGTTTGAGTACTCTAATTTTATTTATGTCACTTGAATACAGAAAATCGCTCGTTGAGTCTCGAGAAAAATTGCATGGTTTTAGAGAAATTGTGGAAAATTTTCCACCATATTTAGATGAAATAAGAGCTCGTGTTGCTGCTTTGAAAATTTACCCAATCAAGACGCTAAGCGCATTTCCTGATATGAATTTCAGTGTTGGCAAAGACGGCTTAACAAGTGAAGGTGGTTTTAAAGATAGAATGGCAATGATTGTGCAAAGAAAACCTGGGAAATGCGACGAGGGTGCCTTTGATTATGTGCGCTTTAGTCAAAGAACTGCGCCTCAATTTTCTCAGATATATACCGCTGCAACTACAGACTCAACAATGGACTATGAAGCTCCAGACTTCGAAACTTTTACATTGAATGTGAGTGATTTAGCCCCAAAAGGAGGAGAGACTGTTGTTACAAGAATATTTGATAATGGCGAGTTGGCCGCGGGTGTTTTGGAAAATGGACCTGTGACAGAATGGATTCGTAGATTTTTAAGTAAATTTCCAGGTCGTGGCACTTTGGATTTGAATGATGTTCATGTTGTAGTTCAAACTTCTGACTTTGAAAGAAAAGTAGAAGAACTACACAGGAGAGGCATTGATTCTCGAATACTTTATAGCGATGGTGGACAAATTTTAGTCACTTCACAATCAACACTTGATTGGCTTAATGATGGTTTACAGCGTGAATATGGAGATCATCGAGAAATTCTAATGAATGCTTTCAGACCGAATATTGTGCTGGATAAAGTGCCAGCTTGTGCATCAAGTGTGAATGAACTACCTGCAAATATTGAGGATTTAATTGATACGGCAGAGTTTAAACCTGGACATTTGAATGAGAGTGCTCAAAAAGAAGTAGATGGGGTAAGAATGAAATTTGGGAAAATGTGTACACGTTGCGCCGTTCCAAATATAGATCCTAAGACTGCTAAGGTTACAGCCGAACCGGGTAAATGGCTTATTGGGAATAGACCAAGAAGACCGGATACTCCTAAAGCAACTTTTGGAGTGAATGCTGAGTTTAAAGTTGGTGAAGAAAAAAATGTAATTGCCGATGGAGACTCTTTCATAATCACTGGAGAAAAAACTTCATTATGATAAAATCGCCACATGAAAGCTTCTGAAGTAAGACAAAAATTCATCAAATTCTTCGTTGAGAAACACGAACACAAAGAGATTAAAGGCTCTAGTTTGATTCCTGAAAATGATCCGACCGTTTTATTTACAACTGCGGGAATGCATCCGCTTGTTCCTTATTTATTAGGTGAAACACACCCGGAAGGACGAAGACTGGTTGATGTGCAAAAATGTATAAGAACCGGTGACGTTGATGAAGTTGGAGATGATTCTCATCTGACTTTTTTTGAAATGTTGGGAAACTGGTCACTTGGTGATTATTTTAAAAAAGAGGCCATAAATTTTTCATATGAATTTTTAACGAGCGAGTTGGGAATCGACCCTGCGCGAATTTTGGTTACTTGTTTTGAAGGTGATGAAAATGCTCCGAGAGATGAAGAAGCTGCGGAAATTTGGCGTGGATTAGGAATGACTGTTTTCTTTTATGAAAAGAAAAAAAACTGGTGGGGTCCTGCTGGTTTAACTGGGCCATGCGGGCCAGATACTGAGATGTTTTATGATAAATGTCCGGAGCTTGCAGCAGGTGAACATAAAGTGGGTGCGAGCGAGGAGCTCATCAAGAAATATCCGATTGCTAGTGGCGAATGCCACCCAAATTGTGAATGTGGAAGATATGTGGAGATTTGGAATGACGTTTTCATGCAATATAATAAAAATGAAGATGGAACTTTCACGCCACTTGTTCAACAGAATGTTGATACCGGAATGGGTCTTGAACGAGTTGCAGCACTTTTACAGGAGAAAAAAACCCCTTTTGAAACTGAACTTTTTGAGCCGGTTATGAAAAGAATTCGCGAGCTTGCAAAGGATTATAATGAGACTAGCGCACGTGTTGTTGCTGATCATTTACGTGCGGCTGTATTTATTTTAGGTGATGAGCGAAGTGTTTCGCCATCAAATAATGATCAGGGTTATGTGCTTAGAAAAATTATTCGTCGAGCCATAAGACACGGAAGAAAGATGGGAATTTCGGAAGGATTTACTGTTCAAATTGCACGATTATTTTTGGGAATTAACGGAGAGTATTACAAAGAGTTGATTAAGTATGAAAAAAGAATTTTAGATGAGTTAAAAAAAGAAGAAGAGCAGTTCCAAAACGCACTGACAGCCGGTGAAATGGAAATTGAAAAAGATATTGAAAAAGTTAAAGAATCGCTTGAAATTTTGAGTGCTGACAATGTTGTTTCACAGTTGGAGAAAGCTCTAAACGGAGTTTCTACGATTATTGCATCTGCTGGATGTTTGGAAGTTTTCAACAAAACTTTGAGACCTTTGATGGGTAAATTACGAGCTGAATTCAAGGGCGAAGCGGCAGGTAAGAAAATTGATGAAGAAGCACTAGGCGCAGTTAGAGAAAAAGCGAATTATTTGAAAACTGAGGGTTGGATTTTGCGTGGTGATCGAGCGTTTTTATACTATGAAAGCTTTGGTTTCCCGCTTGAAATGACAGTTGAAATGATGAAAGAAAGAGGTGTTGAAGTTGACCGTGAAGGTTTTGATAAAGCATATGAATTACACCAAGAAAAATCACGAGCCGGAGCTGAGCAGAAATTTGCAGGAGGCCTTGCCGATCACAGTCATGAAAGTAAAAAACTGCACACTGCAACACATTTGATGCTTGAGAGTTTGCGCAGACTTTTTGGAAACCATATTGAACAGCGCGGATCAAATATTACACAGGAAAGATTGCGTTTCGATTTCAATTTCGATAGGAAATTAAGCGCCGAAGAGCTGGCTAAAATTGAGGTTTTTGTAAATGATGCAATTAAGGCGGATTATCCAGTTTCTTTCAAAGAAATGACTGTTGAAGAGGCGAAAAAATTAAATGCTACCGGGATTTTCGTTGATAAATATGAAGGAGAGTTAGGTGGAAAAGTAAAAGTATATTTCATGGGAGATTTTTCAAAAGAAATTTGCGGCGGACCGCATGTGGACCACACGGGTGAACTAGGTTCATTCAAGATTACTAAGGAGGAGGCAAGCTCAAGTGGGGTGAGAAGAATAAAAGCGGTTGTAGGCAAATAAGTTTTATATTAAAATTTGCCCACTTAAACTTTATTTTCATTTTATGAAAAAGACTATTTCGCTAAGTTTGTTAGGTTTAGTTACACTTACAGGTTGTGGAGGGCCAACAACAGTTGCTTACCACAGTAGTGAATTCACATATGACTCAGGAGTTTTTAAAAGTTTCTCAAATGACATTACAAGCGGAATTGCTGCGAAAGGTGATGAATCTTGCTGGATTGATCTTACAGGTGACTTAACAAGTCCATTGGACAGTGAAGAATTGCAAAATGCGACAGAAGGAAATATGACCCTAATGAGTGATTCAATGGGAGTTCCTCAATATATTTCATTCAGCATCGGCAATGAAATTGTTTACGCAAGAGTCAGTGTTGTAGACACTGATAACTGCACAGGCAAATTGGTGGCTTTAGCTGATATGAACGCAACTAAATAAGTTCACCATCAAGATGCCAATCGCCGGAATTTGTGACTCGCACATTTGCGAGTTGACCTAACAATTTTCGGCCTGATTGAAAGTGTACTTCTTTGTTTTCACGAGAGCGACCGATACAATGTTGACCGATTTGCTGTTCGACTAAAACTTCAACATTTTTGTTGATGAAAGCTTTGTGTTTTCTATTGGAAATTTCCTTAACAAGAGAATTAAGCTCATGCCATCGACGAGCTTTTTCTTGAGGAGAAACGCTATCTTCTAGTTTCTTATCTGAGTAAGTGCCCTTTCGTGGAGAATAGCGATTATTAAAACAAAAATCCCATTCCATTTCACGGTACATATTCAAAGTATTTGTGAATTCCTCTTCTGTTTCGCCACAAAATCCTACAATAATATCAGTTGAAATTGAAATGTCGGGAATGGCTTTTTTTAGCTTGTTCATTATGTCTTTATATTCGGCCGTTTTGTAATTTCTGTTCATCCGACGAAGCACTCGATCATCACCGGCCTGTACCGGCATGTGAACATATGGGCATATTGTGCGGAGCTCAGACATCGCCAGAATGACTTCATCAAAAAAATCTCGTGGATGTGGTGATGTAAAACGAAGACGACGAAGGCCGAGTTCATAAAGCTTGTCGATTTCTCGGAGTAAAGCAGCAAAAGGGCTCAGGCCGAATTCGACGAATTTGCCGGATTTCTTATCGTTAAAAGAAAGGCCATAAGAGTTCACCGTTTGGCCAACTAGTGTGATTTCTAAGGCGCCTTCAAGCACATGTTTTTTGCATTCTTCAAGTATCTCATTGAAATCTCTGCTGGCTTCACGGCCACGAGTGAATGGAACAATGCAGTAAGTACAAAATTTGTCGCAACCGTTTGAGATTGGAACAAATACAGCAAAATTTGAGGTTTTTTTGGGGTTTATTTTGAAGTAATTTTCGAGTGTTCCATCTTCAATGTCGTCTGTGAAAGTTAGGAGTGGATCAACGGTTTTTAGTAAATCTGGTAATTTTGCAACATCTTCAATTCGAAAAACGAAATCAACTTCGGGCATTCTTTTTAATATATCGTCGATTTTGTGGTCCTTTTGCGTTGAGGAGCTACGGACCATGCAACCTGTTACAGTAACTTTCAGATTTTTGTTGGCTGTTTTTAAGGCTGCGATTTGTTTTCTGAGTCCAAAAAGTTTGTCTTCTGCTTTTTGTTTAATTTGGCAGGTATTGTAAATAATAATATCAGCAGATTTTTCATCATCACCGAGCTCATAACCGATTCGTTCAAGAACACTGGCAACGCGCTCCGAATCAGAGTAATTCATGGCACAACCGAATGTTTTGATATGATACTTCATAATTAGCTAAGTTCCGGGAGGGAAAATATAGCTGAAGCAAGCGAATAAGGGAATCTTTTTCTTAAGGCCGAGTATATCTCTGATTTTGCCTTTATTTCTATATTTGAGGCTTCGATGTGTTTATTTAGATCAGAAATATTTTTTTTTGCTTCATGAAAATTGATATTTTTTATGGATTGTGAGCTAGCGAAAAAACCCTGCAGAGTTTCAAGAATTTCTATTTCTGAACTGTCAGTACGGCTTCTTAAATCAAGAAGTTTTCTCCAAAGATCTGTCGGTTCTGATGCTGCCTTATATGATTCAAGCAAATATGGAATTATGTCACGTCGCTTAGCAAAATCGCTTTTTAAGATTGATTGAATTTGAGTAACTGCAATAAGATCTCTCATCAAAGAATTTCGCAACCAAAACAACCAAATAAAAATAATGATTATTATTGCCGCTATTATTAGAAATAAATTTTCAATCATTTTTTAATTTTTTTTAAAAATTTATCACGGATATCAAGAATTTTTCTTGCATTGTCAAAAGGCTGTTCAGCGTCATGTAGACTGAAAATCACAACATCGGCAGCAGTTCTAAGCTCAATTTTACCGAAGTGGAAAATGGTTTCTATTAAGCCGACTTCTGTTCCACGAACATCCTGCAATTGATCTAGGTTGGCAGCAGAAACTTGTCTATTAAGGAATGCAATTTGGTCATGATTTATAACTCTTTCATTTGTAACAATAATCACGTCCAGTTCATGATTTAGCCATGAAATAAATGTAACTAATATGACTGTAAGCAGATAGAACGAAAAAAGAAAAAGTACTATCAAATGATTATTTTCTATGCGTCCGGGGAAATATTTTATTGCGGCAATAATATATGCAATTATTGGAACAATTGCGAAAAAGAAAAGGCTTAATAGGACTTTTAAATCACTTATCCAATGTTTTTTTAGAATCAATAATGCTTCTTCATGTGGTCTTTGACCTGGAAACTGTAATTTCATTTTAATTCTTTTAATAATATTTCTGCTGTCTTCTTCCAGGAATATTTCTTTGATACCATCTTTTCCACCATTGAAACCTGCTTACGGAAATTTGAATCTTGTAGCTTTTTTATAATAGCAAGAGTTGAGACTTTTGGCGAAATAAAGAGTGCGGAATTTTGAGAGACTTCACGGTTGACTGGAATGTCTTTAACAATTGCAGGACAGCCAAGCGACATGGCCTGTAAAAGTGGAATATTAAAGCCTTCTGAATCTGAAAAGTGTAAAAATGCGAATGCCGAGGCAAGAAGTTCATAGACTTTTTTATCTGGAATATTTCCTAGTAAAGTTGCGTTGGGCGGAAGCTTGAGGGCGGGATAATATTTGGAAACATGGTGAGCTCTTCCAATTAGCTGAAGCTTCATTTGTGGAAACTGCTTTTGTATTTTTGTGAAGGAGGCAAGTAGTTCCGGCACGTTTTTTCTAATGTCATAACCACCCAGATAAACAAGAAGATTTGGATCATGTTTTGTAGATATTTTTGATGTAAGTGGCGGAATTGCATTTGGAAGAATTTTTGCATTTGGGATTCCAAGTTCTGCGTGAACTGCAGCGGAAACGGTGAATATTTTATCAACGTAAAGAAGTGAGTGGTGTGCGGCACGATGATAAAGTTTTTTGATTTTATTACCGGCGTAGCGACTGTCTTTCCATGAAATCAAATCGTGCACGGTTACTGCTCGTTTATGACTGGATTTTTTTGGGAGTGGACTTGGATAAGGATAATATTCGAGATTGAGATTGAGTTTTGCAAAGGCTAGTGGAGCTTGGACTCGTTCCCAATACCATTTTGCGAGTGGACCAAATTTTGGCTTGATTACAATTACTTTCACGCCCGGAATTTTGATTGGCCTTGGTGAGACTGCTGTGACTTCTGCTTTTTTTGCTAGTTCTTTAATTAGGCCGAGTGAATGCTGACCTATGCCTGTGAAAGGTTGTGATAAAAACCATCCTTGAAATCCGATTTTCATAAGTAGGTTTTAATTATTTTTACGATTTTCTCTAGGGCATCATTTTTGAGATGCTTGGCCGGCCGTGCTGGAAGTTTCAAGAGTTGTGCTAGAGCTGGTTTCGATTCGTCGGCGATTTTGAAAAGTGGTGACTTGATTGCCGACTGCGCGTTTGCGAATTGATCACCACGACTTCCGGCTCCAAGTGGATAAAGAAGAGTTGGGATTTGCAGTGTTTGGAGCTCTGCGAGTGCGTTGGCTCCGGAACGGGAGAGCGCGAGCGAAGCGAGCTCGAGGAAGTTAGCCATTTCATGAATATATGGCACGGAATAGTAATGAGGCGATCGAGTGATTTTACCCTTTCCCTGCCCTGTTACATGAACCACGTCGAAATGTTTTATTAATTCTTTTTTCTCACTTTCAATAATCTTGTTAAGTTGTTGCGAACCAGTACTTCCACCCATTACAAGTAGAACTTTTCGTTTCCCGTCGAAGCCGCAAGTTTTCGAAGCGCGTTTTGAATCACCTTTAAGCAACTCTTTTCGGATCGGATTCCCAACAAAGTGTCCCCGGGGACAGTCGATGTCAAAACCCAATAAAACCTTATCAGCAAACGGTGCGATTAGGCGAGTAGCCAAACCCAAAATTGCATCAGATTCGTGAGTGAGAACCGGAATCCCGCGAAGCTTAGCTGCAACAACAACGGGGAAAGAAACGAATCCACCTTTGCTAAAAACCAACTGAGGTTTTATTCGTCCAAGTTTCCACCATGCCTGAATAATGCCAACTGGAATCCGAAATAAATCGAAAAAATTCCGTAAATCAAAGTAGCGGCGAAACTTTCCAACGCTAATATATTCAAAAGGAATTCCAGCGCGTTTTACTAAATCGGCCTCAAGTCCGTCACGAGATCCAATATAAAAAACTTTAGTATCTCGAGATATAGCGTCGGCTATAGCGAGGTTGGGCAACACGTGTCCCGCTGTACCCCCTCCTGTCAAAAGTATAGGCATTTTCAGTAGTGTATTTTGAAATATTCAGTAGCACTCCCATCGCAACCAATGATGTCACCATTGATGAGCCTCCGTAGCTCATAAATGGCAGGGTAATTCCCGTTATTGGGAAGAGCGATGTGTTTACCATTATATTAACGAAAGCCTGCACACAAATCCATGTAGTTAATCCTGCCGCCATTAACATAGCAAATTTATTTGGCGCGTGATTTGCAATTTTATAACCTCTGTAAGCGATGACCGCATATAATAAAACTAAAATAACCGTCCTAAAAAACCCTAGTTCTTCAGCCGATGCAGCAAAAATAAAATCGTCAGTTGCTTGTGGAAGCCAGTACGATTTTTGAATGCCTTGAGTCAAACCTTTCCCCCAAGGCCCGCCGCTTCCAATCGCTATATTCGCCTGTTTTGACTGCCAACAAAAGCCCTCGCCACATTCCGCAGTTGGATTAAAAAATGCAGTAAATCTTTGAGAAATTCTTTCACTAACACTACCGGCCGTAATTGCAAACATCATTGTCAAAATTGCACCAAATACCAAATGCTTCCAATTCGCACCTGCCAAAAAATAGACAGCGACCGCAATAAAAGCCACAATCATGGCTGAGCCAATATCAGGCTGAAGTAAAATTGGTAAAACAATCGCTCCTGAAATCAAACAAAATTTTCCAAATCCTTCTTTAAAATCTTCAATTTTTTCCTGCGAAAGTTTATCACCAAAAATCATACTTAAATAAATCACCAGCCCAAACTTTGCAAGCTCAGACGGCTGAAGTGAATCAATCAGCGGAATTGAAGAAAAGTTCAACCAACTTGTTGCGAAAGTATTGTTCGCCTGACCCAATGCAAAAAGCACTAAAAGTAAAATTAAAGCCCCGCCATAAATAAGAACCGACAGATTTTTCCAATGCTTAAAATTCATCCTAAAAGCGCCATACATCATAACTAAGCCAATCAAAACACGAATCACATGCTTCTTCAAAACAAGATAACAATCTACAGCATCATCACCACAATCAGGATACTGCAAATCAGGCGCAGACAAGGAAATCGACTTCGGCACCCCAATACTCGTAATCATCACAACCCCACCAAGCACAATCACAAGGACCGCAATCAGCAACCAATGATCAAATTTCGGACGGCGTGACATAGCGAAAGGTTAGGCTGGGAGATTATAGCCTAAAAGTTTGATGGGTGGAATTTAAGTTTTATGGAAGAATCCTATTTATAAAATCATTCAAATCACTTAATTCTTTATACAAAGGCATTCCCTTACCTAATCCAAGTTTAGTTTTATCTAAATTAGCCAACATTATTTTTTTGAAGTCTTTTACCATTTCTGAGGTAAGATCCTTTGGCTTGACTGTCATTCCCAAGAATGAAATTAAATTATCTGCAAGATCTGTATTGCCTGGATCAGTAGGTGCCAATAACATCGTTTTTAATCGTGTTTCGTTAGTAAGCATATGGTATTTACCCATTACTTTTCCCATTTCTAATGAGAATAAGAAATTAGAAATATCTTCTTTTGATTTAGGTATTCCATTCCCAAATCGGTCATAATCAATAATTACTTTTCTCAAATCCGGAGTTGATTTAAATACTTTTTCGAAGTTATTTGCATTAGTAAATCTTTTTTCAATATCTTCTAATTTTGTTTTAAAATGAGTAAAATTTGTGGTTGCAGTAGGAGTCATTTTTAAAGGATCAGCTAAGTCTAAAGACTTCCATACAGAGTCAATCAACTGTTTAAATTCATCAACGGTTAATGGTTTTCTACCCAATAGCTGTTCAACTTGCTCCTGCATTTTAGGCTTCATAGCAGCATTTTTCTCAATCGAATTAAGACCCAAATCTGAAAGTAGATAAAGAAAGTTCTCGTCAAACTTATTTAAATCAAAAGTTTCTAGGAATTTATTTTTGTCTTTATCTTTCCTTAAAGCCTTTGATGTGGCTCCAAATTTTGCGTAATCAATATTTATTTCTGGTTCATTTGTAGCAGGATATAAAACTTCGAATGCGGTTTCACCTCCAAAAGCAGCCCTGTAACTCTTTATTACAGTACCTGCTTCTCCTAGCATACGGCGAATTGTAGGGGCATTTTCATTTGTACTTGCAGCAATCTTTTTTGTTAAATCTGTAATAAGCCCATCAAGTTCAGTATGACTGCTAATTGTTCCATCAAAACCAAGCATCTCTACAATTAAAACTTTTACTTTTTCCGGTTCATTCATTGCGATCTTAAATGCAGGCTCAGTTAGAAGTTGTGAGAATGCACCTTTAAAATCTCTCTTGTCAAAAGCTTCTACAAACTTTTCGATATCTTTTGTCTCAGTTTTAAATAGTTGTTTACCAAATTCTTTATATTTGATAGTTGTTTTTTTAACATCATTGCTGAAGATTTTATCTAAATTTGCTGAAGACAAAGCTTTTTTAATCCTGTCCAATGAATCTGAAATCTGACTATTTGTTGTCGCGCCTGCAAATGTTGCCTGTAAAGAAGCAATTATCCCCTTAACTTCAGCGTTAGTAATCTTTGCCCCAACTGCTATATTTAGTACAGCTGCAATTTTTTCCTTTATAGCTTTTTTGTTCGAGAAAGTATCATCGTCATTATCAAGTAGATCTTTAAGTCTTCTTTCATTCATAATCATAGAGAATTCTTTGTTGAATTCAGATTGATTAAAGGCCTTAGCAAAAGCTTTTTTCTCCTTATCACCTTTTAATTTACTAACTTGAGCTCCAAATTTTGTTGTATCAATTTCAGGTTCTTTAGTTTCGTTACTATAAACTTTGGTTAAATTATCAGCATCTAATGCGGGTATAATTGTTGCCAAAAAAGCGTCGATATTAGTTGCAGGAGCTAAACCTGTAAATTGTGCTCTAAGCTCTGCCACTATCCTTGTAACATCTGCTGCTTTAACAATTCCTTCAACACCCAAGAAAGATGCAATTTTTGCTTTAGCAGATTTTTGATTTGTACGTGCTGCATCATCTTCCTCCAATGATTCTTTCAATCTAGCATTGTCCATGATCGCAAAGAATTGACTTTGGAATTCAGCTGAGTCAAAAGATCTCAGAAACGCTTCTTTTGCGGAATCATCTTTAAGCTTTAATGCTTGTACTCCAAATTTTGTATAATCAATTTCTACTTCCTTAGCCTCCTTACCATAGATTTTTGTGATGTTAGTCGGTGTTAATGCCAAAACAATTTTATCTAATGCAGCACCCATATCAGTAATTTTACTATCCGTACGGGTCATACCAGCAAATTTAATCTTTAAAGCATCAATTTGTGTTGATACTTCTCCTGGAGTAACTCTTCCTTCTATATGTAAAGCAGCTTCAATTTTTTTCTTGATTGCTGTCCGATTTGAATGCTCTGTGTCATCATCTTTCAAAGAATCTGCAAGTCTAGTAGCATCCATAATCATCCAGAATTCCCGATTTAAAGATGAAACTTGTAATGAATCAAGGAACCCATTTCTTTCATTTGGTTTTAATGCGTGTACTTGATCGGCAAATTTAGAATAGTCTATATTTACTACTTTCTTTTCTGCTCCATATAGTTTAGTTAATCTTCGATCATCTACTGCGATTGTTGGTTCTTCTAAAACTGTAGTTATTCTTCCCATTGCAGCCGCAAATTGCATTTGTTTGGCTCCATTTGGTGGAGTTGTCCCAAACAACTTTGTATACATGTCATCTAAAATCGTTTCCAAATCATCGAAATCCACTTTTCCATGAGTACCGAATAATGCAGTGATTTGTTTTTTTGCATCTGACTTTCCTTCATCAGATTTTAGAGCATCGTCAAAACGTGCTTCATCAACAAGAAGTCTGATTTTTTTCTGGAATTTAATTATATCAATAGACTTAAAGAAACTTGCTCTATCTTTTGGCTTCAAGTGAGAAATTTGTTCCGCAAGATTTTCGTAATCAATTTCCATTGTTGGAACATCTTTAGGACCGAACAATCTTCTTATACCTCTAGCAAAATTTCCTGACACACTATCTTCCGTACCGAATGCACCTTCTATCGCCGAGATTCCAGCATCAAAATCTGCAGTATCAATTTCATCTTTACTCCAAATTTCTGAAAGCCCTTTAAATGCCTTGAAGAATCCACCTTTCTTTGGATCTGTATGCACAGGAAGTGTTGAGTGTTTCTTATGTTTGTCGTCGTTGTCTTCATGATGTTCACCACCGGCTGAATCCGTTTCAACTATTTTTTCTGCAGGTTTTTCATGTTCTTTATCGTGTGCTTTTTCTTCAGGTTCATGACCGCCACCTGCGTCAGGTTTTGTATGCTTTTTTTTCTCTATTTTAGCCTTATCTAAATCAGTCAAAAGTGAATCCTCAATTCTTGGTGCGTTTTTAATTTTACCTGTGCCTTTAGGTTCAGCCTCAACAGGAGTCTCCTTTATAGTAGTTAATTGTTCTTCGAATGCACGAATTGGCGCGTCCCAAACTATATCTTTCACTGTTTTTCCGCCGGCAAGTAAAATACCAAGTGCACCACCATCAACGTGGAATTTTTTGTCAGTAGTTTTTCTTTCTGCCGCACCGGTTTCGCTAACTGATGCCTCGCCTTCCCAGTGGACACCAATGATGTCGTGTGGGATTGCAAGTGCGGCACCTTCAAGTGCGCCAAGAACAAATCCTGTTGGAGCAACAACAGTCGCCAAGACTGCCTGCTGAGTTCTGTACCAAGCTTTTTTTGTTAAATTCCACATGCCACCGGCAATTGAAGACATTCCACCGCCAACATAATCTATTCCTCTTGAAAGAATGTTTGGTTTTGATGGTCCTGAAGCTGCTGCGGCTGGAGCGGCGTGACCGGCATCTGCTTTTGGCTCATCGTGATGTTCAGGTGCATGAGATTTTTTCACAATTGCACTATCACTATGATCTGTTGGCCAATTTAATGCCCAATCTAAGCCACGACTGAATCGATTTTTTGCGCCGTATCCGATTCGTCCAACTGGAAATACTACTGTTTTTCCAACTTGTTTTCCCAATTCGACTCCGCTGTTTGCGATCCCAACAACTTCTTCTCTAATCAGTCTTCCGGTGCCTTTTGCCACGGCAACCGTACCGTCAACTACCATTCCACCAATTGATACTCCAGTGTGAACAGCGAGAGTGCTGGCAAGTAGAAATTTTTCTGTTGTGATGATTGGCTTTGCATCGGCCTTTTTCTTTGCAGCTTCAGCTTTTTTAGCATTTATTTTTGCTTTCTCATCTTCACCCTTCAAACCCTTGTCAATAAGGTCATCAAAATTTGATTCCTGTTGTTCGTAAGCTCTATCAAAAGCTTGGTTAAATCTTTTTTCATTAAAATCAGATGAAATCCCATTTCCCATTCTGTCACGATAAACTTTTTTTGCTTTAGCTTTAACCTTCTCTTTTATTTTTTCTCTTTTCTTCTGCTTATCTTTTATATCCTTTATTTCGGGTAGGTCTAAAACAGATTTTATAAACTCTGATTGCTCCTTATCAATCGCAATGTCACTTTCTTTCTTTTCATTATCATCTCTAATTTTTTTTGCTTTTATAGCTGATTCAATCGCCTCATCAATAAATTTTACATTAACGCCTGTCGAACTTAATCTACGGCTTATAATTTCTCTCATTTTTTCTTTTCTTCTGTATTCATTAGGCTCATTATTAATTTCACCGTCATTAACCAACTTATTTGCTTCCTCAATTGCTGCACGCCTTGCATCATATTCTTTCTTTATTCTCTCATTCTCTTTTACTCTTCCATCGTTTGCATCTTTAACTTTTGAATAAACCTTCTTAACTCCTGATTTAACAGCATCACGAGCGTTGTCCAACAATGATGGTTTTTTTGACTCTGGCTTTTCACCTTTGTCACCAGCTAAAGTAGGCTCTTCGTCTTCGAAGCCATTATCGTTATCAGGTCCGGAATCAGAGTCGGTTCCAGCGTGGGCTGGATCAGGCTTTACGTCATCGATATCTGATGCTGGTGTAGGGTTTGCCATAGTGATTATATTTCAATATAAAAGTATACCGTATTATAGCGTTTTGGTCAACCCTGAAAGTTTGCGAAATTTTATGGGTCTTATATGGTGGGAATGTAAACGAAATATTATGAAATTTGCGAGGGCTCCGGAACTGGATAGAATTTGGAAATTTTTCGGTCCACTTTTTTTAATTTTGATTTCTGCTGATCAGATTTCAAAATGGTGGGCAGTTAAAAATTTGGACTCAATAAATGATCAAAATATTGGAATGGCTTTGTCTTACAATGACGGAATTGTGTTTGGATTAAACTTACCAATTTGGATGATATGGGTTTTAACAGTTGCAGTTTTTGGGCTTGGAATTTGGCTTGTTATTGAAAATAAATTGTGGCGAGATCATTGGCATTTAACAGGTTTGGCATTGCTTTTGG
The DNA here is from genome assembly GCA_943357175.1 of Candidatus Peribacteria bacterium. Classification (GTDB taxonomy): domain Bacteria; phylum Patescibacteriota; class Gracilibacteria; order UBA1369; family 2-02-FULL-48-14; genus CALRGE01. The sequence continues at coordinate 48,887 of CALRGE010000004.1, forward strand.
CAGGTGCAATGGGCAATACAATTGATAGATTCCGATTTGGATACGTTGTTGATTTTTTGAAAGTTTATTGGTGGCCTACATTTAATTTAGCTGATGTGTTTATTGTTTCAGCCGTGGCTTTATTTGCTTGGGAATTTTTGATTCGGGAGAATGTGCTTGAAGACCTTTAAGAAAGTTTTCTGTAGATATAATTGATCGCCCTATTCGCAGTTCAAGTTTTTTTCTTGCTCCGCCTGCAATATCTCCGCCGAATTTCGCATCTTCTTGGAGTTTTGGTACTCCTTTCGAATTTTCACTTCGGTGGATTTCAGTTGTGGAACGCTCTCCTAGCATATTGAAAATTAGTTCAAAATCATTCATGTGATCTCTGAGATTTTCTCGCTTGAGGCCTTTCATTTTTTTGTATGAACGAGGAGTTACACCAAAAGTTGCTTTGGAAATCTCTGCAGTTAGGATTTCGTAATCATCAAATGCGGCGCCTCGATTTTTCCACTCATCTGTTAATTCATCTCTGATGGCAATGCCACGAATTCGTTTTTCTATCCAATCATCAGTGTAGCCTTTTGCTTTATAGATGGCTCTTGTTCGATTCGCGGCAAGTTCAGGATTTTCGATTTCCTGCACTCGCTCGTATCCAACTTTTGCAAGCCACCGTTTGAAAGGTTCAGCTTTTGGAGATGGAATTGATTGAATAATGCGGAAGATGCCTTCGGTGTTGGCACAGTCGGTTTCATATTTTTTGCCATCCAAAGCTTCGAGTTTGAGTTGTTTACAAATTGTAAACAACTGGGATCCCTCTTCATTTTTAACACGCGCCTTCATGACACTCCAATAAACACTCGGTTTTGTGCTATCTGTTAATACTTCGATAACATCAACAACCGAAAACCACCACTCATCTTGATGCATGGTTTTTCTAATTTTCTTCCCGCCGAACAAAGCAATTTTTGTTGTCATAGTAATTTTTATAAAATACGTTGGGATTTTGATTCCCAAATTGGAATACGACAAATAAGGATTCTATTTAACAGATCAATTTTCTGTTGTCAGAGCTCCGACAACAGCTAAGATTTTATAATATCCACGGCCTCATCTGTGAGTTTTTTCATCAGCTCCAAGGGCGCTTTATTCCCTGTGATTATTTCAAGAAGAGGAGCTGCTTGATTTAGGAACCAAACATCGCCGGAAATGATATGTTTTACTTTGGCAGCATTTGCTTCTTCAAGGAAAAGGCTGGTTTTACCGTAAACCGCATCCATTGCCAATTGTACATTTTTCCAGAGTGGAAAAGGCACAAGAGTTGACTGGCTTGGCTGATAACTGGCTGAAGTTGCGTTAATAATTATATCTGGTTCTCCGTCCCATTTTCGCATGTCCGGAATCTGTGTAATTTGCATTTTTTCTGCAAAAGTTTTTGCTCGTTCAGACGTTCGATTCCAAATTGAAACATTCGCACCTTCTTTGTGAAAAGCATAAGCCGCAGCACGAGCGGCTCCACCAGCTCCAAGTACTAAAATCTTCTTATCTTTTAAATCAGGAATTAGAGACTTTACAGCGCCCAAGGCGCCAAGCCAATCTGTGTTGTAACCTTTTAGCTTATATGGAAGCTCACCATTCGGTGAGTGACCCAGCACAAGATTAACCGCGTTAATTGCTTTTGCCTCATCACTACTTTCATCCAACAAATCTAGTGCGGGTGTTTTATGTGGCATGGTTGTAACTGCACCAGCAAGCTCACCTGAGCGAATTTTTTCCATCACGAGATGGAGGTCATCCGGAGCGACATCGTGAGTTTCGAACTCAGCATCGAAAGCAAGTTCTTTAAATGCACCGTTAGAAACAGGTGTACAGAGACAGAAAGAAAGTGGATGCCCTACGATCCAAAATTTTTTCATTTTTCGGTCAGTTTATTCCAGTTTTCGGAGAAAACTTTGTGTTGAATTGAAGATGATAAGCCAAGTCCCTTATATATTGTGCCATCTTGTGATTTTGATTCAAACTCTCCTTCAGTAAGAATCGAAATGTAGTCAGAATAAAGAGCAGTAAGCCAATCACGATCTTTGCTTTCAAAACCTGTAATCACATTGTCGGTTGCAAACAATATTCTGTCTTGATAGTCAGTGAAGAAAGCTAAGAACTGATCATGATTTTCTGTAATGGTTTGAAATCCTGCAATGGCATAATCAATAAATCCGAAACTTGTATCAATATAGAGATTTGGATAAGTTCCCATTAATTCAGTCAGCCTGTCCAAACTCTTTGAAGAAAGACAATAATGAGAGCAAATAATAGGTAAATCAGGATTTAATTTTAACATATTCTCAAATTCAATTCGGAAATTTTCAGTACTCACAGGCATCAACAAAATTCCACCGAGTTCTTGAAGTTTTGCGAAAATTTTCAACATGTCTGCATTGTCCAATGCTAGTGTGTGGTATGCCTTATATCCATCGTAAATTTTAATTCCAATCGCTCCTTCTTTCATGCAAGTTTCAATTTTTTCAAGTGCAGAGAAATCATGAGGATCAATTCCACAAAAATAAGGAAATTGTCCGGGATAGTTTTCAAAAGTTGTCTTCAAAAGTTCATTATTTTCATCAAGCTTGGTGTATGTAGGATCATTTTCTGCTGTAAAATGAAGCATCTCATATGGAATTCCTGCAAGAACAACTCTACTCATACCAGACCAGAACATCACTTTTTGTAATTTATCTATCTGTTCAGCGTTTTCAATAGATTCATGAGTATTGATTATAGTACTCGCTTCTCTTAGGTAAAATAAACCCCCAACCAAAAGGGCCACAGCAACACAAAGGTAAACTGCAAGGACGTGTTTTTTCTTATTCATAAAGTTTAAAAATTGGTATAGTCAGTATGACTTTTACATTGCCTATTGTCAAAAAAATGCAGATTCATAACTTAGATTTGGGTTTAGGGATAGATGCGGCGGTAATCCAAGAAGATGTTTTACAAGGTTTGCCTTTCCAAGTGCAAACAATGAAACAGGTACACGGTAGTGATATTATGATTTTTGAGGATTATCATGAAGATGAAATCGGTCATGATGCAATAATCTGCAATAAGCCAGGAGTTACTCTTATGGTGAAAACTGCAGATTGTATTCCTTTAGTTTTTGCCGGCAGAGGGATTGTCGCTGTTGTGCATGCGGGTTGGAGGAGCCTTACACAAGATATAATTCCAAAAACTCTCGAGAAAATGATTGAAATGGGCTGTACGGCGGAGGGAATGCGCGTTGGAATTGGACCTTCTTTAGGATTTGAATGTAGTGAGTTTTCAGATCCATTGATTGAAATTCCCGAGAAATTTCATTGGGCTATTCATGGGAGGAAAGTAGATTTGAATTCTATAGCTTTGAAACAACTGGCGGATTTGGGAATCAAAAATGAAAACATTTCTCATATGAATATATGTACTAAATGTGATGAAGGGTGGTTTTCTTTTAGAAGAAATGGGTGTAAACAACGTTTTGGCACTATAATCACAGCATTAGCTGATTAAAAAAATCTTATGACAGAAAAAATTGATTTCGCTATAGGAGGACAGGCAGTACTAGAGGGCGTTATGATGCGGTCGCCAAATTATTACACCGTTTCAGTTCGACACGAAGACGGCAGTATCAAAATGATGCAAGCTAAGTTTTCTTCCCGTTCAAAAAAGGGATTTTTTAGTCTCCCGATTATTCGTGGAGGAGTTCAGTTGGTGGAATCAATGATAATTGGATTTAGAGCGCTTGATTTTTCAAGTGATGTTTATACAGGCGAAGTAAAGGTGGAACAAAAAGGCTGGAAAAAATATGTTTATGGATTTTTTGGGATTTTGTATGTTGTCGTAACCTTAAGTTTGACGCTTTTCATGCTCAAATTTATACCGCTTTGGGTGGCGGAGAAAGTTTCTGAAATATTACCGGCGGTAAAAAATTACTACATTCTTTTTAATGCAATTGACGGACTTTCTAAGATTGCAATTTTCCTTGGTTACATTTTATTAATTTCAATTCTTAAGGATATAAAAAGGGTTTTTCAGTATCACGGTGCTGAACATAAATCAGTTTGGACATATGAAAAAGGCCTTCCATTGACTGTTGAAAATGCCAGAAAACAAACTCGCTTTCACCCACGTTGCGGAACAAGTTTTATTTTCATTGTGATTATAATGAGCGTTTTAGTTTATACTTTTCTACCGAAATCGGATAGTTTTGCGATTAATTTTTTCTCTAGGATTGCATCACTTCCACTAATTGCAGGTATAAGTTATGAGTTTTTAAAATTCAGCGCGAAGTATGAAAAAAATGTTTGTATTAAATTGTTTGTTTTACCTGGGCTTTTAATTCAAAGACTCACAACAAAAGAACCTGATGACAAACAATTGGAGATTGCATTAAACTCTCTGAAAGAATCTTTAAAGATTGAACATGGAAATAAGAAAAATTGAAAAAAATAAGCCGAGAATAGCACTTTTAGTTGATGCTTGGTTTCCTCTTTTCGGAGGTGGGCAAGTTCACGTTGCGGAGGTTTCTAGAGCTTTAATTGAAAGTCATAATTATGAAATCGACATCATCACAAGAGCAATAAAAGGCAGACTCACGCATCACGAAAAAAGCCTTACAGACTCGACATTGCTACATGTTAAGGAGTTGGGATGGAAGTCTACATTTGGAAATCCATTTATGAGAATTTGGTATATGATTGCCAGTTTTTTTGTATTAATTCATGCACATTTTTTTGGCAAGAAATATGATCTTTATCATTCACATGCAGTTTCAAGTTCTGTTCCAATGAAACTTGCTTCCTTGATAACCGGAGTGCCTGCGGTTTTGACAGTTCATGGAACAACTATTTTTCAAAAAGGATTTTCTGTGAAAAAGTTGATTGAAAGAGTGACGCTTTTGGAGACAAGATATGCAAGAGAAATAAGTGTGGCAGAGAATTTTTTGAAAGCGGAAAATGTTAATAAAAATGTTGCCATCATTCCAAATGGAATTAGATTAGATAATTTTGATGCTGTTCCCGATCAAAAAACCGATACAACTTTTGATGCGATTTTCGTTGGAAGACTTGATCACATAAAAGGAATAGATGTGCTTATTGCAGCTGTAAAAAAAGTTATTGAATCAAATGAATTTATTCAGTCACACAAAGATTTTTTGCTGCATATCGTTGGTGAAGGAGAAGAAGAAAAATCTCTGAAAAAAATGTGTGAAAAATTGGAATTGGGCAAGTATGTAAAATTTCATGGAAAGGTTTCTGGTGATGCACTCGTTCAACTTTATAAGAATTCAGATTTATTTGTTTTGCCGTCACGTTCAGAGGGTTTTCCGCTTACTTTGCTAGAAGCAAGCGCAGCTAAATTACCAGTTTTAGCGACGAATGTTGGTGATAATAAAAAACTTGTTATTGAAAAAGTAAATGGACACTTGGTTGCACCTGAAGATGTTGAGGAACTTGCATATTACTTAGAGCATTTTGCATTAAATCCAGGCTTAAGACACATGGGTGAAAATGGCTATGAGCTTGTTAAAAATGAATATTCATGGGAAAAAGTTGCAGCGAAAACTGCTGAAATTTACGAGGGGATTTTAAAGACAAAAAATATTGATGGAAAAATGAATTATATGCGTTTTCTGTCCATTTTTAATGATGCAAGAATGCCTTGGTTTTTGCCAAGAATTTTAATTGAAAGAAAACTTTATAAAGAGACATACAAGGGTCGATTGCCATTGAAGTTTTGTTTAACTGTGGATATTGAGCATGCATATGGATCTGCAGATTTGCCTCATGAAATTGACCATGTGTCAGTTTTTTTGGATAGATTTGGAGATATGTGCAAGACATTGGAAATAAAAAGTACTCTCTTTTGCCAGGCAGATTTAATTGAAACTTTTCAGGAGAAATTGCGTGCAATGGAAGAGAGTGGCCATGAGATTGGAATTCACGGTTTGCACCATGAACTTTGGGGGCGCGAAAAATGGTTTCTAAAAGATGCATGGGTGCCACCTATTGAAAGGAAAAAATTATTGAAAAAGATTCGTGAGATTGTGGATCATTGTGGGCTTAAAGCGGTACGATCCTTTCGTGCACCGAACTTGGTGGTTGATTTAACAACACTGGCTTTAATTCGTGAATATGGATTTGAAATTGATTCATCATCGCCTGCAATGCTTGGCCGAAAACCAATGCCAAAATTGAAGGATGGAATTTGTCGCGTACCTGTTAGTCGAGACCCAATGCCACATATTCAATGGAAATATTTTGTGCCTTTTGGAAATTATATTGTGATGAATTTGTACAATTTTTTGAAGCTTTCTGATGGTGAAATTTTGATTGCTATAGAACGTTTACGTGAATATCACCGAAAAAATAAGGTGCCTCCGCATATTGTGTTTATGTGCCATAGCTGGGAGTTTCAGTCACGCGAGGGTATGAAATATCCGAGCGGGGAAAACTTCACAGAAATGTCGAAAAAGATTGCTATGCTTAAAGGCCACATGGATCTTGAATTCATGACGTTAACAGAGCTTTGCACCTCAATTTATGCCAATCCCTGATGTAATGCCGGTGTCCGGCTGGCGTGACATTCAATGCTTAATGGTTAAGTCAAAAAACTTTTCCGACTTTGATGTTGCAGAGAAATTGATGGCCGGAAGAAAATTCAAATATGCTCAAAGTTTTATGCATTTACGAGCCGGAGTAGAATTTCTTTTTGAAAATTTAGAGATGGAAAGGCGTCGAGTAATTTTTCCAAAATATATTTGTGGCTCAGTTGTTCGTGCAGCAGAGAGAGCAGGAATAAAAGTTAATTACTGTGAGGTGAATTCAGAAGGGCATATGGATATTGAAGAACTTAAAAAAATGCCTTTAAAAGATTATGGCGCTGTATTTTTTGTACGCACTTTTGGAAATAAGGGTGAAGTGGAAAAAATTTCAGAGCTATGTAAAAAAAATAAACTTTTTTTAATTGAGGATTGTGCACATTCTTTGAATCCTGAAAAAACTTTTGGCGATTTTGTTCTATTTCATTTTGCAAAAAGACTTGCGAATTCACATGGTGGAATTTTAATTTCTGAAGGAATTGATTTTCCTAAGTTAAAAAAGAAAGCATTTTTCTTTGATGGATTGATACCTGTTATTTTAAAAATAGGTATCGTGCGTACGATATTAAATTTATATCGTACAACGAAAAAAATGCCGTTCGATAATGATGTAAATAATGATAAAAAATATTCTATTTTCTCGGCCGCGAGTGAAGGTTCAAAAAGGCTTTTAATGAGAAGGCTACGAATGATTGATAATTGTGAAGATATTTATAGGGCTTATTTTGAAAATTTACCCGTCGAATATAGGGCTGTATTAAGTGAGCCTATTTATGATTTTTTTAACTTCCCTATTCTAGTTCCAAAAGATAAAACCCGTGATGAAATTTTGGCAAAATTAAGAGTCTTTGGCGTATTTGCAGACAGGATCTGGTATAATTCCTCATGTAGTTTTGCAAAGAGAGTTTTAGTTTTGCCGGTCAATAAATTTATGACAGAAAAAGATGTAAAAATGATTTGTAACTTACTTAAAAATGTTTAATCGTGATGAGTGGTCAAAAATTTTGAAAGAAGCATATGATATTCGCTCAGAAAAAGTTTGCGGCGTTTGGCTTTATGAAACACGCTCAGGAATGGAAATGAATTTTGTCGGAGACTATATTGAAATGCCAAGCGATAATTTTTTTGAAAAAACTAATGCAAGTATTCGTGTTGATTCAAAACCAAATCATTGGAATTATGAAGCTGGATTGGAAACTTACAGGTTAAAATGTGATAAAAGTTTCGATAAAATTTTGAAAGAAGTCATCCATCAAAAAACTAGAAATTTAATTTATAAAGCAGAGAAAAATGGCGTAAGAACAAAAATTGCAGATGATGAAGAATCACTTTGGATCTTTTATAAAATGTATGTTCGCACCATGTGCGGAATTGGAGCCATTCCCCAAAGTTATGAACTTTTTTCATTGGCAAGAAAAGAATTTGGAAAAGATTTTATTTTATTCATGAGTGAGTGTGAGGGAAAATATACTTCTGGGATTGTGGCGCTTAGAAATAAGAACCGTTTGCATATTTGGAGTAATGGACAAAGCGCGCTTGCACGCGTGACGGCGGGTAATATGAAAACTTATGCTGATCTTATCAAATTTGCCTGTGAAAATAATTTAGAAGTCGATTTTGGAAACTGCGAAGAAGGTTCTTCCTTGGCATTTTTCAAATCAAGATTTGGGGCAAAAAAAATCACTATATGGACAGTTCAAAAAGGACAAATTCGACAGGGGAAAAGAAGTAAAGTACCAGCTAAAATGCTCGCTTTCTTACCTGTTTCCGTGCTATCAATGGCGTCAAGGATTTTATTTAAATATCTTAGATGAGCATCAAAGTTGCCATAATTTGTGCGGACTTGAATCCCAATGATTTGGGTGGGGCTGAAGTGCATATTGTTGAGATTGTAAGAGAGCTTTCAAAAAAAGATTATGAAATTCACTTATTTGTTGGGAATGATGATTCTGCAAAGTCACTTTTTAGTGATAAGGTTTTTGTTCATGCGGTGAAATATTGGAAAATCAAAAATTTGAATTCCATTTTTTTTAGTCGTGCAGTCTATAAAGAGGTTTTAAATTGCGGAATAAAATTTGATATTATTCATGCAAAACAGGTTTATCCACAGGCAATTGTTGCTGCAAAATTGAAGAAAAAATTGGGCATTCCTTTGTATGTGACGGTGCAAAATCCTTTTGCTTATAAGGAAGAAATGGTATTGAAAGGAATTTGGGGTTTGATTTTTTCACACGGACTTTGGGCTTTGGAATTGCAGATTCGAAATGCGCTGAAAGTGGCAGATATATGTGCATGTGTTAGTTCATATTCGCTTGAAGGAGCAAAAAAAATGGGCGCAAAAAAATGTGTACTTGTTCCAAATGGGATTGATTTAGAAAAATTTAGACTTTATGAAGGTGAAAGAAATAAATTTGAAATAACAACAACTTCAACCTTAATTCCACGTAATGGAATTGATCTTCTAATCGAGGCCATGCCGGCTGTTTTGCTAAAATTTCCTGAGGCAAAATTGAAAATTGCAGGTGAAGGGCCGATGGAACAGTCACTCAAAGCTAGAATAAAAGATTTAAAAATTGAGGAGAATGTGGAATTTTTAGGCACGCTTAGGCATGAAGCCATTCCGGAATTAGTGAAGAAATCTCATGTTTTTGTTAGGCCATCTCGATTTGAAGGATTCGGCGTTTCTTTTATTGAAGCGATGGCCCTTGGAACTCCTGTAATCACCTGCCCGGTTGGAGGAATTGTCGATTTTTTAACTAATGGCGAGACCGGATTTCTTGTTCCGAGCGAAAATGTAGCTGAACTTTCAAATGCTATTATTCGAGTTTTTGAGAAGCCGGAAGAAATGAAAATTATTACAGCTAATGCTCGAAAATTGGTGGAAGAAAGATATGACTGGCAGAATATTGCTAAGAGCGTTGAGGAGGCTTATTTAAGTGCAACAACTCTTAAATAATCTGAAACGGTTTTAAATCCACCCTTGCCTGCTTTTTCCTCGATCAGTTTTTTATCTTCGAGTGTTACTCTGAATCTAATTACTTCTTCTTGTTTTTCTTTATATTCTTTTTCGGCGAGAATTAGATTTGGAAGGTCAATTAAAAGGTTTGCAATGTCTCCATTTAGAAATGATTGAGCAATATTTGCAGATTCACAGTCAAAATATGTTTCATTTGTATTTATCTTTTTCAAGGAATAAGAATATTTTTTATTATTTAAGGTTACAAAGTGATTTAAGGAGTTTTTTTGCATATTTTTTATAGAAGATTTTACAGTCATTATTATGAATAGGAATTATTAGATCTTTTGAAAGCAAGTTGTGTTTGAATTTTTTATGACTACCCTTTGCTTCGATTTTTTGAAATCCATTTTCCAGAAGCAAAAATTCAATTTCTCTATATTTTAAGCTTTGTGGATAAGCAAAGAATTTATTTAAAAGTTTCTCTTTACCTGTCATATTGTAGCTATATTATATATTATTAGGGCTACAATTACAATAGCCAAAGATTTTTTACATCAAAGGTCAAACAAATTCAAAAAATATTTCGCATTTCCAGATTAAAATTGCGTTGTCAGAGTGTTGACAACAGTAGATAGAAATTAAGTGAACGGGCTTGCTGAGGCCATGCTAATCTGGTAGATTCTTGGCTATGAGAAAAGTTTTCATCACTGGCGGAGCTGGATTCATTGGTTGCAACACTGCAGCTTATTTCAGCAAAAAAGGAGATGAAGTCACGATTTTCGATAATTTTTCTAGAGACGGAACAAGAGAGAATGCGGAATGGTTGAGTACAGAGTGTCCAAATGTGAAAGTTATTGAAGGAGATATTAGAGATGCTACAGCACTTGAGGCGGCGATGGCTGGCGCTGAAGTTGTTATACATTTGGCTGCACAAGTTGCAGTAACTACTTCTGTTACTGACCCAAAAAATGATTTTGACGTGAATGCTTTGGGTAGTTTCAATGTTGTTGAGGCTTGTAGGAAATTAAATCCGATGCCGATTGTTTTATATGCTTCCACAAATAAAGTTTATGGTGGAATGGAAGATGCAAAGATTGTCGAAAGGAACGGGCGATATGCTTACGAGAATTTGACTACAGGTGTTTCTGAAGAACGCGGCTTGGACTTTCACTCTCCATACGGTTGTTCGAAAGGCTGTGCTGATCAATACTTCCGTGATTATTTCAGGATTTATGGCTTGAGAACAGTAGTTTTGAGACAGTCATGTATTTATGGATATCGTCAGTTTGGTGTTGAAGACCAGGGTTGGGTAGCATGGTTTGCTATTGCTGCAATGTTTGGCAAAGAGTTAACAATTTTTGGTGATGGTAAACAGGTTCGAGATGTACTTTTTATTGAAGATTTGGTGAGAGCTTATGACATGGCAGTTGAAAATATTGAAAAGACTGCTGGTCAGGTTTACAACATCGGTGGCGGTGTTGATAAAACACTATCTCTTTTGGAATTATTAGATTATTTAGAAAAATTCTTCGAGAAAAAAGTGGAACGAAAATTTACAGATTGGAGGCCGGGAGATCAGCAGGTTTATATTTCTGATATTAGAAAAGCTAAGATTGAATTTGGATGGGAACCTGCATTTAATCCTGCAGACGGATTGAATAAATTGATTGATTGGATCTCTAAAAATGAAAGTTTATTTCAAAATTTTAGCGGAAAGCTTCGCGAACAAAAAAATATTCGACAAGAAAATGAACAACTGGAAAAACAAAAAATTGTCTAAATTGACTATTGTAAGCCCTATTTTCCCTCCTGATATTGGAGGACCTGCTTCTTATGTTTATGAGTTAGGACAACGTTTAAAAAGTGATTTTGATATTACTGTGATTGCTTTTTGTGAAGGCAAGGCAAATTTGATGAAGGGTGTTTCTATACATTCGATTGATCCAAGTCGACATGGATTTTTGGGTAGACAGTTAAGATTGCTTAGAAACTTGATTAGATTTTCGCGAGATGCTGATTGCATTTATATTCAGGGGCCGGTGGTTGTCGGCTTCATGACATCATTTTTTGCGAAGAAGCGTGGAATTAAATCTATGCTGAAATTTGTTGGTGATATTGCTTGGGAAGAGGCTTCAAGAAATGGGAAAACTGATTTAGATTTGAATAATTGGCTGGAAATTCCGAAGAAAGATTTAAAGTCTAAAATTTTACAATGGGTACAGAAAAAAAGTTTTAAGAATGTTGATAAAATAATCGTGCCGTCTGAATATCTGAAGAATTTATTGATGAAATATTATGAAGTACCAGAATCAAAAATTGAAATGATTTATAATGCTTTTGAATATAGAAGTGTAGAGAGTAAAAAGAGCGAACGTGCATATTCACTGATGTGCGCGGGAAGATTAGAGCGGCATAAAAATGTAGATTTAATTATTGAGGCAATGAAATTACTTCCGGAGAAATACACTTTAGATATTTATGGAAATGGATCTGAGAAAGTAAAGTTGCTAGCTATGGCGAAGGAGATTGGTGGACGTGTAAAGTTTTTTGGAAATGTTTCTCATGCTGAACTTTCACGTGAAATGGAAAAACATGAAATGTTTATATTATATTCTAGCTATGAAGGCCTTCCTCACGTGATTTTAGAGGCTTTTGCGGCAAGATGTCCTATTGTGGCATCAAATATTTTAGGCACGAATGAAGTGGCTATTGATGATGAGAATGCCGTTTTGGCAGAATCAGAAAATCCAAAAAGATTGGCAGAAGCTATAAGAAATTTGTCATGGGACAAGAAAAGAAGAGAAAGACATTGCATCAATGGTGTCAAGCTACTCAAGACTGAGTTTTCATGGAATACTCATCTAGAGAAGCTCAAAAAATTGATATGAAAAAAAATATTTTGATGATTAGTGGCGATAGTGGAATCGCTCATGGCAAGCATAATATTTTTTTCGAAATGCTAAAGGAGTTTTCAAAGTATTTTGAAAATATAGATATAATTACAGGTTCGAATGGAATAGGTAAAAGTTTTACTATTCATGGCAATGTGCATATTCATCCGAATAATTTGAGTAGAGTTTTAAGGGGAGATTTTTTTAGACATCAAGAATTTGCCGTAAATCGCGCGATGAAAATAAATAAAAAATATAAATTAGATTTTGTTATTTCACATGTAATTCCACCATTTTTTCCTGGAACCAAAGCTGGAATTAAGATTTCAAGCAAGCTTGGGATTCCACACTATGCTGAAGTAATGCATATTCCAGGATATCCAAAAGCGAGTGGAGGGCGTGAATTTTTGGAAAAGAAAATTATGGGAAATTTCTTGAAGAGAAATTGGCAGCAATTTGATAAAATTCGTATTATTAATTCTGGGGAGACTAAAAAGTTTATTTTAGATTTAGGAGTTTTAGAGAATAAATTAATTTATATTTCTGCTTTTTATATTAATTTTGAAATTTTCAAAGCAAGAAAAATTAAGCGTAATCCTGCGCAGTTTGTTTACTCCGGACGCTTTGAAACGAATAAAAATATATTTGCATTACTTGATGCTTTTAAGAAAATTTCGGCTAAATTTCCTGATGCAAAATTGAAAATGATTGGCGATGGTACACTGCTAAATAAGGTAAAAAAAATAAGCAAAAATTTGAATGTTGAAGTTCTGGGTTGGCTTCCGGAACATGAAGATTTGGCCAAAATTTATTGCGAATCTGCTGCTTTGATAATGCCATCTTTCTCCGAAGGCGGCCCGAGAGTGACACTTGAAGCAATGGCTTGTGAAACACCAGTTTTATCAACTCCAGTTGGAATAATGAAGGAAGTGATGAATAAGAACAATTCGATTGAGATTGGATGGACTGCCGAGGAGATTGCAGAAAAAATGGAGATCGTTATAAATGAGCCAGAAAAGATGAGAGAAATCGGGGAGGCCGGGGCAAAGTCGGTGCAAATATTTGAGTTTAAGAAAGCAATTAAAAATTATGCTGAAACTTACTTGAGTCTATGAAAAAATTATTCTATATCTTGCCTGAATATTCAAAGAATACCTCAAGTCACTTCAGGTATAATATTGAACTTTTAGAGGAAGTTGCAAAAGAAATGGAGGTTTTTTTATTTATTGAAAAAGGCGAAAAATTTAAATCTAATATACAGAAAATTTACATTGGAAAATTCAAGTTTTTGCCATTTAGAATACTTGAACGGTTTTTTATTTTTTCTTTTGCTAGACTTTCCGGCTATAGAAATTTCTATTCACATTATGCATATTTGAGCGCGATGATTGCAGGTTTTATTTGTAGAATTAGTTTTGGCAAGCTGTATTTTTGGCATTGTGAGATGCGAAAGGAATATGAAGTTGCATGCAACTTATGCAATTTACCTGCAAAGTTAAGTAAAGATTGGCCCTTTAGAATTGTTTTGAAGATTTGTTCTAGGCTAGTAACCTGCTCTGAACAAATGAAGAAATATTATTCAAAAGAATTTGCAGTTCGATCTGGAAAAATTTCTGTCATGCCGAACTGGGTTAATACTGAAAAATTGAGGATTGAAAAGAGAAAAGCTGGAAATACTATTTTATTTTTACATTGGCTTTCAGAAAGGAAGGGTACACGAATTTTACCTGAAATATTTTCTGAAATTTCGAGTAAAATGAAAGACGTAAAATTTATTGTTGTAGGTGAAGGTCCTGATTTTCAATTTCTGAAGGATGAATTTAAAAAGAGAGAATTAAATGTTGAAATGCCCGGAGCAGTTGCAAATAAAGACATTTCTTCATACTTTAATCGTGCTGATGTATTTATAAATCCTTCTAGAGAAGAAGAGTTCGGTAGGGTAATAATTGAGGCAATGGCTGCAGGTCTACCTGTAGTCTCAACAAAAACTTTAGGGGCGGAGGCCATTTTAAGTCCGAAGCAGAAAAAATTTAGTTTTAATTATGATAAACCGCAAGAAGGTGCGAGAAAATGTATCGAGATTTTAAATTCACCACAGATTTTTGAGGATGTGAAAAAAGATGGCCTTGAAAGGGTGAAGCTTTTTAGTAAAGAACGGGTACTAAAGCAGTTTATTGCTTTATTTTAAATACCAAAAATTTACTACCAAAGAAGTTCCAGAAAAGCACTACGACTACTGCTGAAAGCTTGCCAATTATATCGTGTTCTTGGCCAAAATAAGTAACGAAAAGATACAACAGTAATTCTGTTATCGCCAAGCCTACAAGTTGTATGCCAATAAATTTACCGTACTCAAGCTTCTTCTTTTCATGAACACTTTGAAAAGTAAAATTTCTATTTAGATAGTAGCTATTCGCTGTGGAAATGATAAAGGCAAAAATATTTGCAGTGAGATAAAATACATTTAAGAATCTTGTAAAGAAATAATAAGTAAGTGTATCAATTGCAGTATTGATAACACCAACAATACAAAATTTTATAAATTGTCTAAAGCTGAGTGGAATCTTTTCCCAATGCTGTTTCATGTTGCCGATTATACATATATAATCGGCCTGATTCTATATAAGATTATGCCAAACAGAAGAATTGAATGGGTGCTACAAAAAGGCTTAGGAAAGCGAATTCTTGATATTGGTTTCGTTGGAGAAGAAGAAAAAGATGCAGATTTGCATAGGTTGCTTCGTGCAAAGTATCCGGATTCTTTCATGGCAGGAATAGATACAAATGAAGAATTGTTAAAAAAATATAATTTTCCAAATTCAACAGTTGGATCATTCCTAGAAATGCCATATGAGAATGAATCTTTTGATACTGTTATTCTACTTGAAGTAATTGAACATGTTCTAGATTCTGTGAGAGGTTTTGCTGAAATTGCTAGAGTATTAGAAAAGGGTGGTAAATTTATCATTACAACGCCCTGCTGTTATGGTTATTTACATTGGCTTAAACATTGGATGTTTTCAGGTGAGGCACATGCTAGAAGCAATTACAGGAGTTTTCTTGGGAATGATGACCATAAAATGTTTTGGGAACCACTCTCACTCTGCAATATTTTGGCTATGAATAATTTGAAAGTTACAGAGATGACAACGAGAAACTTGGCCCTGCCATATATTCCTCAAGCTTTTAAAAATCCTCCTTTGCATTTTTGGCCGTTTACAAAAATGGGAACTTACATTTGCATTGTTGCAGAAAAACAATGAAAATTCTTTATTTAAGCAATAATAGATTTCCAACTGAAAAGGCACATGGCCTGCAAATTGCGAAAATGTGTGAAGCGTTTATTGACCAAGGGACTGAGGTTTTACTAATTCTGCCAAATCGGTTACAGCCAAGTGAAATTAGTACGGCTAAAGAATTTTATGGATTAAAAAAAGATATTAAAGTTAAGCAAATCTGGAATATAGATTTACTGTTAAATAATGTTGTTCCAAGAACTTTTGCATATTTTTTACAAAGTTTTACTTTTGCAATTTCATTTATAATAAGACGTTGGAAATATAAAAAATATGTTATTTACTCGAGAACTTTTTTGCCATTAATCGGGTATAGAGGTAAGTGGTTTTTTGAAGCGCATACTTTTCCAAAAACTTTTATTGGTCAATTGATGCAGAGAATTTTTCTAAGAAATGCAAGCGGTCTGGTTTGCATTAGCCAAGCTTTAGCAAAAAAATTTGGTCAAATTTATAGTGGTGAGATTTTGATTGCACACGATGGTGTTGATATTGATTTATTTAGTAATTTTAAGAAGACAAGTGGTCATAAAAATGTTCTTTATACCGGTTCACCTTATAAAGAAAAAGGTGTTTTGACACTGGCTAAAGCTTGTGAAGATCTTAAGGATGTAAATTGTATTTTTTTGGGTGGCAATAAAAATGAACCTGAGTTTAAGCAGCTACAAAAAATTGCGAAAAACTCTATGGTGATACCTTATGTTAAACATTCTGATGTTCCTAAATATATTGCCAATGCTGATCTTTTGGTGATTCCAAATAGCGCAAAAGATAAGGCATTTTCCGAAGATACTTCTCCATTAAAATTATTTGAATATATGGCCAGTGGCAAGAAAATCCTTGCAAGTGATGTGCCTGCTTTAAAAGCAATTTTAACTGAAAAAATGGCGTGGTTTTTTAAAGCTGATGATGTGAAGGATTTACGTAAAAAAATAATTGAAGCCTTGAATTCAAAGGAAGAAAAGGGAAAGTTCGCTGCACAAGTAGCTAAAAAGTACTCATGGACTGAGCGGGCAATAGAAATTCTTGCCTTTTTAGATATCTAATAATCATCTTTGGCTCACCGTTATGATCTTTTATCAAGAAGTCATCTTCTTTTAATTTATCGTCTGAGTATTTAAGGATTTCAATTGCATCTTTGGAATAATCAAATTTTGATGAGCTTATATATTCAAAGTCGTCTTTATAAGCACTGCCAAGATAATGAGCGTCTACTTCACGAAAAATGCCTAAGTACCATCTAAATTGATGTTTATATGACAATAAAAACGAGTCCTCAATAACAAGTAGCTGATCTTTATCTTGCAAAAATTTTTGTAAAACTGTGAAGCCGTCGTCTTGCAAGAAGCCCCATGATGCTAGTGATATATGTTGTTTAAATGCTTGATACGAATATATATTACTACGCCCATATTCACCTTCAAGGATTGTATCGTCCATCGGAATTACAAAAATGTGGGTATTTAATGCGTAAATAAATGCCCAGACTGTATAAATACAAGACCATAAAATGACTGACACTTTAAGCATTATATTTTTCCAATTGATCTGCCCTAATACAAACAATGATAAGAGTAAAAATGGTATTGTGAGATATTCTGCGTAATATGCTCTGTATCCGTTAAAAGAGAAGAAAAGAATCGATATAAGTATGATTGAAATAAAAAAATAGATTGGTATAATTCTATCTTTTAAATTTTTTCTGAAAATAAAAACGAGCGGTATTGATGCGAATAAGTTGATAGCAATTAATAGTGACCATTGATCTGCCAATAATTGCAAGAAACCTGCTAAAGTTTTGAAGAATGAGGGTGTAATTTCGCTATAAAGACCGACATTTCCCATAATTGAATTTGCATTGAATCCAAGTAAATTAAGAAGCTTAGCTGTTGGCACATCTGTGTAACCTGTTAGTTGATATGCACATATATTGAATACGATGACCGGCAAGAAAAAGAATAATGTAACAAGTGATGTTTGGAATAAATTTTTGTATCCTTTTTTATTAAATAGCCAGAAAAATATAAATGGTGGAATCAAGAAAATTGCGCTTAATTTTACTAAGATTGTTGATGCTGCCAAAAGTCCAATGAGAAAGATATCGAGCTTGCTCGGACTGTTTTTTTTCTGCAAAAATCTTATAAAAAAATATGAAAATAAGAGTACAAAAAATGTAAAAACACTACCATCTTGAGGTATCATTAATCGTGAGCCGAAAATTGCGTATGTATTTATTGAGAGAAGTAATAAGCCGAAAGCTGTTATAGTTTTTGATAACTTTAAACTTTTCGCAAAAAGCAAGAATAGTGCTAATTCAAGTAATCCAAAAACAATCATTGGGCTACGAAGAATATATTCAGGCAAATATGCATATTGAAATGGTGTCACTAAGCTATAAATAATAAAAGATACGAAATATCCGAGTGGAGAATGATCTGTTCCGGAAAGAAAAAATGCATCTCTACCGACCAAAATTCCACTGAATAGATGATAAGAATAAAGTGAGAGTTCTTGTTCATCACCATTGATATTTTGGTTTGCGTTTCCGTAAATGCGAAGAAAAATTCCTAGTGCAAAAATTGATAGTATTAAATAAAGCCATTTTTTTTCTGGAGCTTCGAATTTTCCGTGAAATGATTCTTTTTTCCTTGAGATGTAGTAGAGACAAGAACAAAGTAGAATGTATATCGGGAAAAGTGTATCGATATGAACCTGATATGGATTTGGAGAGTAAAAATATTCGATTATATTATTTGACAGACCGACCGGATATCCGAGTAGAAAACTAATACCTATGCTGAGTATGATTGCCTCCCAAAAATTGAGTTTTTCATTTTTACCCCAAATTGATTTTAGGAAAAAATAGCCCGGAAAAAAGATTGCAAAAGGCGCAAATAGAATTGTCATACTTTAAAGAATTCTTTGATTTTTAAGATAACGTAATCTTGCTGTTCATTTGTTAGTGAATAGCTGGATGGCAAAGAAAGTCCCGTCTCGTATGCATTTAGCGAATTAGGAAAATCACCTAATACTATGTTTGCCTTTGGTGACTGATAACATGGCTGAAGATGTAGTGGGTAAAAAAATCTTCTAGAACCAATTCCATTTTCCTTCAAAAATATTTCAAGCTTTTCGGCACTCGGAACTTCTATATTGGTGAACCAGTAAACAGGCGAGATATGATCTGGATTTTGATAAAATTTGACGGTGTTTTTTAATTCAGCCAAATACTTATTATTTATTTCTTCTTTTCTTGCAAGAATTTTGGGTAGTTTTTTTAGTTGAGAAATACCAACCGCTGCATGAAGATCCGAAAAACTAAAATTAAATCCTATGCTTTCATGTATGAAAATTCCTTTCTTTTCTCGCCCATGATTTTTCATTTTATAAAGTTCTTTTGCAAGATTTTCATCCTCTGTAAGCATAACAGCGCCCTCCGCACTCGTAACAATTTTATTTGCGTAAAAAGAAATCATTCCGATATCACCAATTGTTCCTACATGCTTATTTTTATATGTTGTTCCAATACTTTCGGCTGCGTCTTCAATTATGTATATTTTATGCTCTTTTGCAATTGCCATTATTTCATCCATTTCTGCAGATTGCCCGTAAAGATGGACAGGAATTATGGCCTTGGTTTTTGAGCTAATTTTTGATCGTAAGCTTGCTGGAGATATTTGCCAGCCACTTTCATTAATATCGCAAATAACAGGTGTGGCACCGGCTAAAATTACTGCATTTGCCGTTGCTATGAAAGTAAGATCCGGGACTATCACTTCATCACCTGGGCCGATTCCGAGAACCATAAGCGAGGCCGCGAGGCCGAGCGTGCCATTCGCGTATGCAATCGCATATTTTGCACCTGTGATTTTTCTAAGCATCTCTTCAAATTCCTTAGTTGCATCGTTTTCACTTATATAAGTGGAAGAAATTACTTTTCTTAATTCTTCCAATTCTGAGTCATCAATCCAAGGCTGAATTTGAGGTATAAAATCCATTATTTTTTAATTAGTGATTTCCCTGAGAATAAAAGTTTGAGCCCCTCGATAGTGTAAATAAAAATATATTTAGCAAAATAAGTTTTACTAGATCCTGAGGCGCGCAATCCATATATTACAGGTATTTCTATACATGATTTTTCTAAAATTTGGGCAGCCAATAAGAATCTAAAATAGAACTCACCATATCCGGTAAATATTTTCTTTGTATTCATTTTCTCTAGAATTGATTTTTTGAACATAACAAACCCACCAGTGTTATCTGTGGATTTCATCGAAAGAATAAACGACAAATAGTAATTAAAAATCATGCTGCCAATATATCTTCCTCTTCCGCCATCCATGTTACCTCCCCATGTGTATCTTGAGCCTGTAACTATGTCATAAAATTTGGAAAATTCAAAAAATTGTTTGAGGTACTTTGGGTCATGGTTAAAATCCGTATCCATCAAAACTATATGAGTACCTGTAGACTCATTGATTCCGCGAAGAATTGCAGTTGCTAAACCTTTTTCATTTTTCCGGATTATAACCTTAATATTCTTATTATTTTTGAATGATTCTTCAACTAATAATCCAGTTTGATCTGGTGAATTGTCATCTACTAAAATCACTTCATAATCAATTTTTTCCTTTTCTACAGTCCGTTGAATCTCACGAATAAATGTGACGATATGATCGTGCTCGTTATAGCTCGGTAGTACAAAGGAGACTTTCATTTTGAAATTACAGATAAATAATAATCCAGAGTTTCTTTAAGTGCTTTTTCTACTGATGTGAACATGAATCCTGGGAATAATTTTTTAAATTGAGAGGTATCAAGAGTTAAATCTTTTGAACGGTTAATTTCTTTTTTTTGATCTTCAACCTGAACATTTAGTTTTTTTGCTATGAATTCAGCAATTTCACCAACTTCATGCAAATCGCCACTTGCAATGTTTAGAATATCGAAGTTTTGCTTATCTTCAAGGCATAATCTAACAATTCTTGCTAAATCTTTTGAGTATAAAAAATCTCTTGTGTGACTTCCATTGAGAATGCTTATCCGCTTTTCTAAAATCGCCTGTTTCATAATCTGAGGTATCAAATTTGGCTTATCTTGCCAGTTTTGGTTTGGACCGAAACAGTTAGTTATCCTGAGTATCTTAACCGGAAGACCTTGTGACATATAAATCTTGCAGATTTTTTCTGCTTCAATTTTTGAGTGGGCATAATTATCATCTTCGTGAGCTTTTTGATCGGAATCTTCTTTTAAAGGTCGCGCAGCATCGTCTGAATATGTTGTTGCTGAAGAGAAAAATAGGAATTTTTTGAGTGACATAAAAGAACTTGCAACCTTTAAAAGTTTTCCGGTTAACACAACATTTAATTCAATTGTTTTATCTAAATCCGATGCAAGTTTTGGGCTAGCATACCCAGCTAAATGTATAACAAAGTCAAAATCCATATCTTTCAAGAGTTCCAAGGGCTCATCTTTGAAAGCATCAAAATGAATATTTTTTACGGCTATATTCTCATACGGATGCAATGATAGATTTGTGATTTCAAAACCTGCTTCTAGAAGTAATGGAACAATATTTCTCCCAAGAAATCCATTACCTCCAGTGATTAAAATTTTAGGCATTTTTTGAAAAATATTCTTTAAATGTCTCGATTATAAAGTTTATCTCAGCTTCACCGATGCCTTTATGACAACCTATGTAAAATCCGTGTTTATTAACATAATCAGCATTTGGAAATTGTGCTGCTAGATCACCAAATAAGTCTAAATAATAAGGTTGGTTGATAAGTGGGACCATATATCTTGTCTCAATATTTCTTTCTTCTAAGAATATAATTAACGGATCGCGCGCAGCAGCATTTTTCAATACAATTGGATACATCATAAAGGCATGTTCATAACCATCCGGAGTGCTTGGCAACTGTAAATATTTTTCTAGCTCATTTAAGCCATCTGTCATTTTTGCTGCATTTTTCTTGCGAGTTTCTATTACTTCATCTTTTCTCTCAATTTGAGCTAAACCAAGTGCCGCTTCCATCTCTGTTACTCGATAACTGTAACCCATTCTAATAAAACTGAATCTGCGATCTACAATTTGAAAAAGTGATTCACTTGAGTTTGTATTTTTATCATCATCTATTTTCAGATAAATTGAGTCGCGTCCGTGATTTAAATAACTCTTCATCATAATCGCCAGCTCGTCGTCATTTGTAAGTGAAAGTCCGCCAACTCCTGTGACAATTAAATGCGCCATGTATGTTGAAAAACAAGCAATATCACCACGAGAGCCGACTTTGTGACCTTGCGCAGAGACAAGCATTGTCTCACATGAATCCTCAAGAATTTTTAGATTATGTTTTTTGGCGATTTCTAAAATCGCATCCATATCGCATGGAAGTCCAAAAAGATGAACAGGAATAATTGCTCGAGTTTTTGCTGTGATCACCGCTTCGATTTTTAATGGATCGATATTGTAAGTAATAGGATCAATATCAACAAAAACGACCTTCATATTATTTTGCAAAACTATGTTCGATGTCGCAATAAAAGTTAATGCAGGGACAATCACTTCATCTCCATCTGACCAATTCCATTTTTCCTTCATTGCAGCTAGTGCAACCTGTAAAGAACTTGTTCCGCTATTACTTAGAACGGCGAATTTTCTATCGTGAGCTGCGGCAAATTTACCTTCGAATGCTTGAGAAAATTTTCCATAAGAAAGTCGACCGGAATCTAAAACTTCGTTCACATATTTCTTTTCTAAATCTGTTATGTCGGCGCAGCCAACGCCAATTTGAACCGGATATTTCATATCAAGATAGAAGTTCTATATCTGACTTAACCATCATTCTTACTAAATCACCGAAGTTGAATTCTGGAACCCAGTTTAATTTTTTTCTTGCGTTACTTGCATCAGCAATAAGTATGTCTACTTCTGCTGGTCGAATAAAATCAGGGTTAATTTTTACATATGGAGCCCAATCTGTGATTCCAATTTCAGCAAATGCAGCATCTAAAAATTCTTTAATACTGTGAGTTTGCCCCATTCCAATAACAAAATCTTCAGGCTCATTTTGTTGAAGCATCAAGTGCATTACCTTCACATAGTCACCTGCAAAACCCCAATCGCGCTTTGCATCAAGATTTCCTAATTGAATTTCTTTTGAGAGGCCGAGTTTGATTTTTGCCACACCCATGCTGATTTTTCTTGTAACAAATTCTTCACCACGTCTTGGTGATTCATGGTTAAACAAAATTCCGCTGCAAATATACATTCCATAACTTTCTCGATAATTCATTGCTGCAAAATGTGCAAAAACTTTGGCGAATCCATATGGGCTTCGTGGATGGAATGGTGTCATCTCTGTTTGTGGAGTTTCTCGAACTTTTCCAAACATTTCACTTGAAGAAGCCTGGTAAATTCTCGCGTCTTTTTTTGTCAGTCTCGCAGCTTCAAAAAGATTAAGCGCTCCAAGTCCAGTTACAGAACTGGTTAAAACCGGCATTGTGAAAGAACTGCCCACAAAAGATTGAGCCGCTAAGTTATAAATTTCATCTGGTTTGCATTTTTCTATAGCCGTGATCAAAGAAGACATATCTTGCAGATCACCATAGACAATTTCTACTTTGTCTAGCAAATGAGACACTCTTCCCAGGTTATTTCCGCTTGATCTGCGCACTAAGCCATATACTTTATAGCCGAGTGTAAGCAAGTGTTCTGCCAAATAAGACCCATCCTGACCTGTTATTCCTGTAATTAAAGCTGTTTTCATACTCGTGAAGGTTAATGACTTTAACAGGTTTTGGCAATATAAAGTGGCTTTGCTCTGGCAAATCCCCCGCCGGCGGGAGTTTTACAGAGAAGAAAGTGCAGTCGACTGCAATTTGGTGACGAGAATTTAAGAAATGTGTATATTTCAAACATGACAACATTAAAAAAAGGAGATGAAATTAGGGTAATTGCTCCTTCAAGAAGCTTAATGACGGCTTGGATTTCTGAAGATTCTAAAAATCTTGCGGTGAAAAGATTTGCAGAACTCGGCTACAATTTAACTTTCGGAAAACACGTAAATGAAATCGATGACTTTTCATCTTCGTCGATTGAAAGCCGCGTTGCAGATATTCATGAGGCTTTTGCAGATGCGAACGTGAAAATGCTTATAACTGTTGTGGGTGGATTTAATTCAAATCAGCTACTCAAATATTTAGATTACGAACTTATCAAAAAAAATCCAAAAATATTTTGCGGATATTCAGACATAACTGCCCTTTCAAATGCGATTTATGCGAAAACAGGAATGATTACCTATTCTGGTGCGCATTTTGTTAGTTTTGCTGATCCGAATTTTAAAAGTTTTGATTATATTTGGGAATATTTTAAAAAGTGCCTATGTGATGAGGAAAGTTTTGAGGTAATTCCTTCGAAAGAATGGAGTAATGACGGCTTTGCTTGTGATCAAAACAAAAGAGTTTTTGTGGAAAAAGAAGAATTTTGGCTAATAAATGAAGGTGAAGCGGAGGGGATTTCCTTGGGTGGTAATCAGTGCACTTTAAATCTTTTACAAGGCACGGAGTTTATGCCAAATCTAGATGGTAGTATTTTATTTTTGGAAGATGATGAAGAAGCTCATATTGCAACTTTTGATCGTGATTTGCAGTCTATAATTCATCAAGCAGATTTTGAAAAAGTTCAAGGAATTGTTATTGGACGCTTTCGAAATCAAGTCAGTATGACAAAAGATATTTTGACTAAAATTATTAAATCAAAAAGAGAACTCGACTCTATTCCTGTAATTGCAAATGTAGATTTTGGACATACCTGGCCAATTATTACTTTCCCGATTGGAGGCCTGGTGAAATTAAGTGCTAAAATTGGCAAAATTAAATTGGAAATTTTAAAACATTAAAATAACCAATACTTTTTTACAAACATTTGCGTAAACCCTCGTCCAAGGTGACTTTTGGATTGAAACCAAGCAATTTTCTGGCTTTTGAGATATCTGCGCAGGAGTGAACAATGTCGCCTACTCGAGGTGATTTGAATTCCGGATCGATTTCAGAATTGTGAATTTTGGCGAGAGTCGAGATCAAATCTAGAATTGAAATTGATTCACCACGGCCGATGTTCATCACTTCGCCTGAAACTGAAGAATTCATTGCTAACAAATTTGCATTTACAACATCATCAACGAAAATGAAATCGCGGGTTTGTGAGCCATCTCCATAGACAGAAATTTTTTCGCCTTTTTTTATTTTGTCTGAGAAAAGTGCGATGACTGCTGAGTATGGAGAGGATGGATCTTGGCCCGGACCAAAAACATTGAAATAACGGAAAATAACAGATTGGATTCCGTAAAGATGACTGTAAGTTTTTATCAAATATTCACTTTCAAGTTTTGCGTATGCATATGGAGAAAGAGTTTGCGGGGTCATGTCTTCCGTATTTTTTACTGAGCCTTGATCTCCGTAAACTGCGGAGGTACTGGAATAGACAATTTTTTTGATTTTTAATTCTCGCATGGCTTCGAGTATTTGCAATGTGCCGAGAGCATTAACTTCAAGTGTGTATTTTGGATCGGCCATTGATTTTGGAACTGAAACTAGAGCGGCCAAATGGAAAACTCCATCGCAATTTTGCATTGATTCGCGAAGCAAATTTTTATCTGTAATTGAGCCTTGAAAAAACTCTGCAGCTGCAGGGACATTTTCAATTTTTGAATTCGAAAGATCGTCAATTATCGCAACTTTGTGTCCTTGCGCGAGTAAAGCTCGTGCGATGTGCGAACCAATGAATCCTGCTCCGCCTGTGACTAAATATTTCATTTTTTGTACCAGTTAACTAATTTTTCGATTCCTTGTTCAAGAGTTGTTTGAGGATTATAGCCAAGAAGTTTTTGGGCTTTTGTGATATCTGCGTATGTCATTTCTACGTCGCCCGGCTGCATTGGTAGTTCTTCAATTTTCGCGCTTTTACCAAGATTTTTTTCGATAGTAGAAATCAAAACTCGCAATTCTTCAGGTTTATTGTTGCCAAGATTTATAATTTCAAAATTGAAAGGATGATCAATGGCCGATACAATTCCTGAAACTATATCATCAATAAAAGTATAATCACGCATAGAAGTTCCGTCGCCAAAACGCTTAATTGTTTCGCCTGCATCAATTGCTTTTGTAAACATTAATGGTGCCATATCAGGCCGGCCACTTGGACCGTAAACAGTGAAAAATCTTAGGCAAGTTATCTGCAAACCGTACATTTTTGAATATGCATAAGCCAAACTTTCTCCTGCTCTTTTTGTTGCCGCATAAGGGCTAATCGGGTTTTCTGTTTCATCTGTTTCTGAGAAAGGTGTCTTTTTTTGATTACCGTAAACTGAAGAACTTGAGGCTGAAACGATTCTGCCTACTCCATGTTTTCTGCAAGCATCAAGCAAAATATTTGTTCCAAGCACGTTCACATTATGATAAAGCACAGGATCTGCAATTGAGGCGCGCACGCCGGCTCGTGCGGCGAGATGTAAAAGTACATCAGGTTGAAGTTCAGCGAAGATTTTATCTATTGCGGCTTCGTCGCAAATATCGACACGAAAGACATTTAAATTTTCTGCATTTTTCTCTTTTTGTTCAACCTCATAGTAATCATTAAAATTGTCAATACCGTAGACAGTATCGCCACGCGCGAGAAGTGCCTTCGCACTATGCGATCCAATAAAACCTGCCGCGCCTGTGACTAAAATTTTCATGCTCGTGTAAGTTAGCATGAAACTGATCTAGTCACAATTCTCCCATATAAACTCGAATAAAGCTTTCATTGTATCGGCCATCATTGGATCTTGAAGGAGCACTGCAATGTGTGTTTTTTCTCTTATTGAAAAATACAAAACAGTGTCGCCGTAAACGTGAATGTTTCCGGGCAGCGAATATTTTTTGGGAATGAATCGACGTTCCCGCATTTCATTCGGCTTGTTTACATTTTTTCCCTTTTCATCTGTTTTTCCAACAAGTACGCGTGCAAAAATTCCCTTTTTCATTCGCATTTTAATGAAAAAATCATCGTCATTTTTACGGATTTTTGGATCTTTTAAAAACTCATATGATGTAAAAATCAGAAGTTCCTTTATTCCTTCCTTAAAAAGGCATAAATTAAATGCTTCAATAACCTGGTCAATTCCTTCAAAAAACTGAACTTTTGGCGCTATATTCCGTCTTTGATGAATTGAGCTTAGAATCGGCAGAATTTCTTCGATTTTACTTATATTTTCCTGCTTTTCTTCAATCGTTCTTTGCAGATATTGGAGTAGAGCTTGTGGCGATTTACAGGTATAAAATTGTGTATTTCTTTTGTATAACTTTCTAACAATTCCTCTCTCGCAAAGCTTATCTAAGACACCTCTAGTTGTGGAACGCGGCGTATTTGTTGTGAGCGCAATTACAGATGCTGACTGCTCTCCCACATTTAATAATTGAAGATAAATTTTTGTCTCAAAATTATTTAGCCCGATGCTTTGTAAAATTGACTGTAAGTCTTTCATAGTAAGTGGCGAAATTGACCGCCAGATTGAAAGTGTATTCGTATCTTGCTTTTATGTCCACAGATTCTTAACCCCCTATCACATGAAGACATTAGAAATAGCCACCTTACCAATTGAAGTTCTCGAATTAGAACTACGAAAAGACCCAACAATTGGGAATGAAATAAATCACAATAAGGAGAAAGTTGAAGATGTTCTAAGTGGTAATTTTAGAAAAATTGCCATCAAAAAGAAAGCGGAGGCACTTTGGACAATAGCGGCTGAGGGCAATATTGAAGCTATGTTGAGTGGGAAAAATGCAGTAGAAGCAATTTTTTTTGCGCAAAACGGTGGCGAAATTGTACCTCTGTGGGAGCTATATAAAACTTTGGATTTTTATGCTTACACCATGCACAATAACTTACTAGACCAAGGCTTTGCATATGAAAATTTGACCTGTGAGGAAGAAGTAAAACGTGCAATTTATGAAATGTCTATTCCTTTATCTGACAAAGATAAAGTTTTGGATGAAATTGATAAAGAAGGTGAAGCAGGTATGTATACAACTACAGAGAGTTTCGTTGTTGGTGTTTTGAGAAAACTTGGCGCTCACTACTGGGCTAAACACGTTGTGCTTAGTTACAATGAAATAAATTCTAACTGATTTTAGATGAACAGCGCATAGACAAAAGTAACTTTAAGATTTAATTTGTTATTGTTTTATTTTTACTTAAATGACAGTTAATAATTTTGATGAGGTAGGCGCACAAAGTATTGTGGATTTTTATTTTTTATACATAGATAAACTATATGAAAATCCGGTTTTTAAGAGACAAATTCTAAATTATCAATTTGAGATAAATCGAGATATATCAAATGAAAAAGATTTGTTTAAAAATATCTTAAGTATATATCTTGAAGAAGCAAAGCTGACATTATCACTTTTAAATAATCATGATTTTACAAAGCAAATGTCATTTTTAGAGATTGGAGGAGGGTCAGGCTTAGTATACGGATTTCTAAAAAAACAGGGCTATAATATTTATGGAATTGAGCCGTGTGACTCTGGCTTTGATGGCTACTATAGTGCTGCTATAGAACTATTTAAAGTGATAGATGTTGATGCATCTAACTTTCGACCATTTTTAGCAAAAGATGTTGAGAAATTAGACGCAAGTTTTGATGTGATTTTTTCTAACAATGTATTTGAGCATATTCCTGAACTTGAAGAGTCAATCGTATGCTTAAAAAAAATCTTAAAAGTAAATGGAATTATGATTCATAACACAGTAAATTATTTTATCCCTTATGAGCCTCATTTTCAGATGCTTTTATTGCCTTTTTTTCCAAGATATACAGAATTATTTAAACCTAGCCTAAAAAAACTTGAACTTTGGAATGGATTAAATTTTATAACAACTCATAAATTAGCAAAGATGTGCCGAACAAATGGATTAAAAATTGATTTTATGAAAGATAGGTTATTTAAGACATTTATAAGACTAGATAATGATCAAGCCTTTGCTAAACGACAAAAACTTTTTGTTAGCATATATAGATTTTTGAAATCAACTGGACTAATTAAGATCTTGAATAAGATTCCTATTGCGTTCACAACACCTATTACTTTTACAATTACACATCTAGCTAAAACTTAGATTAATAATTTCTCTAAGAGCAAATCGAATTTTGAGTAACCGGCTGATTGATTTATATGGCCGGCTCCGGGTACGAGCATCACTTTCACGTTAAGCAGCCCAGCAAGTTCTTCGGCTTTTTCAAGCTTAATGTATGGGTCGTTATCTGAATGGAAAATTGTGAAATTTTTGCAATTTTGTTTTATCTTTTCCCAGTTGAAGTTTTTTTGAGAAAAAGTTTTCATTGAGTCGTCGAATTTATTCCCAGCTAGGCCCACAAAACCTGCGACAAGAAATGCAGCTTTTGCAGTGTGTTTTTCAAGCACGTTCAATACAAAAGGTACTCCCAAACTGTGGCCGATAAAAATCGATTCGGGAGTGATAAATTCTTCGTAATTTTTTAATACCGTTAGCCAGTTTTCAAGAGTTTGACCTTCAGGACTTGGAAATTGTGGAATGATCACATTGTGACCGTGTTTTTCTAGTTCTGTTTTAAGCCAGGGAAACCAGTTTTCTTCTGGTGTGCCGCCAACGCCGTGGATGATGAAGATGTTAGTCATACCATTAGCCTATGTTCTAATTCACCCCCGGCGGGGGTTTTGCAGGTTAGAAAGTGTTCCCGGGAACACTTTTATCTCCCCACGCTCACGTATTTAAACCCAAGTTTTTCCATTTCTGCTGGCTGGTAGATATTTCTTCCGTCGAATACTGATTTTCCTTTCATTGAACTTGCAATTCGAGTGAGGTCGATTGCACGGAATTCGTCCCATTCTGTGACAATTAAAAGAATATCTGCACCGGTGGCGGCATCGTAAGGTGAAGGAAGATATTCTATATTAGTTGTACCAAGAATTTTTTTTGCATTTTCAGCTGCAACAGGATCAAAAACGCGTAGGCGGGCGCCGGATTTTAACAGTTCAGGAAGAATTTCAAGGGATGGAGCTTCACGCATGTCATCTGTTTTTGGTTTGAATGCAAGCCCCCAAACTGCAATTGTGAGGCCGACAAGATCAGGGAATTCTTTGCGGATTTTCTCTACGATTATTTTCTTCTGTATTTGATTAACATCATTCGCCGCTTTGATAATTTTGAATTCGTAACCTTTATCACGACCAGTTTGAATGAAGGCGTTTACATCTTTTGGAAAGCAACTTCCCCCGTAACCAATTCCGGCGTGTAAAAAACGTGGACCGATTCTATCGTCAAGTCCCATTCCCTTCGCAACCATTGTTACATCTCCACCGGCAGCTTCACAGAAATTTGCGATTTCGTTGATGAACGAAATTTTTGTGGCGAGGAATGCATTTGATGCATATTTGATAATTTCTGCTGAATGAATATCTGTGAAGAGTAGAGGCCTGCCGGCTCGAACTAGTGGAGAATAGAGTTTTTCCATCGCCTCGCGGGCTTTGTCACTTTCTACTCCACAAACTATTCTGTCTGGGTTCAAAAAGTCCTTAACTGCAGAGCCTTCACGAAGGAATTCAGGATTGTCTACTACATCAAAAGGGTGTGTGGTTTGTGAGGCGATTATATCTTTCACTTCATTGCTAGTACCTACAGGAACTGTAGATTTATTAACAAAAACTTTGTATCCATTTAAATTTTGACCGACTGATTTTGCCACAGCTCGAACTGCAGAAAGATCTGCTCTGTCATCACCACCTTGAGGTGTACCAACGGCTGAGAAAATAATTTCACAAGCTTCAATTGCAGATTTTAAATCGGTAGAAAAATTTAAACGACCTTCTTTGTAATTTCTCAAAACAAGCTCTTCAAGCCCTGGTTCGTAAATTGGAATTTCACCTTTTTTTAATCTTTCAATTTTTGCAGCATCAATATCAATACAAATTACGTCATTGCCTAGCTCTGCGAAGCATGTGCCAGTAACTAATCCAACGTATCCGGTACCAACGACAGTTATTTTCATCGCTGGAACAATAAATGAGGGATTGGAAAAAGTCGAGCTTTTACGGTAGTCTTGCGCCGTGCATTATTCAAAATTTTCATTTTCAGATTTAGGATTCGTTTGGACTGAGTCGATGCGAGGTAAAAGTTTACCAAGAGCATTACTTAATTTAAGTTTGAAAAAATATCCATTCGATAGATTAACAGGTAAAGTTATAGATTTAGGAGCAAAAAGTGATGGCTCAAGTTACTTTCGATTTCTTGAGAAAGATCCAAGCGCAGAAATGTTTTTTTGTGACTACTTTACCGAGGGGCCAAATTTGATGAAGATTGACCTGGAGAAGCCATTTCCTGCGAGTTTGAGTGATTTTGACAATGTACTTTGTTTCAACACAATCGAGCATATTTTTAATACAGATAATTTAATTTCTGAAAGTGCACGAATAATGAAAAAAGGAGGAAAATTTATTGGCTGTGTACCTTTTTTGTATCCTTATCACGCCGACCCTGATGATTATCACAGATATACACATTCAGCCTTGGAAAGAATTTTTGAAAAGCATGGGCTGAAAATGAAAAGAATTGTTTCGGTTGGAGTTGGGCCATTTATTTTGGGATTTCAAACTACCCCTGCGCCGAAACTTTTAAGGGCAATTTTTCAGTCCGGATTATTTTTGATGGATTTAATTTGTAATTCTTATTACAAAAAATATGCTGGGAACTTCTGCTTGTTATATTTGTTTGAGGCAGTAAAATCTTGATAAATTATGTCTAAAATTTTAGTTGCAGGCGGGGCGGGATTCATTGGAAGCCACTTAGTGGAAAGACTTTTAACTTTGGGGCATGAAGTTACGGCTGTAGATAATTTTGTAACTGGAAACTTAAAGAATCTTTCTCATATTGTTGGAAATTTGAAAGTTATTGATCACGATATAACTATCCCTTTTGATGGAGAATTTGAAATTATTATAAATATGGCTTGCCCTGCTTCACCTGTCGATTATCAAAATATTCCGTTGGAGACATTATGGGTTAGTGCGATGGGAACAAAAAATCTACTTGAAATTGCGCGAAAAAATAAAGCTAAGTTTTTGCATGCTTCAACTTCGGAAGTTTATGGTGATCCGCTTGTTCATCCTCAAAAAGAAGATTATTGGGGAAATGTTAATCCAAATGGACCACGGAGTTGCTATGACGAAGGAAAAAGATTTGCTGAAAGTTTGATTGTAAATTATCAAAATGTTCATGGTGTAAATGCTAGAATTTTTAGAATTTTCAATACATATGGACCTCACATGCGAGCCAATGACGGAAGAGTTATTCCAAATTTTGTTAGCCAAGCAATGGCTGGTGAGCCAATAACAATTTATGGTGACGGCAAGCAAACTCGCTCCTTCTGCTATGTTGATGATTTAGTGGATGGGATTATTAGCGTCATGAATGCTGAGAAATTTTCTGGACCTGTAAATTTAGGAAATCCAAAAGAAACGACTATTTTAGAATTGGCTGAGATGATTTTACGGTTGATGGACTCGAAAAGTGAAATTGTTTTTAAAGATTTACCGCAAGACGATCCAAAAATTAGGCAGCCGGATATAAGTAAGGCTCGCAAAGAATTGAACTTTGAGCCTAAAGTTGATTTAGAAAGTGGCCTAAGAAGAACATTTATTTAAACCACATAACATGCCAGGCCGAAATAGTCATCCAATTTTCGTTAAAAAAATGTGCGACAGGAAAGGCATAATTGGTAGGTTTAGAGATATTCTGTCAGTAGGTGGAATTTCTTATTATATAAAATCTGAAGGAATTCAGACGCGAATTTATATTTACAATTATTTTCACTTGCTGGCTGATGAAAATTTCAAATCGAAATGGGAAGTTAATTTATATTCAAGAGACGGGAAAATTGCGAAGAAATTAACTGGAGCTTTTGAGGAGGGTGAAACGGTGGTTTTAGATACCGCAGAAATTAGCGAGCTTGATGATTTTGGAGTCATTCACACTAAAATAAAATGTGCACATGGAATGTTTGATCAACCTTATACAACAACTTTTTTTAATGAATATTATAGGCCGGATAGCACGAATCATGGGGTTTTTGCGCACAGCTTGGGTGCGCCTGCTGCGATTCATTATACCTACAACAGATATTCAAGCGGTTGGAGTTTAAAAAGCGGATTTAGACCTTATATGCTGATTGGTAGCGGTTGTAAATTTAATAAAATTGGGCACGGTAAATGCACGCGCGCGAATTTAACTTTCATAAATTATAAGAAAGAAAAAATGTCACTGGAAATGGAAAGGTTGCGGCCTATGGAATCTCGCAGACTGGACTTGTTTGCAATATTACCTGGCCTGGAAGGGCATCTTTCAGATAAGGCATTTTCAATTGTGATTGAGGCGGAGAATTTGCTTTCTAAACCTTATTTCTACCAAACTGATGCTAAATTTTTAATGGGAGAACACTTATGAACGACTGGAAAAAAATTCTCGATTCAAAGCAAAAATGTGTTTTCAACAGCTACATTCATTTGAAAAAGCCTGATCATCGCACAAGTTTTTCTTATGTTAATGAAAATCCGATTCGAGAAATTGTGACTGCGATTTTTTTGGACTCGAATGGGAATATACCAGAGAATTATGAGCCTTTTACTTGTGAACTTGATCCTGGTGAAGTAATAAAAATAGATGCCGGTGCGCTTTTGAAGCGTGATAATTTTGTTGGTAGCTCCATGTTAATAATCAGGCCTGCGGATCAAAATGAAACAATGATTATTAAAAATAAAGACTCGGTTTCGAGTTGGAGTTCACCTCAAACTTCCTGTGAAATTGGAACAGCCGCCTTCCCTTCTTTAAATATGAAAGGTGTGAAGGAAAATCAAAGTTACTACATGTTTTGTTCCGGAGTTACTTCTGATGAAAAGAAAAAAACACAGATTGTGGTGTTTAATCATTCAACCGATTCGGGATACGAAGATGAAGTGGAATTTAGTCCAAAATTGCAGAATTTAAAAGGAAAAAGTTTGATTGGGAAAAATCTTAAGGTAAAGCCTTTTGGAGTTATGATATTAGATAGCGATGAAGTTTTTGGAGAAGAGGGTCGAAACCTTTTGGCGGAAACCAGCGGTCGTGGCTCTTTAACAATGTTTCATAGAGGCCACATTTTTAGTTCTTTCTTCTTTCATGTTGACCGAGAAACTGAAAATTTAATCTGTGGAAGCCACACTCAGCCACCGATGGGAGTTTTCATGAATCCCGTGGCACTTCAACATTACTGGTTGACTTCTATCGCGCCGACAGTACCATTCTCCAGTCAAATTGTTTCACTTTTAAGAAAAATTAAATACTATGGGAAATCTCCAGATAATTCGTGAATTGATTATTCCTGAAAAAGGACGATACATAAATTCACCTTGGCAATATTTTAAGCAGTCAAGATTTTTCTTATGGAGTCTGTTTTCAGTGAGGGCGATTTTTTATTTCACAATCAGCGGCTTCAAATTTAAGCAGATAGAAATAACAGAAGGCAATAAGCATAATATGGCAGTTGTTGCGCATAATCTATGGGAGAATTTGGCTGTCTTTAATTTTGGAAGAGGGCGTGTGGAATTCATGCTTTGGCCACTTCGTTTGGTGCCAACCGTGAAACTAAATGGAAAAACTCTTTGTATCGGCCCAAAAAATGAGGGCGAACTTTTATGCTACTGGGCACATGGTTTCAAATTTAAAAATATCACGGGTGTGGATCTTTTTTCTTACAGCCCAAAGATAAAAGTAATGGATTTACACGATTTGAAATTTGCTGATGATAGTTTCGATACGATTTCTTGCGGTTGGGTTTTAAAATATTGTTACGACCTTAAAAAAGCGATTTCCGAAATTGTTAGAGTTTCAAAAGCTGGTGCATTAATAACTATTGGTTTTACTGTGGAGAGCGCTCAATCAATGAAAGATAACGATTGGGTTGCAGATCAAATTCCAGGTGGAATGGCACAGGTTTTGGAAATTTTCGGCAAGCATGTTGGTCAAATTTATTGGAAATCTGAAGATCTAAATAAAGACGGCCGCGGAAAAAGCTGTGTTGTTTTTAGAATCAAGAAAGATTAAAAAATCTAGAGCTCTTTACATGTTAGCCTCTAATATGTGATGGGGCGGTAAATTTTCCGCTGATTATTGTTAAAATGTAGAATATGGATAGCCAAAAAAATTTAAAGTGCTGAAATATGCATAAGTCTTTTGCCTTCAGTTAGTATGCTGAAAGGAATGCCGACCAGTTTGAGTTTGCAAAAATAATGCCAGAGGCATATCTTCTGGTAAATTATGAAATCTTACTACAAACATCTCACATCAATTGAAGCCCCTGACAAACCTATATGGCAAACACGCAAACCGGTTTACCGTGCCTCAGCAATTTTTCCCGTCATGGAGAATGAAATCTTTTCCTCAAAAGTCGTTTTTATGGGCTATTGGATTTTAAAACGTGACATCAAAGAAATAGCACTACTTTATACTTTGAGAAATCAGCATGGAGAAATAGTAAATCGCAGTAGTATGACTATCGACAAACCGAAAGCATACTCAATAAAAATTTCAGATTTAACTAAAGAAAAAAACTTCGTTGGATCAATTGAACTTGAGATTTTTTCAACTCAAAATCTTGTATTTCCATATCCGGGATTCGTACTCAGCTATTACAATAAAAATTTCACAACTGCAGTCCATACAACAGGTAGAATTTATAATGACATCGAAGATCTTAAAGAAAATAATGAAACAAACGTTGCAGAATCGGGTTTTGATATTTATCCAAACTCTGAAATAGAACCCTTTTTCACATTTACAAACGGGCCTTTTGAAGAGAAAAATACAGAAATAAAATATATATTGATAAATCATGAAAATAAAGCATCGACAGGTAGTTTTAGACTTGAGACTCTTCGTCCATATGAAACTACATTTGTATTTCTTAAAAAATTCATGGATCTTAAATTTCTAGGTGATCAGCCTGGAGTAATAAAAATCTCTCATAATTTTCGTGGTTTCTTCCCTCGTTTCGTTGCTGGCAACTTTCAAAATGATTTCCCTGTCGCGAGCATAACTCACACTTATTACGATACAAGCGCCTCTTGCAGCAATGCTGACTATTGGAGAAAAATAGATCAAAATTTCCATGACTCCTCGGTTTATATTCCACTTTTCATAAATGATGATTTCTATACTGATGTGGTTTTTTACCCAATCTACTCACCTTCCGAGTTCCAAATTGATCTACAGTTTTTTGATGGAAGTGGCAATATTCTAAAAGAAATTCTAAATTTTACCAGAATAAATAGTAAAAAAACTACCCTACAAAAGCTTAATTTTAAAGAAATCGCGGAAGAGATTAATGGTGCTGTCGGAGTGAACATAATTCAAAATGCTACAGAAGGAAATCTATACCCTGCAAGAATAAAAATGGGCCTCAATGTAGGACAAACAAATAAACCGGTAAAAATTCCTTGTAACATTTGTTTTAATGCCCAGGTTGGAAATCCTGAAGTAGCAAAAAAAACTCGTAGCTTTAAATGGGCACCACTACTCAACGGCGGAAATTCCGTGATTGTAATTACAAATTCTGCACCGATGAAAAATTATTATCGCTCTGCAACTGTGAAATTGAAATTTTTCAGAGAAAAAGATGATAATCAAATCGAAAAAACAATAGAAATACAGACTTTTGGACAAGCAAGAATTGAAGTGGATAAATCTCCTGATCTGATTCTATTTTTTGAGAATACAACTGGTTGGATAGTTGCTGAATCTGAGAATCCATATATTTTTCTTTGGTATTTTGATATATCAAAAAGCGGCGCAATTGCAGGCGATCATTGCTTTTAAATTTGTTAAATTAATCATAATCATTAATGTGAAACACTCCACGAGCTTACACACTGGATGTGAGATTGAGCATTTAAAGCTTTTCGCCGATTGCAAGTATCGATTTTGTTCCTCCTTTGATTGCGGAAGCAAGTCTCCATTTTAGAAACTCCGGTAATTTCCAGTAAAGTTTTGAGCGACAAATCAAGCCGGGTCCAAGGAAAATTGTTTTGAAGCCATACATATTCAAAGTCGTGCTTAGACCCTTTGGTGTATATGGCTTGCAATGAGTTGGATCATTGAAAAAATTTTTGAAATCCATTTGCCAATTTGGAGTTCGAATAATTACAACTCCGCCTTTTTTGAGGATTCGATTTGTCTCTTTCATAATCCTGTCCGGAGTTCGGATATGCTCAAAAACCGCATTCATTGTCACCACGTTAATTGATTCGTCATCATATGGCAACCTGTCTGTTTCAAGATTGCAACGATCGAAATCTATGCCCTCAGCTTCCATTCCGGCTGCACGACATGCCTTGCTGAAATCATCTGTTCCGCAACCAAGATCAAGAATTTTTGATTTAAATTTTTCACCTAAAATCCCCGTGTAAGTTCTAATGTATCGATTATTATAATCAAACCAAGCGTTTAAGCTTTTTTCAACTCGCATTTTTTCTTCGCGATCTTTTCGGTAGGATTCAATCATATTTCGTTTTGCTTAATTAAATCCAAAGTCTCGCCCAAGTCAACAATAGTATCATTTTTATATAGCCTTGTGTAGATTTTATTCATAAATTCGAAGTCTGCTATCGTGTCGACTGAAAGCTTGAAAGGTTTTGTAAAATTGGATTTTAGGAATTTATTTCCAACTGGTAAATAACCAATTTTCCCAAAAGAAGGATTCTCACGAATATATTTTGTAACGTGCTCATGATATGGTTTCTCAACCGTAAAATTCTGAATTCTTTTTAGAGTTGCAAGTGAAATGAATTCGAATCCCTCGTAGACGTGGTCTATTTTGGGATCGTAAAAAACGTAATCAAGATTTTCTGTGATGCCTTTTTCTATCATTTTTTCAATTTGAACTGGATCAATTAAAGCTGCATCGCAAGTAATGCGGATTATATTATCGGCTTGGAATTTTTCAGCAGCGCTTATGAAGCGCTCAAGAACATCTTCTTCCGAGCCACGAAAAAATAATAAATTTTCACTTTTTGCAAAGCACTCAATTTTGTCGTCATTTTGTTTTTCGCTGGTTGCAATTCCAATATCATCAAGGTTTTTAACCTGTTTGAGACGATTTACGACATGCCATATCAAAGGTGTACCCGCTAAATTCATGAAAATTTTACCAGGAAGTCTCGTAGAGCCTGTTCTAGCTTGAATTATAGCGATTGTCTTCATGCAAAATCTCTTATAATCATGAATGCCTCCGCATTATTGAAACCGGATTCGCTTCCACGAACTTTTGCCAAAGCCCGTAAAACTTCTGGACTACGCGGGTGTGGATCTGTGCGAACTTCATTTTTATAAGCCACCATCGCCTTTATTTTGTTTTCTAAGTCTTCGTTTGAAAGTTCCATGTAAAAATTAGGTTCCCACATTGTTGGCTTCAAATAACCTGTACTTGAGGGGATTTCAGAAGAAACTAAAGCAATGTGACTACCTACGCCTGGTCTTGAAGCTACTACTGCCGCTTCATGACAATATTGATGGTCAATATTTGTGCAGAATCTGTGATGTGTAAAAATCACATCCGGTTTTACTTTTACAAGCAAGTCTTCGAGCCAATGATTTAATTCGAGTCGGGTTCCTTTATCCATTTCATTATCAGGAAAATTTCCTGTGAAAATATTTTCCATTTTCACTCCAAGAATAGTCATTGCCTCTTGAAAATGTTCAGTAAGTAAATCCTTTTCGGCGTTCATTGAATTTTCGTCCTTTTGATTCCGACGAGCGTAAACTCCAGCACCAGGAATTGCCACAAAAATTTCATTACCAGCTTTCGTAAGTTTCGAAATTGTTCCACCAGCTCCGAGAGTTTCATCATCCGGGTGAGCAAAGAATGCCAGAATTTTCTTATTTTTTAGATCCATGTTTTTTAGTTAATACCTCTGCGCTGATTGTTACTTGAGCAGTAAGTTTATCACCTTTTTTTTCTGCGTCAAAAAACTCCAACCTGAATTTTCCCATTTTCAGAAAAGCTTTTGGGTAAGTTTCGGCATCGAGCATTCTAATGAAGTTATGAAATTCTTCTATATTTTTTGCTTTGAATTCTTTCAAATCGCTTTGTTCCGGTTTTCGTCTTTTGAAGTTTACAGTTTTGCCTAATTGCTCTTTTGGCTGAGGATTTTTCGTAATTATTTCATTAATCATTTCAACAACTACTAGCGCATTTTTTTCATAAATTTCTTGCGCTCTACCTTTCAATGAGATGGCTTTCTTCATATAAATCGGGCCGGCATCCAGTTTATCAATCATACGAAGTGCAGAAAGTTTTGATTCAGTTTTGCCCTCAATAATAAGATTTTGTATTGGACTTCCGCCACGGCCATAAGGCAAATCAGTCTCATGAAAACAAACGCACTCATAAGTATTTAGAATTTTTGTGGGAACAATTTGGCTCCAATGAGGAAAGAAAATGTAGCGCGGTTGAATTTTAGCCAAATTCTCTAAATTCAAATCCTCCGGATTTGTGATCAAATGCCATTTTCCTGGAAACTTTGAAATCTTCTCTTTGAAGAGTTTTATATTCCAATCCTTAATTGTTACAACGAGGTAATTCATTTAAAGAAAGATTTAATTGCGTTGCAGATTTCTACAAGCTCAGACTCTTTTAAACCTGGAAATAGAGGGATCGTTAGTTGAGTTTTTTCATAAAGATCTGCGTTTGGCAATGAAGTTTCAGCATATCCGTTTTCGCGATAATAAGGATGTCGATAAACACAAGGATAGTGGAAATTAGACTGAATTTCCTTGGTCTTTAGAAAGTCATGAAGGGCGCATCTTTTATCCGCATCTTTCACACGAATCACAAAAATATGCCATGAAGAAATGTTTCCTTTAATTTCGGTCGGCAAAATAATTCCATCAACATTTGAAAGTTCTTTTTTGTAAATTTCAACTAATGTTTTTCGTTTCACAATAAAATTGTCGAGCTTTTTCATTTGACTGGTCCCAAGTGCACATTGAAAATCTGTGATTCTATAATTGAAGCCCATTTCTGTCATTACATTAAAGCCTTTTTCATTTTTTGCTACTCCGTGACTACGGAGCGATTTCAGTTTTTTAAACATGGTCTCGTCGTCGGTTAAAACCGCACCACCCTCTCCAGTTGTAATTGATTTAACAGGGTGAAAACTCAAAGTAGACAAATCTGCAAAGCTACCGGCCTTTTGTCCATTTTGTGAAGCTCCAAGTGAGTGAGCTGCGTCATCAATCAGCACCAAATTGTGTTTTTTGGCAATTGCGGATAATCGCTGCCATTCACAAGGCTGACCGGCAAAATCTACTGCAACAATCGCCTTCGTTTTTGGAGTAATCAACGCTTCAATTTTTTCTTCATCGATATTGTAAGTGTCAAGTCTAATGTCACAAAAAACCGCCTTCGCTCCACAAAGAATCATCATATTTGTTGTCGCAACAAAAGTGTTTGGAGTTGTTATAATTTCGTCGCCGACAGAAATTCCAGCTGCTAAATAAGCCAAATGCAATGCTGTAGTTCCGTTTGAAACCGCAACAGCAAATTTTGAGCCCGTGTAGTCACACAAATCTTTTTCAAAATCACTAACTGCAGAACCCTGAGTCAAAAAATTGCCTTTCAGAACCGAAACAACAGCTTGAATATCATCTTCATCGATTGTCTGTCGGCCGTAGGGAATCATGCTAGATGATTAATTCTTTGATAATTTTTGCAAAATCTTCCTTTGTTAACCACTTATCATTTCCATCACTGGTATATTCAAATCTTCCGTGAGTTCGGGCCCCCATTGAGGTGTATTTTGCATAATTGTAAGTATTTGAAATTTTAAATTCAGGCAAAATCACAAAGTATTTTTCGAGCTCAATTGCTCTAGATGATTCTTGTTCAGTTACAAGAATTTCATGTAGTTTTTCACCCGGCCTTATTCCAATAATTTCCTTTTCAGCTCCAGGTGCAATCGCATCAAACATATCAACAATCTTCATTGAAGGCATTTTTGGAACAAAAGTTTCACCTCCCTCCATATGTTCTAAAGCAAATGAAACCAGATCAAAACTTCCTTCAATTTTCAACCAGAAACGAGTCATTTCCAAATCTGTAACTGTAACTTTTTTAATATTCGGTTGTGCAAGTAGAGTCTCTATAATACTCCCTCTGCTTCCGATCACATTTCCATAACGCACAACTGCAAATTTTGTCTTTTCAGGCGAGTAAAAATTACCCGCAATAAATAATTTTTCTGCACAAAGCTTTGTTGAGCCATAAAGATTCACTGGTAAAGCTGCTTTATCAGTTGAAACCAAAAGAACCTTTTGAACTCCACAGTCGATAGAAGCATCGATCACATTCTGAGTTCCCAGAATATTTGTTTTTACTGCTTCATATGGATTGTATTCAAGCATCGGCACATGTTTCAAAGCCGCCGCATGAACAACAATATCAACATTATATAAAGCTCGTATTAGCCTTTCTTTATCTCGGACATCACCTATAAAAAATCTGAGTCTAGGGTCTGAGAACTCTTTTTGCATTTGAAAATGCTTGAATTCATCTCTACTGAAAACAATAACTCTTTTAGCCTTAGAGTTTTTTAGTAGAAATTTAATGAAATTTTTACCAAAGGAGCCGGTCCCACCTGTTATTAAGATTGATTTATCGTCTAGGAATGAAAGCATATTGATTTGATTTTACTCTTTAAAATTAAGATTGCAAATTAGCGAGCATTATCACATTATATTTAGAACTTGTCAAATCTAATTTTATCTGGTATTAATGAGCTATGAATGAAGAACGAGATGCATTTCTAGCCAGTCTTCCGAAGAATTTGAGCGGAAAGGCTGTTGATGTGGTGAATATTGGGGGAAGATTAGTTGGGAAAGATCAGCCTTGTTTTATTATTGTAGAGGTTGGAGCTAATCATCGCGGTGATATTAAAAATGCTCTTCGTTTGATTGATTTTGCGGCGGAAACCGGAGCAGATTGTGTAAAATTTCAGCATATAAAAGCTGCAGGTATTGCTGCTGATACACCTGTGAATATTAATTGGAAAGGTAAAAGCGGATTTAGTACTTTTGCAGAATTTTATAAGCCTTCGGAGATGCCTTATGAATGGACTGAAGAATTGATGAAGCATGCGAAAGAAAAAGGAATTATGTTTTTGTCTACGCCTTTTGATAAAGAGTCGGTAGATTTGTTGGATTCGCTTGGCGTGCCGGCATTCAAAGTGGCGTCTTATGAAATGATTGATGATATTCTTCTTAGATACATAGCGAAAAAGGGGAAACCGATAATTTTATCTACCGGAATGGCTTATTTGGAAGAAGTTGCGCATGCGATTCGAGTTATAAATGAGGAAGGAAATTACGATATTATGCTAACACACTGCACCTCAATGTATCCGCCGAAAGGGTTTGAAGATTTGAATTTGAAGGCAATTTCAACTTTGCGAGAAGCATTTAAATTGCCGGTTGGCTATTCTGACCACTCAAATCCAAAATCAATGGTGGGTCCTATTGCTGCTGTGGCTTTAGGTGCTTGTATTTTTGAAAAACATTTTACTGATGAACGCGAGGGTGGAAGTCATGATGATGCAAATTCGGTACAGCCTGAAGAATTTAAAAGGTTGGTTACTGAAATACGAAATACAGAGAAAGCAATGAGCCGAGATGGAATTAAACAGCCTATATCACGTGAAACGCATGAATTGTTTAATGATGAAATTATTGATATTTGGGCAAGACGATCGATTTATGCCGCTAAAGATATTGCGGAGGGCGAAGTGATTACGGAGGATTGCTTGGTAACTTTGAGGCCTTGGGGCGGAATTGAGCCGAAACATCATCATTTGGTTGTGGGTCGAGTTGCGAAGAAGGCTGTCAAAGCCAGAGCACCAATTACTTGGGATGACTTATGAACCTAACTTTTAGAGAAATTCGGAAGGCAGATTTAGCTCCAATAAAAAATTGGAGAAACGAGCAAATGGATATTTTGCGCCAGAATGTAGTTTTGACAGATGCGGATCAAGAAAATTGGTTTTTGGGTTTGGCGAATGATAAAAGTCAGGTTCTTTTTGCAGTGCTTGATGGCGATTTGCTTGGTTATTGTGGAATCACTCACTTTGATAATTTTAATCATCGTGGAGAGGTGAGTTTCGTTATGAAGACGGAAATTGCTCGCGATGAGGCGAGTTATGAGAAATATTTTTTGGCGGTTTTGGAGATGTTGAAAAATTATGCATTCGCTGAATTGAAACTGCATAAATTGTTTACAGAAACTTATGAATTTAGAAAATTTCACATTTCTATTTTGGAAAAATTTGGATTTAAACTGGACGGACGATATAAAGAGCATATATTTCACGAAGGGAAATTCATTGATTCACTAATTCACTCACTAATAAATGGACAGTCTTAAAAACAAAGCGGTTTTGGTCACTGGCGGAGCCGGAATTATCGGGCAAGAGCTTGTTGCGCTCTTAGTCGCCGAAGGTGCTTTGGTGCGTGTGGTGGACATGGTTGAAAAGCCGTCTTCTTTAGTTGGATTCGATTATTTTCAGATGGATTTAGCGAATCGTGACAGTCAATTTTTGTTTCATTTTGAACCGGAATACGTTTTTCATTTAGCTGCGGATTTTGAAAGAAGCACCGAGAGTTTGGAGTTTTGGGATGCAAA
Organism: Candidatus Peribacteria bacterium; assembly: GCA_943357175.1. Lineage (GTDB taxonomy): Bacteria > Patescibacteriota > Gracilibacteria > UBA1369 > 2-02-FULL-48-14 > CALRGE01. Next base: position 92,425 of record CALRGE010000004.1, read on the forward strand.
TTTTAAAAATAATATTTTGGCATCGCATTATTTGCTTGAACAGATCATGAAATGCAAATCGTTGAAGAAAATTGTGTTTGCATCGAGCTATCTAATTTACGATAAAAATCAATATAACGATGTGTCGAAAGAAGGTGTATTGAGCGAAAGTTCGATGGTGAATCCACGAAATTTGTGTGGTGTTGCAAAACTACAAACGGAAAAAGATTTGGAATTTTTTCATGAGCAATTGAAGAGTTTTGAATATGCTTGTGCAAGAATTTATCGTGTTTATGGTCGTGGTTCACGTGATATTGCTTCTCGTTGGGTTCGCGCCGCTTTAAAGGGTGAAGCCTTGGAGGTATTTTCAAAAAATAATCGTTTTGATTATATTTTTGCAGGAGATGTTGCTGAAGGTTTGATTCGAATTTGTAAGGCAGAGGCTGCGAAGGGAATTATCAATTTGGGAAGTGGAATTTCTCACAGTGTGGCTGAATTGGTGGAAGTTTTGAAATCAAATTTTGCAGATTTGAAAATTGTAGAAAATGATAAAATGATTTATCCGGAAGCAAGTATGGCGAATGTCAGTTTATTGAAAAAATTGACCGGCTGGAGTCCACAGACTAGTTTGAATGATGGCGTTTCTAAACTAATCGAACATGAAAGAAGTTAATATTCTTTTCACGAGTATTGGTAACAAAGTTTATTTGACCAAGTATTTTAAAAGAGCTTATGAAAAGTTGGGCGTTACCGGGAAAATGGTGGCAACTGGAATTGATGAGCTTACACCGGGAATTTATACTGCAGATATTCACTATTTGGTGCCGCGTTTAAATGACTCAAATTTCTTGCCACGAATTTTGGAAATTTGTAAAAAAGAGTCGATAAATATTTTGCAACCGACTAGCGATGACGATGTTGAATTTTTTGCGGAACACAAAAGTGAGTTTGAAAATTTGGAAGTGAAAATTCTGGCGCCGAATTTCGAAACTGCGTCGATTTGCAGAGATAAATTGAAGTTTTTCAATAAGTTGAGTGAGTTGGGTATTCCGACAATAAAAACGTGGATTTCGTTGAACGATGAAATTGTTTATCCATGCATTGTTAAGCCCGCGAGAGGAAAAGCTGCAGTTGGAGTTATGACTGTGAATTCGCGTGAAGAGTTGGAAAAAATTAATTTGGATGGAATGATAATTCAGGAAAAAATTGTCGGAACAGAATATACAATTGATTATTTTGCAGACTTAAATGGTGAGGTTTTGGGAATTGTACCCAGAATTCGAATGGTGGTTTCAGAGGGTGAATCTAAAGTTGGAAGAACTCACAATGAACCAAGGATAATTGAACTTTGTAAGAAGTTGGGTGCAAGTTTAAAGCTTATTGGGCAAAATACGATTCAGTTATTTGTAAATTCCTCTGGAATTTATATTCTTGAAAATAATATGCGGTTTGGCGGCGGCTCCCCACTGGGAATGGAAGCTGGCTTAAAAAGTCCTGAATTTATTCTGAAAATTGCTTTGGGCGAGAAACCGGAGGCTGACTTCAATTTTACTGACAATCTCTTGATGATAAGGTACAGTGAGAATGTTTTCATGGATTATGATCAAATTGCTCATCTTTGACTTGGACAACACTCTTTACCCTGAAATTGGATATGTGCAGAGTGGTTTTTGGGCTGTAGCGGAATTTCTATCTGTCAAAATCGGGGTTAAAGCGGAGAAAATTTTTGCAGATTTGATGGGATCTTTTGAAAAACATGGCCGTGGGAAAAATTTTGATTACTTGGTAGAAAAATATCTGAATGTGAAGAAAGAAGAGTTGATTAAGATTTACAGAGGTCATTTGCCAAAAATTGAGTTAAAAGAAAGCACCTGGCAGTGCTTAGAGAATTTGAAAAAAAATCATACAATCTGTTTGTTGACAAACGGCTGGCCGGAAGTCCAAAAGCAAAAAGTTAAAGCTTTAGGCTTAGAAAAAATCTTCGATAAAATATTTTATGCACAGGAAGATGGAGAAGAATTTAAAAAACCCCATCCAAAAGCCTTCGAGAGAATTATAGAATATTACAAATTCAATCCTGAGGAAATTTTGATGATTGGAGATGATGAGGAGGCGGATATGATGGGCGCCTCTCGAGTTGGAATGCAAACTTTTTGGGTAAAAGAAATCGATGATATTAAAAAATTATGTTAAAAAAACTGAGAGGACTTTTTTTTGAAGGAAGGACTAATTGGAACATTGGCATTGTGGATGCTCCTATTGAGGATTTTTTAAAAAATGAAAAACCTGATGTTAAGTGGCTTGATGAAGTTTCAAACAAAGAATTTACTGCCGATCCATTCGGGTTGATACATCACGGTAAGTTGGGAATCATGTTTGAACATTACGACTATGAAAGAAAATTGGGTGAAATTTATGCGCGAGTTGGAGATAGAGTTGAGAAAGTCATGAATTTAGATGTCCATGCTTCTTATCCATTTTTAATTGAGGAAAAAGGTGAAATTTATTGTGTCCCTGAAACTAACCAGGCAAATGAAGTGGCAATTTATAAAGCTGTGGATTTTCCATGGGAATGGGAAAAAAAACAGGTTCTTTTTAAAGGGCGAGTTAGTGATGCAACCTTTTTTAAGCATGATGGAATGTGGTTTTGTTTTTATACATTGGCAGACGCACCGCATTCAAAATTATATATTCGCTACGCAAAAGATTTATTTGGCGAATGGAAAGAACATAAAAAAAATCACGTGAAAAATGATGTGACATCTTCACGTCCTGCGGGAAGTATATTTGTTCATAAAGGAAAAATTTACCGACCTGCACAGGATTGCTCGAAAACTTATGGTGGAAGTGTTACAATCAGCGAGATAAAGAAACTGAGTACAACTGTATTTGAAGAAGTCGAAATTAAGAAAATTGAGCCTTATGATTCGTATAAATTCGGAATACATACACTCTCCGCAGTTAATGGAATGACATTGGTTGACGGAAAAAAATATTCATATCGGCTAAGGGCACTCGGAGAAATTCTGCAAATAATTCAGAGAAAAATATGGCATTAAGCAATACTGAAGTTTACAAACGAACAATAAATTCCAGTCTTTGGATGACAGCCGACATTCTGATTCAAAGAATTTTGGGGGTAGTTAGTTTTTTGATTTTATCCAGGTTAATTTTACCGGAAGCCTACGGAATTATGGCATCCGTTACCATTGTAATCGGCTTTTTGAATACCATTTCTCAAACTGGTTTTGAAGCGGCATTAATTCAAAGCAACGATGAAATTAAAGATTATTTAAATAAAGTTTGGACGCTGAATATTATAAAATCTATCGGAATATTTTTGATAATTTGGTTAATAGCTCCTTTTGCGGCCAAGTTTTTCAATGTGGAAGGTTATGTTGATGTGATAAGATTTTCAGGTCTATTTGTTATGGCTGAGGGCTTTTCAAACATTGGCCACGTTTATTTTTCAAAAGATATTAACTTCAAAATGATTTTCTTCCGTGATTTGGGAATGCCGATTGCATACATGATTACTGCATTAATTGGCGTGCAATTTATAAGTCCTGTTTTGGCTTTGGCTTCAGCTACTTTAGCTTCATACTCATGGGCAACAATTTCAACTTATTTTTTAAGTCCTTATAGGCCACGATTAGATTTTCATTTTCACAAACTAAGAAAACTTTTCAAGTATAGCTCTTGGGTTATAGGTAGTAATTTGGCCAATTATATAAATAGCGCAATAGATAGTACTTTTTTGGCTCATTTATTAGGTCCACAAAAATTGGGAATTTATAGCAAGGCGAGAGATTTTTCAGTCATTCCATCAAGCTATATTTCACAAATTGCAAATAAAATCGGATTTCCATCAATTTCAAAAGTTCAAGCTGATAAAGAAAGTGTTAGAAACGCATTGTCAAAATTATTTGATATTACAATATTAATTTCTCTTCCCTTTCTGGCCTTTATTTTCACGCAAGCAAACAACTTAATAAGTTTAGTATTGGAAGCGGAGTGGCTGGACATTGTTTTCCCGCTAAAATTTTTAATGATAGCAATGACAATCAGAGGATTTATAATTATCACCTATCCAGTTTTTAACGGCATGGGTAAGCCAAGAATATATTTTAATTCGATTTTAATACAAATAATTTCTGTGTTTATAGGGCTGTGGTTTATGGCTCCAAAATATGGAATTTCCGGGGCGGCTTACGCTATAATTATTTCGACGAGTTTATGTTTTATTTACACAACTTTTAATGCTGTGAAACTTACTGATTTAAAACTTAGGACACTCATTCCATGCACTTTTGCAGTTTGTATTGCAACTTTAGTGGCGGGACTTTTGAGCGTTGCATATAATCGTGCAATTGGATTTGGAAATATTTTTGAATACGCGGTGGCAATGGTTGGAATTGGAATAATTTACATTGCGATTATTTTTATGATGTGGAAAGTCTTTAAAATCGGCCCAGGTGAAACATTAAGAAGCATCTTACAAAATATAATTTGAAGATTAAATATCTAACAACTAAGTTGAATTTGAAAAAAGGCGGTGGTGCAAATCACGCTATTGATTTGATGGTGCGTTCACTAATTAAAAATGGATACGAAGTGAAAATTATCACCGCTTTTTCTCAAGGAAATTCTTTTGATGGTTTGGCATATGAGGTGCTTGAAGAAAATATGACAAGTGCTCATCCACGAAAAAATATTCCTGAGATTGTGGCGATTTTGAAAAAGTACGAAGCTAATACAGATGTGTATATTTTGGATGCACATTTTTTCATGTGGGGAGCCGCTTACTATAAAAAACAGGGTGGAAAAAGCAAAGTTGTAGCATCAATTTTTTCATATTTGGAAAGCATGAATTTATTTAGTGAGGCGGGTAGACCAATGAACATGCAACGTAGAATTGGGCTTTTTGTGCAAAGATTGTGGGAGAATTTAATCGCCAAAAAAAATCTGAAATTGATTGATTGGTTCATTTATCAATCGCCAACAAATATTGTGCCATTTAAAAAATTTGGGTTGCCAAATGAAAAGTCGGCAATGATTTGTCCTTTTGTGGAAATTAATCCACAGGCTGGTGAGCCGACACAAGAATTTAGACTACTTTTTGTGGGAAGATTTGTGCTTTATAAAGGTGTGGAAGTTCTAGTTAGAGCGATGAAACTTTTGCCGAAAGAAATTAAATTGGATTTGGTTGGCGATGGTGAAGAAGAGGAGAATTTAAGGGGATTGGCTGACGACAGAGTTATTTTCCACGGGTTTAAAAATCGCAATGAACTCGCTGAATTTTATAAACATGCAACGCTTCTCGTTCACCCAACTTTAGATCCGGAGCCATTCGGTTTAATTATTGTGGAGGGAATGAATTTTGGATTGCCGTCGGTTTCAAGTGAGGGCAGCGGAAGTGCTTGGGTTGCTGGAGAATCCGGAATTACTTTCAAGGCCGGCGATGTAAATGACCTTAGCTCAAAAATCCAAATGATATATAATGATCTGGCTTTGCTGAAGAATTTGAGAGAAAAAGCTGTGGAAAGAGTAAAGTATTTCGATTATAAAAACTGGCTGGAAAAGCTGGAAGAAGTTCTCAAAAAAATATGATAAAAGTCTGCTTTTCATTTCAGAGAAATTTCACACGATTGCAACATGCGATGGCAGTGGAAATGAAAAATCGTGGAATTGCCTCGAAATTTTGTGGTTATTGCACCTCACATAAATCTGAAAAAATCCTGAAAGAACAGGAAGAAATTGACTATGGAACTGTAATTTCTGATGATGAAATGCATGAAATGGCGAAGAAAGTAAAACTGGATATGGAGTATTTAAAAACATTCGAAGCCGAATACGGTATTCCAAATCTATGGCCATATATTCTTACTGATCGCTGCATAATGAGAAATTTTCCGAAGGAAGCATTTTCATATAAGCCTGCTTACGATCATGATGGAATGCTTAGACTTATTCAGGTTATGTCTAAGACGATTATTAAAATGTTGGATAAGGAAAAACCCGACGTGGTAATTTTCCCGCTCGTGGGTTCAATGGGAGTTCACTTACTTTATGAAATTGTAAAAAAAAGAGGCATTAAAACACTGTTTTTGCTGGCGGCTAGAATTGATGATCGAGTTTTGGTTTGTGACAATGCATACAACGATTTCACAAATATTTTGAAACATGCCAAGCCGACTGATGAAGATTTTAAGGAAGCCAGAAAGTTTTTGAAAAGATTTACCGGTGAAGAAGAAGTTCGTTACGACGGGATTTATGGCGCAAAAAAAGTTTCAAATCCTCTTGGATTTTTAGGTAAAGAAATTGTGGGCTATTACGACTATGTTACAAAATATTGGGCCATACAAAAATATTTGCGCAAAAATAAAATGGCCAAAGATTACACGCTTTTCACGCCATACTATTTTACAAAAAATCGCCTTAAAAGATTTGCAAAAAGATTGATAGGCTATCGCGGACTTTTTGTTAAACCTGATTTTAAAGAGGATTACAGTTACTTCCCTCTTCATGTTGAGCCAGAGGTCGCAATTCAGGTTTGGGCCCCTTATTATGATAATCAAATCGAAATTTGCCGTACAATCGCAAAGGCATTGCCTGTCGGGCAGAAACTTTACGTGAAGGAACACCCGAACATGCTTTATGAAAGATCGAAATCTTATTATGAAAAATTACAGCGAATTCCAAATGTAAAATTAATTGATGCTTTTGTGGGCTCGCAAAAAATCGTTAGACATGCAAAAGCAGTTTTCACAATTACCGGAACTGCAGGAATGGAGGCATATTTTATGGGCAAGCCTGTGCTAACTTTTGGTTCAGTGATGTACAACGCGATTCCTTCAATTAAGAAAATCGGTAAGATTCACGACTTGCCAATGCAAGTTAAAGATATGCTTGAAAATTACGAATTCGACCGAGAAGAAGCCGAGGAATTTGTTGCGAAATTATACAATTTAAGCGAGCCGGTAAGCTACGTAAAAATTTGGTTTGAATGGACCCTTGATGAAATCCGAGCAAGTAAAGATTTTAGAACCGTTATGAGACTTATTGAGGAAGGATTGCAGAAATTTTAGATATGACCAGTTATTTCTTTACAGCTGTTAAATAATATCCACTCACCAAAATCGACTTTTCAACTTTCTCGTTTCGGATATCTCCATATTCTTTTGTTAAGAGAAATTTAAAGAGCAGTAGAATTTTAGCTTTAATATGCCAAATAACTTTTGGCCACTTCATACCGAGCGTTTCAGTTTGAAAACCTATTCGTTGTACTAAAATCGCAAGGGTTTCGATTGTTCCAGCCTCTTCTTCTATCATGATTTGGTCAAAATAAGGTTCGAGAAGTTTTTGAAGGCCATATTTTGTGAAACGGAAATAATCGTGGGGAGATTCGTGAATCGGATAAACAAAACGAGTAGTCAAAATCAACTTGCCCCCAGGTCTTAAAACTCTTGCCATCTCTTCAATTCCTTTGAATGGATTGTATAGATGTTCCAACATTTCAGTGCATAAAATTATTTCGAATTCGCCGTCTTTGAGCATGTGCATGTTGTGAGCATCAGCAACAATGTCTGGTTTTGCAGCCTCATCAATATCAACTGTGAGCGCATTTGGGAATAGTGCGCGATAAGGGCCTCGGCTGGAACCGAGATCAAGGATTTTCTTGTCAGTTTTATGTTTTTGCAGAAAAATTCCTAGTTTTTTGCGAGTGATTTTTGAGGTAAGTAAATTTGAGATTGAATCTAGCATCTGTGGGAATATACATAACATTGCCCCCTCATTGCAATTCCTATATGCTGTGCGAGATTTTTTACAAAACTTATGAGCACCCACCTATTTACTTCCGAATCTGTTACGGAAGGGCATCCTGATAAAGTTGCCGATCAAATTTCAGATGCGGTTTTAGATGCCATTTTTAAGGACGATCCAAATGGTCGTGTTGCCTGTGAAACGCTTGTAACAACCGGATTGGTTGTGGTTGCAGGTGAAATCACAACCACTGCATATGCTCCAATTGCGAAAATCGCCAGAAACGTTATTAAAGAAATCGGTTACAACGACGCAACTTATGGCTTCGATTGTGATGCTTGCGCGGTAATTACGACAATTGACGAGCAAAGCCCTGATATTGCGATGGGAGTTGATACAGGAGGTGCTGGAGATCAAGGAATGATGTTTGGATTCGCAGTAAATGAAACGCCTGAATTGATGCCTCTTCCAATCATGTTAGCTCATAAATTGACAATGAAATTGGCTGAAGTTAGAAAAAATGGAACACTTCCCTACTTAAGACCGGACGGGAAAAGTCAGGTTTCAGTTGAATATGTTGATGGAAAACCTAAGAGTGTAAATACCGTTGTGGTTTCAACTCAGCATGGCCCTGAAGTTACTCATGCTCAAATTAGAGAAGATGTTATTGAAAAAGTAATTAAACCGGTTTGCGGAGATTACTTAACAGCAAGCACAATTTTCCACATTAATCCGACCGGGAAATTTATCATTGGTGGCCCTCCAGGAGACTGTGGCCTTACCGGTAGAAAAATTATTGTGGACACTTACGGAGGAATGGGTAGACACGGCGGAGGTGCGTTTTCAGGTAAAGATCCTTCAAAAGTAGACAGAAGTGCTGCATACGCTGCACGTTATGTTGCTAAAAATATTGTGGCTTCAGGATTGGCGGACAAGTGCGAAATCCAGATCTCTTACGCCATCGGTGTAGCCGAGCCGGTTTCAATCAACGTAAATACTTTTGGAACAGGAAAAGTGCCTGATGAAACATTGGTAGCTTTAGTTCGAAAAAACTTCGACCTAACACCAAAAGGGATAATCACCTCACTAAATCTAAGAAGACCGATTTATAGGCAAACAGCAGCTTACGGTCACTTTGGCCGAGAGCTTCCCGACTTCACTTGGGAAAAAACAGACAAGGCGGAAATATTAAAGGCTTTATAATTAACCAGATAGTGGAAATGGAATCAATCATCAAAGACCCTTCGTTAGCAGGACAAGGAAAATTGAACTTGGAACTTGCAGAAAGAAACATGCATGCGCTTCTAAAAGTTCGTGAAAGATTTGCAAAAGAAAAACCATTCGCAGGAATGAAAATCGGTATGGCATTACATATCACGAAAGAGACCGGAATTTTAGTGAGGACTTTGCGTGCAGGTGGCGCCCAAGTAGCAATAACAGGTTGTAATCCACTTTCAACTCAAGACGATGTGGCTGCGGCGTTGGCAACTGAAGAGGGTGTTTTGGTTTTCGGACACAAAGGAGAATCGAGCGAAGAATATTACAATTTCTTGAATCAAGTTATTGCATTCGAACCGGATATTACAATTGACGACGGTTGCGATTTGGTGACGGAGCTATTAACAAAGCACCCTGAAAAAGCCGCTAAGGTTTTGGGCGGATGTGAGGAGACAACAACAGGAGTTATTCGTTTGAAGGCGATGGAAAAAGATAATATTTTGAAATTTCCAATGGTTGCCGTGAACGACAATCTGACAAAACATTTGATGGACAATTATTACGGAACCGGTCAATCCACTTTAGACGGTATAATTCGTGCTTCAAATATTTTATTTGCCGGAAAAAATGTTGTGGTTTTGGGCTATGGAAGTTGTGGAAAAGGTTGCGCGCTTCGAGCAAAAGGAATGGGTGCGAATGTGATTGTGACAGAAGTAAATCCTTTCCGAGCATTGCAGGCAAAAATGGATGGTTTCCGTGTTATGAAAATGGAAGATGCCTCAAAAGAAGGTGATATTTTTATTACGGTCACAGGAAATAAACATGTAATTCGAACAGAGCACATGAAAGTAATGAAAAATGGAAGCATGATGGCGAACAGCGGTCATTTTGACCTTGAAATTGACGTTGCCGGTCTTGAAAAAATGTCTTCAAAACGAAGAATCAGACCTTACTTTGATGAATACGCTTTCGACGGAAAAGTTATTTTCTTGGCGGGAGAAGGTAGACTTATTAACTTGGCATCTGCAGAAGGACATCCAAGTGAAGTTATGTCACTTTCATTCTGTGGCCAGGCTTTGGCTTGCGAATGGTTGGTGAAAAATAAGCCAAGTTTGAGCGCGAAAGTGTACACACTTCCTGAACATATTGATGACGATATTTCTCGTCTTCAACTCGAAGCAATGGGCACTTCAATTGACGAACTCACTGAAGAACAAAAGAAATATTTGTCTTCATGGGACGTTGGAACTTGATTATGAACACATGGATTGTTATTCCGGCTTACAATGAAGGGAACACGATTCTCAATGTTTTGAAATCTCTGGAAATAGCCGGATATAAAAATATTATTGTTGTTGACGACGGAAGCCGAGATCATACTTTTGAAGTCGCAAAAAAACACGCGAAAGTTGTTGTTAAGCATAAGCTAAATCGTGGCCTTGGAGGTGCTTTGGGAACCGGCATTCAAGGTGCGCTTCGAATGGGCGCAGAGTATATAATTACATTTGATGCCGATGGTCAGCACGATACAAAAGACATTCAAAAAGTGCTTTCTCCGCTGAAGCGCCGTGAGGCAGATGCAGTTATTGGATCTCGAATGATTGATCCGACAGGAATGCCACTCAAACGTCGCATTTCAAATCGAATTGCAAATTATGTCACATATTTTTTGTTTGGAGTTTGGACGACCGACAGCCAGTCCGGCCTACGTGGTTTCAATAGAAAAGCAGCTGAACACATCCGAATTCGTACTAATCGAATGGAAGTCAGTAGTGAAATTATTCGTGAGATTGGATATCACGATTTAAGGTTCAAAGAGGTGCCAATCAAGGCGATTTATACAGACTATTCACTTTCAAAAGGACAGAGTTTTATTGTGGGAATCAAAACATTTGCTAAACTACTAATGCATCGCTTAATAAAATAATATGTACAGTATAAGTTTAATTCAAATTGTGGGAGCGGCATTTCTGATGTTCGCTTGGAGTCGTGTGTTTTTGCGTTACCGAGATGACAGCGTTAGCCTAATAGGGTTGATTTTCTGGTCACTGATTTGGATAGGATTTTTAATTGTTCTATTTATTCCTGAAACAACAGAATTTATCGCCGCACAATTCGGAGTGGGGCGTGGAGTTGACGTTTTTCTTTACGCCGGAATCGTGATTTTATTTTATTTGATCTATAGAATTTACGTAAAACTTGAATCACTCGAAAGAGAAATAACTCAAGTTGTGAGAGAAGAAAGCCTGCGCGACCTTCCAAAAAAATGAAAAATTTACGAATTTTATTTGTTGCTGAACATTATCCTCCACACGTTGGCGGAGTTGAGACTTTCTTTTTTGAATTGCGGAAAAGATTGATTGCACGTGGGCACCATGTTGATGTGATTACTTCAGGTAATTCTACGGTGGAAGCAGATGAAGGTGGAAGTATTTATCGAGTTGGCGGTGGTCAACATTCATTCACTTTTTTATCTATTCCACTTGTTCTTAAATTAGCCAAGCGAGCGGACATAATTCACACAACGATGTATAACGCCGCAGTGCCGGCTTGGATTGGAGCGAAAATTCATGGCAAAAGATCAGTTTTAAGCGTGCATGAAGTGCTGGGACCAGACTTTGCACATGTTTTCCCGGGGCGTGCGTATAAGGCTCGTATTTTTGGGTTTTTGGAGAAAGCTCTTTTGTGTCTGAATTTTGATCACACCGTTGCGGTTTCAAAAGCTACTCAGAAAAAGTTGTCGCGAAAATCGAGTGTGATTTATCATGGAATAGATTCAAGCTTTAAACCCGTGCGAATTGAGCACGAGAGTATTGAGGCTAAAGGTTTCGAGTTTTTGTATTTCGGCCGAATTGCCGGAAATAAAGGAATTTGGTTTTTACTTGAGAGTCTTAAGGAGTTTTACGCGAACGGAGGCAACACGAAGTTTAAATTACTACTTTCCGGCAGCGCGGCTGATTTCGCAAGAGTTGAAAAAATGATTTCCGGGATTTCTGATTTTGTTTCAATCAAGAGAAGCGTTTCACGAGCAGATTTACCGGCCGAAATCGCGGCGGCTGATGCAGTAGTAGTTCCTTCCCTAGCCGAGGGTTTTGGTTTTAGCGCAGCGGAGGCAATGGCAATGGATATACCTGTTATTTTAAGCGATGCCGGTTCTCTACCTGAAATTGCCGGCGGAAAGCATTTGATTTTCAAGAGCGAAGATAAAACGGCTTTGATTGAGGCTCTCGAAAAAGGCGCTGCGGGCGAATGGAATGAAAGCGCGAAGAAGAATTTCTCTTGGAATAAATCTGCGGATGAGTTTGAGGAGTTGTATATGAGTTTACTTTAATTTTTTAATATCCAAATAATTCTTTGGAGAAATAATGCTTTTTCCAAGTTCTTTTTCAGTTTCCTTCCTGGCATTTCCCGCTACTTTTCCACCTCTACCTGCCACTTTAATATTTTCCGGAAATGTTTCCGGTTTTTCCTGTTTAGAGATTTCAGTAGTAACTTTTTCACCTAACATAGTGAAAATCAACTCCAAACTGGTCATATTGTCACGCAAATTTGCCTTAGATTTCTCAGGAATTTTCTTGAATTTTTTATAAGTTGTGGGAGTCATTCCAAAAGTTGCCTTTGAAATCTCCGCAGTCAAAATTGCGAAATCACTATGATCGTTAATCCCTCGTTCTCGCCACTCCTCAGTGAGGTCTTGTCGAATTGCCATACTTTGAATCCGCTTTTCTATCCAATCTTTGGGATATCCTTTCTGTTCGTAAATCACTTTCATTCGGTTTTGAACAAGCTCTGGATCTTCAATTTCTTGAACTCGTTCATAACCAACTTTTGCCAACCAAAGTTTGAAAGGTTCAGCTCGAGGAGAGGGAACAGATTGGATTATACGAAAGAGTCCTTCGGTGTTTGCACAATCAGTTTCACGCATCTTTCCATCTGTAGCGGTAAGTTTGAACTGTCGACAAATTGTCGACAGTTCAATTCCATCTTCACTTTTTACACGCACTTTCATCCGATACCAATAATCTTTTGCATCAGCGCTATCAGTTAATATTTGGATAACATCTACAACTGAAAACCACCATACACCTTCAATGAAGTCTCTTCTGATATTCTTGCCATCGAATAATGCTATTTTTGTATTCTTACTTGTTGCCATATCTCATGTGATTAGATCATTTTCAGGATATATCAAGAAAAATCAAAATCAACTCCCCACTGCCTTTTTTGACGATTAACAGGTTGTTTTCCTGTTGTCAGAGCTTGGACAACAGCACAGTTTTTCTACATATTTAATGTGAGTTTTTTATTCTACACATATTTCTAATTCTCTCTTAATACCATCTAATATGACTTTAAACCTTTCAAGAAAACCACGATGTCCCAATAAAATAGCGGGTTGAGATTCTGCAAAGAAGACTTGTGTTTGCCAATTTATTGTCCTGAAACCACCTTGTCTTAACATGTGTTCGATTTTTACAGTGGAAGGATAAACATTGAATGAATTACTTCCAGCACCATGAAATTTCTTTTTAGATTTTGCATCTAATTTTATTTCTAAAACTCCAGCCATTTCTATTGGAAGAATATTGTAATCCGCACCTGAATCGATGACTGCGGTTGTTTGAATGAATTTTGACTTATACTTAAAGACTATTGGGACTAAAGGTCTGTATATTTTTGCTCCATCCGAATCTTGATATTCTGAATATTTGAATTTCATTTAACCTGCGATAAAACCTTTTGGAACTAAACTAAACACTAAATTATCCGGATTTTCTGTTTTCCTCACTTTTTCAATTAGCTTAGTCAAACTCTTTGAGTCCGCGATTATTTTTTCATTTTTAGCTGCCACCCATTTACCCTGATGTTTTGCTTTAAAGATCATATTTTGTGATTAATTCTTCTCCAGAATATACCAAGCCGAATCAAAATCAACTATGCAGTGCAACTTTTGGCGTTTAACAGATCATTTTCCTGTTGTCCATGCTCTGACAACACCGTTAAACGCCTGGCCTACGGCCAGCAAACAAAAAAGCCCCACGCTTTCGCGTGGGGCTTTTCCTAAGTCTCTGGCTCAACTGAACCGAGTATTTAGGTTTACGTCATCATGTAGATGTTACGTAACTTGTTGGGATTCCAGATACTTTGTATCCGTTATTCCAGAATAGAAGCTGACCCTTTCCAAAGCCTGAAGCATTTGGTCTATCTGACCATAGGAATGCAGCAGAACCAAGAGTGGTTTCAGGATTTGCATTAGTCTCTGCAATTCCATAGGCACCTGTATATGGCCCTTGGAAGATAGCAGTTGCATCAGTAGAAATTCTTACTGAAACTGTGTTGGTGTTTAAAGTACCATCATCAATCACAGGAGCAACTACTTGATATGTCTTACTAGAACCCGCGCTAACCTTCTCAAAAGTAGATGAGAATGCTGTGCTAGTAATACTGTCGTAAATGTTCATGTAAACAAGTGCTGCAGCTGATTGTGCATCTGCTTGCAAATACGCACCAGATCCAACTTGTACAGAACTTTCTACGGTACCATTTACTACTTCGTACATCTTCCATTTATTAGCTTCGCTTGCAGTAATGTCTCCTACGTTAATTGCTGTCGAAAGTGAACCAAGACCTGTTGAACCGGTCAAGATACCTGATGAAGAAACATCAAGTTTTAGACCTAGTAAGGCCAAATCACCATTTGAACCTGCAGCAACTGTGAATCTGAATACTTCAGATTCTGGCCCGTAGACGATCTCATTTGACAGATCAGAGACTGTTACTGTTGGAGTTGTCTTGAATACATATGCACTGTTTGTAGTAACCGCAGTAGCGATTACACCTGAATCATCAGCGTCTGAAGTAGCACCAGAACCCTGGCCTACAGCGTTGAATGTATTTGTAGATGTTGTAAATGCATATGGATATAGACTCATCTGAAGATTATCTCCAGTGTCAGCAGCACCTGAGTCGTCGGCATGTGAATTTGTAGATACGTAGATCTCAAATGTAACATTGTCGTTAGACTTAGGAACCATGAAACTCAAGTTTGAGAAAGTTGCAGATGTACCTGAGAACGTAACGCTAGATGATCCATCAAGAGTTGTTGGAGCACTAGTGCTTGTTGGGTACTTAATCTTTACTGACTTGAAACTGTCCTGAGCATGAGCCCCAGAAGCATCTGGAGTAGTATCATTCATAGTTGAGTTCGTAGCATAAAGAGTCAATCTGTCAACTTTGTAATCTTCGTAAGAAGCCTTAACCTTCACGCTTCCGATTAATACATCAGAAGCACCAGCAGAAACGATCTGGTCGGCTGTCTGAGAAGAAGGAGCGCTAACTACGATTGAACCACCTGAAGCAATAGTCATTGCAACAGTTGTAGCATTTGTAGCTGTAGCTCCGTTTGGATTAGCAGCTGTCAATGTTACTGAATTGTCGTCTGCATCAGCTGCAGTTACGTCAGTTGTAGCTTCGATATCAACACCTACAACGTTTGTAGTGCTGTCATTTGGAGCTGATGATGAAATATCACCAACAACGTATACAGTCTTTGTTGAACCAGCAGGAACAGTCAAAGTGAATCCATCGAAAGTAGGTTTACCTGCGTTTGGAACCGCTTCTGTATCACCAAGTTGGTTTCCATCTTCGTCGTATAAGTACAAAGTACTTACATCGTTCTTAGCATAGAATGCACCTGATGAACCTGTAGCTGTCCACTTACCTGCTGTTGTACATTCATGTGTACAGAATGCAACAGTAGGTAGAAGTTTTGTAACATCAACATCGCTAGCTGAACCAGCTGTAAATACGAAACCTGCAAGAGTAACTCCTGCTGTTCCTTTTACGAATGTGTCTGAAACTGGGCTTGAAGCTAGAGCAACAGCTAGAGAAGCTGTTTGAATGTTGTGTGTGTAACCAGCAAGAGCTGATGAAGGAACGATATTAGTCAAGAATTGACCTGTACCTGTGTCCTTAACACCATCTGTTGTGCTTACAGCATCAAGAGTAGCCTTGATTGTATCAGCATCTAGAAGTGCATTATTAGCTACATCTAGAGTCAATGCAGCATTAACTGTTTCACCTTCTGATACATACCAGCTGTCAGTGAAGTTAATTGTCTGAGAACCTGTATCAGATGCTGTTGTAAGTTCCTGAGGACCCATCAATGTGGAACCTGAGTCTGTATCAACAAGCTTGATATCAGTATAGTTAGCAACTAGAGCTGCTGTAAGCAGTCCATCACCTGCTGCCGCAGCAATAGTGAATGAAAGTTTTCTTACCTCAACGTCTCTTGCTGAAGAGAATGCAAGATCCAATACCTGAATGTCCTTTGCATTTGGAGCAAAGTTAGATACTGAAGGACCTCCGAAGGCGATAGTAAAGTCTCCTCCTTGAACTGTAGACCAGTTAGCATCAGTACCATCAGCGGCACTGTTGTCGAAAGCTGTTCTTGTAACTGTAGCACCGTAACCATAAGTTTCTCCAATAGCTACTAGATCTGTTGTTTCATCAAGATAGATCTTGATTGTATCATCAGGTCTTGCTTTTGAAGTTACTTCAGAAGTTACAGAGAATGTTCTTGAATCACCCTTATCAAGTGCAAAAGGAGTATCAAGATCAAATGTAATCAATTGATTGTCATCTACCATGTCGGCTGTAGCTAATACTTCACCGTTTTGAATAAGTGAAAGATTTTCTAGACCTGTAGTAGAGATTGTACCCTTAGCAATAATAGCAATGTGTTCAACAGAAACGTTCTCATTTGCTGCTTCTAACTTGAAGTCTGCAACTGTAGCATCTGTTTCTCCAATTGTTGGATTAGAAACTGAGCTGCTCTTTGAGATTGTAACTGTTCCAGCAGTAGCACCTCCGATTGTGAATGTATCACCATCGATTGGGTAGCTACCTTCTACTGTTCCTGCAGCAACTGTAACAACGTCAGCACTTGCAATAGAGAAAACGTGTTCGTTTCCTGCAGATGCAGAAGTTGAGAAGTCTGCCTTGATGTAGAACATCACAGATTCACCTTCAGCAACTGCAACATCAAGTGAATTGAATGTTGAAGTATTGCTGTCGCTGCTTACTGAGTGACCTGAACCAATTCTTGTAGATTCATTGAAGAAGTACAAGTTTGAGATGTCAGTAGTAGCACCAACTCCAGTTCGGTGTAATACCAAAGAGTCTAGAGTAGCGTCATCACCAGAAGCTGTAGCCTTGATTCCAAGAACTGTAACGGCAGTAGCTCCTTTTGGAACTGTACCACCATCCATGCTGATAAGTTCTAGTTTTAGAACTGCATCACCAGAAGATGTATCGTCGTCAGATGTGTCATCATCAGAAGAATCGTCAGATGAATCATCACGAGCTACAGGGTTCTGAGAATTAACAGTCATCTTAGAGATTTGACCACGAGTTACTGCATCAGCAGAACCGAAGTTTCCATCGCTGTAACCGTCAACAACTGAATTGTTGTAAGCTGTTTCAACATAGTCGTAATACCAGTCACCTGAAGCAACGTCATCGAAATGAGGAGCACCAGAAGTGTCTGTAGAAAGACCAGCTGCGTTTACTAGGATTTTAGCTGCTTGAGCTCGGTTAACAGTGTCATCTGGACCAAAATATCCAGTAGAAACACCATCAGAGTCAGTGTAACCACCAACTACTCCGTTCTTAGCTGCTGTATTTACATACTCAGCGTACCAAGCAGATGAATCAACATCAGCAAAGCCTGCATCGTATGAACTGTCTAGTTCTAGACCAAATGCTAGAACTGCGATTTTTGCCATTTGAGCTCTCGTTAAAGAGTCATCTGGACCGAAGTTACCGTTATCATAACCAGATACTACGCTCTGTGAAACTAGTTCATCGATGTAGTCTGAAGCCCAGTGTCCATCAGTGTCAGGAAATGACGCAGATGCAACAGCTGCAAAACTTACGAAAGACGCAAGAAGTGCAGTTAGAGCAATACCAGCTATTGATTTTCGGAACTTCCTATATATGAAAGAGATATTCATTGAATATTTTCATTAGGAAATAAATGATGGAGTCGAAATAAAAATTCGATCCATGTAAGTCGGAATAAGCTTAAAAGAAGTTTTCTCTGTCGCCCGACCTAAAAAGCAACAGTGTCAGTAAATTAAGTAATTTTCTCGCGATTTCTCCAAATCGCTTAAGTTCTCTTCACTCGGCGCTTGGCCGAGCTTCTATATATACTCAACGTGTAGTCGAGTTCGCCGAGTTTTCAAGGACCGAAGTATATAAAGGTGTCGGATATTGAGGTAAGGGCTCTTAAACAGTCATCAACAATATTTTGTCTTGTCGTGCATTGAAACGTCTACACTAGACATTTCGTTTCACATTTTCTTGTTTCCAAGTTGACACATTTTTTTCCGGTTTCATTGGTAGTCCCAAGGGGAATCGAACCCCTGTTCCCGGAATGAGAATCCGGTGTCCTAACCGCTAGACGATGGGACCGGAATCTAGGGCCGGAATCGACATGCGATAAGATATTTAAGATTGTCTACTCTTTCAAGATTTTCTTTCGAAATCATGTCCATGCTTGACAACTTTTTTTCGCCTATACA
>CALRGE010000005.1 GCA_943357175.1 Candidatus Peribacteria bacterium
CACCTAAAGCTGGCAGGGGGGATGAATTCGAAAGTAATGGTTTGAATGGAGAACAACTCAGCTATAAGATTTTAGAAATAGACGATGTAGTGACTGATGCAGATACGTATACATACGACGACTATCCAAGTCTGTTTGATTTTGAAGAAGATGGTTTTTCATATGGAAATATCTCCACTGGAGAAGCCGGATTCATTAGCATGATGTTTGCAGATGCAATAACATTAGAGGGAATTGGTAGTAGAACTACTGATATCGATTGGTCATCGGATGAGTATCAAATACTCGGTGTATGGGAATTAAGTACAATCGGTGAACTTGAAACCACAGGAACTGAATTTTACATTGGAGATCCAGCTGATGAAAAACTATTAAAGGATTATTTTGTGGAGGAAGTATTCGGGATGTTTCCAGCATCAGCATTAAAAATCACCACTACAGAAATTGATCCAGGTGAAAGTGACTATGCAATAGATCAAAGCTTTAATATACCTACATTAGATGGAAGTAAATTCTATGCTGACGAAAAGGTAAAAATTACAGTATCAGGTATTCCTAATCCTGACATGGAAGATGATTATGAATCTGAAATGTTTGGTGGCAAGAAAGTTTCTCTTAAAATTGGAGGCATTACGGCAATAAGCAGCGGAGAAACTGACTCAGAAATGGATCTGGCCTATGAAGACTTTCCTGATGTATTTATTTTTGACGAAGATGGATTTAGCTACAGTGGAATAACACTCGGTGAACAAACCTTTGCCTGTGACAGCTTAACACTTGCTGAAACCGCAACTGGATCTAAATCTTCAACAATCACCTATACAATTACAAGTGCAGACGCAACAGCAGCAGGTGAAGATTTTTCCGGAATTATCAATGTATCCACAAGCGGCACCGGTGCATTAGCTTATAAGAAAACAAAAGGTACTGAACTAAGTTTCACAGGAACAGGTAGTGGACGCTTCACATATCTCACAACAACAGATGGCGACATTATATCAGCCTCAGTTGAAGGAGAAGAAACAAATTGCAGTTCAAGCTTAACTATCGCGAGAGAAATCAAAACCGCACCGGTTGCCTCAACCGCCGTGACAACCTCAACCGCCGCAACATACAACGACAGCTACATCACAATTTTAGATGTTGAAGGTAATCCAATTACAGATCTTGATGTAGAAAACTTTCTAGTAACAGAAAAAAATGGACTTGAAATCGTTGACTTCGACGCAAGCAGCTCAAAATCAGGAATTTACAAAATTAATCTACAGGAAACACCGAAGACAGATTATAAAGTATTGGTTAGTTCAGATGGATACGTTAGCGGAAAAGTTGAAATTGACGACAACACAGCTGATTACGCCGCAAGCGTGACACTACATTACGGATATGCGGTTTACCCTGTTACAACTGACAATGAAGGAATTTCCGGAGCAACCGTAACAGCCGGTGATGATTATGAAATTGAGTGTATAGAAGTCGGAACAGGTGCAATTTATACTTGTGTGATTCCGCTTGATCACGAAGATATTGCATTCAAAGTTGAAGCTGAGGGTTACGATGATTATGATGATGAATTTAAAGCTGACAGAACTGAAAATACAGATATACAAATAAAGGCAAAAGCAATTATGACGATACCAGGAGGTGTAGCTGATGAGCCAGACACGACTACCGACACAGACAATGATCTTTTAACAGATTACGAAGAGGAGAATGAATATTTCACTGATCCTAAAAATTCAGATTCAGATGCTGATAATCTCTCTGATTACGAAGAAGTGATTGATCTTGGAACTGATCCAAATAATAGCGACACTGACGGTGACGGTAGCCCAGACGGTACAGAAGTTACATATGGAACAGACCCACTTGTTAGTGATGTTGAAGATGAAGAAACAGAAGAAGTTGTCAAAATGGAAACAAACGAATTCTGTACACCTTTTGATGATATTGTAAGCCACTGGTCTGAAACTGATGTGTGTACTTTATACACAGCCGGATTCGTGAAGGGCAAATCAACAACAATTTATGATCCTGATAACTATGTGACTCGAGCCGAATTCCTAAAATTAATCATGTTAGAATCAGGTTATGATCCTGCAGATGAAACAGATCTTGAAGTTACGAAATACAAAGATGTAAACCAGGGTGATTGGTATTATGATTACGTTGCCTTAGCCGACGAGAACGGATTCCTTTGGTATCCAATTAACGATAACTGGCTTCCAAATGAACAAATCACAAGAGGTGATGCAATTTTGTTGGCAATTCGAATTGCTAAATTAACACTCCGTGATTTCACAAGTGATGACTCTTCATTTACAGATTTCGATCCTGATTCATACCAAGCCTATGCAATTGTCCTAGGTGAACAATATGAAATAATCAGCGGATACGACGACGGCACTTTCAAAGCAAACAACCCAATCACAAGAGCTGAAGCTGCTGTGATTACAAATAATGCAGAGGTTTTATTTGAGTAATTTCTTCAGTGGAAGAATTCAAGAAAACTAGTTTGCAAAAACACCCTTCTTGTGGTATAATTGCAAGATTTAAAAACAAAAACACATGAAAAAAGTATTCTATGTCCTCGTCGCCCTCACCTTCATTGCAGCCCTCGCCTATTTCTTTAGCACTTCAAATTTGAAGGGAGCTTTTATGTTTCGAAAGGAAGCCATTCTAACTATAAATAAGGGTGAAAGTGGTGGAACAGTAGTAGATTGGATGTCAACTAAAGACTATACTTTGGGAAAATGGAAAGTAAGTGCTACACAAGATGTGACAATAAGTGAATTTCATGCAGATTTCCAAAACTCTGATATTGCTATGAGCGCAAATGTAGATGAACATTTCAATAACGTTCACCTTAAAGTTTTAAACTCAAGTGTTGGTGACAGTGATTATACTAATTTTAACGAAGAAGACTTTACGATTAAACTTCTTGCAGGAGAAACTTATTACTTTGAAATCGCTGGTCAACCTGACATAACAATGCAGGATGACTTCACAACTACATTCAATGGACAAGAAATGGTAATGGGAATTGGTAAGATGACATTAAACAATGGAACAACATACGAACAACACGTAGATTACGATCAAAGTAAATATTTTAACGGGGACGAAAATACAGATAGTGGAACATTCATATTATACTATGCACATGGTGGCTACGTTGTTGCCAGCATGCCGGTGGAGGAAAAAAAAGTAAAAGTAATAGCCTCTGAAGCCGCACTTACTGTTACTGGAGTAGGAAGCGGTAAAACTTTAGTTGATTGGGAAAATTTGACAGAAGAATCTGGAGAAAAAAAGGAATATACTTTAGGTCAATGGGATGTTGCTGTAGCAAAAGATATGATCATATATGATTGGCGTTTCTTTATTGGTGAGCCAGACGAGATAACTATTGAAAACTTTTTCAGTGAATTAAAAATTATTGCTGAAAATGGTGATAAATCAATAGTCCATGAATATGCATATGGAACAAGTCCTAATATATTTCATGAAGGTAAATGGAGATTCACTTTAATGGGTAGTCCAAAAGTTGATGCCCCTGATTTCACCGAAGTGTTAGAAGGCAGTAAGATAGCAATGCAAATTGGGTCATTAGAATTTATTATGCCTGAAATCGAAGAATTGCCTGAGGCTACAGCAGAAGTTGATTCAACAATGCCTGCTCCTGATGCAACCGGCATTCCTAGTACAGACCCTTCAGCCCCAACAGAATCTACTGAATTACCAATAACTCTAGAAGGAAGACACAACATTATTGATGATGATTCCAGCTCTTATTTTGCATTTGACGGTGGACTCTTCAGTTTTGGTGGAAAAACTATATGGAGTTCAGACTACGTTCCTGATGCAAGTGAAGCACTTGCAACTAGATCAATCGTCATTTCTGTAAGAGAAAAAATAACAGGAACAAATATTACAGATATAATAAAGCCAGATGAGATTCATGTTTATGGCCCAGCCGACAGTGGAATCGAAGTAACAGATGTAATGGTTGGCAAAAGTACTGATGGCCAAAGTTACCATTTAAAAATACCAACTGTAAGCCTAACTGATACATATAATGTAAGCATTGAAGCATCAGGATTCGTAGCCAAAGGATATGGCCCATTCTCAACTGCAGAAAATGGACATATTGCTAAAGGTGAAGGTAATACAGGGATTAAAATCCTAGACCTGGAATATGCATATTATGTAACTGTTGAAGATGCAAGTGCTACAAAAATAGAAAATGCATTAGTTATTCTTCGTGACGGCAAACTTGCATGTAATCAATTAGACAAAAAAATTCCGGGCGTTTATGGATGCCGTATACCATTTGAAACAACAGATCTAAGTTTTGAAGTAATCTCAGAAGGTTATGACACAATTAACTCTGCATTCACAGTTGTAAGAGCAACCCCTAATGCTTCAGGTGAACATGTGAAAATTGTTATGTACCCAACTGGTACAACACCTGCCGATACTGTAACTGAGACTACAACGGAAACAACAACAGAAGTAACTACAGATTCAAGTACAGCAATTGATACAACTATTGACGCAAGTATGACTTTCGACGAAAGTCCAAACACTAGTGCAGCAACAGGTGTTTTCACTCCTGATTCCGCAACTGAAGATACAACAAGCGCGGAACCTATAGTTGTTGCAAGTGAAGAAAGATTGGAAATAATGACTGATGAAGAATATGAATGTGAAGACCCTTTCACAGACACATCAAGAATCGCTGCACATGATTTGATATGCAGACTTTACAACTCAGGAATTTTCAGTGGAAAATCATACAGCATATTTGCTCCTTATGATTACATCACTCGAGCTGAATTCCTAAAGGTTGCACTTTTAAACTCAGGCTATACAACTGACGACGCAACCGGATTGAAAGAATATCTATCAGACGTTAAAGATAGTGATTGGTTCTCAGATTACGTAAAAATCGCCGTTGATGAAAAATTCATTTCAACTTCAAGTGGCAAGTTTAATCCAAATGAAAAAATCACACGAGCTGACGCAATTGTTTTGACAATGAACATTGCAAGACAAGAAGCTCCAGAATACACAAGATACGACATTCCGTTCAGCGACGTAGAAATTACAGATTACTTTGCTGACGCGGTAATGATGGGATACTTAACAGAAACTGAAGAAGGTGATGCAATCATCGGTGGTTACAGCGACGGTACATACAAACCCGGCGACTACATCAGGAGATATGAATCAGCTTCAATAATTTACCGAACATATTTGGCACTCTACGAGTAAAATCGTAGCTTGCGAAAACCCGCATTTTGAAGTATAATGGTAAGATTTATTCAAAATAAATATGAAAAACAAAAAATTAATCCTCGCCGCTTTAAGCCTCGCTCTAATTGTCGGAGGCCTCGCCTACGGATATAGCAACGGTGGTTTGTTGCAGGGTAGATTGTCAAGTGGTTCAGGCCAAACTCAGGGAATTATTTCAGTTTTAATTGGTGATGAGTATTATGATGTTGAGAATATCGATCAAGATCATATTATCAAAGATTTAACGGTAGATAATTTTCATGTTATTAGTCAAGATTACATTGGTACCAATTCTTTTGAGGCATTAGGATGGATATTTGAAGGTATATATCAATTAGGAGTAGTGAATGACACTGTCTATAGAGTCACAGCAAGCGCAACCGGTTATGTAAGTACAACAGAATTAATGAAATCATGTACTGACGGAATGTGCAGAGGTATTGATGCAACAGCGATGGTTGACAGTGAGGATACAGGCTTAGAATACAAAGGTAATGCAATCAATCTCGATTATGCATACAAAGTGATAGTTCAACATGAAAACAATAGTCCAGAATCTGGGGATACGATTGATTACACATTGGCAACAGTCACAGCAGGTGATTTAAGTACAACATGCACATACCAAGAAAATGGTGAATCTATAGATCCAATGGATCCAAAAACATATTATGACTCTACAGGTGGTGAAATAGATACCGCCAGTCTTGAGACTTTTATGGGTGATTTGGATTCAAATTATTACACAGTCTTCACATGTCCTGTTCCACTTGAAACAACTGATGTCAATTATAAAGTTGCCCTAGATGGCTACATCACAGAAACAGGTGTTTTCTTCTACGACAGAATAAGTAATTCTGATGCTCAACAAATTGTTGTGACAGACATAATGACAGCCGGTACTGACCCTGTTGAAGAAGAAGTAGTTTTATACGACAGCACAATTACAGTAGTCGATTCAAACGGTGTTGCCGTAACAGACTTAACTGAAGATGATTTCAGTATCATGATGAATTCTACGAGCATTAGTGAATTCGACAGCAGGCAATTAAGCTCTGGAATTTACGTCTTAAGTTTAGAAGACGATCCGACTCTTGGCACATATACATTATATGTGACACCTGAAGGTTACGTGAGAGGCTCAGCTACAATATCTACCGATACAGAAGTTACTCTCGAACACAGCTATTCAATCTTTCCTGTGAACTCAAGCGCGGCAGCTGTTTCAGGCGCAACGGTAACAGTTATTTCGGGAAGCGATATTTTCGATTGTACCGAGTATCTCACAACAGGTGGATATTACTGTGAAGTAACTACACTTTCTTACGACTATCTAACTTATAATATTGTGGCAAGCGGATATGATGATTACGATGTCACATTCGATGCGTACAGAAGTTTCAATACTTCTTCGGCAGTAACAGCCTCACCTATTTTAACAGAAGGCACAAGCTCTGGAACAGATTCAACCGACCTCACTTACAACAACATGTACGTGACTGTAGTTGACTCGCTATCAAATCCTCTCACAGATTTAACTGAAGACAATTTCATAGTGACTGAAGAAAATGACCTTGGAATTGTTTCATTCGACGTCAGTGGATCAAGCACTGGAACTTATGCGTTGAGCTTACAGGTAACCGATGATACAAATTATGATTTAACAGTTAGCTCAACAGGACTTGTGAGTGAAAGCCATGTATTAAAAGATAATAAAATAGATTACCAAACTGGTATGATAATGAAATATGGATACAGAGTTGCTGTTGAAAACAGCACAGCTGAAGTTATTTCAGGAGCAACAGTTACTGCCGGAACAGCCTACGATACAGAATGTATTGAAAGTGGAACTGGAGGAGTTTATGCATGTTTGATTCCTGTTTCGAATACAGATTTAACATTCAAAGTTGTGGCGACCGGATACGATGATTATGAAGACTCATTCAGTATTGATCGAACTTTAGATTCAGATGCCGGTGTTAAAGCATTAGTAACAATGACAACCACAGACCCGGATGCTGATGCAGATGGAGACACATACACTAGTGCAAATGATTGTAATGATTCTGATGCAACAGTTTACACAGAAACTACTTATTATGCAGATACTGACGGCGACGGATTAGGAGATCCTGCTAGTTCAACTTCATCTTGTACAGCGACTGCTCCAACCGGATACGTTTCAAATGCAACTGACACTTATATTGAAGATTATGATAATGATGGCGTTACTACAGCTTCAGATTGTGACGACGATGACGCAACTATTTCAGCACTACAAACTTACTACGTTGATGCGGACAGTGATGGACTTGGAGATTCAACAAGTTCAGTTTCAGTTTGTCAGCTTACAGCCCCAACCGGATATGTGAGCGATTCAACTGATACCAGTGACACAGTTGCTACAGTCGATACTACAACAGATACTGATGGTGACGGTCTAACAGATTATTCAGAAACAAATGCATACGGAACAGATGCAACTGACACAGATAGCGATGCAGATAATATTTCAGATTACGAAGAGGTGGTAACATTTGGAACTGACCCAATGGATAGCGACACTGACGCTGACGGTACTCCTGACGGTACTGAAATTGAAATGGGAACAGACCCACTTTCTGCAAGCAAAACAAGTAAACCAGCAAACGACGACGGCTTATGTGTTGATCCATTCATTGATATGGAAGGTCACTGGGCAGAAGTGGCAGTTTGCACACTTTATGAACAAGGAATTGTTAAAGGTAAAAGCTCAAATATATATGATCCAAACAGTAACGTTACTCGAGCAGAATTCCTAAAAATGATAATGCTTCAAGGTGGCTACGACCCAACATATTACAGTGGAATTAGTGTTACAAAATATTCAGATGTGAATGTTGGTGATTGGTACTACACATATGTTGCATTAGCAGATCAAATGGGAGCCCTATGGTATCCATCTTCAGGTGTTTGGCAGCCTAACAGCCCAATCACAAGAGGTGATGCAATGCTTCTATCTGTGAGGCTTGCAAAATTAACACTTCGTGGATTCACAGCAGCTGATTCAACATTCACAGACTTTGATGTTAACAGCTATCAAGCTTATGCAATCGTTCTCGGAGAACAATACGGAGTAATCAAAGGTTATGACGATGGTTCATTCAAACCAAATTACAGCATAACTAGAGCCGAAGCTGCAAAAATAATTAACGGCTCAACAGTATTATTCGAATAAAAATAAAATGTTCAAAAAAATCGCAATATTAATGGTGGTTTTAAGCATAATCGGCGGTGCCGCATTCATGTTTAATACAGCGATGTTGAAGGGAGCAGTTAGGATGGGAGACATAAACAAAGGAACATTCTCAGGAATAAGTGTAAATCAACCAGATACAACAATCGAAGTGCCAGAGTCAACAGGAACAGTAACAGCGGTAAGTACAGGAATACCCTCACTTTACGTTAATAAATTAGGCACAGAAACAATAGAAATTGACTGGGATTCAGGCACAGAAATTAATTTAGGTACATATGCTATTCACGGTACTGTTGATATGACAATCTCAGATTTTGAACTGTATATAGATGTTCCAGAATCCTACCCAATTTCAGATTATTTTTCACAAATCTTCATAACTCAAAATCAAGAGGGACTCTCTACAATCAATCGATCTGTATATGCAAACTCAAGTAATACACTTGATGCAAATGCAATGTATAAATTCACAGTTTCTGGTGTCACAATTCCTGGAATCGATTTTAGCGCACATGAAGGTAAACAAGTCTCTATGATTGTTAATAAATTCGTAACAACCGATGGAGTACCTTACACACTAGCAGCCCATCCAGGTAGTTATTTTTTTGATCTTAACCAAGCAACAGTCTCCGGATACACATATGGTGGATATACTTTAACTAGTGCGGAGGAAGATGCCGTTGAAGCCCCACAACCAGCAGCTACCTACTCAAATACTATTACAGTTACAGATGAGAATGGAGAATTAATCACTGATTTAACTGAAAGTGATTTCAGTATTGCAATGAACACCACAACAATCAGTGACTTTGCCAACAAGGGCTCAGGAATTTATCTTATAACATTAGCAGATGGAACGGCAGCATCTTACACATTACTTGTTAGTCCAGATGGCTATGTAGTCGATGGTTTACCATATAATGAAGGCTACGGTTCAGCAACCATATATGACGACAAAGTCTACACTGCAAGTGTTGTAATTGACCACGGATATACAATCTTCCCTGTTGACTCAAGTGGAGCAGCAGTTTCTGGCGCAGATGTAACAATTACAGATGGAACCTGTATAGAATATCTAACAACAGGTGGATATTACTGTTTAGTAACAACGCTTAATTCAGCTCCAACATACACAATTATTGCAACTGGCTTTGAGAATTTTAGCAAAATATTCGATGAATATAGAACATACCCTGTCTCAGCCACTATAAGTGAAAGTCCTGAATTAACAGCCGGCTCATCAGAACCAGCTGCAGAAACTCCTGACACAGAAGAAACCGGAACAACAGGTGGCCTTGAATTCGCATTCAAAGAATTAGTTAGTGGTACGGGTTTAACAGCAAAATTAAGCACAGAAGATTTACACTTTTATAGTTCTGCCGACTCTTCAACAGAAGTTGAAGCGACAGTAGAGTTAATATCAGCACCAAAAGGTAAAACTACAATGGGGGCAACTCTCCCAGAAGGTGAATATACCGTGACAGTTTCACCTGAAGGTTACGTGAGTCAAGAATTTGGACCATACATAACTGCAGAGAATGTTTTCTTGGCAGATGCAAATTTTGAAAAACTAGAATACGGATATTATGTTCATATTTTAAATGATGCAAACACAAGTACCGTGATTGCAAACACAGTTGTTGAATGTGACAGCTTAGGTGATGGTTATTACGGATGTGCAATCCCACTTAGTGTATCAATTCCAAATTTCACGGTTAGTAATGGTGAATATGCAGATTACTCAGCAAGCTTCACAACAGTTAGAGATGAAGCCGCTGATCCAAGTGAAACAGCTGAAATGAGCTTAGGCGATTCAAGCCCACTGACAGGTGACGATTGGGTTATTCCAATTTCTGTTACAGATAGTATTGGCCAGGTTATTGAAGGATTAACAGAATCAAATTTTGATCTTGGTGACCAAACCTTAACAGCAGTTGAAGATCTACTCGATGGAAATTATTATTTATTCGTTGAGAATGGAGATGGAGATAGTTACGATGTGACAATTAACCTAACTGGCTATGTGAGCAACACAGCAGCTTATGACTCTGTAGATTTCGAAGAAATTGCATTTGAAAGTACTGTGAATGAAATCACATTAGAATTCACTCACTACCTTAGATTACTTGATGCTGCAGGTGCAATAATCACAGGAGGAAAAATTACAGCCGGTGATAACTTTGCTGTTGAATGTTTAGATTTCTCAATCTTAACAACAGATTACGACGGCTTCTACGCATGTGGAGTTCCATCAACTGACAGCTCAACTTTATTCAATGTTAGCGCGACCGGATACGACGATTACGAAGGCGACTTTGCAACTGAAGGTACTTTAGATGCAGAAGGTTATGTTACGGTAGATGTAACTTTAACAAGCTCTACGACTGAAGATACAGATGCTGATGCCGTCGCTGATGACGTTGATGCTGATGATGACAATTACACTAGTGAAAATGACTGTAACGATGCAGACTCAACAGTTTACGAAACATCAACCTATCATTTAGACGCCGATGGAGACGGTTACGGCGATTCAACAACAGGAGTAGAAATATGTTCCGCGACAACACCTTCCGGCTATGTTGCGACAGGAACAGATTGTAGTGATACAGATGCAACAGTCTACACAAATCAAACATACTACTACGATGCTGACTCAGATGGTTATGGTGATTATTCAACTTACGTTTCACAATGTACGATGACAGCACCAACCGGATACGTTACTAACAGTACTGATACAAGTGATGCGGTGGTAACAACAACTGCCACAACAAGTACAAGTAGCACAGATACAACTGCCACAACTTCAAGTAGTTCTTCTAGCTCATCAGCTTCAACAACATCAACAACTGCAGCTACAGCTACAACAAACACTTCATCATCAGCAACAAAATCCGAAATCCTATCTGATCCTGATTATGTTTGTAACACTTCATTCTACGACATTATCGGACACTGGGGTTATAATGGAATTTGCCGACTTTACAAAGCAGGAATTGTTAACGGTAAAACATCTACTACATTCGCACCAAACGATTATATTACTCGTGCCGAATTCCTAAAAATCGCCTTGGGAAATGCCGGATACACAGTGAACGATGCAACAGGTTTGAGCGAAACAATGTTAGATGTTAACGACAGCGATTGGTACTCACCTTGGATTAAAATTGCAGAGAATAAAGGATTCCTTGGAAATGGCGGGGTAAATTGGTATCCAAATGCACTACTTTACAGAAAAGATGCAGTTGTAATAGCAGTAAGAATTGCTAAACAAACACTTTACGGATTCACTCAAAATGACATTAATTTCACAGATGTATTCGTTAGTGATTACTTTGCATATGCAGTAATTCTTATGAACAATACAACTGTTGAAGGCAGTCCAATCATTAGTGGTTACTCAAACGGACAATTTGGAGGAAGCTACCACATGACAAGAGCTGAAGTCAGCGCAATGATTATAAGAGCTTACCTTGCTTGGTATAATTAAAAATGCTATTCTCCACGCGTTGGAATTAATAGTATAAATGCCTACAAAATATATATTTGTCACTGGCGGAGTTTGTTCGAGTTTAGGCAAGGGTATTGCCACAGCCTCAATCGGCGCTCTACTTAAAGCTGCAGGTTTCAAGGTTTTCACAATGAAACTTGATCCTTATTTGAACGTAGATCCAGGGACAATGAGTCCATTTCAGCATGGTGAAGTTTATGTAACAGAAGATGGTGCTGAAACAGATTTGGATTTAGGTCATTACGAAAGATTTATAGATGAAAATTTAAATGAAATGTCTTCTGTTACTACAGGAAAAATCTATACTGAAGTTTTGCAAAAAGAACGCCGTGGAGATTATTTAGGTGGAACAATTCAGATCATTCCACATATTACAGAGGCAATCAAAGGTAGAATTACAAAGGCTGCGAAAGCAAGCGGTGCAAAAATTGTGATGATTGAAATTGGTGGAACAGTTGGAGATATTGAAGGACTTCCCTACTTAGAGGCAATTCGTCAGATGCGTCACGAATTTGGCAAAGAGAATACATTATTTGTTCATCTTACGCTCCTTCCCTACTTGAAAGCCGCAAAAGAACTGAAAACAAAACCAACTCAGGCATCTGTGCGTGAGTTAAGATCAATTGGTATTCAGCCTGACATTATTATGACTCGAGCTGATAAAAATATTTCTACTGATATTCTCGAGAAAATTTCACTTTTCTGTGACGTTGAGAAAAACTGCGTAATTCCTGCGGTAACTTGCAAATCAATTTACGAAGTTCCTCTAAACTTTAATCAATACAAACTTGCGGAGCTTGTTGCCCAAAAACTTCACCTTGGAAACGTGACGCCAATGCTTGAAGACTGGGAAACTTTGGTTTCAAAAATTCAGGCGAAGCGAGATCTAGTAAAAATTTCTCTTGTTGGTAAATATACGAATCTAGATGATGCCTATCTTTCAGTTATAGAATCATTAAAAATTGCCTGCTATCACCAAGATAGAGAGCTTGATTTACAATGGATAGATTCTGAAAAACTTGAGAGTAATGATGAAAAGTCATGGGAAATGCTTAAATCTTCAGATGGGATTCTTGTTCCAGGTGGTTTCGGAATTCGTGGCATTGAAGGGAAAATTATGGCAGCGAAATATGCACGTGAAAATAAAGTTCCATACTTGGGGCTTTGCCTAGGTTTACAGATAATGACTATTGAATATGCTCGATTTCACTTGAATGATTCAAAACTAACTAGCGAAGAATTTGATGAAGACGCAAAATTAGCCGCAAATAAATATGTGATTCATTTCATGCCGGGTCAGCACAAAAACAAAGATAAAGGTGGTACATTACGACTTGGAGCTTATCCATGTAAATTAACAGAAGGAACTCTTGCTCATAAATTATATGGTCAAGATTTGATTTTCGAAAGACACAGGCATCGCTATGAGATTAATAATAACTACGTTAAAAGCCTAGAAGGTACCGACTGGCAACCTTCAGGTGTGTTCGAAGAAGGAAACTTGGTTGAAATTGGAGAGCTAAAGAATCATCCGTTCATGATTGGGTCACAATTTCACCCTGAATTTTTATCAAGACCACACAGACCTCATCCACTTTTCATGGGATTCATTGAAGCAAGCAAAAAATTAAGCAAATCAGGCACAAACAAAGTGAACTCCTCGGAAGAAATCGAGGCTTAAATCTCCACCACGCCATGGCACAATTTGAATACACCGCTGTTAACGCAGGCGGTAAAAAACTTAGCGGCTTGATTGCCGCGGATAATGAAGAGGAAGCGAGAAAACAGCTCGGCTCTCTGAATATTTCGCTTTTGTCGATTCAAAAAACTGCTGAGACTCCTGTTGATACAGTAACAAAAGAAGCCGGAACAAGTGCAGAACTTCCAAAATATGAATTTGAAGCTTTTGATAAAAGCGGAAAAAAAGTTCTTGGAAGCATTCCTGCAAGTAGCAGATACAAGGCCTTTCAAAGGTTAATTGATGAATACGGATTTGAGGTGTCATATGTTATTCAAGCCGGAGCAACAGCTGAAGATAAAGAAAAAGCAAAACATGATGATCTTTCAGCTCTGAAAGCTGAGTACTTAACAATGGCAAAAGAAAATGGAACGGGCGTCACTCCGGAAGACACCAGTAATTTAGAGTTTGAAAAAAAACGCGCTGCTTTGCTTAAAAAAGTTGATTTTATCTTAAATAAAATAAAGACAATACTGGCTCAGTACAGCGAAGATATTAAGCCTGAGAACAAAAAAATGATTCAAGAATATGTTGATAAACTTTTGCGAATTAAAAGCTCCACAAATCTTGATTACATTGAGCACACTTCTGAAGAATTATTGAAGAAAGTACAAGATCAAGAAATTTTCTTGAATAAAGAAAAAATGTTCTCAGAACGAAGCATGATCAAGCTTGAAACTCAGAAAATGATGGCTGATTTACACTCCGGCCCTACAAATCAAAAAGGCATCAGCGACGATTTCCAAAAAATTCAAGAAAAATTCTCAATTTCAGATAATAAATTTCTAAAAGGCATCAGTAATTATATAAAAAAATTCCTACCAACTCCTGAAGAAAAAGAAATCCAATCAGAAATTAGTAGTGCAAATAGAGAACTTTTCATTTTTGCAAAAATCTGGCTAATGTCTCCTCAAATCACAAAGCCGGAAGCATATAAAAGCTTGAAAACTGTTTGGGATGAGAGGAAAAGATTAAAAGAAGAATTACATGCGCTGAAAAAGAAAGTCCCGGTAGCAGCTGTAACAACAGAAGTAATTACAGAAACAACAAATGATAATGAGCCGCTTATTCTCGAGGAGATTAATCATTTCATAGGTTGGCTCTTAAGTTTTTACCTTTTTGCATATTTTGTAAGTAATTACGTTATCTCGAAGGGATTTCCCAACCCACTCCCAGGAGGATTCAATCTTTTGAATTCTGAACTTTTAAGATATTTACTACTGAGCATTTTTATTTGGTATTCAATTTTTTACATCAAATTGGAATTCTTCAAATACAAAACTTGGTTCAATACTTTTATGCTGGTTTTTGGTATAATAGCCAACGCGACTTTGATTTTTAATTTATAGTATGTTGCCTGTAATATTCGAATCCGGATTTATTTCAATTAAAACATATTGGGTTTTTATTGTAGCGGCACTTTTAATTTCATCTTATCTTGCAGTTAACAGATTAAAAAGACAAAGGGTCGATTTTTTATTGCTCATAAAGCAAAGCAGTTCATATGTGCTAATTCCACTTATTATTTCGAGACTAACTTTTTTCATTCTCAATACAAATACATACTTGCCAGCACTTGATCTCCGAACATTCATCAATTTTTTCTCGATATGGGATCAAGGCTTATCTATTTGGGGTGGAATTACAGGATTTTTTATAATCCTAACAATACGCTTAATAAAAGCAAAAGAAGATATATGGAAATGGTATGATGCACTAATCGTGCCACTTCTAATTGGCATGGCAATAATTAATATTGGGCAATTTTTAGGAGGCTTTTCATATGGATCACCAACAAATTTACCTTGGGGAACTCATTATGAACTTGATAACGTTATGTACACAGTAGCAATTCACCCAACACAAATTTACACTTTGATCACAATTATATTAATTTTATGGAGCAAGAAGAAAATTCAAAATAAGTCTCATTTTTTCAAAAGAGAAGGAAATGCGAGTATTTATCTAACTTTTATGAGCTCTCTAGCATTTTTTCTACTTGAATTTCTAAGAGGCGATGATACAATCACCATCTTAAACATAAGGCTTGATGCCTACATGTTCTTCCTTCTAAGCGTGGTCAGCGCTTACGCTCTATACCATAGATATAAAGAATTTAAACACACAAAACATGAACCCACTGAAACTACTGGATCCTAATTATCTCTTTGACCCGACACCAGGGCAAAGCTTCTTATTTTTCTGGCCGATGATGGTATTTTTCATACTATTATTTGCATCAAGTTGGTATGCAAAAAAACAAATACATTCAATGCCAAATGCAAAAGTTGCAGCTGAATTTCTAGGTCGCGTTCCAACAAGAATTCGTGAATTTGCAATTGCCGGTATGTTCCTAACATTCTTCAGAGATCAAGACATTCCATGGTTTGGAATGAGATTTGCTACAATTTTGTTATTTGCCTTAATGCTTTTCTACGCATATTCAATTCACAAGAAATACAAAGAAGGAATATCAGCTAGAATTAGTCACGTACAACAAAAAAAGATTGTTGATAAATATCTACCGAAGCCAAAGAAAAGAAAATAGTTTTAATTAGCCCATCTTGCAAGATTCATATTCGAACCTTAAATTTATTAAAAAGCAGGCTAATCACAAAAAATAATAAATTCAACATTACAATTGTTCCGCCACTGGCCAAATCAAAATAATAGGATAAATATAAACCGGCAAAGATTGAAATCTCGGAAAATATTATTGCAAGAATTAATGTCTTTTTAAAACCCATACCAAATTGAAAAGACGTTATAACAGGAATCACCATCAGCGCACCAATGAGCAAAACTCCAACTGCTCTAATTGAGATTGATACCTGTAAAGCAGCCAAAATTGCCAAAGATAGATTTATAAATTTCACTGGAACTTTATTCACAATCGCTAGTTCCGAATCAAAAGAAAGTAAGAAAAGATCTTTGAAGAAAT
Source organism: Candidatus Peribacteria bacterium (assembly GCA_943357175.1). Taxonomy (GTDB): domain Bacteria; phylum Patescibacteriota; class Gracilibacteria; order UBA1369; family 2-02-FULL-48-14; genus CALRGE01. Next base: position 16,727 of record CALRGE010000005.1, read on the forward strand.
ATAAAACTGAAAAAATCAACACTACTGCCAACGCTCCAATCACATAGATATCATATGTTGAAACTATAGCGATACTACCAAAAAGATAATTGTATAAATTTGCATTGAAACCATTCGTTATTGAGATTAAAACTACTGCCATTGCCAATGCGCCAGATAAAAAAAGTGAGAGTACAGATTCTGTTAGAAGCTTCTTTTCTGATCTTAAATTTTCAATAAAAATTGATCCTAGAACTGATGCCACAATAGCAGTCAAGAATGGATTAACATTCAAAACAAGCCCAATCGCAATCCCAAAAAGAGAAACATGCGCCAAAGTATCTGCAAGCATTGAATATCTTCTAACAACCAAGAAAATTCCAATCAAAGGGGCTGTTAACCCAATCAAAGCACCTGCCAGGAATGCTCTCTGCATGAACTCATAATGAAAAATTTCAAGCATGATTATGATTTACCAATTTAAAAGTATCTCCATATAGTTTTTTTAGATTTTTTTCATTCATCAAATCCATTTTATGACCACGGCAAACAAGTGTTTTATTCAAACAAAAAACGGTATCAACTTCATTATTTACAACATCCAAATCATGAGAAACCAATACGATAGTAATATTTTTCTCTTTATTTAATTTCTTTAAAATAGAATAAAATTTCGCACTTGCATGTGGATCAATTCCAACAGCTGGCTCATCAAGTATTAAAATTTTTGGGTCAGAAACCAATGCCCTGGCAATAAAAACTTTTTGTAATTGTCCACCGGAAAGTTCACCAATTAATTTAGATTTTAAATCTGTAATTCCAACAAGCTTCATCGATTCAATCGAAGAAATATTCGAAACATTATTTCTTGGCAAACCACTTTTAACAATTTCAAAAACGGTTGCAGGAAAAAACGACATCATAGAAGAAATTCTTTGAGGCACATAACCAATATTCATATCATCAGATTTTTCTATACTACCTTTTTTGGCCTTCAAAATTCCCAATAAGATTCGAACTAAAGTACTTTTTCCACCACCATTCGGCCCTATCAAACCAACATATTGACCCGCCTTAAGTTCGAAAGAAACCGCATCTAAAATTTTCTCATTTCCATAACTAAAACTGACATTTTTACACTCCAGAAGCTTTTCTTGTTTCAAGTGCATGAAAGCGCAGTTTTTAAATTCTTTAGATTACTAGACATTATTGAAAGATAATTTTCTCCATTTTTTTCATCATCATTTGTTAGACCTTCAATTGGATTCAAAACCAATATTTGAGCTCCTGTTTCATCAGCAATCGTTTCACTTATCTTAGAACTTAATAATGTTTCTGCAAACACATATTTGATTTTATACTGCTCAACCAACTCAGAAATTTCAGCAATTTTTTTTGTACTTGGCTCTTCATCTGGCGATAGCCCAGAAATTGCTAACATTTCCAGACCATAGCCTTTTGCAAGATAAGCAAAGGCTGCATGTGAAGTAACAAAAGTTTTCATATTACAAGTTTGAAGCCCAGCAACAAAATCTTGATTTAAACTCTCTAATTGAGATTTAACTTTAGTATTATTATTTTCATAAAAATTAGCATTTGCAGGATCAATACTTATAAGTTTCATTTTTATTTGATCTGCTATTTTGATCATATTATTAGGATCAAGCCAAAAATGAGGATCAGCAATGCCAGCACTTTCTCCTTCTTCAGCATATTTTGTTGCCAAAATATCAACAAGAGTAGAAGTCTTTAAGACTGCTGGTTCGGCGCCTTCTAATGTTTTTACGAAATCATTAGCCCATTCATCTAAACCTGCACCATTATACAATAATAAATCTGAATCAATAATCTGGGCAATAGTTTTAGCACTTGGTTCAAAATCATGAGGCTCAACTCCGTTAGGTACAACATTTAAAACCAGCGCTTTATCACCTACAATTTGCTCTGCCAAAAATGCTAAAGGATAGAAACTAGCGTAAATAGAAACACGTTTATCATCAGTTAAAGGCTCACTCTTACAACCAAGCAAGAAAACTGACAGAACAAGAAAAGAAATTATTTTTTTCATTATTGACAGGTTAAACAAATACCAAAAAACTCCAGGGAATGTTTTTTTATTTTAAACTTTGTGTCTTTTTCAAGTTTTCTCTCGAATACATCTAAATCTTTATCCATATCAACTTCTTCAATTTTTTTGCACTTAATGCAGTAAAGATGGTGGTGATGATTTTTCGACTTCGACTCGTACATATTTTTCGCATTATCCAAACGAATATCAGTAATCATGTCTTGCGACTCCAAAAAATCCAGCTCTCGATAAACCGTTGATTTATTTACGCCCAAACTCGCCACAATCTCATCTGCTGAAACCGGCGCATTAGATTTTTCAAGTAATTCCAAAATCGCAGTTCTTGCTTTTGTAATCCTAAAACCCTTCGATTTAAGCTCTTCTAAATTATTCATATCTTGAGCTTAATGCAACTTAGTCGCATTAGTCAAGCAGGTTTTGCGGGAAAAACCAACAAAAAAAGCCCCGTTTCCGGGGCCTTCTAAATTCACATTATGACAAATTACGACAGTTTTAAAATTTCGTAGTCAATAATTCCAGCTGGTACATTGATTGTAACAACATCTCCGGCTTTTCTACCCATAAGTGCCAAACCAAGTGGCGCCTCATTTGAAATTCGATTATTTGAAACATCAGATTCTGTTGAACCAACCAAAGTAAATTCGTGTTCCTCTGATTTTTTCTTAGTATTTCTTATGAAAACTTTTGTTCCAATCTCAACCATTTGTTTTGAATGAGTTTTCTCATCAATAACCTTTGCCTTTTTCACCTTTTCTTCAAGTTCCATAATACGACCTTCAACGAAAGCCTGTTCATTTTTTGCCTCTTCATACTCTGAATTCTCAGAAAGATCACCGTAAGAAATAGCCTCTTTCAATCTTTTTGCAATTTCTCTTCTTCGAGTTGATTTCAAAAATTCAAGCTCGTCTTCAAGAAGTTTCAAACCTTCTTTAGTCATAACTACGCTTTCTTCCTCAAAAGGAAGTACTTTTTTAGATTTTTTGGATTTTTTCTCATCCATGTCCTGATCGTCGTGTTGTTTAGACATATTTTAATATTAGTAATAAGAACGAATTTTAACGCTGGTTGGGTGTTCTCGCAATTTATGCAGAACTTTTGCCTCAATCTGACGAATTCTTTCTCGAGTTACTCCAAATTCAGTTCCAACTTCTTCCAATGTATGTCCAATTCCATCTTTAAGTCCAAATCGCATCTCAATAATTTTTCTCTCTCTTGGAGATAAATATTGCAACATCTCATGAATATTCTCCTTAATTAATTGTCTGTTTGTTTGCTCATCAGGAGAAAGTGAATCATCATCTTTAATGAAATCTCCTAACTTACTGTCTTCTTCCGCACCAACCGGCGCCTCAAGCGAAACAATGTCTTGAGAAATCTTCATTATGTGACGAACCTTCTTTATATCCATATCCATTTCAGCCGCCAACTCTTCAATCAATGGCTCACGCCCAAGCTCCTGCACCAAACGTCGTTGAGTGTGAGTTAGCTTGTTGATTGTTTCAACCATGTGAACCGGAATACGAATCGTTCGTGCCTGATCAGCGATTGCTCGAGTGATAGCCTGACGAATCCACCAAGTTGCATAAGTTGAGAACTTGAAACCTCGATCTGGATCAAATTTTTCTACAGCACGGAAAAGACCAATGTTTCCCTCCTGAATAAGATCAAGGAAAGAAAGACCACGACCAATATATTTTTTAGCGATCGACACAACTAAACGCAAGTTTGCTTCAGCCAATTTTGCCTTAGCAGATTGATCACCTTTAGCAATTTTTCTAGCTAAATCAGCCTCTTCTTTTGCAGTTAACAGATCAACTTTACCAATTTCACACAAATACATTCGAATTGAATCATTCGCAATTTCAGAAAGATCAACAGTTTTCTTTGCCTTAGATTTTCTTTTATCCTCTTTATCTTTTGCATCCTTAGCATCTTTAAGCGCAGCGGCTTCTTCAGCTGCAGCATCAATCTCTGGATCAACATCCTCTAAAAGATCATCCCCATCAACAGCCTCAATAGCAGCCAAAGCAGCTAAATCTTCATCTGAAACATCTTCATCATCAAGATTGCTGGCCTCTTCTTTCAAATCTTCAACTTCAAGATCAGCATCAACATCAGGCTCCTGACCCATACTCATTTCCTCTTCTTTCTTACCCCAAATCATTTGATCTTTAACATCAATCAATTTAATTCCAAGCTCCATCAAAAGTGTATAAACCTCATCTGCAAAAGTCACGTTTTCCTCAAGATTAGGAAGAGCGTGCATTAATTCTTGCTGTGTCACGAAACCACGATGACGCCCCTTATCAATAAGATCACGTATCTCTTGTGGGTATTTTGCCAAGTTTTCCTCAGAGAAATGCGCTATAAACTTTCTAGTTCTGGCCATTAGTCTTTAGATTAGAGGAATATTCGAGATAGAGCAGCGCGATCAATTTTTCCATTTCTTCCTTGACCAGTTCCGGGTTCTGATTCTTAAATTCCGCCTCAAACACCAATTTCTTGAGAGTCAATGAGTCTTCTCTACTCTGATAGAAGCCCTCATCAATCGCAGCGTGGAGATTATAGTAATCTCTTAGCTGTTTGTAAACATGACTTGCATTAATCTCAAAATCTTCGCGTAATAAGAAATTTTCAAAGTCTTCAAAAAAGTCCGCGAGTTTTTCCACATTAAACTGCCTCACCAAACCTAACTTCTCTACAATTAAAGCAAAATCTTCAGCTTGCTTCATCTTCTCCCAAACCTCGAAACACTGCTTAGGAAAAGTCAAAATCAAACCTAAAAACTCTTCAAAATATCTTTCAAGTTTATCTTTTTTAACAGCAATTTTTTCTTTCACCACACGCTGACTTCGCTGTTTAGAAGAAAAATTCTGTTTTATCAAATCATAAAGTAACTCGATTGGAGTACCAACCAGCTTCGACAATTCCTTCAAATAATGATCTTTCTCAACAGGATGCGCCATTCCCTCAAGCAAATCCAAAATTTTATTCGTAAACTCTTTCTTTCCTCCTGAACTTGCCAAATCATAAAGTGCCTCATATTTCTCAAAGAAAAAATCCATATAAGGTTTTTTAGCGGCCACCGCAGCCGTCCATAATTCAGGATTTTCTTTCACCGCATCAGCCGCATCTTTCCCACTTGGGATTGTGACTACAAAAATATCAAAACCCATAGGCTGTGCTATCAAAACACTCCTTAAAAGCGCCTCCTGACCGGCATTATCTGCATCAAAAGCAAAAGCTAATTTTTTAGTATAACGTTTTACCAATTTCAATTGTTCTTCAGTTAAAGCGGTTCCACAAGTCGCAACCACATTTTTCTCTCCTGCCTGCCAAGAAGCAATTGTATCGAAATAGCCCTCCACAAACACAACAAAATCGAGTTCTTTTATATACTTCTTAGCTCGTGAAAAATTATACAAAACCGAACCCTTGTTATAAAGAACATAATCTGAAGAATTTAAATATTTTGGATCGTCGCCTTTTTTCAAAGAACGCCCACCAAATCCAATTGACTCTCCCCTATCATTCAAAATTGGAAACATTAGACGCAACCGAAATCTATCCAGCACATTCTGAGCTGTAGCATCTTTCGCCACAACCAAACTTGTTGTTAAAATTCGTTCTTTGAGCGAGCCTTTTTCCAATAAATGTCTGTAGAGCAAATCATAAGAATCAGGAGAAAAACCGACATCAAATTCGTTTATAGTCTCTTCAGTCAAACCTCGCCTTTTCAAATAGTCCAAAACCTTCGCACCGGCTTCCCCGTTCCACAAATTCTGAACAAAAAAATGCGTAGCAGCCAAATTTATATCTTTCATTTCTTCCTTTTCATCTTTAGAAACCTTCGGTCCACCCTCAAATTTCGGCAACTCCACATTCGCCCTATCCGCCAACAAATCAAGTGCTCCCTTAAAATCTAGTCCTTCAATTTCCTGAACGAACTGGAAAAGATCTCCACCCTTATTACAACCAAAACAATATGCAATTTGCCTTTCAGGATTCACATGAAAACTCGGCGTTTTTTCAGAATGGAAAGGACAACATGCCTTAAAATATTTCCCGGCTTTTTTGAGCGGCACATAAGAAGCCACAACATCTTCAATCGATAGTTTCGACTTGATTTCCGCAACAGCATCAAACATAAGAACCTCGTTAGAGGCTTTTATATTAGCACAAGGGTCAATAATAAAAACAGGGATACGAATTTCTTCATTTAAAATGGGATAATAATGTATTTCTGGCTAAGTATAAAGGAATAGAGACAATTTACATAGACTGACTTCAGTTCTCAATGCCAAGCAATTTAGCCTTGCCTTAGGGGGGTATATGTTATAATAGAGGGAATGATTTAATTCTTTAACAAAAATAAAATGAAAAAATCATCAATTACAAAATTCGCCGCAATAGGTATTCTGGTCGCAGTCATTGTAGGCGCTGCAGTCATTTCAAATAAAGAAAATTTGCAGGGAAATCTATCAAAGGTAGCAAGTGTTGAACTTAAAGCATTGAGTTCAACAGATTGTACTGGAACTCTTATATACGACAAAACGAACGGGAGCACTGGTACTATGAATTTTAACCAACTCTCAAGCTTATTCACAAGAGACAGCAGCTCTGCAACTGATTGTAAATATGAAATTGCTCTATATGATGGCAGTAAAATGAAAAACTTTTCAGACTACACTCTTCCATCAAACGGTTACTCAAACAGTGCAACCATTTACAGTGTAAGATCAAATGGTTCAACTGATCCAGACTTAATGGAATTTAAAATATTAGATGGTGGAAGCTATCCACTTGTAATATCTATAGATCCAATTTTGAAATCAGCAATAGCTAGTGGATGCATTGATACTGGTACAACAATAGGTTGTCTAACAACAGGAGCAATTAGTAATATAGAGTTAGTTGTAAGTTATTAATCAAGAAGTAGTGAAAAGTCCTGGGCAAAATGCTCGGGACTTTTTTAAATACTTATTATTTTCAAGCCAAGCACTTTCTTGAAATCTTTTATATTTCTGGTCAATAAAGGCGCATTCATACTCATTGCAGTGGCAGCAATTAAAGCATCAGGCAATTTAATTTTACTTTCTCTACGAAAACGCGCAGTAATGTCTGCAATATTTGGATCAAGATTTACCTGATGAAAATTGCTTTTAAAAAACTTTTTTAAAAAATGAACTTCATCATCAGATAATTTTGAAAAAGACATTGCCTCAATTTCAACAATGACTGAAACATATAACAAACCACACAGGGAACTATATCGATTCAATAGATCCACGATAAACATATCTCGATTTAAGAAACCCACAACAACATTAGTATCAACGAAGATTACTTTATCTCCACTCATTTCTAATTTGCTTTATGTGAGCATAAAATTGCTTAGCTCGTTTATTATCAATCATACCTTGAGCCGCATACCAACTAGGATGCATTTTTTTTTCTTTTAGAGGTTTAACTAAATCAAGTTTAAGAACTGACTCTAAAGATCTAATTTTTTCTACAGTTTTCATAATCAGATCCTAGCAAAAAAAATTGGTCATGACAAATTCTACTTCCTATACAACAAAGCCCAAGCCAAGCCGGCCATAAATACTAAAATTGCAACAAGTGCAATTAACTTTCCTTCTGTGTGCAGGCCTAATGCTAATAAACCAAAGATTAAAGAACTCATTGCAAAGAAAATTACAACTTTTTGTTGACTGAATCCAGCCTTCAACAATCGATGATGGAAGTGCATCAAATCACCCTTAAATGGTGATTGACCTTTACGAATTCGACGTAAAATAACCCAAGCAAAATCTAGCATAGGGAAACCCAAAACAAGAATTGTTGTTGCAATTTTTCCTCCTGAAATCAGCGCGGTTACGGCAAGCAGAAAGCCAAGAAACATCGAACCAGTATCGCCCATTATCATTCGCGGTTTTGGAAAATCAAAAACTAAAAACCCAAGCGAAAGTGCCATAATTATGATTGATAGCGTAATTGCTAAAGTTTGATCTAAATAATGAAAACCAGGCCGAATACTCAATAAAAATAGAATCAAAGAAGAAACAAAAGCGATTGAACTTGCCATGCCCGGCACACCATCAACCCAGTTAAAAGCATTCACCATAACCATTAACCACAAAACTGTAACCAGTGCAGAAAAAACTGCAAGCGACCCAAACATCACAGTATCCAGCGGAAAAGTTCCCCCAAAAGGATTCGTAATTGAAGTTACTCCAACCCCGCCATAAACCAAAATCGAACCTGAAATAAACTGTACAAACAATCGTAAAGCAGGCGGAAGACCAATTCTATCATCAACAAAACTTACTAGAACCAAAAGTGAAGCGCCAAAAAAAACGGAAAGCGTAATTGGATTCGCCGGGATAAAAGTCAAAAAACTTACAAGAAAAGCTAAATAAATTGCAAGACCACCAGGGTAAGGAATCGGCGCCCGTTTCAAACCATATTTTTTCGGTCTATCCATAAGACCAATCCGTGGATAAACGCGCAAAGCAAGCCAAGCAAAAACAAATAGAAAACCGAGAGTTGTAATAAAAATTGTCATGCGCTTCTTATATTATACGCCAGCGCTAAAATCTTCAATTTTTTTCGCTTCTTCAATCTTAAAATCTCCAACTCGAGTTCTGCGAAGTGCGGTCAAAACCGCTCCACAGCCTAATTTTTGACCGATGTCGTGAACCAAAGAACGAATATAAGTTCCACTTGAAACCTCAACTTTAAATTTCACAATCGGCATATCTATAGAAATATCCCAACCCCGCATTTTCACCATAACCGGCTTCAATACTACCGGAAGCCCCGCGCGCGCTAATTCATAAGCCTTTTTTCCATTGATTTTTTTTGCTGAAAAAGCCGGTGGCATTTGAGATGTTTCACCCCAAAAAGTCGCCATCACTTCCAAAATTTTTGCCTCGCTTATATCTCCAATCGGCAAACTCTCCACCTTCCCTTCCGTATCATAAGTATCAGAAACTTTTCCAAGCTCCATCGTCGCCTCATATTCCTTATCAAGTTTCATAAACTGAGAAATTTGCTTTGTTGCATCCCGCCCGACAGCCAAAACTAAAACGCCGGTTGCAAGCGGATCAAGAGTTCCGAGGTGGCCAATTTTTCTTTCCTTCAAAACTCCACGCATTTTTGCGACTACATCGTGACTGGTCCAGCCTGTTGGCTTGTCCATAATTATAAATCCGCTCATGCAGTTGGGAGTTCCACGTCAATCACGCGAGATAAAATTTCGCGTGCCACTTTTCTGTCATCGAAAGGAATTTTTCCATGGCCGACATACTTATATTCCTGCGCACCTTTTCCGCAAATCAAAACGCTATCACCTTCTTTTGCGATGCTCAAAGCCAGCCGAATTGCCTCCGCACGATCAAGTACCTGCCAAAATCTATCGCCTTCTTTCCTGTTAATTCCTTTTCTCACCATTTCAGCAATCGAATTTGGATCTTCAGTATAAGTATCGTCATCAGTCAAAACAATAAAGTCCGAATATTTATCTGCAATTTGACCCATTATTGGCCGCTTCAAAGCATCGCGATTTCCGGTACAACCAAAAACTGTAATCAAGCGACCCTTTGTAATTTCCTTAAACATACTAAGAACTTGCTCGAGAGAATCTGCGGTGTGCGCAAAATCCACCACAACTGAAAATGGCTGACCGGAATCAATAATTTCAATTCTACCCGGAACCGGTTTCATATTCTCCAAGCCCTTCTTTATAGTTTCAAGATTTATATGAAAAGCCGTTGCAACAGTTGCCGCAGCAACCGCATTGTAAACATTCATTCTACCGGGAATTTTGAAATCTACTTCTACTTCGCCATTCGGGATTTTCAAAGTGAATTTCGTTCCATCAGGTCGAGGCTCTAAATTTCTTGCATTGTAAGCGCCATTTATCACTCCGAATTTAAATTGCTGATCTGCAGGAAAAGCAGCAAAATATTCTTGTTCAGGATCATCTGCATTGATGATAGAAATTTTTGCAACTCCTGCTTTTCGCTGAGAACCGTTCAAATTTTTAAATATTTGCCCCTTCGTTTTTTTGTAATTTTCCATGTCACCGTGATAATCCAAATGCTCGTGGGACAAATTAGTAAACACACAAGTATCAAGATTAATTCCCCAAACCCTGGACTGCATTATCGCGTGACTCGTAACCTCCAAAACAACAATTTCACAACCCGCATCCACCATTTTTTTGAACATTCTCTGTAATGGAAATGGACTCAAAGTCGACTGATTAGTTAAATTCGTGTCTTCTTCATCTCCAATTTTAAAATTTACGGTAGTCATCAAGCCGGCCTTCTTACCTGACTCGCTGAGAATTTTATGAATAATATTGCAAGTGGTCGATTTCCCTTTTGTTCCGGTCACCGCAATCACAGTCATTTTATTCGCCGGAAATCCGTACGCAATCGAAGCTGCCACCGCCAAAGACTTATGATAAAACAGTCGAAGAGGATGTTGGTGTGGCAGGAGATTATTGAGAAAGTCTTTCATCGACCTTACTATAAAGAACTCCACCGGTTTTGGGAATACTAAGCTTTTGTCCACAACGCTGATAGGAATATTCATCACTAAAAGAATCGCTTTTCCCTAACCCTCAGGTTAATCGAATGAGCAATTTCATGATGTTCTTTGCAGAGTGGCGCAAGATAGTTTGGGTCATGCTTCTGTGAAAGCGCGAAAGTTTGAGTGTGGTGGATAACTTCAGATGGTTTTTTACAGGTGGGGATGGAACATTTTGTACCAAATTCTTTCTTGTTTAATTTCTTCGTTTTTGCTGGAACCGGTCTACTTTTTGCCAATTCAACCGGCATAGCTTTCTCTTCTGCTATTTCTTCTTCACGTTTGTTAAGCGCGGCGCTGATTAACTCGTTGATGTCGATTCCTTTAAATTGAAGTTCAATTAATCGATTTTTGACTTCTTCATTTAAGGTTAAGGTCTGCACGTGCAAACCTGTAAACTTTTCATCTCTAACTAGGGTTTCTACTGCTCGGTTTGATAGGTTTGAAACTACATTTAATAACTCTGCTTCATTCTCTTTTGTCGCAATCGAAACTACTCTAGCTAACTTATTAATACTTACGTCTCCATTAACAAGTGCTTCGTGCAATCTTGGCATACTTTCGAATTTCTCCTCCAAGTTAAGCGCTAAACGAACCTGATCATTAGATAATCCTCCGAACTTTGCGGCGAACTCGAAAATAGAGCTACAGTTTTTCTTCTCGTACAACTTTCTTTTGTGAATTTCAGGCAAAAGTCCAATAAATTTCTGTCGCCAAAGCAGCGCATTCCGGCCATACAAACACGCGGTTTCAAGTAGTTCTTTATCGTTCATTTTGGGTGGGGTTAAATCGAGAAAAGTATAGCAAAAATTCGACCAGTTTGCAGGTTAAATCGTCCACATCAGCTGGACAAATTGAGAGGTGAGTGTGCACTGACATTTCGCGGCCTACATAGGCAAAAACACTTCCTCAATCACCGCTAAAAATCTCCCTCGCCTTTTTCACATCGTCCTCAATTGCAATCACCAAATCTTCCACCGAATCAAACTTACGCACATCACGAATTTTATCAAAAACCTCAACCTCCACTTCCCTTTCATACCAATCCTCATCAAAATCAAGAATGTGAATTTCAACACGCCTACCAAGAGAAAAAGTTGGAAGAGGGCCAAGATGCATCACAGCTGGCAGGCCCTCAACACGAACGCAATAAATTCCATCTTCCAAGTCCAAATCAGTCTCCAAATTCAAAGTTGGAAAGCCCAATTTTCGTCCTCTTTGATCTCCTTTTTTTACTTTGCCTGTAAATTTCATCGTTTGAATGCTAACATGCTTTCGATTTAAAAATAAGCATCATATGAAAAACCTATACGCAGTTTGGATTGACCACGAAAAAGCATTCATTGTTAAAGCTAACCCAATGGGTGACATGACATTTTCAACATTGCTCTCTGAAGTTGAACCGCACAGAAAAAGTACAGATCACGGCGGCGATCAATTTACAATCACGAATCAGAACAGAATGGAAGAAAGAAGATCGAACGAAATGCACTCTTTCACTAAAAGTATCGTGAGCCATTTGACTGATGCAGATGAAATTCTTGTTTGCGGACCATCGACTGCAAAGTTCGACCTCAAACATGAAATTGAAAAAAGCAAGCCGCTTGCAAGCAAGCTAACAAAAGTTGAAACTTGCGACAAAATGTCTGAAGCTGAGTTGAAAGAATACGCTAAAAAAGAGCTAAATCTTCCTCGAGATTAAAGCATCGCTAAGAGCAACCAAAATTCAAAAGCCAGGTCATTTTTGAAAACCGGAGTATCAAAAATTCCGTGTATCAAAATAACTAGCAGCATCATTGCAGCAACCGGCCGCTGCTTTGAGTCGTCTTCAAAAATCCACTTGATTGCATTCCAAATAAAATAGCCCAAACTAGCCAAACCTAGTAAACCTGTATTCAACCAAAGTGCAAAATACAAATTATGTGGATGAAGCATCACCCATTCAAAAGGTGCTGTTCCCAAAATTGAGACCGCTTGAGTTTGATAAACTTGTTCAAATTGACCAAGCCCGATGCCCAAAAACGGATGCTGTTTAATTAAATCCCAAGCAATAGTATAAATCTGAACACGAACACCGCTCGAAGACCGATTTGTAAAATCAAAAAATTGCTTGAATTTTTCGGTATCGGCTTGGCTATAAAACACTGCGCATAGAACTAGCAAAATCACAAAAATACCAGCAAGCCTAAAATGTGGAGCTTGTTTTCTTAAAAAGAGCAGAAAAGAAATTAGAAGACTTACCGAAACCGCAATCCAACTCGCATACGATTTTGTAAAAAACAATGCTCCCCCACAAATCAAAGTAGCAAAAATGAGTAAAATTTTCTCAAAACCATCCTCCTCCTTTATAGAAGACAAAACACCATAAACAAAAATAGGACCCAAATAAAGTGCCAAGTAATTTGCTGATTCAAATGGACCAGAAGCTCGTAAATCTGGCGTAGAAAAATCACCTGTCCAAACCTGATACAATGCATAAATTGAAAGCAAAGTGCCAGATAACAAAAGTGCCCGTAATGAAGTTTCAATCAAAGATGGCTTCTCCTGAAAATAGAATCTGGCCATAAAGAAATATAGTATCGGTGCAAGAATCCAACCTTTTAAAATGCCGAGTGCTTTGGCGAATCCATGAAATTCTGTACCATCAACAAAATAAGAAAGCTGAGGAACAATCACAGTGCTCAAAACAGCCGCCGCAACAAAAATAATTACCGGCCAGACTAAAAAAATTCTCGGCGTTTCCCAAGCTCTTTCACGATAAATAAAATATAAAAATGAAAAGCCTAAAATCACTTCCGGCAAAGTTACAGGAAAGCCAAAGGCACTACCCCTAATTAGATAAAGTGGGAAAAGCAGCGGCATCATCGCAATCAACCTCGGGAAAATTCCTCCTCGCAAAGTTGGCATAAAATTATTTTAAGGCCAGGCAAAGTTCTCTCAAAATATCCATAGGTTTTGGAGCGCGCACAACTCCACTTGCAACCAAAATTCCACATGCACCTAATTCTTTCGCAACTTTCACATCATTTGCAGTTTTAATTCCTGCCCCAACCAAAACTCGATTAGATCCTAAAATTTTAACAGCATCGCTAATTAAATGTGGCTTTGCTGTTGAAACTGAAACTTCACCACCAATCAAATCCGGCGGCTCAATAGCAATCAAATCAGGATTAAATTTCACAAGATATTCACATTCTTCAACTGACTCAGCGCAAACCACAGAAAACATTCCGTCAATCTTCATCTGCGCTATTGCAGCTGCCATGTGGTCGTCACCAATTCGCCTTTCCGAGTGATTCAACAAAGATCCATCAACACCAAGCGGCTTCAAAATTGTTACTGGAATATGGCCTGTGAAAGCACCGTAACCAACACCATCAACATGTTGAGCCAAAACCGGTATTGAAACCGACGCAGCAATTAGCGCCAAATCAACAGCCTGAACCGCAACCGCAATATTCACACCAATTTCATTCGCCAATCTTTCAATATCTTTGGCCATATTTTGACCGTTGACACCTGTTGATTCTTGATAAGCCTTAAAATTCACAATCACTAGCGGCAAATTGAAATTCATATTTTTAAATTAGTACGCCTACAATTTCCCACGACACGCCAAAAAGCCAAGCGAACGCTGTTGCAAAAATACATTTTTTGTGGTAAGATAACGAGATAAATAAAAACTAAAACAAAAAGTATGGCAATACGATGTATAAATTACGGCTTCATTAAGCCATTCGGGAAGAGTGTAGTGTTTTCAGATGCGCCAGACTCTACACCGGAAGTTAAGAGCTCACCATTTACTGATCAAGAAAAATTAGATGTGTTTAATGCACAAGTTGAGAAAAATCTAGAATCAAAAAACCAAGAGGTAATAAAACACTTAATGGAGGCTTTAACTAAAGATGGCGGAACAATTGATGCAGAGGAATATAAAAACCTGCGAGATTGGATGTATAAACTAGACGGCCTTGAAAAACAATTAAGTGATGGCGTTATAGACAAAAAAGCATATGAGGAATCTGTTACTGCTTTAAGATCAGTTGCATGGGGTGATAACTTAGAAATTCCTGCAGACACAATTAAAGAATTAGAATTATTGCACAAGCAGGCGGAAGAGAGATTACAATTACGAGAAGCTTATACAAAATCTGTTGTAAAACTTGAATTCCTTGTAGGTGGAAATGGAAGATTAACACAGGCAGATATTGGATCAGAATTCGCAAATGATTCATCATACAAAATTGACTTCGGTAATTTAACTGAAAATGATGCGCTAAGCGCACAAAAAAAATATGGACTAAAAGACATGTTACCGGCAAATGTTAAATCTGTAATGATTACTGCACCAAGTAAAGATGCAAGACTGGCAACAAAAGGCACTGATGGCAAATTCTATTATAAAGATAATGGGAAATACGCTTCAGTCTTCCAAAATTACGAAATTAAAATCTCAGGTTCTGAAGTAAGCGCAGAGGAAAAAGCAAAAATTGATGCAGATGCTCAAGCAGTGCTTGATGAAGCAGGAGATCCGGAAGTTCTTCAAAGAATTGAGGACAAAGATAAAATCGCAGAATATGAGACAACTCTTGTTGCTGAAACAAAAGAAGAAGATTTTTCTGAGTATTGGAAAATTAAAGATGATTTTTCAGAAAATGCAAAAATTCAAATACCGGAAGCAATCCAAAAAATGGATCCGGCTCAATTTGCAGCCGATCTTCCTTATATGGCTCATGGAAGAGAAGTTGGAGAAGCGCTGACTCAACTAGATCCAAGCAGACAAATACAGGATGTTTATTCAGATATAAGAAACAGGAAACTTGCTCCAAACCACATCAGTCTAGATGAGATTTCATTATCTATAAAAGGTAAACATAATTGGGAAATTTCGAATCAAATCCCGAACGAAGATAGCTTTAAAGAAATATTAATTTTAGATGAAATTGAATCAAATGAAAAATATACTAGTAAAAGAGCTGAAATAGTGAAATTAGTAAGAAATGCAACCGGATTTGATAATAGTCAAATTGAAGCGGTATTGGACAATCGTGCAACAGTGGTTGAGAAGAAAAAGAGTTTTGAAGAAGTCAAATCATTCATTGCTGCATCAGCAAAATTGATGAGAGAAGTTCCAAAACTTGAACCAAAAGAAAAAGCTGATACATATGACGAAAAGTTTATAATCAAAGATTTAGGGCAAGTTGAAACAGTTGCAAAATTCATCTTTCCAGATCATGCAAGTAAAGGCCCTGTTGCTTTTAGAACTTTCTTACAGAAAATTTTAGGTAAAGGAAAAGGTACACTTAATATGGAGAATTTACATTCCAGAACAGGAATTGTTGGCAGCGATTTGGAGAAAACCGCTTCCGGTGAATCTGCATATGTTCAATTAGTTGCATCTGCAATTGGATTTGGCCCAGAAGGTGAACCAGTTGTAAATAAGGAGGTTTTTGTTGCAAAATTAAATGAATTAAGAAAATTAGGATTAGATAATGTTGCATCAAGCTCAAATAAAGACTTAATTGCTAGATCTGAAGATCCTGCAAATAAAGAGTATTTGGATAAACCAATTACAAATGATTATATCTTTGGTGAAACTGCAGAAGGTGTTACTGAACTTGAACGAGATCTGATGCAATTAGGATTTAGTAGAAATACAGAAATACAAAGAGTAACAGACATATATGAATACTCAGAAGCACAAAAGAAATACCCTGAGATTTTTGCAGGATTAGACCCGGTTAGAACACCAATTCTAAGTGCAATTATCAAAAACAATCCTCAAATAAGCGAAGCTGATTTGAAAAAAACATCAGAGATTGTAAAAGAAAACATGCTAATTATGGCAGGTGTCAGCTATCATCAAAAAATAGTTGATGACCAGAGAAATGTAACAAATCACCCGGGTAAAACAGTTACAGATATAGTTCATGGAGCAATCGCAAAAACTTTTGATACTCCTGCAGGAACATTAATATTGGCTGTTGATTCAACAGGGAATATAAGTGTAGCGATTCAAAACGAACAAAAATTAGATAAGAAAGGCCGTGTTAGATTGGAAGAAACTGCCGGAGTAAGTGCAGGCCTAGATGGAACAAGAGTCGGTGGATCAATAATGTTAAAAATCTCGCCAGACAAATACTTAGAACATAATCTTGTTCTTGGAGCCGCAGCAGGTGCAGCACTCGACAGAAATCCTGGATTTGGATTGGCACTTGTACTTGGTTACGAATTAAATCTTGAAGGAACTCAAGCAAGGTTAGAAGCAAAATATTCTGAAGATCCTGAATTAAATGCAAAATTAGATGCTGAGTATAAAGCATTCGAAGCAGAGCTAATTGCTAAGAATGTTCCGCCTGAACTTAGAAAAGCATTATTGGCAAACACAACTAAGTTTGTTGAAGATAACAGAAGTGGACAAGCAGTAAATGACATGCCTAAAGTTGTTTTAAAACAAGCATCAGTTGCCATAACCGAACATGGTTTTGGAGTAGCTATTACTGTTGGATTTAAAGGAAAAGATGAAATTTTCTATTCAATTCCAGAACAACCAGACCAAAATGAGAGCGCACGCGCAAAAATATATGAACAACTTACATCAAAAATGGGTGCAGATATGCAAAGCGCAACACAAGTATACGTTGCAGGAGAAATGATGATGACAGCAGATGGTTATAAAACTATCTCTAAATCAGAAGTAGAAAAAGATAAATTGGAATCTATTAATGCTCAACTTGCAGTTCAAGGGCTCCAATTAATCCCAGTTGAAACTGAAAATGGGGAGAATCGATTAAGATTACGAGTAACAAAAGTTCATGGAAATGTTGATATTTTCACAGATAACACATCTGGAATAGAAACATATCCATCAAGTAAAGGTGATGTATTTATCAATATTGATGAAGCTGATAAGATTTCAATTCAAAGAATTGACAGCTATAGCCAATTAAGAAAAGGCGGCGGTGTTTTAAATACTGAAATTTTTATTTCAAATGATATTAGAAAACCAACAGAACTGATAAAACGAAATAGCTCAGGTATGATTCATACAGAAAGCAACATAGCAAGTGGTCAAACACTTGATGCAATATTCATTCCAAATAGTGAGAACGCTGCCGGATCATTCGATAGTGAAGCTGACGCAAAAGCTGCAGGAATCGAAATAAATGATCTATATGCAGATATGCAAGATGTGAAGGCTGCCGGAGCTGAAATGGATAAAGCACTTCGAAGTGGCGAATATGAATCTTCATTAAGTGAAGATAAACGAAAAGAACTTACCAAATATGCGAAAGAAATTGTTGGTGATGATGAAAAGCTATACAGACGGCTATCTGTTGACATGAAAGCAGAAGAAATTACTGCATTAATCCTAAAAAATCCAAATTGTCAAAATTTAAGTCCAAAAGAAATGACTTATATGCATCAAGCTTTGATGGTTGCCAGCCTTGCGGCACCAAAAAAAGATGCGGAATTTGTTAGACACATTCAAGAATGGAATAGAACTGCTTTAGAAAGTCAGTTGAAAGATAAAGGTATGAAAGGAGTTGATGCTAAAAACATCTCAACAAAAATAATGAAGTCTTATGGTGAATCATTAACAAAGTGGTTTGCTGAGGGCCATGCTGAAGAAAATTTCGGCAAATTCTCAATACCGAGTGGAGCAATCGTCCAAATTCAAGTAGGAACACAAAAAATTGAGGGTTATAGACAGGCTTTCTATCAACCTGAGGGTTCTCCAGCAATACTTGGTGGAGTAAATCTTACGGACGATGTCTATCTAACAGGTACAATGAAATTAACTCCTGAGGAAGCTAAACTTTTCCAAGATGCAATGACTGCACGGCTCTCCCCTATGGAAACAACAGAACAAGTATTAAAGAGCCAGTTAGGATTAAGCGTATTATCTGCCTCTGAAATTATTTTTGGTGCTGATAAATGTAGAGAATTAACAGCAATAGTAAACAATAAAGACCCACAACTGAGATTAGGTGGATCAACCTTAGATGAATTCTTAAAGCTTGTTCATGAACTTAGAGAGAAAGGCAGAGTAACAAGGCCAGATGGAATGATATTAAATGTAAACTTAACAAAAGAAATGGGATTCTATGAAGCTTGCAGAAATTTCACAATGGTAATGGATGAAAAACTTTCAATTACCGTTCCAAGAATGGCAGGAAGAGTGGAACTAACCTCATACATCACTGGCAAGAAACAAGCACATTATAACAGCATAGCAGTTGCAACTTTCATAAGTACAGATGAGAAAGTAAAGCCACCACATGAGAGACCAGAGGCAGAGGAAGAAGATAATGTAGGTGAAAAAACACCTCCAATTGCGCTTGAACCTGATCAAGTCATACCAGATGTAATTAGAGCTAACGCTGATGGAAGCAACAGCAGTGGAGTGCCAACAGAATAAAAAATTAATATGAAAAAAATCACAATAATCAGCTTATTACTTCTAATGCTTACGGCATGTACAAATGAAGCTGCCAAAAAATATGCCAATCCTATCCAAAATATGGATGGAATCTCACAAAGAAGCACTTCAATAGAAACTAATACAGTACCTGAATAATGAATAAAATTAAAACATACACACTCGCATTAATCTCTGGACTAACACTTGGATTTTTAATTCAACTGAGTCCAATTAGTTCAGCATATTCAGTAGATCTTCAAGTAGTGGATGAATTAGAACAGACCCTTATTTGTAGTTTAGAGGCAACACATATTCATGCATACACAAATGAATCAGGCCCAACAGACGGGATTGAATATTGGGCAAGAACAAACAAATTCAGAATTTACCTTCATGATGATTTCATGAGTAACGTGGATTTAGACACTTTGGAATGTAGCTCAGGCGGAAGGTGGATCTCATGTGATGGTGGAACAAGTACATCAGATGGAGGTACAAGCGTTGAATTTGTACAAAACGATAGATCAAGTGACGCTGTTTATCCTGATTACGTTGAATGGACATATGGAAATACAACAGCAAGTGATTCACCAATCATGCCAGGTTATAATGACTACGACCAAGATGGAGACATTGACACATCTCCAGAATCAGACAGAACAATGGGTGAATATTTAACCTATGATTTTATTGAAGATGATAGTGGAAAAGCCAGCACTACATCATCAATTTATATTAAATTTTGGGCATACGACATTGAAGATGACACTTGGACCGCAATTGAAGAAGATGGAGAAACTGATTATCACTGGAATAACCATACTGGTACAAATATAACAAATTATACTTGTCCTGCTGCAGGCTGTGCCTTAATGACAATCACCCCAGACGAAGTCGGCGTAGACAATCTCTACACAAGCACAGACTTCGAAGTAACTGCATACGACTCGGAAGGAACAGACATTACCGCAGATTTAGAAGATGAAGATGGTTTTGATTATACAGCAACCGGAGAAGGTGCATTCAAATATTTATGGACTACGAGGCAAACCCTAAGCGGTGCCGACGCAACACAAACCTACAAAAAAGCAGGTGCAGGTGATTCTTTCACTGTCGAAGCAGTGGGTTATGAAGATACTTGTAAAGTTGAAATCGCATTCCCTTATTGTGAAGATTTAACGGTCAACGAGCCAATCATGCCAATATTCTCATCTGCTCCTTATACAACAGATATTGATATTGATGTGACAGCTTCAAACGGTGAAGTTTGGCCTTTCGATATCACTTATACTTCAGATGATTCTGATGCTACTTTTGACGGAGAGACCTCACCTTACACAACAACAGAAACAAACGTCGCCTACTCAAGTTCAGTCAGCGCTCAAGTTGACATCGAAGCAGACCACGACGACGCAGGTCTTTGTAAAACAAATTTCTCTTACACAATTACAGAAGAAGAAACTCCTGATCAATACTGCACTCTTTTGGAACTAGAAAGAATCGATTCAACAAATTGCTGGACATATGACATTACAAACAGTCAATCATTCCAAGGCACTCTTTACGCCGAAGGTTACACAGACTCAACAGGAACAACCCTCGCCACATCAAAACTTAAAATTGATAGTGAATCTTTTGCTAATCCTGCAAGTTCAACACTTCAAAATTTAACAAGTGATTACTCCGGTAAAATTTGCTGGCCGGAATATGAAGTAGGAAATTATCTTAAGGTTTATGTTGAAGATGAAGATTCTTGTTTGGCAGAATATGTTGAAACGATCCCTGCTATTTGTAACGACATTGAAGTAACACCTTCAAGCGGAAATTGCTGGACTTATGAGCTTAATAACGAAGCAGATTTCAACGGTACACTTTGTGCTGCAGGTTACACAGACAACACAAAAGCAACAACAAACGGTACAATTACAATTTATGACGAACGTGAAAAGTCAGTAAGCGGAAACGAAGCATGTGTGGAATTAAAAAATCCAAAAAGCATATATGAAGGTTCAATCTGCTGGCCAGAATACGTAAAAGGAAATTACTTAGATGTTTACGTCGAAGATCAAAACATGTGTCTTTATAATTACGAAGACACAACACCTGAAGAAGAAACTCCAGGAGAAACTAGCGGTGGTCCTGGTGCCCCAACAAATGTCTTTGGGAATGGAGGAGGAGTAATAGATTCACCAGGTATTGAGCTTCCTGATTCAGTTATCACTATAGTATACCCTGAACTTTCAGGAACACTTTCAAAATATGTTTACACATTCAACTTCGCAGATCAAAAAAAGTTGGAACCTGATGTAGATAGAAATATGTTTCCTTCACATGATTTAGATTATGCATTTTACACACTTGAATATGACCCTGAAGAAGGTGAATCATACATCACTTTCGGTGATGACATGTGGATAAACGATATAAGTGGATACTTTGGTAACAGCGAACCATCAAGTGGATCTGTTAAATTATTATCAGATACAAGCGAATTAAGCACATACGAATCAACAAAGAGATTAGGCTTAACCGACGCTCTTGAATCAGGTTCAGATGACATTGGAAATGCAGCAATCGGAAGATATTGGATTCCATATATTAGTAATGATAACGGAAATAAAACTGAGATATTTGATTGTACTTCATACCCAGACAATGTTTGTTATAATCTCGATTATAATCCTGTAGATACAAGCAATGTCTTAATTCAAAATGCAGATCTTTTAAATGAAGATGAAGTGATAAGAATTAGATATGTTGGAAGAGTTCACCAAACAGAAGGACTTTGTGAGGATGAGGACAGAAAAAATCCTGATGGAACAACTGACGCATGTTTAACAGAAACATTCGACAACAATGGATATGTAATTGCATATGGTGGTTATCAAGGAATTACTGCGCAAGCAAAAATCGTAGTTTTATGTCAGTATATTGTGACTAGAAATGCAGGTGACGTTTATCTTGATGATGTATTACCAAGCGGTAGTGATATTTCATGTATTAACTGGGGCGAGGTAACTGAAGGTGAAGAATACGCCAACATTGAAGGAATTATTGTTAATAACTATTCCATAGATACTACTGCCGGATTCTGTAATGGAACTGATTCATCATCAGACAACTTCATCAGTAACTTAAGTTCTTATGTTTGCGAGATCTTCAGTACGGTTAGTGAAATCTGGGACTCTGCAACAATTACAGAAATCACTGTAGAGCATGTTTACGAAGAAGTTAGGAATGCAGAAACAATACAAACCCAGCAAGGGTTGTATAATCATAGTTTCAACTCTTGGAAAGAACTTCAACAAATATTATCAAATCAAAACAATCTTGATAGTGGAATTTTATATTACCTAGGCACAGGTGAAACAGATGTAATCACTTTAAATTCTAAAATGGAAGTGGAAGAAGGTGCATGGACCTTAATTGTTGAAAACGCAACACTTAGAATTAACGAAGACATTGTCTACTTGAATAACACTTATGAATCATCAATTGCTTTCATAGTCATCAATGGAGATATTGATATCGGCGTTGGTGCAGAAATTCTAAATGGTGTTTACTACACTGATCAAGGATTCACAGGAGATTGGAGAAGTCCGGTAACAGGTCAACTAACAATCTACGGTTCTATCTATGGTGATGTTAGTGAACTACTTACAAAAGCAAATTACGTCGGTTCACCTAACCTAGATGGTGGTGGAATCGTGGTGTATTACGATAGCCGAATTTTGCTTAACACTCCTCCAGGACTTGCAGAATACGTGGATGTAAACAGCGAGCAGGCTGTGAATTAATTCAATTCCTGCGCGCGCAAATACCCTCCGGGTACTTCGCCTGTTAAATGTCAAAAACGCCACTTGATATACGTAAAAAATGGAGTAATATTCGCTCTCTTTATAAATTTTATGGAACAGCCAAGCCAAGAAATTCTTGCGGAAGAATTTATACAAATCAGAGGAGGCTTAATAAATCATGCATCTGGAATCACTAAAAATGAACAAGATGCCGAAGAAATAGTTTCTACGGTTATTGAAACGTTTCTAGTTAAGCTCAATAGCGGTGAACTACAAATGTATAACGCAAATTATAAAACCTACCTGTATACAGCTGTTAGAAATCGTGCTTTCAATTTAATCAGAGATAGACAAAGAAGATACAAAATAATTGATTCTCATGAATGGGAGAATGCATCTAATTCAAATCAGGAAAACGAATTAAATCTCAAACAATTAACTGATTTATATTTACAATCACTCGGAGAACTTCCAAATCATCAAAATGAAGCAATGCAGCTTAGAACACTAGGAGATTGTAGTTATCAAGAGATAATGGAAAGACAAGGTATAAAAATGGGGACTGTGATGTCTCGTTTATCAAGAGCACGAAAACAAATCAAAGAAGTATTATCTGCCAATGCGGATTATGAGGACCTGTTAAAATACACAATTCTCTAAGACGCAAGATCTCCGGCGGAGTTAGTTAGAACATAGGTCAATTGGCTTCTTCTGGTCAACAAATCCTCCAAACCTTCAACCGAAGATGGGATTCTTCCGGCATTTACAGCCGTTTTAATTTTCGCAGAAATTTCTGATTCCAGATCGTTTCGCTCTTCTAGAATACTTTTTATATCTAAATTCATAATGTTATCTTAAGTAGCCTCCACTATAATAGATAATTTTTATTTGTCTAGATGATTTTTAAGCGTGCCGTGATAGAATCGGCATATGAAAATAGAAAATTTAACTTTCATGTACGGAGAAGACAGTTTTTCTCTTCAAAAAGAAGTCGACCGCTGGAAAAAAGGCTTCATAGAAAAACATGGTGATTTAAACCTCTTAGAGATTGCAAACGGAGAAATTGAAGTGGCGGAATTACGATCCAACATCAGCTCCCTTCCCTTTCTTGGTGAAAAACGACTGATAATCCTGAAAGATTGCTTAAAAAAAGCTGAATTAAAAGAAGCTCTGGCAGATATTCCTAGTTCAACAGTAGTTTTGATTGCGGAAACAAATCCACCTGATAAACGTACTTCACTTTTCAAACATCTTTCTGTTGTTGCCACTGTCCGACTTTTCCTTCCTCCAAAAGGCGCACAACTGCGCACTTGGGTGGAAAGACGCACAGAATTTCATGAGGGTCATATTGATGGAAATGCAGCAGCATATCTAATTAATATTTGCGGCGAAAACCTTTGGAATCTTGATAATGAAATACAAAAACTTTGCCTTTACGCCCGCGGAGAATCAATTTCAATCGAGAAAATTGAGGAACTTGTAAGTGGAAACATTCAAGAATCCATTTTCAAAATGATTGATGAGCTTTCTCAAAAAAGAGTTGCAGAAGTTTTGAGGCTACTCCGCCAACTACAAGAACAGGGCGAAGATGCCGGCTTTGTTTTTTCCATGATTGCACGCCAATTCCGTTTAATGCTTGAAGTCAAAGCTCTACTTGAAGAGCGCTACAATCCAAATATGCTTGCTTCGCGAGTGGGAATTGCGCCTTTCGTTGCGAATATCGTTAGCCGCCAGTGCAGAAATTTCACTTATGGCGAACTTCGCAAAGTAATGTCCGGTTTATTGAAAATTGACCGAAGATTAAAAACCGGCTTACTCGAACTCAGCGCCAAAAACCAAGATCATTATTTATTGGAGATTGAGAGATTGTTTGTTGCCTGAAAAATTGTGACTATTTGATTTTGCATTCGGGCGAGATTAAACACTATTTATGCTTAATGGAAGTATATATACTAAGACTATGAAACGGTTAACAGACAATACAGATAAACTAGATTCATCCATTGAAAGAATGGATATGCTATTAAGTCGAATAGACCCAAAACTACTTGCAAGTTTAGAAGAACAACTGTACGGCAAACTATACATTTCACAACCATCTTAACCTGCAAAAATCTGTGCACGTGCGGGAATGTATATTTAAACGTACAGTTCGGAATCCCACGCATGAGGACATGTAGTTTGGGTTTTTGAAGGACCGTAATCCCAGATTAAAAAAGAAGAGATCATGATCTCTCCTTTTTTAATTCCAGGTCCGAAAAAATACAAATTACATGTCCAAATATCTATCCACTTCCCACTGGCTTACATAAGTTCTGTATGAATTCCACTCAGCCATTTTTGCTTCGTAGAAATGATTGAAGAAATGTTCGCCCAAAGCGCTTCGCAAAACTTCATCATCGCGGAAGGCATCAATCGCTTCTTTCAAAGTTCCGGCAACAGAAGTAACTTTCAACTTTTTCATTTCCTTTGGAGTCAATTCCCAAATGTTATCTTCAATTGGAGCAGGAGCAACCATTCCCTTTTTAATTCCATCAATTCCAGCTGCAAGCATAACCGCAAAAGTGAGGTATGGGTTAGAAGCAGGATCTGGGCATCGAAGTTCACAACGAGTTGCCCTTGGAGCAGTGTGAGGAGTAACTCGAGGAATTCTAATTAGAGCAGATCTATTTCTCTGGCCCCAAGCAACGTTTACAGGTGCTTCGTAACCCACAACAAGTCGTTTGTAAGAGTTTATTGTTGGGTTCATAATCGCGTTCATAGCTTTGATATGCACCATTTGACCTGCAATAAAACTCTTCGCTGTTGTTGAAAGTCCGTAAAGACCATCTTTGTCGTAGAATTTATTTAGACCGTCTTCAAGACCGGCAAGTGACTGGTGAACATGCATTCCACTTCCGTTAATTCCAAAAATCGGTTTTGGCATGAAAGTTGCCTGAAGTCCCATTCTTTGAGATATAGCCTTCAAAGTTAATTTGAAAGAAATTGCATTGTCGGCAGTTGCTAAAGCATCACCGTATCTGAAATTAATTTCGTGCTGACCTGCAGCAACTTCATGGTGAAGCGCTTCAACCTCAATTCCCATCTCATCAAGTGCTAAACTCATCGTTCTTCTAATTTCAAGAGCAAGATCTGTAGTCTGATCAAAGTAACCAGCACCATCATGTGGATTCGGACCAAATGTTCCATCTTCATTCTTCTTGAACAAAAAGAATTCCAACTCAGGACCAGTATTGAAGCTATAACCAAGCTTCTTGATTTCTGCGAGCTGTTTTTTGAGAATCTGGCGTGGATCACCCTCAAAAGCCTCTCCGTCTGGAAGGAAAACGTCGCAAATTAATCTTGCTGTTACATCATCTCCATTTTTAGTCCAAGGTAGAATACAAAATGTATTCAAGTCAGGTTTTAAATACATATCTGACTCTGTAATTCTTGTGAAACCTTCAATTGAAGATCCGTCGAACCAAACATTATTATCCATTGCCTCTTCAAGTTTATGAGCTGGAATTGTTACAGCTTTCAAAACACCAAGAATATCTGTGAATTGCATATCCACAAATTGAACTCCGTTTTCTTTTGCCATTTCAAGAACCATTTCTTTTGTTACCCCGGTTCGAGGGAATTTTTTGTGCTCTCTTCGCATAGCGCGAATTGAGTCTGTCTGGACTGCGCTTTGTGTGGCGGTTGTCATTGGGGCGTTGTTAGGAAATACATTAGAGTTTTAGAGCCGAATACTAAGGTTTACAAGTTAAAATTTTCTTCGAAAATTGGCTGTCAGACACTTGCAACAAGCCTCTCTTGCCTTATCAATTCGACCGGCATATGCTGTTGCTGATTTCGAGCTGTCGGAATTTTCTACAACACAAAAGCACTTGACCATGGAATTAGTAGATGTCCTAATTGATATCGGGCTCAGTGATAAAGAATCTCGCGTTTATTTGGCGACACTTGAAATCGGTGCCTCACCAGCATCTGAAATCGCAGTCCGCTCTAAAATGAATCGTGTTAGTTGCTATGACATTCTCGAAAAGCTCATCAAACGCGGCTTTATTTCGACTTACAACCAAAACAAAATTAAGTTTTTTAACGCAATCGATCCAGATGAAATCAGAAATTCATACCGCCAGAAATATATGAACCTGAAATCTGCTCTGCCTGATCTTCGCCGCCTCCACGGAAAAACCTCTCACCCACGAGTTACATATTATGAAGGCCTCGCTGCGATAAAAAAAATCTACTCCGACACACTAACTGCAAAATCTGAAATTTTAAACTACGCCGACTCAAAACTGATTCGCCAGCACTGGCCAAATTACGACGACGAATACGTGAATGAAAGGGTGAAGCGAAAAATCTATCTGCGGGGAATTGCTCCAAAAGATTCACATGGTGAATTAGTTGCACTCGAAAACAAAATCCGCCACCGCGAAATCCGCCTAGTCACTCCTGGTGAATTTTCCTTCGCCAACGAAATCAACATTTACGACGACAAAGTCTCAATCATCTCCTTCGGCTCCGACTTATTAGGAATGATAATTGAAAGCCACGAAATAGCAGATACGCAAAGAGCAATCTTTAAGATGGCCTGGGAGTTTGCCAAATTAGCAGGTTAAATTTTACTCATATGAGCAAATTTACAGGTGCTATTCATAAACACATTCCGCGGCATACTGCATCTGGTTTTTTTGGCCTTCACTAACGACTACTCCATCCAAAACAATCCTAAAAGCCACAGCAAATTTACCAGTATACTCTCGCAAGTCAGAATCATAACTACAAAGTAAAAAACCAACATCTTGGGATTCAAAAATCATCCTTGCTCGCTCAGCATCAGGAAAATCTTTCTCTGCATGTTTTTGAAATTGTCCCAATTCTGAACCAGGATTTTCTTGAACGGCTAGATGTAATTCGTATGTGTCCATTTTTTCTTTTATAGGAAGCGAATCCTAAAACAAAGTTGCAAATTTTACAAGTAAATTAAAAAAGCCTAAACTCAAAACATGAAAAAAATCGCAATTTTAAGCATTTTCTTACTAATCAGTTCCTGCACAAGATCAGATTATAAATTTGAAATTCTTTCCGGTACGAAAAATCTTGAAGCAGGTAATACAGAAATGAATTATCAAATTAAAGACGGCGAAGAGATCTTAAAAAGTTTTGCTATCGTACACGAAAAAATAATGCATTTTATTGTTGTTAGAAATGATCTGCAAGACTTTCAACATCTGCATCCATCTTATGATGAAAATACCGGAGAATTTTCTATAGATT
Organism: Candidatus Peribacteria bacterium; assembly: GCA_943357175.1. Classification (GTDB taxonomy): domain Bacteria; phylum Patescibacteriota; class Gracilibacteria; order UBA1369; family 2-02-FULL-48-14; genus CALRGE01. The sequence goes on from CALRGE010000005.1 coordinate 44,886, forward strand.
TAAATCTTCCCAACGAAGGAGACTACCGTTTGTTCGCAGACTTCACGCCAACAGGAAAGAAATCACCTGTAACTTTATTTCAAGATATTACAATCGGTGACGCAAAGGATACAGAGCCTGTAGTTATAGATTCAAATAATGTGAAAAACACGGGAGATTACGAAGTAACTTATTCATTTCCAAAAGAAATAGAAGCTGGAACGGCGATTAAATATACACTCGAAATAAAAAAAGCCGGGATTGATGTAAATAATCTTGAAATGTATCTCGGAGGACTTGCACATGGATTAATAATCAAAAAAGAAGACCTGGATTTTATCCACTCCCACAATCTTAATAACGACATAAAAGGACCAAAAATTGATTTTGAAACGGTATTCCCGGAATCCGGAATTTATAAAATATTCACACAATTCCAGCATGAAGGTCAGATTATAACTTCAGAATATGTAATAGAGGTAAAAGAAAATAAATCAGGGGCTTCTTCATCAATGAAGCACTAGCAAAATTTGACTATCAAGAGAAAAACCGTAAAATGAAGCAGAAATAACCCATTTTATGGCACAATCAATTACAGACTTAAAAGTAGGTGTGGTACTGAATCACTCGAATGCTCCTTACCAAATCATTTCGAACTCATTCATGCGAACAGCGCAGAGAAAGCCGGTTATGAGAACAAAACTTAAGAACTTGATGAACGGAAATGTGATGGAGAAAACTTTTATAGCTGGTGAATCTTTTGAAGTTGCAGATGTAGGACGAAAAACAATCCAGTTCCTATATAAGGACTCAGACAATGCATATTTTATGGACAGCGAAAATTTCGATCAGTTCAGTTTCACTCTTGAAAGCCTTGGTGACATGGCAAATTACCTTCAAGACGGAAAAGAAATGACAGCTTTAATGTACGAAGGAAGACCAATTTCTATCCAACTTCCACCAAAAGTGGAATTGAAAGTTGTTGAAACTACTCCTGGAATCAAAGGCGACCGAGCTCAAAGCGGTACAAAAATTGCTATCGTTGAATCCGGCGCGTCAGTAAACGTTCCCCTATTCGTAAACGAAGGCGATATGATCCGTGTGAACACAGAAACTGGAGAATATGTGGAGAGGGCTTAATTAAGCCTCAAGCACAGCAACTCTTTCCTCAGTTCTTTTGTGATTTTCAATTAAGATCGCCATTTCCTGTTCCAATCTCACTAAGGCACCTTTTGTATCGTCGTGGAATTTTAGGTTGAGGGAACGAAAGTCGGTGAAATCTTTTTCTGTGACAAGCACATTAAGATTAACTCGATGATCGATAACTTCAACCACAACATTGTGAAGAGTTTTCTCAACATCACAGAGGCGCTGTTCAACAAGGATAAGTGTTGATTCAACACGACCTAACCTTGCTTCGACTTTATCTAGTTTGCGCTCGAGTTTATCCATTCTAGCTTCAATTGCATCCATTCTCTTCTCTAGCTTATCCATACGTGCTTCTATTTTATCCATTCGTTTTTCGATGGCATCCATTCTGGCTTCTATTTTATCCATACGAACTTCAAGTTTACCAAGTCTTTGATCTACTTGATCTAACCTAAGATTAATATTTACTTTTAGCTCATTTATAGCCTCAAGTATTACTGTGATTTCATTTTGTGTCATACATGTATTGGTTAAGTATTAACCACCTAATTTTAATGAGTAAATCTGAATAAGTCCTGAATTTTTCCTGCAATAATTCACTTAAAAGTTTCCCTTAACTCATCCTGTTTTCTTAAAATATCACTAGCTTTACAAAACATAGCCAACTCTTCAGTACTCATCGATTCAAGAAAATATTTTCGCTCTTCTTCCGCTTTTGCGGCAAAATACTTTTTAAAGTAAAAATCGATCTGTTCACTAATCTTATCAATTTTTTTGTTTAAGTTTGCCAATTCATTTAAAGTTGCGTCTTGCATATATTTGCAGGTAAAAACTAATAAATTTCGGGGAAGTACGTGGGACTTCCCACTATAAACGAAGATGCGAAACGGTCAAGAAACGCGACTTTACCAACTTGAAAGTTTGAGTCATTCTAAATCTTAGGTCTCATCTTACCCCAATCTGTCACTTGCTCGAAAGCAGCGGCGGTTTGTAAAATTAGACTTTCACTCCACATCGGGCCCATTATTTGTAAACCAATTGGAAGACCTTTAGAAGAAAATCCACAAGGAATGGAAATTCCAGGAATTCCAGCAGCAGAAGGCGGAATTGTGAGAGCATCGGCAAGATACATCGCAAGAGGATTCGCAGCTTTTTCACCAACCTTAAATGCAGGTGTTGGTGAAGTTGGAGCCATCATTACATCAACTTCTTTAAAAGCTCTGTCAAAATCCTGAATAATTAAGGTTCGAGCTCGCTGAGCCTGCTTGTAATAAGCGTCGGCATAACCTGCAGAAAGCACGAAAGTTCCAACCATGATTCTGCGCTTAATCTCACTACCAAAACCTTCCCCACGACTTCGTTTGTAATAATCTATCAAATCGGCAACTTCGCCATCAGGCTTGTGGCCAAAACGAATTCCATCATATCGAGATAAATTTGTGGAAAGTTCACCAGGCATTGTCACGTAGTAAACCGCAACTCCATATTTTGTCATCGGTAAACTGATTTCGCTTATTATCGCACCCATTTTTTCATATTCTTTCACGGCCGCCATAACAGCATCTCTCACTTCCTGTTCAACACCTTCGGCAAAATATTCTTTCGGCACACCAATTCGAAGTCCCTTCACTCCCTTTGCAAGATTCGCCGTATAATCAGGAACCTCAACTTGAGGAGTTGTTGAATCAAATTTATCAGGACCGGCAATTGCATTCATAATAATTGCTGCATCTTGAGCAGTTCGTGCAAATGGACCAACTGTATCCCAACTCGAAGCCATGGCCGTCACACCAAATCTGCTAACTCGCCCGTATGTAACCTTCAAACCAACACAACCTGAAAGCGAAGCTGGCTGACGAATTGATCCTCCAGTATCAGTTCCCAAAGCAAAGTAAACTTGGCCGGCAGCAACCGCAGAAGTACTTCCACCAGAAGATCCACCAGGCACATATTCCGGATTCCACGGATTCAAACTAGGCCCAAAAGCTGAAGTTTCTGTCGAAGCGCCACAAGCAAATTGATCAAGATTATTTTTTCCTAAAAGCACATAGCCGTTATCTAATAATCGCTGTGTTGCAGTTGATTCATAAGGCGGCACAAAATTTTCAAGCATTTTTGAAGAGCAAGTCGAACGAATTCCTCGAGTATTAAAGAGATCTTTCATTCCGGCCGGCACACCTTCCAGTGGAAGAATTTCTTCACCAGCTGCAATTTTTTTATCAGCCAATGCCGCACGCGCATATGCGTGATCTTCAGTCAAAGTTAAGAAATTATGCAGCTTTCCGTCAGTCGCTTTAATGCGTGCGTAAGAAGAATCAACAAGATCTTTTGAAGAGAATTTTTTCGCCTTCAAACCCTCGTGAACCTCCGCAATTGTTAGCCAGTGTAAGTCTGTCATATTACTCGTTTAGTTTTAATTTGATGTTTATCTTTTGGCAGCGGGCTGCACTCTAATAATTCATCCGGTTTGCACAAATCCTGCGCCACGACATCCTCTCGAAGCACATTTGTAAGCCCAGTAACCTGATTTGTTTCAGGAACTCCGGTCGTATCAAGCTCTTTCAAAACATCCACATAATCCAAAATATTCGTGAGCTGTCCTGCAAAAAGTTCAACTTCTTCATCAGTTAGATGAAGCCTTGCAAGATGCGCAATTTTCCTGACCTGTTCGACTGTAAGTTGCATGCGGCCAGTTTAAATCAAAATAATTCCCCCGTCGACGGGAAATAGAAGCTCCTCGCGACAAATCAGTTTTATTTCTTAATATGCCGCCGGCGGCACTTTTTCAGGTTAGGAACTGCACCCGGGTGCAGTCTGCTTAAATCTGGCGCAGAAGTACTGCCTTCGTTATACTGTCGACATGCAGAAAACGCTCCAAAATATTTCGCAGATTTCCTTCTTTTTCTTTCTAATTTTTGGACTTTTTCATATTTCAGCTGCCTTTCTTATTGCACAACAAGTGATAAATAAACCGGATCTATTGATTTTCAGAGGCTTAGACCTTCCCTTTCTTTTCGCGGCCCTAGCTCTTGGAACTTCGCGCTTATCGTTGCGGCTCGGTAGCATTTTTGGTGGCGAAAAAGTCGCCTTCATTATTCTTTCAACTCTGTCTATAATTTTATTCTGTTTTGCCCTTTATTTGAATTTCTTTTTGCCAGATGCAAACCTCGGATAAAAAATTAGTGATGGCATTCGGTACTTTTGACTTTTTTCACGCCGGTCATGAAAACTATCTGAAGCAGGCAAAAGCTCTCGGAGAAACTCTGATTGTAACAGTGGCGCGCGACGTAACAGTAAAAAAAATAAAGGGATTCGATCCTACTCACAACGAAAAAACCCGACTAAAAAACGTGAGCAACTGCCAATATGTTGATAAAGCGGTGCTTGGAAATCCAGATGACAAATATAAAGTAATCAAAAAATACAAACCAAATATTCTCGCACTAGGTTACGATCAGTTCGTCTTTACCTACGACTTAAAAAAATTCTTCATCAAAGAAAAACTCGACATAGAAATCATCAGGTTAGAGCCATACCAACCACAAGCTTTCAAAAGCTCCATCCTCCGCAACAATGCGAATCAAACTCCACCACAACTTTAAACGACTGGCCCAAATTTCCCTGCAAAACATTGGCCGAAACCTTCTGCTTAGTGTTGCAACAGCGGTTATGATGGGACTAATTCTCTTCATTTTCAACGTGATAATGGTTTTGAATGTGCTCACTCAAGCAACAATGGAAAAAATTGGCGAGAAAGTTGACCTGATCCTTTACATTTCTGATGATGCACTCACATTTGAAATCGAAGAAATGGTGAAAGACATACAAAGCATTCCGGTCGTGAAAAGTGCAGTTTACACAAGCAAACAACAAGCCCTTTCCGGTTTTCTTTCTGAATATCCTGATAAAGCTGATCCATTCACGAATTACGGAATTGCAAACCCACTACCGGGAAACATTAAAATCATAACCGATGAGCCTGAAAATCACAGCATTGTGACCGACTATATTAAAAAAAGTGACTATTCAAAATACTTGATCGATTCAGCAAGTTCTAATGAAAATCAAGAAATCGTTACTCGATTAATCAGCGTGACCAATTTCACACAAAAACTCATTTTTGGAGTAATTATCACGTTTATTTTCGGATCGCTCTTGATAATCATCAACGCAATTCACCTAAGCATTTTCACGCGCCGACTAGAAATCCAAATTATGCAACTCGTTGGCGCAAACCCAAACATGATCAGATTTCCATTCATTTTTGAAGGAATTATTTATAGCCTCATCGCAGTTTTCTTCAGTTTCACATTACTCACGGTTTTCCTCGAAGGCTCAGAACTTAGCTCACTCGCAAACTTTCAAGAAAACTTTCATCCATTTATACTTTTTGGATCTGAACTCGTGGGCAGCATCGCCATTGGCGTCACTTCAAGCTACATCGCGCTGAATTATTACCTCAGAAATTCATGAAGGAAAAAATCAGAAACATTCGCGGAATCGTGATTCGTAGCAGACCTTTCATGGAAAATGATCTCTGCGTTGCAGTAATTACCGAGCTCGGCGAAAAACTTGATCTGATAGTGAAGGGAGCTCGTGGAAAAAATTCCCGCCGAAAAGGCCATCTTGAAGTTTTGAATCTGATTTCTGCGACAGTTTATGAAAGTCGCCACAATTCTTATCTGCAAACCGTGCGCTGCGAAAACCCATTCTTCCGTCTTAAAGATTCCTACTTCAGCATTTTTTCAATTTGCAGATTAGTCGAAATAATCAATGCCCGCGTGCTTGAAGAAGACCCTCATCAAGAAATTTACGATTTGCTACTCGAAACTATGACTCTTTTGAATTCCGAAACCTCGCATCTTTTTACTGTCGATTTTGCATTGGTAAAACTCGCAGATTTACTCGGCCATCTTCCAAGTTACAAAAACTGTGGCAGCTGCCACCGCGTGGAAGATCGAATGTACTTGAGCGAAAGCAGCAATGCGCTGAATTGCTCTGAATGCCGCAATGCAAATGATACGCCTGTCGAACTAAAATACCGGAAAGCCATGGAATTTTTCCGTGAAGCCGGCCTATCCGCCCTACAAAAAATCTCCCTCAGTGAAGAAGAGAGCGAGTTTCTGAAGAACATTATTGAAAAGCTTTTTGAGAAGAGGATGAAAGTTGTCGCGTGATGGATGTTAGGCTTTTGCCCTTAGCAGGCCACGGACGCCACAATCGTCGCGCTCGCGGTTAGCAAGGATAATGTTAATGTGGGATTCTTGATTGACCGGATCGAAGTACAAGATGCGAGCGCTGATATGATCAGGATTTTCTCCAGATTCAAGCCATGAAGATCTCAATGTGTTTCCATTTTTAGACCTTACTAGATGCTCTCCAGTGAAATTCTCGAATTTAAGTATTTCAGGCGATTTTTTAACTGAAGTTTTGTATGGAAATAATTCGTGTCCGGATTTCATCACGGCTTTTCTCGAGTTAGCATAATTCATTCCTCTCATGATTGGTTCAAGGCCCCCGCCAGCAACGAGTGGGTTTTCAGCTTCATCTAAGCCAAAAAGTATTCCTCCAAAATGCATAGAGATAGCTTTTTCTAGATTGTCTTTAGTGAGCAGTCTTTCCTCCACGAATTCCCAGCTTGCTCTTTCTTTATCTTTGGCATTCCACTGTTCATACATCCAGCGGTACTGCGGTCTGCAAAGTTCAACGAGCTTGCAATCTCTTGCTAGCTTTAAGAATTCGTCTTGATCGGTGCCTCCGCTGTTCCAAAAATCAATTAACACTAAAGCGGCAGCAAGATCTGCAGATTCAGGTATTCCTTCGGCCAATCTATTTATTAAAAGCCTTATTATGGAAGCATATTGGCCTGATTCCTCAACTACACCTTTTATGTTTAACTTAATTAGTCCCTGACTAGACTGGACTTCCCAATGATTTGGCTCTGCTTCACGGTTTTCGTATGGCTCTAAAGGGTTATAAATTTCGGACATCTTTTAATGTGAATTGCTGAGATTATACATTAAATTTGAGATTTGTCTATAGGCCGAAGAAGATGACACTAAAACTACTCAAATCCCTTATCGTGACTATGTCACGATAACAACCTGATGAGAATTCTAAAACTAAAAATTTCTTCCCTGGTTAACGTGACAATGTCACGATAAGAGAATCATCATCAAACATGTGTAAAAACAAGCCGAATAGAAAAGTCTGCGCGCGCAAACCTGTTGAATTTTCCACAAACTCTAAGCCCACACCGCCTCAACAAATCTCTCTCCATCAAGTCCACCCAACTCCCGACATTTCTCGCGGTGAATTGAAATTGCACTCCCTCGCCGCACATAACCGACTATCGCATTAGGCGGTTTTGGCTTGCAGCAAGCGCTAAACACGAGAGGTAAATTCGACTCGCCTGTAATTAAAACCTTGCCGGTGAGTTCCGGCGCAAAGTAGATCTCTTTCTCTTCTTCATGCGCCTCCTCTACTGCAAAAATTGTTTTGGCCACATGAGTAGCAGAAACAGTTCCGAGTCCAATTGCCTCTAAAATATCAATTCGATCGTCTAACGTTCGCTCCTTCCCAGCGTAATTTTTCATCACAGTAAATTTCTCATCAAGCTTTGGCTTATGCATAAGCTCAAGTTCATGATTCAGCATTTCGCGACCAAGCTTCACATTGCTTTCAAATTCCTGTTTATGGAACCAGTTTTTAATTTTTGCCCTAGCATTTGAAGTTTTTGCGATCGACAGCCAATATTTCCCGGGTTTTGCATTCGTTCGAGTAACAATCTCAACAATCTCGCCGTTTTTCAGCTCGTAATCAAGAGGAACGCCCTTTCCATTAACCTTTGCGCCATTGCAGTGATTTCCAACATCACTATGAATAAGATAAGCAAAATCCAGAGGACTTGCACCTCGGGCCAATTCAACCACATCGCCTTTCGGGCTTAGTACAAAAATTTTATCAGGAAAAATATCTATTTCAGATGCCTTCCCAATATCATCAGCCAATCCTTTTAACCAAACTCGATGCTTCTCATAATTTCCTGCCAAAACAAGCGGGCCAAAGGCTCGCGCCTTCTTTATATTATCCAAATGTTTTTGCTCAATTCCCTTTTCCAAAAGCATGGTCTGAACTTTTTTTCGATCTGAAAAAACCATCTGCTGAAATTTTTCAATCCATTCACGAACAATTCCTTCAATATCTGGCTCACGCTGCAAAAGCGCTCGAACTTCATGAAAAGCCTCCTGTAATTTTAAAGTTTGAGTACCTGTTTTGACTTTCTCCTTATATGCCCAATGTGAAGCAACTCCCAACTCGGCCTCGGCATGCATGCTCGCAGTTCTAATCTGAATTTCGGTAGGCGCATCATAAATTCCAAGCACAGTTGTATGCAAACTTCTATAACCATTTGGCTTGGCAACCGCGATGTAATCTTTAAATCTATCCTGTAGTGGAATGAAATTATTGTGGATAATCCCGAGAGTTGAATAGATATGCGCAACCTGTTCTTTCCCATCTTTATAAGAATCAGGAAGAATTACTCGAACGGCAAACAAATCATAAATTTCTGAAATATCCATAGCCTGTTTTTTCTCCATTTTCTGATAAATACTCCAAAGGTGCTTTTTTCTACCTGAAACTTCCTGAACCTGAACACCTTCACGCATCAACATTTGTTCAATTTTAGATGTCGCAAATTCCATAGAACTATCGCTTTTTTTAGAGAACTTAGCCACAGACTCCTTCAACTCTAGATACTGCTCGCCACACAAATACTTAAAACATAAATCCTCCAACTCACTTTTAACCTGATAAATACCCAAGCGTGAAGCAATCGCCGCGTGCACAAACAAAGTCTCGCGTGCAATCCTCTCCTGTTTTTCTTTGGGTACGAACTGCAAAGTTCGCATATTGTGCAAACGATCGGAAAGCTTGATAAAAACAACTCGAATATCCTTCGCCATGGCTAAAAACATCTTCTTCCAATTTTCAGTTTGCTGATCTTCTTTTTTCACTTTTATCACGGCCATCTTTTCCATAGCGGAAACCAGGTTTCCAACATCTTCCCCAAAGTCTTTCTTAATTTGCTCGACTGTAATTGGAGTATCTTCAGATACATCATGCATCAAGCACGCCTGAATTGCAGCTAAATCCGGATCAAGATCAAGTAAAATTCTCGCAGCCTCAATTGGGTGAACAATATAATCTTCACCTGAATATCTCTTCTGACCAAGGTGCGCCACTTTCGCATATTCGTAAGCACGATCAACTTCAGCCAAATCAATGTCAGGCCGTCTTCTTGCAATTTCAGATCTTAGCGTTTCGTAGATCATAAGTGAAATATATCACTTAGAGCTGAGAACCATCAATAACCAATTTCAAATCAGATCCTTCAAGCTCAATAACTCTAACACCTTTTACTAGCGCCTCCTTATTTAATTTAATATCTTTTATACGAAGTTCAAGCTCAGTAATTCCATCATTATAAAAATTATCAAGTTTCAATCTTGCTCTATAATTCGCTCGAATCTCAAGTACTTCTTTTGAAACAGAAATAAAAGATTCCAAACTAATATTACTAGAATTTCCATCAAGATTATTTATGCTATTGAAAAATGCATCTTCATCAGAAGCCTGATCAGCCTGTTTTATTTCAAATTGTGCAATCAAATCAGCTTCTTCTCTTTGCAATTGACGCAAATTCAAATTGGCTATATTTAATAGCGATTCAAGCTCATCGACATGTTTATCAATTGCCAATGTTCTATCTGAAGATTGATCAATTAATTTCTGTACATCAACCTGCAAAATATTGTAAATTTTCTGGAAATCCTCAACAAATCTGGCATATTCCGCTGCAGAACCACGCTCTGTACCCAATTCTTCACCTGTTAAGGTAGAACTATCTTTATCAGCCTCCTCAAAACCAATCTTAATTCCGGTTTCAATTTGAGTACCGAAAAGTGTATGTGTTGGAGTATCATCAGGTTCTTCAACAACAGGTTCCTCAGTAATGGGTCTATTTTTATAATATTCCCAAGCTTTAAATCCCCCGTAGACAAGCCCGGCTAGGAATAAAACTGCAAAAATTCCTCCACAACAAAACTTCACGTGCCGAGTTGAAAGGCCAGATTCACGAACAATATCAAGTAAGCCACCACCTTCATCACCCTCAGAATCACCTTCTTCTACACCTGCAAACTCACGCAATTTATTCTTGGTTTGTTGTCTTCTCTTCTGTAATTCACTCGACTCAGGCATTTCTTCAACCTCAAGCGGTGCAGAAAGAATATCTACCGGTTTCGGCAAATCTAAATCAAGAGCCTCATCGTCTTCACGCTCAGCGTGCTTTTCAGCTTTTTCTGTTTTTTCGTCTTTAGGTTTTTCTTCAGCCATAATTAAAAATAACTCATGATATTATACCATAAATAACTGCCATTTGCCAGGCTTAACTCAAGACAAAGCCAATCCCAACCATCACTAGTGCAACAACTACTGTCTCTGGCCAATCTAATTTGGCAATTTTCCTCAAAACAGCCAATAGAATAACGAGACCCCAAACCTTACTTATAGTTGAAAGCTTTGGAAGAATATCAATAAAACCAATCAGTGAAGAAAAACACATGAGTTTAACAAAACCCTCCATTTTCAATCGACTCTTAAAAAACTCCTGTAAAACATAACCAACTGCATAAAAAGTCACTAAAGAGATAACAGTTGTTTCAACTGTATTCTTTATTACAGTGAAAAAATCAGGGCGATAAACAACAATTCCAGGATTAGGGAAGAAATAGTAACCAATAGCTCCCAAAAAGCCTGAAATAGCCAAAATCAAAAATCCATCGTAAAGAGCCTCACGATCATCAGCAATTTTCCTCATCGTTAACTCGTTCAAAAGCACAATTTCCCCGGCATCTTTGAAGTACTTTTTTGGATCCATATATATTGGTGTGCGCTATCATTAAAACAATATTCCAGCGACTAGTCAAAAGGATTCTTCAATCTGCATTTGATGAATAGGCGGATTTTGCCTAGAATAGGCCGGACTTAAGCTATTTAACCTCATTTAAATGAACATTCCATTTATAGCCATTGGAGCAAGTATTTTATCATTGCTCTGGGCAGTCGCGTTAATCGTATCGGTACTTAATAAAAAGACAGGCGACCAAACAATGCAAGACATTGCAAATGCCATTCAAGAAGGCGCAATGGCTTACTTAAACCGTCAGTTCAAAACAATCGCAGTTTTCGCAATTATTATTTTCTTGATTTTAGGCTTCGCATTACCTGCAAACGGATTCTTAATCGCAACCGGATTCTTGGTTGGAGCGGTTTTCTCAGCACTTGCCGGATACATTGGTATGGGCGTGGCTGTTAGAGCAAACATCAGAACAGCCGCAGCCGCAAAAGATGGGCTAGCACCTGCACTTAACATCGCCTTCAGAGGTGGTGCAGTAACAGGTTTAGCAGTAGTTGGATTGGCACTTCTTGGTGTTGCAGGTTTATATTGGTTGTTTGTGAACTCATTCGGTCTTTCAGTTTCTGAAGCACCTGGAGTTTTGATTGGATTCGGATTCGGAGCGTCTTTGATTTCTCTCTTCGCACGTGTTGGTGGAGGAATTTTCACAAAGGCCGCAGATGTTGGAGCTGATCTTGTTGGTAAAGTTGAAAAAGGAATTCCTGAAGACGATCCAAGAAACCCTGCAGTAATTGCAGATAACGTTGGTGACAACGTGGGAGATTGCGCCGGAATGGGTGCAGATTTATTCGAAACTTATGCAGTGACTTTAATTGCAGCCATGGTTTTGGCTGCTTCAACATTAACAGATAAAATCGGTCAGACTGGAATCGAATTTCCACTAGCACTTGGTTCTATTGCAGTTGTCTCTTCAATCCTAGGTATTTACTTTGTGAAACTTGGAGACGGTTCAAAAAACATCATGGCCGCTCTATATAAAGGAACACTCGCAACAGGAATTTTCTCAGGAATCGGTTTCTACTTCGCGACAAAATACATGATCAACGACATCAATATTTTCTTCGCAACAGTAGTAGGTTTAATTATCACTCTACTTATCAATATCGTTACTGAATATTACACATCTAAGGAATACAGCCCAGTTCGTTCAATCGCAAAATCTTCTGAAACAGGTGCAGGAACAAACTTAATTACAGGTCTTGGAGTTGGAATGCAGTCAACTTTCCCAATGGTTTTAATTATCATCGGTGGAATTTTTGCAGCTTACTGGCTTGGTGATCATTCAGTTCTACAAAGCGGAATTTATGGAATTGCTGTTGCTGCAGTAGCCATGCTTTCAACAACAGGAATGGTTATCGCTATGGATTCATATGGACCGATCACAGACAATGCAGGTGGTATTGCAGAAATGTCAAAACTTTCAGCTTCAGTTCGTGAGAATACAGATCTACTTGATTCTGTTGGTAACACAACAAAAGCAGTAACAAAAGGTTACGCAATTGCATCAGCTGCACTTGCCGCTCTAGTACTTTTCCAAGCATACGGTGAAGAATTAATGAAACACTCAACAAAAGAATTTATTTTTGACATCGCAGATTACAGAGTTATTATCGGTCTATTTATAGGAGGTGTTCTTCCTTTCCTATTCTCATCATTCTTGATGGGTGCAGTTGGCCGAGCAGCGTTCAGCATTGTTGAAGAAGTTAGAAGACAGTTCCGTGAAATCAAAGGAATTATGGAAGGAAAAGCAAAGCCTGAATACAGCACTTGTGTGGATATTGTTACAAAGGCCGCATTGAAAGAAATGGTGATGCCTGGAGTAATCGCAGTTGCTTCCCCAATTCTAGTTGGATTCATTCTTGGGCCTCTTGCTCTTGGTGGTCTACTTGGTGGAGTTATCATCACAGGTCTTCTAATGGCAATCAATATGAGCAATGCCGGTGGAGCTTGGGACAATGCAAAGAAATACGTTGAAGATGGAAACCACGGTGGAAAAGGTTCAGTTGCTCACCATGCAGCAGTTGTTGGTGACACAGTTGGTGATCCTTACAAAGACACAGCTGGTCCTGCCCTAAACGCACTCATCAAAGTTATAAACACTATCGCTTTGATCATTGCTCCAATTATCGCAACAAAGTCATTGATGTAACAGCCACCAGCGACTTCAGTCGCCATCACTAAGAAAGAAGCAACAAAGCGCCCGCAGAAATGTGGGTGCTTTTAGTTCACCGCGCTACTCATGCGCAATTCTTGTTGGCGCAATAACAAGTAAGTTGCAAAAGCCGCTCCTTCCGGAGTATCAAGAATTTTCTTCGTACTCTCTCGATCAATATCTTCACCCAAGATCAAACTAAAAAGTACTTTCATTGTATCGATATTAACCTGCGTTAAACCTTTCGTATTGATTCCGTACTGTAAAATATCAGCTTCTTTTTGAAATCCAAGAAGTCTAAATGGCAACTGAATATCAGTACCAATCGTAAAACCGGAAACACTATCAGCAAGTCCCTCTACTTCACCTTTGCCAAAAAACCATTCATCGACTGAATTTTTCATTCCACTCTCCAGTAGCGCAGTTGCCAAAATTCTTGCTGAACTTTGCTCATCCAAAGCATTTCCACGCAAATATTCTTGCATTTTAATATAGCTGCTAATGTTATCAGGTTCTATATGAAGACCAGCAAATCGGTAATTCGAAAGAAAATTTTCATCTAAACCACCGTTACAAATAATATCATTAGCAATTTTCTTTACTTGGAGACCACGATTAGCAAAAGTAACCTCCTTTTTTTCAAAAGTTTTTTCATCTGGTAGTTTCAAATCAAGTTCAGTAAGTACTAAATTCGGACTTCTAAAATTATCATTGTTATATTTAGCCACCCAAGCCAAGCGAGATTGAGCCCCAAAAAATCCATCTGCAATTTGCCCATCAAATTGACTTTGAACTACACCAGCCCACTCAACATCTAAACCGTTCAAATAACTTGAATCCAAAAGAATTTGTCCTGTAGAACCTATTGGAAAGCTTGATGAAATCAACGGAGAACCACCATTAATATTTTGTAGTAATTTTTTATATCCTGCAATTTCCTGAGCTCGTTCTGGAACTAAGATTGAAAGATAAATCCCTGACCACATGTCTAGAAATTCAGCAAAACTTCCGGAATCTACTCCTGTTTGAGATTGAGAATGGTAAAGAATATCAGATGGCCGTTGATAATTCGAAGCACGAATTGCTTTGCCAATCATATGATCACCTCGGACTTCAGAATCTTTCTCCCAATCAAATGAAGAAAAAGACCAGTTTCTCGCTTCCGCACCATGTTCCCGCGTAGCCTCAACAAAAGGACGATCGCTAGAAATTCCCGCACCGTAAGGAGGGCGAACATGTTTAACTTTATAATTTGGATTAGCAGTAAGAACTTCAATCATCCATTCAAAAAATTCAAGATCTGAGGAGAAAACTTCAGAAGACATATTTTGCATGTGTGCAGGACTATTAACATCTTGATGTTGCATACCATGAAAACCGATTTCATAACCATTCTCCAAAACCTTTTTTGCAATTTCAATACTCTTAGCATCCGCAACTGACAATAAATACTCTTCTCTACTCAAATCTCCACGATTTTCATCAATCCAATTCATCCACTCACCTGGTTCAGGTGACCCACCGTTAATAAACTTTCCACCAATGTAATAAAAAATAACGTTCTGAAAATGCAAATTCTCAACAGACTGAATCAATTTCAAATCATTTTCATTAGGACCGTCGTCAAAAGTCGGCGTTACAAAACTTAATGGATTTGAAACAGCATCAGGCCATTCAACACGACTCACAATCTCCAAAGGAGCAGATTTAAAACCGTCAATTTTAAAAACTTCTTCAATTTTCTGATGAGTATTTTCACAATCAAGTAAAAATGGCTTTCTCTCAGGACCAGAATCCAAAGTAAGAAGACTGGCCATTGCAAGCATACGAACTTTGTTCATATTATTTTTCAGATAAATACTCTTTCGCACGATTCACGTAATAACCATCATCCGTCTTCTCAAGCAAACCTATTTTAACTTTAAGTTCAAGAACTTGCTTTACTCGTGCATCAATATCTTCCATGCTCATTTCACCCTTTTCAATAGCCACTTCAACAGTGGCAGCAATCTGATCTAAGTCACCGCTATTATGAAGCAACATTGGCATAGTCGCACCTGCCATAAATGCATTTTGAAAAAGGAAACCAGGGTTATTACATCCATCCTTTTTACTATAATTCTGTATAGCACCCATACTTAAATCATCAGTCCAAACTACTCCATCAAAACCAAGTACATTTCGCAATCTATGTTGGATTACGTCAGAACTAAGTGTCCCTGGAGTATTTGTATCCATAAAACTCAATGCATGCCCAACCATTATTCCATCAACAGGATTCATAGTTGTAAATTTACTAGCATCAACTCCGAAATCATGATTTTCAAGCTTAGCAACACGTGCATCAACAAAGAACCTATCAAGAGGATAATAATTTGGTATACCTTCAGTAAACAATCTTCCTACTATTGCATCTTTAAAAGGAAGAAAACTCCCGTCCTTTTTATCCATTCCAGAAATCGTTTGTTCCTCAACTGCATGTGGATTAACATCCATTTTTCCAGTTCCGGCAAAATGCTTTGGTACCAAAAGAACTCCATTTTGTAATTGGAATCCTTTTTGAAAATGGAATGCCAAAACTCTCACTGTATGAATTTTATCACTATACGTCTCATCATTTTTTTCCATAAAATTAAGCCCATCTTTATCCTCAACCAAATCCATAACTGGACCAAAATCAACAGTGATTCCAATATGACGGCAAAGTTTTGCAATCGCAGCACCATATTTTTCCATATCAAGCCGAAAAGCTATTTTTTCTTTATCTGTTTTAAGACTTTCAAAAAGTCGCCCCAAATCTTCTTGAGCTGGCAGTTCAATATTATTAGCTTTTGCAAGTAGAATAAAACGCATCGGAACTCCAAATTTATAAGCTTCGTCATAAGTAATCCCTAAATGCTTTGTATATCCACCAACAATATCCATTGAAGTGAACGGTGGAATTTTACTCTTAGCCATAATTTCATACATACTTAATTGTGCCTCCTCAACTGTACGAGCATCTGACCGAAAAATATGTACACCGCCAATATTTTCATCAGATTTAAGATCATCAGTTATCCAATCGGTGAAATTTATTGGCAGTGGCACTTTACGATGATTTACTACGCGATCAATTGTATCGTCAATCTTTGAGTCATATGCGGAACCATGAAGAAGTTGTGCAATCTTTTCTCTTAAACTTAACTCTGCAATTGAGAATTTTTCTCCATCATGAGGAAAATCAATCTCATCACTCGACTCACGATTACAAGAATACATTGCAAGAAAAACAGATGTATTAAATGCCGAAACTAATGCCGATATATTAAAAGCTGCAAATACTTGCAATCCATTCTTAAGCAAATTTAATCCAACTTTTTTAAGTTTATCTCTACTCTCGGCTTGTCTATTAATACGCTCCATAATCAAATAATTTATCTGACTATAGAACTATTCCTTTAATTTGTCAAGGCAGTGCCCTTCACTAAACTTATTTAACCGATTCAGTGATTTCCGGGTAGTGCTTTAAAATCCAAGCAAAATTATACAAGTATCGACTATGAATATCAGACTTACCAACTGCATCACGAACGGGTTTTAACTCTTCTTTACGCGCACCAATACTATTAAGATTTCTTCCAGCACGAGACAATGAAATTTCCAAACCTTTTAAAGAAGCTGCGAGATGCATTTTTTCACTTTCATCAAGGCTCTCAATACCTTTCGCAGATAAAAACCTTATAATAGACAACAGTGTCTTTGCCTGATTTATTCTTCCATTCAAAGTAGTTTCAGCAATTTCCTCATTTGTAGTTCCTAAAACTGGATATGCTCTCGATCTCCAATCTCCCATTTGTTCACCTTCATTCATAGCCACAACATTCTGTAGGAAACTCTCCATCTTCCAAATTTCATGATCCACATCTATTCGAGTAGAATTTGTACGAGCTAATTGAAGATATTTACCAGCTTCGCCCTTTTTACCTTCTGTCTGGATTTCATATAATTCTTTTACATTTGCATCATGCAGATCAGCCAAAGAATCCAAAGAAAAGATGTCTTTAAATAATTCCTCAACTTGATCTCTTACCAATCCACGTTGAGCACTAAGTCTTATTTCAATCTTTCTTCTTTCAATATCAGCAAGTACATCATCTCTGGGTACGCCTTCATATACTCTTTTCCTACTCTGCATGCGAGGCGAAGCTCCTTGCTCATATGAATCTAACCAACCATCCGTAAGCATAAATAAGATATTATCCAAATAATAAAATTATTTTACATAAAACTAACATTTTAGCAAGCAAGCATACTTGCCGACCTACACCATTTCCCATACACTGACCTCCACTCCAAAAAACAATGTTCAATCCACTCAAATATCAATATTTGGCCAATTTTCTCCAAAAAGAAGATGGCATCGCCGAACTATCTCTGAAACTGGGAGCGAAAGAACATACACTAAAAATTCCGGCAGATTTTTTACCAAAAGAACTAGAACCAGGGCATGAATTTATTTTGAAAATGATACCTGCGGACTCAGCAAAAACAAACGACTATGAAACGATGAGAAAGATACTTGAAGACTTAATAAATTAATCCTTCTTTTCTTTCTTTTCAGGAGCATCAGCTCCTTCTTCAACCTTCTTTTCAGAAGTAACCTCAATCTTAGATAGATCAACTGGTTCCGCTGGAGCTTCTTCTTCAGCTTTTTGCTGAGCTACAGTAGCAACAGTCAATTCTGCGTCTGTAATAAGAGTGATTCTTTCTGGAAGTTTGATGTCACTAACGTGAAGTGAAGCGTTGAAATCAACAAGTGTCTCAACATTCAATATCAATTCGTGAATCAAATCAGCTGGAAGACATTTAATTTCAATCTCATGAATACTCTGAACTAAAGTCCCCTGTAATTCTTTAACTGCAGGTGCAGTTCCTTCAAGTTTAACCTTAACACGAGTGTTAATTGCCTGATCCATCTTAATGTTGATGAACTCAACATGAGTAATATCATCTGAAACTGGATGATAATCAACGTGGTGAATCAAAACTTTCTTCTTAGAACCATCAATATCTAAATCAATAATAGTATTCTGACCTGCACTTTTGTAAGCTCTTCTAATATCTCCGTAAGCCATCTGCAAGCTAAGATTTTCAACTCCACGACCATAAAATTCAGCAGGAACCAACTTCACTCTTCTAAGAGTGTTTGCTCTAGCTTTTGGGTCTCGCTTCTGTGCTTTCAATACTATTGTATCCATATATTTTTAAATTAGCGGGGTGATTCTAGCTAACAGTCAATAGAAGTGCAAGCTAAAATTTACAAGTAAAGTTCCGTCTGCTAAACTGCAGCCACTTTAACAAAAAAATATGGGATTATTTGGACAAGCAAAAGACATGTACCAGCTTCAAAAAAAGGCAAAACAGATTAAGAAAGACCTTGCAAACCTACATATAGAAGCGGAATTCGAAGGAGTAACTGTGATTATTAACGGTGAACAGGAAGTTATGGAAGTTCGGATTTCCGAGGAAATGATGAAGCCTGAGAACAAAATGAAACTTGAGAAGGCTCTTCTTACAGCATTCAACAAAGCAGTAAAGAAATCACAAGAAATAGCAGCTGAGAGAATGCGAGATGTTATGGGAGATTTGGGTCTTCCAGGAATGGCAGGTGGAACTGATGCCGCAGCCTAATGGAAAAAAGATTTCTTCAGCTAGGAGCGCTCGCGCTAATTTGCTTCAGCATTTGGCATTTTTGGGATCCTCTTTGGAAATACAATATAAATGAAGCAGTAGATAAAAATAGCACAGAAAAACTTGTTTTTGAGGTAGAAAAAGGCGAATCAGCAAAGTCGATTGCAAACGGACTAGATGATAAAGATTTGTTGGTTGATTATCGCGCTTTTTTAAGAACTGTAAAAAGTGAAGAACTCGACAATAAACTTCGTTATGGAAAATTCGTTTTGAGTCAAAACATGACAACCAGAGAAATCGTAACTATTCTAACAACTCAAGGTACAGGTGAGCTTGCACTAACTATCAAAGAAGGTGCTACAATAGATGAAATAGATGGCCAGCTTGCAGAGCTTGGCCTAATAAAAGCCGGCGATTTCAGACTTTGCAGCTTTAATTGTGTCTTCACGTATGATTTTTTAGAAAACGACCGCAGTCTTGAGGGTTTTCTCTTCCCTGACACTTATTTTTTGGATAGTGCCAATTTTTCCTCTGAAACTTTGATCAATCAAATGCTCAGAAATTTCGATTCAAAATTTACCGAGCAAATGGAGGCAGATTTGGGAAATAGATCTATTAGAGATGTAATCAAAGTTGCTTCAATGGTTGAGAAGGAAGTGAATTATTCAACTCACCCAAATGATGCCCCACTTGTTGCCGGCATAATCTGGAAACGTCTCGACAATGATTGGACCCTGGGAATTGATGCAACGCTACTTTATATGGATTCTGATGGTAAACTTTCATCTGAAGATTTAGCATCAACAAGCCCATATAATACACGTGTTCAAAAAGGTCTAACTCCAACAGCCATTAGTAACCCAGGAATTGATGCAATTATCGCCGCAATTTACCCAAAAGATTCAGCCTACTGGTTCTACCTGACAGCTACTGAAACCGGTGATACAATCTTTTCCACGACAAACGAAGAGCATGAGGCGAATAAGTCTCGTTACTTATAAAGAGGGTGAGGAATACAGGAAATATTCTCACCCTCTAAAAGCTCGCATTCACCTTCACCACAACTGTGTTGCTCACCTTCCCTGCTGCATCATAAGCAATAACAGTATAAGTATTATCACCAACTTTCAGGTTTTTATATTCTGCAGTTGCAACAAAGCGGAAACTTGAGCCACCGGATTTGAAACCTTGCAAAGTATAAGGTGAATTATTCCCGTCCCATGTCACAGTTACTTTATCTGCAGTTCCATTAACAATTTCACCTTCAATTGCGAGGCCATTTTTTTCAATTGTAGCAGGTGAAATAGGTGAACTTACTGAAATCACCAATCCAGATAAAACTTCTCCAGTTGAAGCTACAGGTTCAACAATTTCCACAGGAGTCTCAACAATTGTAATAAGCTCATCATTCACTTCAGAAGTACCAGAAGTCTGAAGAACTCCAGCTTTGACTAAAGTCCAAGTATAAAAAACATCGCCCAACAAGTCATCTGTAGAATTTTCGACAAGCGTTACAGATTCACGTGCCAACAAAGATGTCTGTTTTGAATCAGGCATTGCAATTTTTTGACCACTCTTCAAAATTGTATTTTCAATAACAACATCTTTATCAAGCATTTGCGGATTTGCCTCTCCGTTCAAAACATAAATATACTCATTATCAGGAATATTTGAGGCAATATATTGAGTTTGCACAGATGCAATTTTCATCACATCGGTTTTAACATTCAAAGTCATCTGGCCTTCTTCATTTGGAATTTGATTAACAAAAACTCGTCCATTTTTCAGCTCAAGTGTCAAAAAATCATTATTATCTTCAGTCGATACATCAGAAAAAAGCAGAGTTGTTTTCTGGTCGAGTGTAATTTTACTACCATTATAGAAACTTAAAGTTGCATAACTATTTTCAGCGGTTTCAATTTTATCACCTTCCAGAATCATTTGAGAATTTGCTGCTGCGCCAGGGCTATCATCACCCCAAACAGTAACCAGAGCACTACCTTTATCTATAGACAAAATCGCCTCATCACGTTTTTCATTTTTAGTATTGCTCGCCGATGTAAAACAGGATTTAAAGAAAATCGCAGAAATCACTAAGAAAATCATCAACCAGAAAAACGAGGAAAATGTTTCCCGCTTTTTTTTCGGCTGATAACGTCTGTAATATGTGTAATTCATGCTCTAAATACCCATATCCTTTTTAATGGAATTTATATCTTTAATCAAGGCCTGATCTTTTTTTAGAGCTTTTTCAACTTTTTCACATGAGTGCATAACAGTCGTATGATTCTTTCCACCAAAATCAGCTCCAATTTTTTCATAAGGAAAATTTAATCCTGTTCGAATCAAATACATTGCAACCTGTCTTGGCTTCATAATTTCACTTTTACGAGCTTCCCCAAAAATCTCAGCTGCAGCGACTTTATAATATTCAGCCACAATTTGCACAACATCTTGAGAAGTTCTTGCCCGACTCAAATCCTGTTCTGCATTCATTTCAAAAGGAATCGCTTTACGCAGTTTTTTCAAAATACTCGCTACGTGTCTAACTGTTGGCGTTGTATGTTCCAGCTCAGCCTCCGCAATTGCCTGTAAAAGTAAGCCTTCAAGTTCTCGAACAGAGTCAGGCACATTCTTGGCAATAAACTCAAGCACCTCCGGATGAATCATTGATTGCTGCTCTCGGCATTTAGCATGCAAAATTGCCAGTCTAGTTTCATAATCAGGATGCTGAACATCCACAATCATTCCCATTCCAAATCGGCTCACCAGCCTGTCTTCCAAACCACGTAAATCTCGTGGCGGTCTATCTGAACTAATTATAATTTGTTTGTTGTTGTCATATAGCTCGTTAAAAGTATGGAAAAATTCCTGCTGAGTCATTTCTTTATCAGCAAGAAATTGAATATCATCGATAATCAAACAATCTACTTTTCGGTATCGATCTTTAAAAGCCTTTGAGTTTCTTTTTCCAATAGCTTCAACGATTTCATTCGTGAACCTTTCGCTAGTCATGTAAACCACAATTTTATCTGGATCATTTCGCAAAATTTCATTTCCGGTAGCTTGTAAAAGATGAGTCTTACCTAATCCTACTCCACCATAAACAAAGAGTGGGTTGTATGCCTTTCCAGGATTATGTGCAACCGAATAGCAAGCTGCATGTGCCAATCGACTATTCTGACCGATTACATAATTATGAAGTGTATACTTTGGGTTCAAACATTTACTCGCAACGCCTTCCGCCAAACGCACTTCTTGTTTTCCAGGCAATTTTCTCATCTTCTTTTCGTTCCCAAAAAATTTCGTAACATCAATACTTCGATTATCATTGTTTGAATCAAAACCAGGTCTCACCTCAACTACTAAATTCTGGAAACGCGGTTCAATGAAACGGATTGCCGCAATTAACTGTTCATTAAATTTATTTTCAAGCCAATCTTTTGCATACAAATTTGGCGCCCCAACAGTCATGATTCCTTCATCAAAAGAAATCACACCTGTATTTTGAAACCAAGTCAGAAAGTGTGCCTTTTTAACTTCAGGTTCTACTTTTTCGAGGATGCGAAGCCAAAGCTCACGTTCCGAGGAAACAGCTAGCATATGAAAATTGAATGGACTAGCATTCTAAAACGGCCGAGTAGTTCAATGCAAGCAGCAACAAAAAAATCCCTTTGACACATCACCTAAAATAGACGCAACACATCGTTGAAGGTGACGTATGCAATAAATAGCAGTAGGAAGACAAAACCAGCACTATGAATATACCCTTCAATTCTTGGATTTGCCTTCTTTCCTGTCATTCCCTGAATCAAAATAAATAGGAATCTACCACCGTCTAAAGCCGGGATTGGTAGAATATTAACGACTCCCAAGCTCAAAGACAAAAGTGCCATAAATCTTATTATCGCGGCAAAACCATCCTGCAAAAACACATATGTCATTTGTGCGATTCCAACCGGTCCGGAAACTCCATCTGGCACAGAACCTCCACTCACAAAGCCTCCCAAAACTTTAACAAACATAACTGCAGTAAGTTTTCCAAGCCTCCACATATCTTTCACAGCCTGAACCGGGGCATAAAAACCATACTGAACTTTGTGAACTTCAATTAAAGTATGAGGAACTAAAGCAGAATAGAATGAAATTTCAGAACCCTGAATTAACTCAGCAACTGAAACTCCAACTCTACCATCTTCACGAAGTGGAATTTCAAAATTCAAATTAGCACTGTCTCTTATAACCATATATTTTATCTTACTGTCTTTATTTTTTGCAGTTGCTGCAACCACATTCTCAGGAGACAAAATCTGATCATCATTAATCATTTTCACCTGATCACCAACCATCAATCCAACCTCTTCTGCAGGTGAGCCAATTTCTATATAAGAAATTACAGGGTAATGCGCAGGCTGAGTAACATTAGTCTCAATCATTCCAACGCCTGGCCTGAAATAAGAAATATCAAAAGAAATTTTATCTTTAATAGCTGCAAGCAAATCTGCCTCTTCCAAAATCTGAGCACCATCAACGGCGGTTAAAACATCACCCTCCTGCAATTTGCCGTAAAAAATTGAGTTCTGATCTTCAAAATAAACAAGCCTATTTAAGTAAGTAGGAGAAAACTGAGTTTTATCAATTGTCTCTGTCAGCACATCTTCTCCTTTTGAAATAATTGCCTGAGTATCTTCAGGAAGAGCCGCCCATGTCTCTATACTTGTAACAGGAACCCCATCCACCTTCAAAATTGTCTCACCAGATTTTGAAATAATTCCCGGTTGAATATCAACCTGGCCGATTCTAATTGCATTATAAAAATCATCAACATTCGCCAAGAGTGGCTCAATTCCAATCAAGAATCCAAAAGTCAAAAGCAAAAATGACATCAAAAGATTCATGAAAACTCCGGCGCAAACAATTTTTGTTTGTACCCAAAAAGATTGATTCGTAAAACTTCGTTTATCGTGGCTTCCTCCGTCCTCTCCAAGCATTCTCACAAATCCTCCAAATGGAATCCAGTTGATTGAATAAAGTGTTTCACCTTTTTTAATTCCCCAAATTCGTGGAGGCAAACCAAAACCGAATTCTTCTACTTTTACTCCGGCCCTCTTTGCGGCTGCAAAATGACCTAACTCATGAATCAAAATTAAAAAAGAGAAAATAAAGATGAAAACTATTGCAGTGAGAAAATACATTTTAGATTGTCATTATGGATTGTTCCTTTGCCCTTGCCATTGAATCAATTGACTTATTAATCTCGTCCACCTTTTCCTGCATTTGCTTCTCAAGACGATTTTTTTCATCTTCAGGAATTTCCTTATCATGTTCAGCTTTACTTAGAGTTCCCATATAATCATGCCTTATATTTCTAACAGAAATTTTTGCCTCTTCCGCCAAACGATTCACCACTTTTGCCAAATCTCTTCTTCGCTCTTCAGTTAGAGGTGGAATGCTCAAAATAATTGAAAGTCCATTATTCACAGGATTCAAATTTAGATCTGATACTCGAATTGCCTTTTCAATTATTGCTAACATTGATCTATCCCAAGGCTGAATTTGAATTGTTTTTGCATCAGGAACAGAAACACCGGCAACTGATTTTAATGCCTGCATTGAGCCATATGCCTCAACCATCATTCCTTCTACCAAACCGGCAGAAGCTCGCCCAATTTGAAGTTTTTTATATTCTTCCTCAAGATGACTTGTTGTCTTATCAAAGTCTTTTACAGGTAGGTTTATCATTTTATGAAATTAAAGTACCAATTTTTTTGCCCTTCACAGCTTTTAACAAATTTCCAGATTTTTTCAAGTTAAACACCTGGACTTTCAAGCCATTTTCTTTTGCCAAAACAATCGCATTCAAATCCATCACTTCAAGACCTCTCTTTAAAACTTCATCATAGGAAATTTTATCGAAAAACTTCGCCTTCGGGTTTTTCACAGGGTCAGAATCATAAACTCCGTCAACTTTTGTTGCCTTCATCAATACATCACAATTCAATTCCAATGCCCTTAAAGCCGCCGCAGAATCAGTAGTAAAATAAGGGTTCCCAGTTCCACCACCACAAATCACAACTTCTCCGCGTTCCAACAATGAAATTCCTCTAGATGCCACGAATGGTTCAGCAAAGTAAAATGAAACATGTGGTGCCAAGGCACTGGCCCTCACGCCAATAGATCTCAACGCATCCTGCAAAACTCTTGCGTTCATAATTGTTGCCATCATACCAATCGTGTCTGAATCTGCGCGTGAAATCTTGATTTTTTTATTATCTCGATATCTCCAAAAATTTCCTCCGCCAACAACAATTGCAACTTGCACTTTTGATTTCACAATCGCCTTAATTTCATTACATAATTTCAATAATTCCTCTCCATCAATGCCGCCTTCGGTGCTACCCAAAACCTCACCGGAAATTTTCAACATTATTCTTTTCATACTAAAAATTTAACAATAATACCTCCCAATAACAAGCCACCGGCAAATAAAAAAGGACCCATTTTTCTTGGAGAAATTCCTCTAGCATTCGCCAAGTCAGTTAATAAATTTGTACTGATAATAACCTCCTCATTTTTATTCTTTTCTACAACTTCAATAAAACTATGATTCGCCACCAAGGTCACAAATCGATCAAAAGTAATCTTCACATATGAAGACGCATTAATGCCGCTGTTACCTTCTTTTCTCACTTCTTCAGATTTAATTTCCTTACGTGTAAAAGGCACAGTATCAATCTGTTCTTCGTCAGGTAAGTAAATGTCATCCATCTTTTTGGCGTAAGATCAAAGACAGTTTACAGAAGATATCTGCCCAACTCAAGCACTTCTATTTGGGAGAATTAGAGCACATTACCAATCTGCTCAGCGATGGTAACTAAAAGTCGAGTTTCCTCATCTTTGAATTCATCACAAACTTCACAGGCAAGAATGGCAGCCAAAGAGCCGTCTGGTTTGTGTGAAGCACAATAAACGGTGCCATCTTGATCAAGAAATGATTCCGGAGCATCAGGCATTTTAAACCTGTTAAAATAGTCTGGAACATGCATTTCAAATTTCGCCAAAACGTCGGGGTTTAATTCAATCGAAGTGTGCATCGGCAAACCATTAACATCAAACATTGCAATAGAAAAATGATCAATCGCCCTACTCAATTCAATAAAAATTGCAGGAATCATTTGAGAAAGATTTCCTTTAAACATGGTCATAATTCGAGTCACATCGTAAAGCGCAATTAAACGAGTGTTCATTGCTTGTAGACGTGCATTTAGAACCTTCACAATTCCAAGTAAAATTCCACTTGCAGCTTCCGGTTCCGCTCTCACAAGTTTCTGAAATTTTTCCGGGTTCAATTTTAAAACTTCAGTTGGAGCTAAACAAATAATCGTTGCCCCCCTTCCCTTTTCTGAAAGCAAAGAACCTTCTCCAAAAAAATCTCCGGCTGTCAAAGTTGCCAAATGTTTTTGAGTTTCACGATTATCTGAAAGAGTTTTTGTCACTTCAACCGTACCTGAAAGAATGTAGTAAAAATCCTTACCCTCCCCGCCTTCTTCTAAAATTTTCTCACCATAAGGATACGAAATTTTTTCCCAATATTCAGCTCCTCCAAAAATTTCAAAAATTGCAGGATCAGATAAATTTATAAACATATTTTTCATTGCTGCGCGAGATTAAAAACTAATTCAGGATCATGCGCCTTTGCCCTTGCTGATTCCTGAGAAATCACACCTTCTTTAAGCAAGGCAGCCAAGGATGTATCTAAAGTAATCATACCGTCGGCTTTACCAATTTGCATCATTGAGTAAATTTGATGTGTTGTTCCTTCTTTAATACAGTTCGTAATCGCATCATTTCTAACAAGAATTTCAAATGCGACGGTTCGTCCATTACCATCAACCCGAGGAATCAAAGTTTGCGCAACAATTCCCAAAAGAGTTGTTGAAAGCTGAGCTCGAATTTGTTGCTGCTGTGTTGGTGGAAAAACATCGATCATACGATCAACAGTTTGTGCAGCATCTTGAGTGTGAAGTGTTGCCAAAACTAAATGTCCTGTTTCTGCGAGCGTTATTGCCGCTGCAATTGTTTCAAGATCACGCATTTCACCAATCAAAATCACGTTCGGATCTTCACGTAGAGCAGATTTAATTGCCGCCGGAAATGAATCCGTGTGCATTCCAACTTCACGCTGACTAATAAGTGATCTGTTTGATTTGTGAATAAACTCGATTGGATCTTCAATTGTTAAAATATGTGCTCTTCTTGAACTGTTAATTTCATTCACCATTGCCGCAAGAGTTGTTGATTTACCGCTACCGGTTGGCCCGGTTACAACAATTAAACCTCGGCCTTTTTTTGTAAATTCTCTAATAACTTCCGGATAGCCCAAACCTGTTAATGTTGGGATAATATCCGGGATACTTCTCATCGCGATTGCAGGACCATCAATTTCAGTGAAAACATTCACACGAAATCGTCCGACACCATCTGCAGCATAAGAGCCGTCAACCTCCTGTTTTTCCTTATAAATGATGTATTTTTTATCTCCCAAAATTTGTTTTATCACTTCTTCCATAGTCTCTCTAGTTAGCACTTCAGAATTCTGCATGTCATAAAGTTGACCGTCTGTTAAACGCACAACCGGAACCCTTCCAACCTTCAAATGAAGATCTGGAGAGTGACTGTCTGCTACTTGTTTTAGGTAAGGATTGATGTCCATAAAATGGGTTAATTATTCAGGTTTAGGTTCTTCAGTTGGAGCCGCAGTTCCAGTAGTTTCGGCACCTTCAGCCGGAGCAGCAGCGACAACAGCAGCTTCTCCAGTGACAGGTGCTGTGGCCACTACCGGTACTCCTGTAACAATTGAATTTAATTGAGCCTTAACTTCTTCACCACTTAATCCACATTTTGCCATATTTTCATCAATTTTCGTAGGATCAGCTGAAGTCATAACTGCAGCCATCAAATGCTGATTTGTGAACCACTGAACACCACCTTTTTCTCTTTTATAAAGTTCAGCATATTTTTTTACAGAATCGATATCAAGTGTTCCATCAGCTTTCATTGGGAAACCTACAGGTGGAGCAAAAACAATTTGAATTTCTTTATCTCCAGGCTCAGGAATGGTTTCATTAACTCCGTAAGTCTTCAAAGTAATTCCATGTTTTAATAAACCAATCTGAAGCGCAGCTGTGACATCCAATCCTAAAATCGATTCCTCAGAATTATCTTCAGCAGGCATAACCAATGTTGAACCTGTCATAAATTTCAATGTTGATTCATCACCTGTCTCAACCTGACCTTTCAAATTCCAAAGCATCGTTGCCTTTCCCATATTTCCTTCCGCTGTGGGATAATAAATATTATGATCATCCAATTTATTCTCTTCCTTCACAGATGCAATTGTATCTGCAAAACTTGTAGTCTCAATTTTCTTACCTTCTCCAACAACACCATCCATTATGGATCCGGAAAGATTCTCTGCAATCCACATTTTGGCCATCAAAGAAAACTTCTCAGTTAATGTGAGTTGCTTTCTGAGAGCATCTCTATTTATTTGACCATTTTTATCAATCAATTGTTTCGCTTCGCTATCCATTGAAAGCAAAATTTCCTTTGCTAAATCTGGTTTTTCAGTCGCAAGTTGATCTAGTTGATCACCAAGCAATGCATCACCAAAAAATTCATTCCCAGCGGCAGAAATTTGATCCATCATTCCAGGTTGTGCTGAAACCTCATCAGGCATTATTTGGAGCTTTATGGGTTAAACTTTCCATTCTTACCTTTAATTTCTCGAGTCTCTGAAGATATGAGGTTTGATTTATCGTCAATTTTCTCAACTTTTCAGTTTCCACATCTTGATTCATTCCTTTTTCCTCCTCTAAAACCAAGAGAAGTTCATCTATTTTTTTCTCATCTAGTGACTTCAAAATTCCTGACCACTGATTTGCAGTCAAAACTACATTTGCCCTAAAACCAGGACTAACAGGAAGTAGAGCCGAAGCATGTTGAATTTTTTCTTCTTTTGTCATGGCGTGAAATTAATCATGTAATTATAACAGAAAAAGCCCTTCTATTCAATTGATGCTTGTGGCGATTTTCTTCCCGTGCAGAGATTTACAAGCAATATTGGCTTACAGGAGCCATCTCGCAAATTTGCGCTTCAATTGACAGATGTAACAAATGTGATAGAATCATTTCATATTTTTTCAAAATTTATGAATAAACCCTCAGCATTACTCGCAAGCTTGGCAATATCCTGCGCTCCTCAAAACACAATCGACTACAAATCCGCTACAGGTTTAGATGAATCAGACAAAGTAGCAATTTCAGCACTAGTTGAAGAATTTAAATTAGACTGTATGTTACAACAAGATCCTGAAAGTGTTTTTGCCGAGGCCGGAAGCGAGGGAATGCTTGCAAGTTTGGAAAGAAGAAGATCGGAAATGCCAAAAAATGCTCTGAAGACAACTCGTGAAAAAGTTGGCTCAATTTTAAAAGAAGCAGGCTGTAAATCAACAGGCGCTATGTGGTGCAATTTCAACAATGAAGAGTATCCATATGTTGCACAGATTTGGGTGAAGAAAAATACTCAAGGCGGACTAGATTGCCAGACATAAAAAGAGCCCCAAGGATTTTTCCAAGGGGCCTTTCTTAGTATTGCTCACCTTCGGTGAGTGATTACATCATCCCGCTCATATCAGGCATTCCACCTGCGGCAGGTTTTTCCTCAGGAATATCTGTAACAGATGCGCCTGTTGTTAGAACAATTCCGGCAACAGAAGCGGCATTTTGCAATGCACTTCGAGTTACTTTTTTCGGATCAACAATTCCAGCTTTAATCATATCAACAACCTCGCCTGAAACGGCGTCGTAACCGATATTTTCATCACCGTTTGCCTTGTTCAACACATCCTGCACAACAACTTTTCCGTCTTTTCCAGCGTTGTCGGCAATTTGTTCCAAAGGCTTAGATAAGATTTTTGCAAGAAGTCTAATTCCAACCATTTCATCTTCACTGTGACCTTTCATTGCTGAAACCACAGCGGCTGCGTGTAAAAGTGCTGCTCCACCTCCGGCAACAATCCCTTCCTGAACTGCGGCCTTAGTTGCGTTAAGGGCATCTTCAATTCGAGCCTTCTTTTCTTTCAATTCTACTTCTGTTGCAGCACCAACTTTAATGATTCCTACTCCACCTGAAAGTTTAGCCAAACGTTCAGCCAATTTTTCTTTATCGAAATCAGATTTACTTCTATCTAACTCAGCCTTAATTTCCTCAATTCGTGCATCAATTGCAGCTTCTTCACCACTACCCTCCACAATTACAGTTTTTTCCTTCTCAGCAACAACTTTTCTTGCCATTCCCAAATCTGCAAGAGTAGCGCTTTCCAATTTCACACCAAGTTCGTCTGAAATCATATTTGCTCCTGTCAAAATTGCGATATCTTTTAACATTGCCTTTCTTCTCTCCCCAAAACTTGGGGCCTTAATTGCAAGCACATTGAAAGTTCCTCTCAACCTGTTAACAACGAGAGTTGCAAGTGCATCACCATCTAAATCTTCACAAATAATTACCAATTCCTTACTTCCACTTTGTGCGATCTGCTCAAGAAGTGGCAAAAGTTCTTTGATTGAAGAGATTTTCTTATCTGTCACTAGAATTTTCACGTTTTCATAAATAGCTTCCATTCGAGCAGGATCAGTCACCATGTATGGAGAAATAAATCCGTTGTCGAACTGCATTCCCTCCACAATTTCTTTGTCGATTCCAAAAGTCTGACTTTCCTCAACGGTAATCACACCTTCATGACCAACTTTTTCCATTAATTCCGCAATAACTTCACCAACTTCAGCATCTTGAGCCGAAATTGTTGCAACTTGCGCGATTTCTTCCTTAGTATTTACAGTTTTTGCAATTTTATCTAAATGTTCCACAACTTTTGCGACTGCTTTATCAATTCCTTTCTTAAGCATGATTGGGTTTGCACCAGCAACCACATTTCGAATTCCTTCTTCTAATAGAGCTGCCGCCAATAAAGTTGCTGTCGTTGTTCCATCTCCTGCAACGTCATTAGTTTTTGTTGCAACTTCTTTTACAAGTTGAGCTCCCATATTTTCTTCAGGATCTTTCAAATCGATTTCTTTTGCGATTGTCACACCGTCGTTAGTAATTAATGGACCGCCGTATTTCTTTTCAAGAACAACGTTTCGTCCTTTTGGCCCCATAGTTAAACGAACAACGTCGTTAAGTTTTTTTACACCTGCCAGAAGCGCACTTCTTGCGGGATCTCCAAATGTTATATTTTTAGCCATGTTTTTTAAAATTAGTTAATAATTGCGAAAATATCTTCCTCTTCAAGAATCAACAGCTCATCGCCATCAATTTTCACTTCAGTTGGTCCATACTTTTTGAAAAGCACAGTTTGACCAACTTCAACCTGAACAGTTTTATCTTTCTTTGCCTCACCTACTGCCAAAACCTTTCCCTTAGCAGGTTTCTCTTTGGCACTTTCCGCCAAAACAATTCCTGAAGCGGTCTGACTTTCTTCATCAAGCCTCTTCACAAGCACGTAACCGGCAAGCGGTTTTAAATTTGTCATAAGATTGGGGTTACAGAAATCTAGCACTCGCTATTATGCAGTGCTAATTTTTAGAGTCAAGAGGAATTACTTTCAACTATACGATTTCTTCGTACAGTTGATTAACCGAATGAGCTATGGAGTTTTACGAAACGTAATTAAAGGATATAAAAATAGAGAGCATGCTCTCTATTTTTATAATCCCAGTGTAGTAAAACTCCATAGCTCATTCGGTATCATTCCGCAAAAGCCTCAATTCTCAACTCTCTCACAACATCCACTTTAATTTTTCCTGGATATTGAAGATCTTTTTCAATCTTTCGTGCGATTTCATGAGAAAGTTTGATCGCGCGTAAGTCATCTAATTTTTCAGGGTTAACAAAGACTCGTAGTTCTCTACCGGCTTGAACTGCGAAAGCTTTTTCAACACCATCAAAACTCAATGCCAATTTTTCAATTTCTCCAAGACGCTTAATGAAACTTTCAAGATTATCTTTATCAACTCCTGGTCTTGAAACTGAAATCAAATT
Organism: Candidatus Peribacteria bacterium; assembly: GCA_943357175.1. Classification (GTDB taxonomy): domain Bacteria; phylum Patescibacteriota; class Gracilibacteria; order UBA1369; family 2-02-FULL-48-14; genus CALRGE01. The sequence goes on from CALRGE010000005.1 coordinate 76,923, forward strand.
TGCAACTTGAATAATTTTTGCCTCAATTGACTTAGCCTCCACATCACCTTCATTCGCCTCAACACAGTGAAGCAACTCCTCACTCATTCCAAATTTTTTCAAAATATCACGACCGATTGCTGCGTGTTTTCCATGAACTTCATGATCTACAGCTTTTCCAATATCATGCAAAAGTCCTGCTTTCTTACAAAGCTCCACATTCGCTCCCATCATTCCTGCAATTTCAGCTGCGAGGAACCCAACTTCCATAGAATGCTTCAATACATTTTGACCATAAGCAATTCTAAATTTCAACCTTCCCAAAATCTTAATCAAGTTTGGAGGAAGCCCAGCAACACCAACTTCATAAGCGGCTTTTTCTCCAAGCTCCTTTATAAGAACATTCACTTCTTCCTTTACCTTTATACCCATTTCCTCAATTCGGGCAGGGTGAATTCTTCCGTCTTCAATCAGACGTTCAAGAATAATCTTAGCCATGTATCGACGAATCGGATCAAAACAAGAAATCACAATTGATCCAGGTGTATCATCAACAATCACATCAACTCCCGTAACAGTTTCAAAAGCATTGATATTTCGGCCTTCTCTACCAATAATTCTTCCCTTCAAATCATCAGAAGGAAGATTCACCAAGGTTGTAGTTGATTCAACGGTTGTCTCAGATGCATAACGCTGAATTGCGTCCGCAAGAATTTCTCTAGCCTTGCCCTCTGATTCATCCTTGATTTCCTTTTCAAGTTTTTTTGCATACTCAATCAGTTCATCTTTAGATTCCTCTTCAACCTGTTTAAATAGAATTTGTTTAGCTTCTTCCTTATTAAGTTGAGCAATTTCCTTCAATTTCTCTTCCTGTTTTAAGAAGACTTTTTCAGCCTCTTCTTTTTTCTTCTTTGCGTCCTCAATATCAGATTCAAGTTTCTCTTTTAACTTTTCGGAATTGTCCATTTTCGAATCGAGCGATTGCTCTTTTCTTATAAGTCTTTCCTCCGATTCCTCAATTTTCTTCCTTCTTATACGCTCTTCATTCCTAGCCTCTTCTTGCAACTTTATCATCTCAGCCTTTGCCTTGTGTAGAATATCAGCTGCCTTTGTGTTTGCCTCCTGCAATGCTTTCTCCTGTTCCTTACGTTTTTTTATATCTTCATCTTTGAGCTGGCCGTTTCTGTAAACGAAACCGATTCCACCTCCAAGACCAAAACCAAGAACGAGTAGAAGCACTTGTGTAATAGTGCTCATGTTTAATGTTGTTATAACCAGAATACAAAAAAGAGAACCGGCTTAGGTCGGTTTTTTCAGATTTGAGAGTGAAAAAATTGAATTTTCCATGATTTTCTCTTTGAATTCGGTCGCAATTTATAAAAGATCTGAACGCAATTTAACAAAGCAAAGTCCGCTTGGCAAGAATTATCTTTGCGGCTAAAGTTTCCGAGTAATAAAAAAATGAAAGAAAAAATCAAATACATTATCGGGACAATTTGGCTTGTAATAGTGATGTATTTTTATTACAAAAACCACAGTTATTACACAGATAGTTTTCTAGGATTAGGAAGATTTTGGATACTTTGGCTTGCGCCGATTATCTCTTATGTCATTTTCTTATTTTATTCTTGGGGCAAAGGCGAAGATTCCTTAACAATGAAGCTGAGTGCGAAGAAAATCGCGGTCGTCTTCTTATTAGGAATGTTTTTCCTGGTGAATGTAGAATTTATAGTAATCAAACCTCTAATGTATATGGGCCCGACAGCCATATACAACACTGACGGAACGGTCAATTTAAATCCTACCCAAGAAGAACTCAGTGGTGACGCACAAATTTTAAGGAAAGCGATTGTTATTTCTGCAAGTAATAGTTTTTACAAAAATGCGCCGGAAAACATAAAACAATATTTAGTTCGAGCTAGCTTTTTCGAAATTCAAAAAGGTATGCTTTGGACTTTTCTAAAAGTATATCTTCCCTCTTTGCTATTTTTATTTTTTTCATGTGCATTAGGCACAAAGTTGCATAAAATCTTAAAAAGAACCCAAGATCACGAAGACAATTTTGAAAAAAAGCTGATTGAAACTATTTTAGGCTTATTATCAATAAGCCTCGTTTTCCTTGCAACTTCATCACTTGGTCAATTTAGTATCTTGGTAAATTTATCCATAATAGGCGTAATTGCTATTTTAATACGGAAGGAATTATTTTACATATTTGAAAAAATCTCCAAATGGAAAGTAGTGCTTGAGTTTCCATTTTCAAATTTACTTATCCCGATAGGCATTTTTATTTGGACATTTCTATCAATTCACCTCATGGACAATCTGAGCCCAATGCCGCGTGGCTGGGACGGATTAAATCGGTACATACTAATTGCTAGAGATATTGCCGAAAGTGGATCAGGAGTGAAAATTGCAAGCATGTATTCCTGGGAACTTATTTTGGCTTTCTTCTATCAAATTGATTCAAAAATTGCCCTATTTTGGACTTCTATACCCGGAATTTTAAATTTCATAATAATCTGGATAATTTGCAAAAAATTCACTTCAAGCAAAAATGCAAGTCTCGCAATTGCCTTCATGATTTCAATGCCGATGATGTCATTTTACATGGCAGATGAGAATAAAATCGATTTGGCACACTGGCTACTTGGAAGCACCGCATTATTGTCACTATTAAATGGACTCGATTTCAAAGATAAAACCCGAATTAAAGATTATTCATACATATGGATTGCCGGAATCCTTGCCGGATTCGCATTCACGGTAAAACTTACAGGTATACTTTTAATTTTCGGACTTGTTGCAACTTTTGCATTGGTAGAAAGTGGATGGCTTTTTGCAATCGCAATCGGTCTATTTTCTCTTGCCGCACTTGTGAAAATGGGAGGTCTTAATTTAGGTTCAGATTTCGTTAGCTCTGAAAATTTTAATTCTATAATTATTGTTTTCTCAGGGATTACAGGCTTAATTTCAAGCTTTATCGCGATTAAACAGAAGCAGCTGAAGTTACTCAATATCAAGCATTTCTTTATCTTATGCGCCCTGATTATATTACCAATACTTCCTTGGTTTGCTTATAATATTTCAAAAATGACTACTTTTTCAGTAGATGCCTTAGTACAAGGCACTGCTGAATATCCTTCTATTGATATGCAGTTAATAGAAGGAAAATGTGACGCAGGTACCGGTTCCTATGAAGAATATGACCGATATTTGGGCTACAATCCTAATATCATTGTGCGAGCACTGGCAATTCCTTGGCACTTAACGATGAATGATATTGGCGCAGTGGGTGCTTATGTTGATATAGGTTTTTCATTTTTAGGATTTATAGTTTTTACTATTCTTTTCTTCAAATTCTCTGATAAAAGAAAAACCGTTCTGCTGTTTTTTGCGCTAGTGTATGGATTTTTCTGGCTGATTAGAGCAAATGGCGTCATTTGGTATGGCTTCCCTCTTTTGACTTTTGCTGCAATCGCAATGGCACTCTCGTTCGAAGAACTTGATAAAAATACCTTCGGTCGAACTATACTTTTATTTGCTTTCCTAACTTGGGCTATTCTTGCTCTAAATACACGCTTAAATAATTTTGGAAATGCCGTACTTTTATTAAATCATGCGGGGAAAATTACTTATCAAGACGTACAAGATAATATTTTCCCGGCTGCGGATGAGATTCAAAGTTACTTAAAAGATCATGAGGGCTTAGTTTATAAAGTAGGAACACCTTACGGATTTTATATTCCCGGTTTCTTCAAACGAACTTACGATGATCAACTATTGGACGTCTTCTACTGTACCTACCAAAGTTATGATGGCGATCCGATTAAAATTATTCGGATTTTTGAAGAGAACAATATAAAATTCATGCTTTATGACACTCACACAAACACAATCGGGAACGACCCTAAAGGGACACTAGTTAAAAAAGTAAACATAATAACTGATTTTATGAATAAATATCTGGAAATTGTTGTTTATGACGATGTTCGAGGAAACTATCTTCTATATATTCCAACAGAGGTGGAACTCATTCAAAAACATCCCGAATTATTGCAGGAATAATTCAGGACTTTGTCAGGATTTGAGTTCATGATTGCCATGTAATTTAACCCAATTATATGCGTAAACTTTTCATATTCCTCTTAATTCTATCTTTTCCAACAGTTTTTGCGTCGGAAGAATGCCCAAGTAGCGCCATAGGCGGCATTATTTCCGTTTCAACAAAGCTTGAGATAGGCAGCCTCTACCCATCACCTAAAACTGGTGAGAAAGAATGGGTAGAAATTAAAAATAATGATTCAGCAAAAATCGATCTCGCAAATTATACTCTCGAAGATGGCACAGCCAAACCTTGGGCAATGAGTGGTCAAATTTCCGCTGGGCAAAGTTTGAAAATCGACTCCTTCCCTTTCCAATTAAATAATGGTGGAGACCTCGCTACATTGAAAACTACAAGTGGAATTTTAATTGACACACTGACTTACTCCAGCAGTAGTGAAGGTGAAATAATTTACAAAAATTCTCCTGTAACGCTGGCTTCAACAGAAACTTCGACCGGAACTGTAGTCGTGGAAACAACTCCCATAAAATTACCAGTGATTTCAGAGTTGATTCCAAATCCTGAGGGTTCTGATTCAACGAGTGAATGGATAGAAATTTATAATCCTTTAACAGAGAATATAACTCTTGCCGGACTCTACTTGGACGACGCAGATGGAGGAAGTGATCCATATAAATTAAGTGGCAACTTGGGCGCCGAAAGTTACCTTTTAATATCCGTTGAAGATAGCAAAATTTCCCTAAATAACAGTGGTGATAGCGTTCGATTACTTGGCACAAATAAAGAAATTCTATCTCAAATTGATTACACAGATTCAAAAGAAGGCGAAAGCTATGCGCTCATTGGCAACTCTTGGGTTTGGACTTCAAGCCCGACACCAGGAGCAGACAATATTATAGCAACAAGTGAAGACTCAAAACAAAGCGAATCAAGTTTCGTGAACGGCGATCTTTCAGAATCAGTAAATATCAGCGAAGTTTTCCCAAATCCTGAAGGAAGTGATCAAGAAAAGGAATGGATAGAAATTACAAATACAAGTTCAGTAGATGTAAATTTAGGTAACTGGATTATTGATGATGGCAAAAAGCCATATGTTTTCCCTGACAACACAGTAATTCTAGCGGGATCAACTCTGATTTTATATCGTAGTGAAACCGGAATCGCCCTAAACAATAATGGTGAAATAATTCAGCTTAAAGATTACACGGGTGAAACAATGGACAGTATTGAATACGATAGTTCAATTGAAGATCAATCATATTCAAAAATTGAAGTTGAAGAAATGCAGAGCGAACAAGCGAGCTTAAGCTCGCTGGGACAAAAAGTTTCTGAAATTTGGGCATGGACAGAGCCAAGTCCGGGAGAACAAAACCCAATCTGGATGCAATTTAAAGGTGAAGTAACAGATTACAGCGAGGGCGTTGTAACAATCTTTGATGGCATTTCTCAGTGGACTTTCAAAACCCAAAATCAAAAACTGGATCAGCTCGTTTTCACAATCGGCAATCAAATTCTCATTCGCGCAGTTCAGGCCGGCGACATTTACGAAGTCACTTACAGCGAACTTTTGCAGAGTAGCGAGAAACCCACAAAAAACTACTTGATTTGGGAAATTTCAGCGGCAGTACTTGCAGGCACTTGTTGGCTTGTTGTAGAGTACAGAAAGCGCAAACAAATGACCTTGTCTTAATAAAAAAATTGACTAGTATAAGGGCGCTCTTAACCAAAAAACTATGAGCGAGAAGCAAAACAACGCACATGATAATGACCAGATGAAAGACCATGAACTGAGTCGAGCAGATTTGATGAAAATGGAACAAACCGGAGAAAGTGGCTGGGGTAAGCTAGATTACGCCGGAGAACAAAAAAGAGACAAAATTGCGGAAAGTCTGAAAAAATTTGAAGATGCCACAGGTCTTCCTCAAAAGAGACGTATTGGCAAAATAAAAAAAGTAAGAGATGGTCGTGAACTTCACGAAACGGAAGAGGAAATGAAGTCCAGTGCAAAAAAGTGGTACAGAGGGAAATTAGCAGAGAGCGGGCTCTTTGAACCGATGGATGATTCCGAAAGAGAATTCATAAACTTTGAGCACAAAAGTCTACTTTCAAGATTCGACAAACTTTCTCTTGCTGATAACGACATGAATATGACGACTGTCCTTTCAACAATAGATCAAGATCTTGTACCACGCAGACGTTTCAGAAATAAATTAGTGATGTTGAAGGAACAAAACCCGCTCGTATTTAAAGAATATATGGCACTCTTACCAACTTTGGGACTTGTTGGATCGAAAGAGGCGCTTCTTGGTAAAGTGATGGTTGCAATGAAACCTGTTATGAACATGCCGGAAGCTGTACAAAAAGCCTTCAAAGAGAGAAGAAATACACTTGGCACAAAAAAAGAAACTGGGCCGCTTGTTGCAGAAGTCTCAAAAGAATATAAGGATAAGGTTGAAGATCACAACAAAATGCTTGATCTAAATGTAAAATACTTCGGAGGTAAAGATATAAATGGTCAGCCGGAAACACTCGTTGAATTTAAAGATCATTTCGGAAAACTTGAAAGTTTTGGGGAAATGGATGCAACAATGAAAGCACTGCCAAATCTTATTGCAAAACGAAAAGCACTTTATGAGAAATCACAGGCACTGATTCAAAAAGCAAAGCCTGAAATGCAGGAAAAACTTAAGACAATGGTGAAAGAAATGCGAAGACACCAGCTTGAGAGCTATATGGATACACTCGAATCAGCAGTAACAAACGACAACATGAATATTGCAGATGCAGGAAATTCTCTTCTCAAAGAGGTTGACGGAGTTGCACTATTCAGCAAGTTTGAGATTGAGAATGAAACCAGAAAAATGCAAAAAATGAGCCTTAACGGGCAACCAGGCCAAGTTGAATCTTTAAAACTTGAAATTGAAGAAAGAGAAAAAGTTGTACAGGAGTATCAAAAGCTTCCTGACAAAATGCGTGATGATGAAACATTTATGGATGCGAATAGTCAAGATAGAAGCAGAATGCTAAAAGAGGCAAAAGATGCAAAACTAACAAGTCACGACAATCCTTTCGATTTGGCGGCAAATAATGATGAAGGATATCTTGACGATCTTGGAGACGAGCTCGAAAGCAGTGATGGAGGAAAAATGCTCGATGAATATATTGATGAAAGTGAAATGGAAGGTGAAACTGAAGCAGCTGATCTTATAAATTTGACTAGAAAAAGAGTTGGCCTAAAAGATGACATGATGAAAATGCATAATGAGAGCCAACAGGAGGTTTATAAGCGAGATTTTAAGAAATGGATCAGGCTTGATGAAGGCGCAGAAGAAGAAAAAGATGTTCACACAGCAAGGGAAAAAACCAAAGTTAAGGCTGCGAAAGAAGCAGATTTGGCATGGGAAAAAGGTTTCACGTTCAATTCCGCAATGATTGCCACTCAACGCCAAGATGTTGACGCAAGAGAGCTACGAAGAGGAGATTCGAAAGCACGTGAAAGAGTTAAACGAGCACGCTATGGTCTAGAAATAAATATTCAAAAAGAAGATGGTACAGACCAAGAACGTAACGTTGGAAAAATGCTTGACGATCTTTCAGAGGAGCAGAAAGAAATATTAATTAAAAGGGTTATGGAAATGTTACTAGGAAATATGAAAATTTCCGCAGGTAAAAGTGCGGTAGTCAAAAATTCAGGCACAATGAAAGAAAAAGTAGGAAAAAGATTAATGAAACGTGAATACTTCAGCAACTTGAAAAAACAAGCAGCATGATGCATATAATTAAAATTTGTTGTGGGTGCTCATGTGCGGCAAATTTCGGCCTTGATAACCTGAAAAAAGCCGAGGAAATTTTGGGAATCAAAGCTGGTGATACAAGTGAAGATGGGAAATTTCGGCTTGAAAAAGCCGGCTGCATGAGTAATTGTGAAAATGCGCCGAACGTGATGTTTTGTAAGCCTAACGGACCGCTTGCAACAATAATGCTAGACGGAAAAATCGAGGAAAATCTACTACCAAACAGGTTCGCAAAAATGCTTAAAGAATTAAAAAACTCATAATATGCTTTACGACATGATTATCGTGGGAGGAGGTTGCGCTGGCCTTGCCGCGTCTATTTACGCACGCAGATACAACATGGAAGTGCTTCTACTTTCTGAAAATTTGGGTGGCACAATCACGACAACTCACCTAGTTGAAAATTACCCTGGTTTCACTTCCCTTTCCGGTCAGGAATTGGCAGATCACATTATAGACCACGCAAAAGCAAATGATGTACAAATGAAAATTGGTAGTAAAACTTCAAAAATCATAAAAGAAGGAGATATTTTCAAAGTAAGTTCAGGCAAAGAAACTTTTGAGGCGCGAACGGTACTTCTCGCAACAGGTACAACTTACAGAAAACTTGGCATACCAGGTGAATATGAATTCTCTGCTCGAGGAGTTTCTTACTGCGCCACATGTGATGCTCCTTTCTTCAAAGGCAAAAGCGTGATCATGATTGGTGGCGGTGACAGCGCAGTGAAAGAATCTTTAGTTTTAGCTAGTCACGCAAAAGATGTAACAATAATTTACCGTGGAGAAAAATTGCGACCAGAACCGATAAATCTAAAACGAATGGAAGCTACTCCAAACATAAAAGTGATCTACAAAACACAGCTCACTGAGATTATGGGAGAACAGAGCGTAACAAAAGTTAAACTCGACAACGGCACAGAAATGCCAACTCAAGGAGTCTTCGTCGAAATCGGTAGAATTCCACTTACTAGCATGGTTGATGAGCTTGGCGCAGCGAAAAACGAAAAGGGTGAAATCCTTATAAATGTTATGAGCGAAACCAATGTTCCGGGCTTTTATGCAGCCGGTGATGTGAGTGATACTGAGTGGAAGCAAGCCATAGTTGGGGTTGCAGAAGGCGTAAAAGCGGCGTATATGGCTTTTGAATACGTTTCAGCACAAAAATTAACCAAATAGAAAATGTCAGCAAAAGTTTCACAGCAAGCGCCAGATTTCAGCGCCGAAGGATTGTTTGGGGACGAGGTTAAAAAAGTATCTCTTTCCGACTATGCGGGCAAATGGCTAGTGCTATTTTTCTACCCACTCGATTTCTCATCAGTCTGCCCAACCGAAATCACATCGCTAGATATGTCATACGACAAATTCATCGAGACGGGAACCGAAATTTTATCCGTGTCTGTGGATAGCGTTCACTCACACCGAGCTTGGAAAAAAGAAATCGGAAACATTCGCTTCGGAATGCTATCTGATATAACTAAAGAGATTTCAAGAAATTACGATGTTTTACTCGAGGAAAAAGGCATTGCACTACGCGGCACTTTCATAATAGATCCTCAAGGAAAATTAAGAGCTTCTCTAGTGAATGAAACAGCAATCGGTAGAAATATCGGCGAAATTTTAAGGCTACTTCAGGCCTGTCAAACCGGCGACGCATGCCCTGCAGACTGGAAGCCGGGACAAAAAACGCTTGGCAACAGATAATTGAAATGGGACAATAGACCCCATGAATTCAAAAATCCCTCAAGACGAATTTGACAAGGCTAAAGATCTGCTAATGGCGGCTCATAATATCCTTATAATTTCACACAGAAGCCCAGATGCCGATAGCGTGGGTGCGAATTTGGCGATGAAAGAAACTCTGGAAGCAATGGGCAAAAAAGTTCAATCCGCATGTGCTGATCCTGTGCCCTCAAATTGTGTTTTTTTGAAAGACGCTGACCGTTACATAAACGACTTCAACTCCGCCGACTACGATTTAATTGTGACAGTAGATTGCGGCTCGCACGAACTGATGAAGTTTCATTTGAAAAAGCCGGAACTTCTAGACCGAACTAAAACAACTTTAATCAACATCGACCATCACCCAAGCAACGATTTCTTCGGCAACGTAAACATTGTGATGGATCAAGCGCCTGCCACTTGCTTCATTCTTTACCTTTTCTTTACATACTGTGGCTGGGGCATTTCAAAAGATTGCGCAACTGACCTTCTTCACGGCCTATATTACGATACTGGCTCTTTCATGCACTCAAACACCTCCGCCGACACATATCGCATTGCAGCCCGTCTCAAAGCCCATGGCGCCGACCACGAGCGTTGCGTTAAAGAGCAATTTCACACAAGTAGCATTAGCAAACTTCGCCTTTGGGGTCGCGCACTTTCACGCGTGAGCATGAACAGCAAAAATGCCGTTGTTGCTGCAATTACAGAGCGCGATTTTCGCGAAGAAAACACCGAGCCAGAAGATCTTTCAGGACTAATAAATTACATCAACTCCGTTCCAGATTCCCGTTTCTGTGTACTACTAACAGAAGACATGAAAGGCAACATCAAAGGTTCTCTCCGCACACAAAATGAAGACATCGACCTCACACAAATTGCCGGTCTCCTAGGCGGTGGCGGCCACAAAAAAGCTTCCGGTTTCACAGTACCTGGAAAGCTTCACGAGAGAGTTGTGTGGGAGGTGAAGTAGTGCAGTCGACTGCAGTTCTATTGACCAAGTTTATATAAATTGAGATAATATACACAGAAAAAGTTACGGCATCGTAGTCGTCTGAGCTACACCGCGGTGACTTTTTTCATTTTTCAGGAAAAATCGACATTAACCACTTCTGACCAGACTTTTTATGTTCCTTGATTTGAATAAAAAATACCTCTCCGTTACTTGCTTCAGCTCTAAATCTATAAAAAATTTCTGATGACTTTGATGACAATGCCACCATGCTTGGCTTATCTACTGAATTAAGTATAAATTCAACCGCCGCTGGTAAAAATGCCACTCTTCTTTGTCTTTCTCCTGTATTCTTCTGATGCAAATGAACCCAAAACAGTTCAAGAAATACTTTTTGATTCATAAAATATTTTGACCGAACATGAGGTCTTCTTTTGTTACAATTCTTCTTGATAATTTTATAAAAATTATATGCCTTTTTATAAACTTCCGGATAATCTGTTCCCTTTATTTTTGACGTTTTCAATTTCATAATTATTCATACGAATAAATCAGCCTAGCACAAGCAAATAATAAAAGTCCTGAATTATTCCTGAATTTTTTAAGTCTGCATGGCCAAATTGATAAAAAGTTGCAATGCAGTACACTTGTAGTAAATTTTTAATTATGATCTACAAAATCAGAAAAGCCAGAGCAGTAGATGCCAAAGCAATCGCAAAAGTTCATGTTCGATCTTGGCGAGAAACTTATAAAGACATTGTTGATAATGAGTATTTAAAAAACTTATCGATTCCAGCAAGAACAAAAAAATGGGAGGAGTCTCTAAAAAAGCCAGAGCAAAATAATTGGACTTTTCTTGTTGAAGATTCAATTGGAAAAGTCGTAGGTTTTATTACGGGAGGAATTGGGGAAAATGAAGCTGAACTTTACGCAATTTATATTCTCAAAAAACATCAGAAAAATAATCTCGGCTACAGACTCACAAAAAAACTGTGTTATTCATTCATAAAACACGGGGTAAAAAGCATGTTTGTTTGCGTTCTGAAAGATAACAGCTCAAAAAACTTCTATACTAAACACGGTGCTAAGCTTTTCAAAACAGACAGAGTGAAAATAGGCAATAAAACCCTAATTGAAGAATATTTTCGCTTTGAGAACTTTGATAGTTTCCAAAAATAATCAGTACACCCAACTGTACATTTCACCAGCACCCTTACCTGCTAAAATCTGTGCCCGGGCACAAACGTATTGTTAACTGTACATTTCGCGTGATAAAATCACCTCCTTTTTAAAAAATATGTTTAAACCTGAATACAATAGCGTTGTAATGGGAGTGACCGAATTCCGTTCAAAAGTTCCGGAAGTCCTCACTCAACTCAAGAAAAACCAAAAAGTTATCCTTATGAAACGCGGCTATCCAGTCGCAGTTTTACAAAGCTACAAAGAGTTTAAAGACAAAGAGGATTTCTTGAAGATGCTTTAAACAGCAAACCTCTCATTCACTACCTTCCAATTAATATTCTTCAGGAATGCAGTGATGTAGTCGGCCTTTTTGATGCCGTAATCAATCATGAAAGCATGTTCCCAACAGTCCATTGCCATGATGATTTTTTGCTGAACAGGCAGACCAATGTGATGTTCGAACATGATGTAATTGTGCACGGTTTTATCAATCATATTGAAAGTTGTAATCACCCAACCAGGAGTTGAACCTCCACAAGCTTTCAGATCAGCCTCCCAAGCCTCCATAGAACCGAAAGATGCCTCAATCGCAGCCTTCAATTCTGCACTTGGCTCGCTCTGCTCGCCTGACAAGTTATCAAAATACATCTCGTGCAAGTAAGATCCGTTAAAAGCAACAGCCTCTCTCCTCTTCAATTCGCTATATTCACCATAAGAATAGTTCGCCAAAGCTCGGTCTATCCCTTTCAACTTTTCCTCGATTTCATTGAGCTTTTTAACATAGCCACCGTACAAAGTAAAATGCGCGTCGAGTTGAGCGTCGGAAAATCCGGCTAGTTTTCCTTTTAAGTGTGAAAAATCTTTTTGAATGTGTTGCATAAATAATTTGTTAAAGGCAAAATGCTAACAGATATTAACACATTTATTATGCTTGATGTAGGCGACAAGATTCCTGAGCTGCAAATAGACACTAAAAATAAGAAAACTGTTATCTATTTTTACCCAAAAGATGACACTCCAGGTTGCACAAAAGAAGCCTGCACTTTCAGAGATCTGAAATCAGATTTTGCAAAAGCCGGAGCAATAATAATTGGTGTGAGCAAAGACGCAGAAAAATCACACAGCAAATTCAAAGAAAAATACGGACTTAATTTCGATTTAATTGCAGATGAAGACGGAAAACTTTGCGAGGCATTCGGAGTTTGGCAAGAAAAATCTTTCATGGGCAAAAAATATATGGGAATTGTGAGGTCAACTTTCTTGGCTGACTCAGACGGCATCATTAAAAAAGTGTGGCGGAACCTAAAAGTCGACGGTCACATGGAAGAAGTTTTAAAAGAAGCTGAAAGTTTGTAACATCACGCAGCGGATTGCGTTTATAGGTATAGATGCTAACCAAGAAAATTATGAAAAAAACATTCGATCTAAGTGAGGCAAATAAAGCACTAATTTTCATTAAACCGATTGTTCAGGATATTCAAAAAACTTGGATAGCTCTAAATGATTCGAAGCAATTACTTGAGTTGGAAATTACAAATGGCAAAAAAAATCTAACAGACTTGCAATTAATTGCGATGGAAGCAGAAATTCAAACTAATTTGAAACGGATTGAACATTACATGCAGGAGGTAGAACAAGTTGGCTGTATGTTTAAAGATTTCGGCAAAGGTGTTGTTGATTTTCCAAGCTATTATAAAAATAAAGAGATCTTTCTTTGCTGGCATTGTGATGAAGAAACAGTTTCGAATTGGCATTTTACAGATTCCGGCTTTGATGGCAGAAATGAAGTCGACGAGGAATTTAAAATTTGGAACAGCAAGGAACCAAATATAGAACCAACACTTGCATAACCCCCACCCCACACAATATGAAATTTGAATTGAAATCAAGCCTCCCAAAAACAGACCTCCTTATTCTTTTGCTACAAGAAAATGAAAAGGTTTCGGTAGAAGCAAAAAAACTTTTATCAGCAAACGAGTTTGAACAAATTGAAAAAAGATTAAAAGCAAAAGATTTCAGCGGGAAATGCAGTGAAAATATGGTGATTTACGGTGATGATAAAAAGTTGATTTTGATGGGAATGGGAAAAATTGAAAAAGATTGCATACAACCATATGAAAAAGCGGGAGGTAAATCAGCATCAATGGCAAAACATTTGAAGGCTTCACACGTTAGCGTGTTGATTGACGAAAAAAATCTCGCTGAATATTTAAACGGCTTCGTTTTGGGAAATTATGAATTCAATCAATTCAAAAAAGTTGATAAAGATGCAACAAAAATCGAAAGCCTGACAGCGATTTGTGAGAAAACTGCCGGAACGGCAGCTGCCCTGCTATTTGCCGAATACTTCGATGAAGGCCAGAAACTTATTAGAGACATGGTGAACACACCAGCAGGTTCAAGAAATACAATCGATGTTGCAAATCTTACAAAAGATCTAGCTAAAAAATACGGAATCAAATGCACTGTTTATGATGAGAAAGAATTGAAAAAAATGGGATGCGGTGCAATTTTGGGAGTAGGTCGTGGAAGTGAATATCCACCACGTTTGATAACACTCGAATACAACAATAAGAGTAAATCGAAAACTCCTAGCGTAGCCTTTGTAGGAAAAGGAATTACTTTTGATACAGGAGGATTAAACATAAAACCGACAGGACATATTGAAACAATGAAACTCGATCTTGCTGGTGCAATTACTGTGCTTGCAACAATGATACTCATTGCACGATCAAAACTGCAGGGGAACTTTGTGGGAGTTATGGCAATGGCGGAGAACGCAGTTTCAGATAGGTCAATGCACCCTGGTGATATTTTGAAAGCTTACAATGGAAAAACTATCGAAGTTCTAAATACTGATGCAGAAGGTCGACTTGTTTTGGCCGATGCTCTTTCCTTCACGGAAGACAAATTCAAGCCACAAAAAATGGTTGACGTTGCAACTCTCACAGGTGCAGTAACAGTGGCATTGGGCTATCACATAAGCGGAATTATGGGCAACAATGAAGATTTCATTAAAGAAATTATGGATTCTGCAAAAGATGCAAAAGAAAGAATGTGGGTTTTGCCAATGGACAAGGATTTCGTTGAAGCAACAAAGGGCGAAATCAGCGATACAAAAAATGCCACTGATGGTGTTCGTGCAGGAGCAACAATGGGAGCAGCATTCCTTCAACAATTCGTTGAGAAAACAAACTGGGCTCATATTGATATTGGTGGAACAGGCTGGGTTGAAAAACCAAGCTCAACAATAAAATTCGGAGGCACTGCAGTAATTCTCAGAACATTCTGGGAACTTGCAAAAAGAAATTCTATCTAAATAGAAGCATCGCCAAGAGATAGCCAAGACCCCAAGAACCGGCAATTATTGAACTTGTTATTAATACAAATTTCCAAATTGGCGTCGAATTTTTTGACATATATTAAATTTTTAAAATCTCTTTATATTCAAGACGATAAATATGATAAATCGTTAGAGCTAAACTCAAAATGAGCGGCCCAAACACAATACCCTTTAATCCAAACACAAACAAACCGCCAAGAACAACCAAGAAAGTGGCAAGAGGATGCATGTTTGCCTCTTTTCCAATCATGAATGGCTTAACAAAATTATCAACAGTTGAAACTAAAATAAATCCCCAAACAAACAAAAATATAGCACTATTAACGCTTCCGTTCATCAATAAACCGATACAAATTGGAATCCAAATGATCGAAGCTCCAATATATGGAACAAGTGATGCAAAAGCCATCATTGTTCCCCAAAACGCAACATATTGAACTCCAACAATTTGCAAACCGATTGCTCCAATAACACCCTGCACAATTGAAGATCCAAAACCGCCAACCACAATTCCATAAATTGTTGTTTTTAATTTTGTCTCAATTTCATTTTCATATTTAATTGGCAAAGGGCTCAAAACTTTCACGTAATTTTTAATACGATCTCCATCTTTAAAAAAATAGAAAATCGTGGTCATTATCAAAATAAACTGTATAAAAGAATCACCCAAACCTTTTGCAAGATTTGCACTTTGACCAACTAAAAATGAACTAACTGTTTGTATTGCATCTTTAACCACTCCAACGATATCAATATTCAGATTTTTTAAAATTCTTGTAAGATTATATTTTTCATTTAGACCATCAAGAAATGGGCCAATTAATGGATACTTCTGGAATTGCTCTGCATCAATATTTGAAATATCAAAACTAAGCGCCTTGGCCTCAATCAATTCATATGCAGATACTGCTTCTTGTCCGATAAAAAGAATAAAAAGTGTCAACGGTATAAGAAAAATCATAAGTACTAAAATGGTACTTATCGCGGCCGCAGTTGACTCGTGCCTAGATAAAACCTTCAAGAATAAATTGTGGAGTGGCGAAAAAATTACAGTAATTAAAAGTGCGTAAACAATCACATCAAAAAAAGGTGAAACCACCCAAAGTAAAAGCCCTGTAACAACAAGCACAGATGAAATCAAAAAATATCTTGAGACATCTGGCAAAACTAAATTTTTTCTTAACGTTGGCATGTACTTAATATATCACGCCGCTTTAGCTTTCTCCAAGTTTTCTTTGTATTTGTAAAGTGCATCTCTAACTGCCTCTTTTACCGGTCGAATTTTAATTCCTTCTGCTTCAAGTTTTTTTGTAGATAGGCCACAATTTGATCTCTTTGCTTTTGTAATTTTTTCCATTTCCTCAACGGAGAAAAGTTCATAATTATAAGAAGGATCAACAATCTCTTTATACATATCCAGAATTTCCTGGTGATTTATAGTACCTTCGTTTGTCACGTTATAAATTCCAGTCGCCTTTTTATCAATCAGAGCCTTTCCAACCTGCAAGAAATCATCAATAACGCTCACGGAATTCGGAATCGAAATAACTTTTGGATACTTTGTTATTTTTGTGATGAAATTTCTTTCACCTGGCTCACCATCCAGCGGCATTCGAAGTCGCAATTGCAAAATCGGAAACTCTTTCATCATTGCTTCACTCCAAGCCTTTGTTTTTGAATAAAAACTTCCGAAAAAATTCGGTGCATCATCTTCATTAAAACCTTCCCCATTTTTATAACCTTCATAAACACAACCACTTCCCACATGAACCATATAAATTCCTAATTCTTGGCTTGCACTAGCCAAAATCAAAGGTGCGGTTACATTAGAAAAAAGAGTCTCGGTTTTATGATCTTCACACCAATCCACATTTGGCCTACCAGTTTTTCCAGCACAGTTTATCACGACCTCAGGTCGCATCTTCTCTAACTCAGCTTTCACAGCACTATAATCCTCAAGCCTCACATCAGAAAGCATAGCGTCCTCACCCAAAAATTCCTTAAACTTGTTGCCGATGTAGCCTTTTCCAAATATTAAATATTTCATAGTTCGCAAATTATAACATTGAAATTCTGGGAAAAAAACGCTAAATTGCCGGCTATGCGCAAAACATTGATAGATATCAACCCTTATGGAGCCGCTGAAGACATGCACGCAGAGCCAGATTTTGAAGCAAGTTATTTTGCCAGGTTATATAATGAGGGAGCTCGCGATGTTAGACTGATAAAAGAAACTGATGGAAAAATCGAACTTGATCAACTTCAAGACACAGTTCGACTAAAAATCAAAAAAGTGTTGGGCGGAAATCAGTGGAATGTTTACCAAAATTTACGCACAATGAAGGCTTCAAACTTTGATGCTCATTTTGGAATATCAAATGGAGAAGTAGCAAGAAAAATTCTATATGTTCCGGGAATTAAAGGAAAAATTGATCTTAAAAATCCTGATGGGATTGGAGAACCGGTTTGGAATAAAAACTTAAAAGATACTGACGTTTTTATAAGTTCTAGCCCTCCCTTAATTGGCGGAGAAGCATACTGGAAAGGCTTACGAGACGCACTAAACAGAGATAAAAGCACAGGAATTATTTGGAATCCACAGCGAAAACAAATCGCTCCAGGCGGCCTTGAGAGAGAAACTTTAAAAGCACTAAAAGGAAGAGTCAAAATTCTTCAAGTTAATGAAGCAGAAGCTAAAGATATGGTAAGCAGCTATCTACATCGCGACGGGAACATTGATAGGCTTCAAGATTTGGTTCAATCTGAATGGACTGTTGTGACAAAAGGCGCAGAAGGGATTCGCGGCTACGTTGGCGGAAGAAAATATGATGAGCCAATTTACGAGCGTGACGGTTATGTGCGGGCGAGTCTG